>JBGUNO010000065.1:0-61738 GCA_045117415.1 Prevotella sp. | reverse complement strand
GGTTAGGTGTTTGAGCAACACCTAACCCGCTTCAATCCCTTTGTACAAGGGCGATTGCGGCACATCGGGTTAGGATGTTAGGTGTTTCTGCGAAATTCCTTTTGTCAGACACTCTGAACCAAAAGTTCCTTCAGCCATCAGCCATCAGACATCTTACATCAAACATCTTTAGCAGTACCAGTCCCTTTGTCATCCAAAACTATTCAAAAATTTTAGAACCAAAAATATTGTTTGTTTTCCAAAAAAATAATTATCTTTGTAGGTTGAAAATGAAATAACATTCTAAAAATATTAAAACCAACGTAAAAATGAGAAAAAAGCTACTAAGAACAATGCTTCTGGTCTTTGCCTTATTGGCAGGAAGCGGGAGCACATGGGCCGCCAGTGGCGAGGTCTGGATCAAGACCCTGCCCAAAGACCTGAAGTCGGGCGATCAGGTGGTCATTGTAGACCTGACGAAGAAGCTGGCCTTGGCGAACAATCCCGAGGAAGGTTCTGCGCCCCAGGCGGCATCCATCAAGTTGAACGACCGCCTCGACCGCATCGCCGAGGAAACGGTGGGCGACACGGTAAAATGGACGGTAACCATTACGGGCAGCGGCGACAACCGCAAGTATCAGTTCAAGACCGGCAAAAACTACCTAACCGTTATTAACAAGGATAACGGTCTGCGTGTGGGCGGCAGTGACGGCGTGAACACGTTCAACACCATCCAAGACGAGGGCAACAAGCGCGCTCAGTTCCTCTACACCGTGGTCAACGACACCAACCGCGTGGTGGGTATGTACTCCATGATGTCCATTTCGAACAACTGGCGCACCAAGATGTCCATTGACGACCAGATCAAGGGCACGGTCACCGCCTTTTTCCGCAAGTCGGACTCCAGCAAGAACGACGTGGTGCTCTCCTTTGTCAACACCAATGGCGAGGAGGACTATAACTATGAGACCGACCTGAAGAACGGCGCCGACAACTTCGTTGCACCTACGCTGACGGGTCTGCCCTCAGGCGCTAAAGCCACCTACTTCTCTACCAACGAGCGAGTAGCCAAGGTCGATGCCTCGACGGGCAAAATCACCCTGGTGCGCCGTGGTACGACCGACATCACCGTGGTCTATCAGGGCGACAAGAAAAACAACTATGCGCTTGCCACCTACACGCTGCGTGTTGATGACGGCAACGACGTCTCCGGCACCAGTGACCATCCCTTCACCGTAGCCGAGGCTATCAATTATGCCAAGGATGGCAACGGCTCCGTGGGCTACAACTACTTCGTGAAGGGCATCGTCTGCAAGGTTGAGAAAAGCAACTACGGCGCTGCGGGCGGTGTCTCCATTCCCGGGCTGACCGACAGCAGCGTGGAAGGCACGCTGACGTACTGGCTCTCCGACAGCGGCGTGATGAAAGACTCGCTGAAGGTGTCCACTGGTCGTGGTCTCAACTGGGGTGACCTCACCGCCGACAGCATCTCTGTGGGCGACGAGGTGCTCGTGGTAGGTCCGATGAGCTATTCCACCGGCAGCAGCTCGACCATGAGCTTTGGTACCAGTAAAAACCCCGTGGCTATCATCGATGCCGACAACTGTATGCAGACACTCGTTCGCAAGCTGGTGGTAGCAGATACGAAGCTCTACCTCGGCACCCATCGCGACGGCACCGAGCTCTACAGCATTGAGGGCGACATCCCCGGCAAGCTCGGTGACCCGACCATAAGCGTGAAGGATACCACCGTGGCCAAGGTCACCAGCGACGGCTGGCTCGTCACAGAGGGCACCGGCAAGACCAAGGTCACACTCAGCGTGCCTGTCACCGTAGCAGAAGGCACCTACACCATGAGCCGCTCGTTCAGTCTGAAGGTCACCACGACCGATGCCGAAGAGGGACACTTCGTACTCGTAGAAGACGCCTCGACGCTGCAGGCCCGTGACTCGCTGCTCATCGTAGCCACCATGAACGACAAGAGCTACGTCATCTCGTCCGACGACGCGACGATGGGCGGCAAGAAGGCCGTTGAGGTGCGTATCGGCGAGAATGGCACCATCGACGAGGTACCCGACGATGTCTCCGCCGTCACCTTGCGCGGTGAGGCTGGCAAGTGGAACCTCAGCACCAGCGCCATCAGCTATTTCTATACCAGTGCGAAGAAACCCGGTGCCAAAAGCTTCAGCATCCCAGGAATGGGAGAAGGCACAGGTACAGGAACAGGTACAGGAACTGGTGAGGGCACTGGTGAGGAAGGCAGCACCATGCCTGACTTCATGAGCATCTTCGGTGGCAGCGATGTCAACAAGCTGCGCCACGACACCATTCCCGGCACACCTGGCGACAGCGCTCAGGTGAAGATTGCCATCGACAAAGACGCCTTTGCTACCATCACCTTCCGCGGCGACAGCATCCTGCGCTATACCCAAGACATTGACCTCGCCGGCCTGCTCGGCAGCTTCGGCGGCTCCGGCGAAGGTAGCGGCTCCTCGAGCTTCGACCCCAGCGTGCTGGAAGGTCTCGACATCTCCATGCCCGCCTTCGAGGTATTCCACCCCGACACTGTCCCCGGCACGCTGCCTAAGATCTACCGCTTTGAACGTTACGACGGACTGCAGACCTTCGACTACTATGTGGCCGAGTATGATGGGGACAGTCGCACGCTCGTCTTCAAGGGCACTAACACCCCTCCTGACGGTGTTACGACATGGGATGCCACCAATACTGGCGATAAACCTGCCTGGTACGATTACCCTAAAAAAATACTTTACGTGGTTTTCGACGAGACGTTTGCTGCTGCGCGACCCACCAGTTGCGCAAGATGGTTCGACAACTTCGATTACGCAATTAGTATATATGGGGTGAAAAACCTCAATACCAGTGAGGTAACCAGCATGCGTCGTATGTTCGCAAACTATGGTTCTTACAACTACATTTCTACACTCGACTTGAGCACATTCAACACTTCGAAGGTGACAGACATGACGCAAATGTTTTATTCTACGAAACTAATAACCATCTTCGCAGGCATCGGCTGGGACGTCAGCAATGTGACGGAGAGTGACGATATGTTCTTGGGGAGCTTCCGAATCAGGGGACAGTACGGAGCAGATCCTGATTATAGCGATAAGAAAGATCATACGCGCGCCAACTTCGACAAGGAGGACGGCTTGCTCCGCTTCAGCGGACTCATCATCAAGGACGACGAGGACAACAGCGAACTTCTGGAGCAGTACAACGGCAAGGCGGTGAACGTCTTCTACGACCGCGTGCTCAGCGCCGACAAGAACGAGGACGGCACCTGGAAGAGCCGCGCCTACTCCGTCTGCCTGCCCTTCGACTTCGATATGACCGAACTGCGCGACGCCGACAAGGTGCAGACATGCTGGCTCTATTACATCAAGGACAACAAGGAGTTCGTCTTCTCTAATGTCTTCCCCACACTGACTGCTGGCCGACCCTACATAATTATAGTGAAGGAGGGTAGCGTGCGACTGGGAGTCAACAACGCCACTATTGTCAATGAAGCGCCCGAGGGCTATCCTGTGTACAAATGGGGCGATACAGACGTCGATGCCAACAGAATCGGCGTTTGGAAGGGGCATTTCGACAACATTGCAAGTGCCGATGCTGCCGCCATGCATGGCTATGGTCTTTGGAACTGGAAGGGTACTCCTTACTTCATGCGCGTCCGTCCTGATACACCTGATGCTTGGCTGAAACAGTTCCGCGGCATTTTCGTTCCCGATGCTCCCACGGGCAACAACACCTATTCACTTTCGTATAAGCAGTACATAATGGGTGACGAAGAAGATGACCCCATTGTAAGCTTCCCTGCCGGTGGTTTCGATACTGACGAGTTCCCGGGCGAGGTTACGGGCATCAGCACACCGTATATCCACACGATAGAGGATAACGGTACACACACGTACTACGACCTGCAAGGCCGACAGATAACCAAACCAGCTGCCAAGGGCATTTATATAGTCAATGGTAAAAAAGTAATTAAATAAACTCTCAAAATGAAGAAATATGAAAAACCTGCCATGCGAATGGTAAAAATGAAGCAAACACAATTGCTGAGCGACTCTCCTGACCCTAACGGTCCTGATGGTGGTGATTCCCGCTCTGTCAGGGGCACTGACTGGGACGATTAGTAAATAAATGTAATCCCATTCTGTCAAAAAGGACTCACAGCTGTGAGTCCTTTTCTATTAATTCTTTTTACACTTCCGAGATCAAGTGGACTGGTTTTTGATTCATTTATCGCCATTCTCATGGCATACCTTTCAAAGAAAAACTTAGAAAAACAAAAGAATGGAGAAATCAAATTATTTAACCCCGACAATCTGGGTCTTGGGCAGTTCACGATTGCGCTTGTTGACGACAGTGACGACAGACTGTGCGAGGTTGATGAAGGCGATGCCCGTTGCCGTGTCGCTGTTGAGGGCAGCAGGCGTGCCTTGGTCACCGCTGTCGCAGATGCCCTGTACAAGGGGAATTTGTGCGAGTAGGGGGACGTTCATCTCTTCCGCAAGTTGCTTACAACCCTCCTTGCCGAAGATATAGTAACGGTTCTCAGGTAGTTCGGCAGGTGTGAACCATGCCATGTTCTCTACCAGTCCGAGGATGGGTACGTTGACTTTCTCATTGCGATACATGTCGATTCCCTTGCGGGCATCAGCAAGTGCCACCTGCTGAGGTGTCGAGACGATAATGGCACCAGTGATGGCAAGGGTCTGCAAGAGCGTCAGATGGATGTCGGAAGTGCCAGGAGGTGTGTCGAGGATCAGGTAGTCGAGATCTCCCCAGTCGGCATCGGCAATGAGTTGTTTCAGTGCATTCGATGCCATACCGCCACGCCATAGCGTTGCCGTCTCAGGACTGACGAAGAAACCAATAGAAAGCAGTTTCACTCCATATGCCTCGATGGGTTCTATCAAGTCACGCCCCTCCACATTGACAGCATAGGGGCGTGCGTCTTCCACCTTGAACATCTTCGGCATCGATGGTCCGAAGATATCGGCATCAAGCAGCCCCACCTGATAACCCAGTCGTGCCAAGGCGATGGCGAGATTGGCAGAGACAGTGCTTTTACCCACACCACCTTTACCACTGCTGACAGCTATGATGTTCTTCACGCCAGGCAGCATCTTACCCACCTCTGGACGGGGCTTTGACTTGAACTCTGTCTGGATATTGACTTCAACATCCTTGCCACAGTGGTATTTGATGGCTGCCTCGGCAGCCTTGACGGTAGACTTCAGGAAAGGGTCGGTGTCACGAGGGAACTCCAGTATAACGCTGACTTGCCAAGGGTCGCCCTCCTTCTGAGGAGCGGCAACGACCGGTTGGTCAGCCAGCATGCCGCTCTCTATGATATTCTTCTTGGTGCCTGCATACGTCACAGTCTGCAGGGCTTCTATGATCATTTGGGGATAAAGTGTCATCTAAGAAGATAAAAATGAGATTAATAATTAAAAATTGATGCCGAGGTTGATAAACAGACAACGAGTATGAGCAGCGTCGAAGTCGTCCTTGGCGATGTTGGCAAGTCCAAGGTCATAGCCTGCCTCAATATACATCATCTTATACTCCAGACCACATCCGCCACGCAGTCCGCCATCGAAGCGTTTCATGGTGTCAAAGACGCTCTCCGACTCCCTGGTGCCGTAGTTTTTCACCTTACCAGTGACACCTACAGAGAGATAACCTCCAAAGAAAGGCTGCAGGTAGAGGTCGTCGTCGAGATTAATACTATATTTCGCTACAATAGGAAGTTGCAGATAACCTAAACGGTATGTCACCTTCTCGTCGTTGAGATGGGTCTTTCCTCCCTTCTCAGAATACAACAGACTCATCTCCAGCCAAAGGGGATAGTTCCTGGAGAGTTGCATACCATAGGCAAAGCCGATGACCAGACCACTACGTGGATTGGTGTCGAACGTACTTGTCTCGCTACTGGTACTGGCGATATTCATACCTAGACGCAGCCCGTAATAGCGTTCCGTATCATCGCGGTTATAGCGACTCCTGCTTCTATTGGTCTCAAACTGTGCGAAGGATGGTATAGTGAATGCTATGACCATGATAAATGTGATAATTCTTCTCATTATTTTGGGTTTTATGGTTTGTATTTTGTCAATCCGGCATCCAGCCAGTTGATGTATTCTTGGATATCCTCATCGTAAGAGCGCGAGGGTCCCAGCGGTTTGCCTTGCGCATCGAGCAGCACATAGAAGGGTTGGGTATTAGCTCCGAACTTAGTGGCTTGCAGATGACTCCACTTGTCGCCAATGGTACGCAACGTACGCTTCTGACCATTCACCTCCACCTCCATAGGCTGGGGGAGGGGAGTCTTGTCGTCGACATACAGGGAAATGAGCACATAGTCCTGGGTGAGTCGGCGAGCCACCTCCTCATCGGTCCATACGGCAGCCTCCATCTTACGGCAGTTCACACAACCGAAGCCGGTGAAGTCGATGATGACGGGCTTCTGCTGTTCCCGGGCAAATGCCATCCCTTGTTCGTAGTCCTTGAAAGGTGCTTCCACTACGGTGGTCTGCACGATCTTATAGTCCTGTGTATACATCGGCGGTGTAAAGGCACTGATGGCTTTCAGGGGGGCTCCCCATAATCCAGGTATCATATAAATGGTGAAAGCAAAGGAGAGGAGCCCGAGGAAGAACTGGGGTACGTTCGTGCGATGTTCCGGTTCGTCATGGGGGAAACGGAGCCATCCCATGAGGTAGGCACCCAGCAGTCCAAAGAGGGCTATCCATATCGACAGGAACACCTCACGGTCGAGGAGTCGCCAGCCATAGGCGAGGTCTGCCACGCTTAGGAACTTCAGGGCGAAGGCGAGTTCGATGAATCCCAACACCACCTTGATGGTGTTCATCCATCCGCCCGACTTCGGCACAGACTTCAACAGTGACGGGAAGAGGGCAAAGAAGGCGAAGGGGATGGCGAGTCCGATGGAGAAGCCTAACATACCGAGGGTCGGTCCGAGGATGTTTCCTTGGGTGGATATGGCAACTAAAAGGAAACCGATGATGGGACCCGTACAGGAGAACGATACCAGTACGAGGGTGAATGCCATGAGGAAGATGGAAAGTAATCCTGTCGTCCGCTCACTCTTCTGGTCAATCTTATTCGACCATGATGCTGGTAGTGTCAGTTCGAAGGCTCCGAAGAAGGAGGCGGCGAAGACGATGAGCAACAGGGCAAAGAAGATGTTAAACCATGCATTGGTGCTGAGGGCATTCAGTGCATTGGCTCCAAAGAGTGCTGTCACCAACAGACCCAATGCCACGTAGATAATGATGATGCTCATTCCATAGGTGAATGCCTCACGGATGGCTTTTGAGCGTTCCTTGTTGCGCTTCAGGAAGAACGACACGGTCATGGGGATGATAGGCCATACGCAGGGAGTGAGTAAGGCTAAGAATCCGCCCAAGAGTCCGGCGAGGAATATATACCAAAGAGAATGGTCAGTGGGTGTATCGCTAAAGCCTTGCAGTTCCTTGGTGACAGGTTGCCAGAGCTTACTGGCTGTTGGCTGTTGGCTGTTAGAAATGGAGTCGGTAGTTGCCGTATCTTTGGGTTGCTCCACTTTCTCTTCCACTTTCTCAGGCTCTGGCAACTTGACCATCCCTTCCTTCTTAAACTCCACCGTCGATGGCGGCATACACATCTCATCATTGCAGGCGCCATATTCCAGGTAGCAGTCGATGGTGTATTTCTCCTTGGTGAACTTGATTTTCTGTACGAAGATGGCGCTATGCTCGAAGTAGCGTACCTCCATGTTGAAGAGCTTGTCGAACACCTTCTGTTCATTGCCCCGTGATTTCAGTTTCCCTACCTTTTCTGCTCCCTCCATCTTGACGGCGTTGAAACTGGCGGCAATAGGACCATCTTTCAGGTCTGTCGAATAGACATGCCATCCTGCGTCAATCTTGGCAGAGAAGACAATCTCCGCCTCATTGTTGGGCAGCTCCTTCAGTTGTGACGTGAAATGGACGGGGTCAACCATCTGTGCACTCATCGTCAGCACAGACAGCCATAACATGAATAAGGTGTGTACTCTTCTCATTAGGCTACAAAGGTACGAATAAGCAAGCAAAAAGCAAAAGAAAAATCGTTTTTCTTTTGCTTTTTCGAGCGAAGTACCTTCGACCGCAGGTCAAAGGTACGAACTTTCTTTCTATTTGCCAAGAAATTTCGCATCAAGATAACGTTGGAACGCCTCTTTGTAGTTGTCGCCGATGGGCAGGTAGGTATCTGCGTCCATGATGACGCGGTTTTTGTTGACCTCCTGGATCTTGTTGAGATTGACGATATACGAGCGATGGATGCGCATGAAAGTTTCCGGAAGATGTTCAGTGATTTTCTTCATGGAGAGGAGGGTGATGATAGGTTTTGACTCTCCTTCTATGTAAATCTTCAGATACTCACTCATGCCCTCAACATAACGGATGTCGGCAATGGTGACCTTGACGATGCGGTATTCGGTCTTGACGAAGATGGTATCGTCGTCTTTTGGAGATGAAGAAGTATTGTCATAACTCCTTAACTCCTTTAACTCCATGAACTCCTTTATTTTATTTGCCGCCCTTTGGAAGTCCTGCAGACCGAAAGGCTTCAGGAGGTAGTCGACGGCATTGACCTTAAAGCCCTCGACGGCATACTCGCTATAGGCGGTGGTGAAGACGACCAGTGGCGGAGCCTGCAGCGACTTGACGAACTCCATGCCGTTGAGGTCGGGCATGTTGATGTCGCAGAAGATGGCATCTACCGTCTCCTGTTCCAGAAACTTCCTCGCCTCCAGGGCACTCTGACACTGGGCTGCCAGTTCGAGGAAGGGAATCTTACCGATATAGGTTACCAGTTGCTGTAACGCCAGCGGCTCGTCGTCAATAGCCAGACATCTGATCATGTGAGTGGTATTTGAAGTTCAACATTATAGGTATCAGGATCGTCCTGTATATTCAGTGTATAGTTTTCTCCATAGAGTAAGTATAATCGTTGTTTGACATTGGCAAGTCCTACACCGCCTTTCTCCTGATTGGGGGTGTCTGCCTTCGAGTTACGACAGGTGAAGTGAAGCCACATTCCTCTTACCTCTTTTCTCTCACCTCTCACCTCTATCTTGATATGTACAAACGAGTCATGTTGGTAACTGATGCCATGCTTGAAGGCATTCTCAATAAACGTGATGAGCATGAGAGGCGGCAACTGGCAGTCGGGAACCTCTGCAGGCAGGTTGACCTGTACATCTACCTTGTCCGTATAGCGCAGTCGCATCAGGGTGACGTAATGACGGATGAAGTCGAACTCGCGACTCAGGGGCACTCCCTTCTTGTCGCCCTCATAGAGTACGAAACGCATCATCTTCGATAGTTCCAGGATGGTGTCCTTCGCCTTCTCAGGGTCGATGTCCACCAACGCATGGATATTGTTGAGCGTGTTCATGAAGAAATGCGGGTTGATCTGGTACCGCAGGTACTCCAGTTGCTGTTCCAGATTCTCCTTCTCCAGTGCCATGAGTTGCTTGGCATCATGGCGTGACTTGAAATAGAGCTTGATGCCGATATTCATGCCCAGCATCAGGATGAGGATGATAAGGGCGATGACATCATGCTGTCCCACCACCATAGGAGGTCTGTGCCGTCCGTGGTCTTTGAAGTCGCGAGGACGGGGAGGACGCTGATGGTGCGACGGATCCATCTGTTCTCGGTGTGACCGCTCCATCTGTTCCATAGGTGGTGGCTCGTGGTTGAACGCCCTGCGTTCCGTGGGACGGTTCGTGCATTGGTAGACAATGAATCCTCCAATCATCACGGCAACGATGCCGAAGTATAGGGCACGGCGTTGCTTGTACACCAACAGGGGGGCGAGGAGGAAGTTATGGATGAGGAAGATGACAAGGAAGATGCCGAACTGTTTCCAGATCATGAACACCTCTCTCCACTCGAAGTCAATGACGGGGGTGCTGACAGAGCGTATGTAGAGACTGAGCACTGGCACTGCGAAGAGCATGCCCCACAGTGCCAGATAAGTCAGATTCTCATGCTTTTTCTGTTCTTTCATCCATTTCATATAACGTACTGCTTGGATGATTATTGTATGTTACCAGCCTCCAGGACCACCGCCCGGCATACCGCCTCCAGGACCACCCATACCGCTGTTGCTGATGGTGTTGGAGGCTGTTACCGTTGCTGAGCTGCTGCTCGTTTTCAGCGTGTAACTGCTGCCACTGACCAGCTCTGGTGTACTGATGATGATGGTATTATTGCCGCTATAGGATACCGGGGGGATCGTGAAGGTATAGAGTGTCTTGCTGCTGTTACTGATGCTGACTGTGCTATTGGCAGAGACGGTACCTGTAGTGGTGATGATACCCTGCGTGGTGCTTCCTAAGTTGCCGTCTACACGTCCTCCGATAGAAAAGAGATAACCGCCGGTGATGTAGAGCTTCTTTTGCTCATTGATGTCGATGCCGGCTTCTGCACCATTCGCACCGCAGGCGATAATGGTACCCCCTTTGATATACATATTCCCATTGGCATCAATGGCATCGTTGTTCGTTCCAACGGCAACTACCGTACCACCTGTGAAGGTCATGTCTCCTGTAGAGTTGAGTCCATCGTCATGGGCGTAAACCAAGATCGTGCCACCATTCACCTCAAAAGTACCCTTGCTCTCTATACCTTCCGCATTATTACCGCTGGTTCGTATCATGATATCGCCACCTGAGATTTGTAAGACACCGTAGGTCGTCGTGGTAGTACCGTCCTCCTCTTTTGTCCCAATCTTCATACCCTTTGGAGAGGATGTATAGGCTGCTGGCAGGTTGTCGGTATTCCCCGTATAGTTATGACTCTCGGTAGAGCCGTTGCTGTAATAAAGTCCACCCTCTGTGATGATACGGATCTTACCACCTGTGATATATCCTTCCAGGTCTGCCTTGACACCTTTGCCACCGCTGCCGGTAGCCTTGGCATATAATTCTCCGCCGTTCATGTAGAAGATACCGTCACTGCCAATACCGGCTGCCGCCTTGGTGTCTCCGCCGTAAGTCAGGGTCTCGTCTACTTCCCATGTACCATTACCAGTTGCAATCACTGTCGTACGCCCGCCATTGATGGTGATGTCTGCGTCTCCATTGATTGCTTTACCACCGTCTGCAGAAACCTCTACATTGATGATACCGCCATTGATAAACATGTTATCACCAGCCTTGATACCGTTATTCTCTGTGGATTTGACATAGAGGTTCACACCTTTGTCGATGACGATGTTGCTCTTGCCATGGATTCCATTCTTATATGTTCCGTAAACGTCCAGGGAACCATCACCGCTAATCAGGAGTTTCCCCTTGCTGAAAAGAGCGCCCTTATGGTCTTCCGTAGCTCCGTCTGTCAACTTGTTGGTACCACTGACAACAAGGTAGGCATTGCCTTTACTTTCCAAGTCAAGGGCTGTGGTAGTGGCACTGGTGATATTGGCATTACTGAGGTTTAACTCGAAAGGTGCATCACCTTTCACGATGACTGAACCGTCTGTCGTGGTACCAGTGACGACATAGCATACTCCCTCCGTACTGCTATGGTTGACGGTGACGTTATGACCGTCGATGGTCACGGTGACACCGTCAACGGCTGGGTCGACAGGATTGCTCATGTCGATATTCACTATTGTCCCAAAGGTATGGGCACTGGGTGCGTCACCATCCTCTGGATACTGGGCGGTGGCAGCAGAAGTAGGCTCTGCCGTTGTCTTGTCGATAGCGATAGTGAAGGTCTTCATCTCACTATAGGTACCAGTAGAACTACTGCCAGAGGAACTTCCGTCACTACTGTCGTTATCATCACCATAGATAATACTATCATTGCTCAACGGGTCATCCGAAGAACAAGCTGTTGTCATTGTCATCATCGTCATGGCTGCCATGAGTATGACGGGCATCATCTTCTTTTTCATCTTCTTCACTTTTTGGATTATTACTTAGATTAGATGATGCAAATGTAGACAAAAAGAACCGGTTCGCCAAAACTATTCAGCGAACCGGCTTATTTCTTCAACGAAATTGGCTATTGGCTATCTTACAGCCCCAAGCCTTTCTTGACATCAGATGCGGCATTGTCAATAGCATCATTAGCCTTTTTCTTGGCAGCATCCTTTACTTCGTTAGCCTTGTCCTCTGTAGCTTTCTTAGCCTCGTCAATCTTCTCGTTGGCAGCGTCAACAGCAGCGTCCTTGGCATTTGTAGCAGCGTCACCTACTTTCTCGAGCAGTCCGCTTACCACAGCTTCTGGCTCTACCTCTGTGATAGCGGCAACAGCAGCTGCAACAGTGGCATTCTCACCAACAACGCTCTTGATCTTGTCAGCATTCTCTTTCAGGAATCCCTGAACTTTTGCCACATACTGTTTGGCAGCCTCGGGGTCAGACTTGATGAACTCAGCAATCTTTTCCTTGACAGCGTCAAGAGCCTGCTGGAACTTGCTGACATCGTTGGTCTCCAGGTTTGCTGACAACATGGCGATAGCGGCATCAGCCTCTTCGTCGGCAGTGTTAATGGCAGCAGCAGTGCTGTCTACAGCCTCACCTTGCTGGGCTTTGTTACCACATGATGTAAAACCGATGGCAACCATAGCCATCACAGCAAATAAAATCTTCTTCATTGTTTCTTTCTCCTTTTCAATTTTAATTAAACATGTTTGTCGGTTCTCTCAAAACCGCGACAAAGATACAAACTATTTCGATAGATGGTTATTTTCTTTTAACTCTTTTAACTCTTAACTATTATCTATTAACTATAAACTCCTACCTCACCTCCAGTTCCACCGGACAGTGGTCCGAACCATAGACTTCCGTATGTATCTTCGCATCGACAATCTGTGGAAGCAGTCGCTCCGAGGTCACGAAATAGTCGATACGCCACCCTGCGTTCTTCTGACGTGCCTGGAAACGGTATGACCACCACGAGTAGGTGACCTGTTCCGGATAGAGCGTACGGAAGGTGTCGATGAAGCCACAGGCGAGCAGGTCGCTGAACTTCTCACGCTCCTCGTCTGTGAAACCGGCATTCATGTGGTTGCTCTTGGGATTCTTCAGGTCTATCTCCTCATGGGCGACGTTCAGGTCACCGCAGAGGATGACAGGCTTTTGCTGGTCGAGTCGCTTCAGATAGGCACGGAAGGCATCTTCCCACGACATACGGTATTCCAGTCGTTTCAGTCCTTCCTGCGAGTTGGGGGTATAGCAGCAGACAAGGAAGAAGTCCTCCATCTCCAAAGTGATGACACGTCCCTCATGGTCGTGCACGTCAATGCCGATACCGTATTCCACGTTCAGAGGCTTGTGTCTCGTAAAGATAGCCGTACCAGAGTATCCTTTCTTCTCCGCATAGTTCCAGTAGGAGGTATAACCCTCAAACTGCAAGTCCAATTGTCCTGCCTGCATCTTCGTCTCTTGCAGGCAGAAAAAGTCGGCATCCAACTCTCTGAAAATATCACTGAAGCCCTTGCCCTCGCAAGCCCTCAGTCCGTTTACGTTCCATGAAATAAGTCTCATATTTAATTAGTCTTGTTTCGTTTCCTTATTTTTTCTTTAGAGGCATTGAGGCGCTTTGTGTATTCTGTGCTTATTTCGCCTTGTCTTTTAGATGCATTTGTGAATGTTTCAGAAGCATTTTGTTTTAGAATGACAATCTGTGTAATATTGTTAAAGGTGTATGCTGATGTGTAATCCAACCGAACATATAATAATAGTTTATTGTCGCTTAGTTGTACGGGTGTAACCAGTACATAGCCGTCGGGGGTCATCAATAGCGCAACAAGGTGCATGGTCGCACCCGTGGGTAGCTTTGCCCAGCTCTTGTCCATCTCTGCTTCAAGCACCATTGTGACAAAGGCATCCTCGTTTTTTATGAATGGGTAGACCTTTGGGTAATCCTGTATCCAAGCAGCATGAAAAGGCTTGACGATGTTGATGTTTGATACGGTGGGACATACATATGTGGGTATTTTGGCACTTGTACACTTTTTGAACTCTGCGTTGACAAGGTCGCCAAATCGTTTACTAATGGCATCGTTCTCAGCTTTGTCTTTGTAGAACGTTGCCGAAACCCATAACGGTGCTATGTATTCGTCGATGATGCGCGGCAGCATTCCAAAGGGATGGTCTACCACCGTTCGGGGCGGAATATTCTCTTCCTGTGTGCCATTGAAAGTGCGTTCGATAGTTCCAATTCTTACAAGTGCAGAGAAGTCGGTGTAGTAGGCAGGCTTGACTTCGTACTGCCGTTCCGGTCTCTTCTCATCTTTGTCCGGTTTGTGTCCCCCCCCATGGGAGCCGCCTTTTCCTCTGTTGCCTGGAGCGTTCCTGCTGACTGACTCATTGGCATTGCCATTGCCACTCCCGTTTTGGTTGGGATCTTTGTCTTCCGAAATGGTGTCTTTTGTCTGGTCGCTTCCGCCCTCGCTCCAATAAGTAATTGTCCGTTCGATAGTGCCTTTCGGTACGGCACGACCGTTTACGGTTTCCTTGATGGCTACGCGTGTCCAGTTGCCCTTCTGGTCATAGGTATAAGTATAATTGGTAGTTGTGGTGTTCAATCGGCGTACATGTACCCACTTGTTGTTGCAGGTCCATGAGGTGGTTGTAATTTTAGCAATGTCGCCCTTCTCATTATAGGTGATGGTAGAGCTCGTCTCGATATATTCCACTTCGTCCATACCGTCGAGCGAGTAATACTTAGTGGTACTCAGCCGACCTTGCTGGTTGTAGAGGAACTCTGAGGCTTTCACCTCGCTGTTGTTCATATACATCCATAGCGTCAGCTGTCCTTGGGTATTGTACTTTACCCGCTCGTCGCTGCCGACACTGGCAGCGTTGGGGCGTCCTTCAAGGTCGTATTCCATCGCCAGCATCGGGTCTTTCGTGAAACCTTGGAGTGCCTCGTGCAGTTTGCCGTCCTTCTCTTCGAAGTATACCTTCTGCCATTGCTTGCTGAGACGGCCTTTCTGGTCGTACTCGTAGGTGATAACGTCGCGGTGCTCAATGGGGTGGTCGAAATTGGCATTGTCGTTCCACTCGCGGAAGACATAGCCGGTACAGATGTCTCCCTTGTAATTAAAACTATAAACCGTGGCAGAATATTTTTTGCCAGGATTCATCTGATCGACCTTTGGCGAGGAAATACTGGTGAAACCTCCCTTACGGTTGAAGCGGATGGTGTCAGTGGTGTGACCAAACGAAAAGTCAGACTTTATGTTGATTTTCTGAATGACTTGACTTACCTGCCCTCGCAGGTTCATCTGCTTGGTACCTGTTTGCAACGGAGCGAAAAAGGTATCAAAGGCGATGTGCCCGTCTCGCGCTGTCGAATACGACAGGATGGGGTTTATTCTTGCGGCGATGTCGCCGTTCTGCGCCTTTGACTTGGTGGTCGGGAGCAGACTTGTCAGTAATGCGGCTATAAACAGCAGCTGTTGCTTGTGCTTCATCATATATCTGTTAATAGTTGTTGGTAGATGGGTGTTATTGATGAAATCGAATCAGCTTATGGATTTGCCATCAGGATCTCCGGGCGGAACTCGAAGTGCATGGTGTCGTAGTGATACCAGCGACCGCCCCAGATAAAACCGTGCTTCTCGAAGATGAGCACCAGTTCCTTGGGAAACTTATTGGCATAGACAATCTTGTCTGTCTCTTTCTTGCCGGGATTCTTCCACAACCAGTAGTCGCTTTTCGCGACGGCAATGTCAATCGTCATGCCATAGGAATGCGCACTCTGACGATTGGCACCTCTGACCTTACGCCAATAGAACGTGCCGGACGACTTCAGATAGGAACGCAACTCGGGATGCTTCTCCAGTTCCTTGGCGACGGCACGAAGACTGTCTGCTGCGCCGTTGATCTTCGTAAACTGCACCTTTCCGCCTGCCCAAGGCACGGCGACAAGGTTCTTACTGACTTCCGCAGCCGAGTTACCGTACATCTTCTTGAAGAGCTGTTCACAACGACTACGACCTGCATCTTGCAAATACTCAGGTGTCCATGACTTCCTGTCGTATTTGAAGGCAAACATATCCTCAGGGTCGGCATCGTCCAACTTCTGCTCGAACGTTTTTTGCCGTCCGTCATCATACTGTATCTTCGAACCATCAGACATCAGCAAATGGCCATTCTCATAACCCTTGATGAAGTTAGGATAGGACTTCATCAAAATCTTTGCCCCTTGGGGAATCATTTGTTGTGCTGACGCCGGGACAGCAGTAAAAAGGATAACAGCCACACTGACAATACCTGCCAGTGCGGCTGCCGTTTTCAGGAATCTCTTCATTACTCGTATTTCAAAAGGAAAGCAATATTCGCATTCTCATATTTATTAAACTCTCCTGCAGGAATCTCCTTTCGATATCCTCGGTACCAACTCTGCTGCTCGAAATACTCACGCAGGGCAGCGTCCTTGAAGATGCGACCGTGACGGGCATAGATGGAGTTCTTCAACACACGGATCTGTCCACGGTCATAGTCTCTGATGTCATCGTAGTTGATGTAGCGGGTGGAGAGATAGTCGTAATCGGTGCCCCATACCACATTGGCATTCTTCTTTACCTTCTTCGTCTTCTTGACGGTTGTCTGACGGGGGATAGAGGGAACGTCCTGTGCACTTGCTTCCAATACTGGCGCAAACAACATGGCAGCCAATAGTCCGATGACAGTCAACAATTTTTTTGAGGTCAGTTTCATAGTTCTTCGTTTTAATTATTAATAATGTGATTTATCATTCTCGTTTGCGAAGGTACAAAAAAGTGAGTAAACTACCAAAGAAAAAGACAACAAAAAGAATAGGGAAAACAAAAAGGAGTGCTTGGGGCACTCCTATATTATTTTGAGACAATGTTGTCGCTTAGAACTTTGCCATCTTAATGGCGACTACCGCACATTCGTCACCTTTGTTGCCTAAACGACCGCCAGCACGGTCTTTCGCCTGTTGCAGGTCATTGGTGGTCAGCAGACCAAAGACAACAGGGATGTTGTTAGTGGCATTGAGGCGGGCGATACCCTGAGTGACTCCCTGACAGATATAGTCGAAATGGGGCGTCTCACCACGGATGACACATCCTAAGATGATGACGGCGTCATAACCGTCGTTAAGGGTCATCTGACGGGCACCGTAAATCAATTCGAAAGAGCCCGGCACTGTCTTCACATGGATATTCTCAGGCAGTGCGCCATGCTTCTCCAACGTGTTGCGACAGCCCTCCAGCAATGCCCCTGTAATCTCAGGGTTCCATTCAGAAACAACGATGCCGAAAATCATGTTTGAGGCATCGGGTACATTCTCAATGTTGTACTCTGACAGGTTCTTGGTTGCCATTATTTAGCAGATGCACGTTCGATATACTCGTCAATGGTCTGATACTGCATAGAGTTGAAGTACTTCTCCTTCACCTCCTGATACAGTTTCAGTGCCTCGTCTTTCTTACCTTGGCTTTCCAGGATCTCACCAGCTTGGATGAGGAATGTAGGAGACAGAGAGTTGTTGTCAGCCATCTTAGCGGCTTTCTTCAAGTGCTCTACTGCCTTGTCAAGTTGGTTGAGGTTGGCATAAGCGTTACCCAGTGCACCTTCTGCGGCGGGAGAGATCATCGCATCACCCTTGCCACTGAAGCTCTCCAAGGCATTGACAGCCTCCTGCCATTTGCCTAGGTTAGCCTGACAGAGACCCATGTATAGCTGTGCCAGGTTGCCTGCATCAGTAGAGCCATACTCATTGGCAATTTTCTGGAATCCAGCGAGTGCCTTGTCATATTGCTCCTGATTGAAAAGCTCCTGACTCTTAGCGAGTTCTGTACTTGCCTCGTTCTCACGGGGGGTGAGGTAGTAATTATTGAAAAGGATAGCGCCTACAACGATGATAATCACTGCACATACGCCAATCATGATGGCTTTCTTGTATTTCTCGAAGAAAGCTTCTGCTTTGTTGACCTGCTCCTGCATCTCAGGGGCGGCTTGTGGTTTTTTGTTTGCCATTATTTTAGATTCTTTTTATTATTCAATCGAAAATCGGATGCAAAGGTACGAATAAGTGAGAAAAAAACCAAATTTATTTTGCACTTTTCTTGCTTATTCGTACCTTTGTCGTCGAAATGATACTCAGAAAACTCTCTATACTCAATTATAAGAACATTCGTGAGGCTACTCTTGAGTTGTCGCCGAAGATGAATTGTTTCATCGGACATAACGGAGTGGGAAAGACGAATGTGCTGGATGCCGTGTATTATCTGTCGTTCTGCCGCTCTGCGTCTAATCCCATAGACTCACAGGTCATCCGCCATGACGAGCCTTTCTGTCTTATCGAGGGAGAGTATTCCGAGAACTCTGAGTACTCCGATAACTCCGAGTTAATCTCCGTTGGTATGAAGCGTGGACAGAAGAAACATTTCAAACGCAACAAGAAAGAATATAGGCGGCTGTCGGAACATATCGGACAGATTCCCTTGGTGGTCGTCTCTCCATCCGATACTTTATTGATAGAAGGAGGCGGTGAGGAACGCAGGCGGCTGATGGATATGGTTATCTCGCAATACGATCGTTCTTATATCGATGCCCTGTCACGCTATAATAACGCCCTCCAGCAACGGAATACTCTATTGAAACAGGAAGACCCGGCTCCTGACCCGATGCTTCTGCAGATATGGGAGGAGCAGATGGCAGAGTCAGGGGAGTTCATTTACCATAGGCGTGACGCCTTTGTCCAGGAGCTGGTACCTTTGTTTCAGCAGTTCTATGATAAGATATCCTCTGGACGGGAGACGGTGGGACTTGACTATCTCTCTCATTGTCAGCGCGGTCCGTTACTGGAGGTCATCCAGCGAGACAGGCATAAAGACCTTGCCGTGGGTTTCTCTCTTCATGGTATCCATCGTGACGACTTGGTGTTTACCTTAGGGGGGCATCCTATGAAACGGGAGGGTTCCCAGGGACAGAACAAGACATATGCCATTGCCTTGAAGCTGGCACAGTTTGACTTCCTCAAGCGGACGGCATCCCGGACGACGCCCTTGCTGTTGTTGGATGATATCTTCGACAAGTTGGATGCGGAAAGGGTGGAGCAGATCGTACGCCTGGTGTCTGGAGATGCCTTTGGACAGATATTCATCACAGACACCAATCGGGATCATCTTGACCAGATACTCAGGAATAGTGCCCTGGACTATCAGATATTCGAGGTGGATAACGGAGAAATCATAAGGAAGGATGTTTAAGCGGAATACAGAGTCACTCAAGGATATCCTGTTGCGCAACCTGCGTGAACAGGGGTTGGAGACACCGTTGAAACAGAAACGGCTGGTGGAGGCATGGCCTGAGATTGCCGGTCCTGTGATTACCCGATATACGCTGAATACCTATATCTACAACCAGACGCTGTATGTCCGCTTGTCAAATCCTGCCCTTCGTTCGGATTTGTCGATGATGCGAGGGGAACTGGTCAAGAAGCTGAATGCTGTAGTAGAGGAGCAGGTGATTACCGATATCCGTTTCTGCTGATGTTCATTGAATATTAGCTGTGATGATCTCATCCATGAGGATGTCATGCTCGTCAGTAGGTACTTCGTCCACTAACTGCCAGGAGAAACAGATACCTATCTTATAGGTGTTGGGGAGTAAGCGAAGGAAACGGTCATAATAGCCTTTCCCTCTTCCAAGACGATGCCCTTCCTTGTCGAACGCCATACCAGGGATGACGGCAACATCTATCTTCTCATAATCGGTAAAAACGGCTCCCGTCGGCTCCAGAATACCGAAAGCCCCAACTTGTAAGTCCTGCGTACCCGTATACTGGCGCAGTTCCATGTCTGTGTCGTTGACGACACGGGGCAGGAGAACTGTCTTGCCTTGTGCCATTAGCTCATCTATCAGCGACTGGGTAGGAACCTCGTCGGGCAATGCACTATATATTAATAAGATGTCAGCGTTGGCAAGGCGAGGAATCAAGGGGACAGGTTTCTGATTCTGGACAGAATCATGCAACCTGTCCCCTTGATTTCGGATGTATTTGCGTAGCTCTTGCTTCGTCATCATGCCGCATTTTTGCTTTCCTGTTTCTGTGGGGCAGCAGGAAAGGCTTTTTTCTCCTTGAAGACTCTCAATGTCTCCTTGATGGCAGGGTCATCGGTGTTGATATATTCTACCCATGCCTCTTCACTCATCATGTTATAGATGATGCGGCTGTAGATAAATCGTTCCAGGAGATGATGGGAACGTTGTATCATGAGGTTACGGCGTTTGAGTCCATTCTTCTCGGCATAAGAGGCGAACTTCTCGACCAAATTCTGTTTGGCAAGGTATTTCTCCAGGTCTTTCCAGGAATGGTACTCATTCAGTTTTTGCCTGTTATTGTCCGTATAGTCGAAGGCGAACTGCAAGATAAGTCCACTCATGGATGCTTGTTTATAGTAGGAGGTCACATCTGTGGTGTCTTCACCTACGAAGATGTCAGGAGTGATACCGCCACCACCGAACACCTCACGTCCGATACGTGTCTTATAGGCTGGACCGGTATGCTTGATACTGTCTTGCGAGAAGAACTCCCCATGCTGGTAACGTTCCATCAGGTCCTCCTCATAGTCCTTGTTATCACCAGACACATAAGGCTTCTGGATACAACGACCCGAGGGCGAGTAGTAGCGGGCAATGGTCAGGCGAATCATCGACCCGTCATTGAAAGCCATCGGTTTCTGTACCAGTCCCTTTCCAAACGAGCGTCGTCCGATAATGGTACCACGGTCATTATCCTGGATGGCGCCTGCCAGGATTTCACTGGCAGAGGCAGAGCCTTCGTCGATGAGGATGACGAGTGGTATATGCTGGTAGGAGCCGCGTCCGTCACTGCGATATTCCTGTCGTGGCGACCTGCGTCCCTGGGTATAGACGATGAGGTTGCCTTTGGGCAGGAACTCGTTGGCAATCTGTACTGCCGACTCCAGGTAACCGCCTGTGTTGCCGCGCAGGTCGATGGCAAGGTTTTCAAAACCTTCCTGGGAGAGCTTGGCAAGGGCAATCAACAACTCGGGATAGGTGTTCTCACCAAAGTTCTTGAGACGGATATATCCTGTCTTGTCATCCAGCATATAGGTTGCCGTGACACTCCTTGTAGGGATGTCGCCACGGGTCACAACAAAGTTACGGATCGTTTTCTCCCTATTACGTATGATACCCAGTTTCACTTTCGTGTCCTTAGGACCCTTTAACCTGTGCATAGCCTCCTCGTTGGTCAGTGTCTTTCCTGTGAACGGCTGATCGTCCACCATCACTATCTTGTCACCAGCGATAAGCCCGGCACGCTCTGAGGGACCGTTCTTGATGACGTTCTGCACATGGAGGGTGTCATGACGGATAGTGAACTCAATACCTACTCCAGAGAAAGAACCCTTCAGGTCGTCGTTGACGATCTGCATATCTTTGGCTCCAATATAGACGGAGTGAGGGTCCAGTTCGGAGAGAATCTGAGGAATTGCCTTCTCCACAAGGTCATTCACATTGACGGTATCCACATACTGATCGTCAACCAGTCGCAACAGGTTGTTCAGCTTGTTACTGCCGGAATTGATGATGCTCAGTCTGTTGCCTGAGAAATGGTTAGCGTAGAAGGTACCGATCAGGATACCGATGACTACGCTGACAGCCATCAGGATGGGCATATAACGATTGTTCCTTTTCTCGTTCATTTTTCGTCAGGGTTAATATAGATGGTTTCAATACCGGCACGTTTCAACAGGTCAATACCGTCGGTCAGGCGATACTGCTCGCCATAGACGACCCGTTTGATGCCAGCCTGGATAATCAGTTTGGCACACTCAATACAGGGGGAGGCAGTGATATAGATGGTTGAACCGTCGCTATTGTTGTTGGAGCGGGCGAGTTTGGTGATGGCGTTTGCCTCGGCATGCAGCACATAGGGCTTCGTCACGTTATTCTCGTCCTCGCAGATATTCTCGAAACCGCTAGGGGTACCATTATAGCCGTCACTGATAATCATACCGTTCTTCACGACCAGTGCACCCACCTGTCGACGTTGACAGTATGAGTTCTGTGCCCATATCCTTGCCATCTGCAGGTAGCGCAGGTCAAATCTTCTTTGTTTCTCGTTTGATTCCATTTCGCTTTAATAATGCGTCTATTGTCGGTTCTCCGCCCCGGAAGCGCTTGTAGAGCGTCATCGGATGCTCTGTTCCGCCTTTGGAGAGGATATTGTCTCTGAAGCTCTGTGCCGTCTTCTGGTTGAAGATACCATGGCGTTTGAACACGCTGAAGGCATCAGCCTCCAGCACTTCCGCCCATTTGTAGCTGTAGTAGCCGGCAGCATAGCCGCCTGCCATGATATGTGAGAACTGCACCGTCATACAGGTGTCTGGTAACTGTTCTCCTAAGATCGCCTTCTTCCATGCTTTCTTCTCGAAGGGGATGATATCGTCCGTAAATTCGTCCTTCTTGGTATAGTAAGCCATATCAAGGAGTCCGAATGACACCTGTCGGAGACATGCCGTCGCCGCCATGAAGTTACGACTCTTCACGATACGGCGTATCAGCTCGTCGGGCAGAGGCTCTCCTGTCTGGTAGTGGAAGGCGAAGGTGCGGAGGAAGTCTTTCTCGATAGAGAAGTTCTCCATGAACTGCGAGGGCAGTTCCACGAAGTCCCACCATACATTCGTACCGCTGAGGCTCTCGAAACGGGTGTTGGCGAACATCCCGTGCAGCGAGTGTCCGAACTCATGCAGGAAGGTCTCCACCTCTCCGAGTGTTAGCAGGGCTGGCTTCTCGTCAGTGGGTTTGGTGAGGTTCATCACCACAGAGACATGCGGACGGATGTTCTCTCCTTTCTTGGTAATCCATTGTCCTTGGTACTCTGTCATCCACGCACCGCCCTGTTTTCCCTTGCGGGGATGGAAGTCGGCATAGAACACGGCGAGATAGGAGCCGTCCTTGTCAAAGACCTCGTAAGCCTTCACGTCGGGATGATAGACAGGGATGTCCTTGTTCTCCTTGAAAGTAATGCCATAGAGACGGTTAGCGAGTCCGAAGACACCTTCGATGACCTTCGACAGCTCGAAATAAGGACGTAGCATCTCTGCGTCCAGATTGTATTTCTTCATCTGGAGCTGATGGGAATAGAAACCACTATCCCATGGCATCATTTTGATGGCTGATGGCTGATGGCTGATGGCTGATGTCTCCTTCTCGAACATCTTCTTCAGCTCCTCACGCTCTTTGATGGCTGTCGGCTTGTAGGCATTGATGAGGTCGTCGAGCAATCGATAGACATTGCGGACATTTGATGCCATACGACGTTTCAGTACATAGTCGGCATAGGTCTTGAAACCTAATAACTGGGCGATTTCCCTGCGCAGGTTGATGAGTCGCTTACAGATCTCGATATTGTTCTCACTGTTATCGTGAGTACACTCCGTATTGCGGGCCATATACATCTCTTTGCGTAACTCGCGTTGGGTGGAGTAAGTCATAAAGGGCGAGTAACTGGGCATGTCGAGGGTGAAGAGCCAACCTTTATCACCATAGGCTTCTGGCTCTTGGCTTCTGGCTTCTTTCCATGCCTGTGCCGCTGCCTCACGGGCAGTGTCTGGCAGACCGTCGAGTTGTGCCTCATCTGTAATGCGGAGTGTAAACGCCTTGTTCTCCTTCAACAGATTCTGTGAGAACTGCAACGAGAGCATGGAAGCCTCCTCCGTCAACTGGCGCAGCTTTGTCTTGCCTTCCTCATCCAACAGGGCACCACTGCGTACGAATCCCTCATAGCAGTTGTCTAATAGCATCTTCTCCTCGGCAGTCAGACGACGATGGTGCAGATGTACCTGACGGATGCGCTCAAATAACTGTGGGTTCAATCGCATGTCGTTGGCATGCTGGGTCAGGATGGGCTGCATCTTCTGGGCGAGGGCATCCATCTCATCATTGGTCTCCGCACTGAGCAGGTTGAAGAACACGGTCGATACCCTGTCCAACAGATCGTAATAGCCATCACCCTTGTCAAAAGGGTTCAGGATGGTATTGTCGAAAGTGGGTTTCTCAGAGTTGTTGATGGTCTTCTCCAGATACTCGTTATCTCTGCGGATGCCCTCCATGAAAGCCTCCTCATAGTCTTCCAGACGTATGCGGTCAAAGGGCACTGTGTCATGCAGTGTCTTATAGGGTTCTAAAAAGGGATTATGATGCTCACTCATACTAACGCTCTCATTTCGATCGACAAAGGTACATCTTTTTCTTGAATACCACAAGTTTTTTTACTATAAAGTAAATTGTCTTCCAAAAACAAAGGAATGCCTTCTATGCTTTATGCCAATGCCTGTTATGGGGGTAAAGGAATGCTTCCCAATGGGGGTAGTGCCTACCTAACAGGGAGAAAGTGCCTACCTAACAACCGTTCGGCTATAGCCAAACGACTGAACGGCTCCAGCCAAACGACTGAACGCCTATAGCCAAAATAGAAGACAACAAAAATTCCCTCTGTTATCAAGGCAGAGGGAATTTTAGAATGGGTATGTAAAGCTTGCTTACATCGTAGCCTCAACGGTATGCTTGCCAGCGGAGTAGGGGATGACGTTGCCCTCGATGGGCTTGCCGTCCACGATTACCTGCTTGACACCAGACTCCTTGCCGTCAGGGTTCTTGACGGTGATGGTGTACTCGGCATCACGGAACTTACGCTGGATGGTGTACTCCTTGGCTGTTGTCGGCAGACAGGGATCGATTTGTAAACCGTCGTACTGAGGTTTCACGCCCAGGATATACTGGCTGACGGTCAGCCACATCCAGGCGGCAGTACCTGTGAGCCATGAGTTCTTACCCTCACCAGGCTTGGCGGCATCCTTGCCGGCAACCATCTGGCAGTTGACGTAAGGCTCTACCTTGTGCAGTGTCTGGTATTTTTCCTCCACGTAAGAGGGGAGTATCTTGGCATAATGGCTCCATGCGTCGTTACCACGCCCGGCGATGCACTCGCCAATGATGACCCAAGGATTGTTGTGGCAGAAGATACCGGCATTCTCCTTGTAGCCCTCAGGATAGCTAGAGATCTCACCATACTCATAGATATACTTCGTGAAGGCAGGGTTGTTGAGCACCATGCCATGCTCGCACTCCAAGTATTTCTTGCAGGAGTCGAGTGCCTTAGCTACCATGCCGTCCTCAGCGCCAATCTGTGCCATCGTACACCAGCCCTGGCTCTCAATGAAGATCTTCGCCTCGTCACACTCATGGGAGCCGATCTTGTTGCCGAAGAAGTCGTAGGCACGGAGATACCACTCACCATCCCATCCGTCTTTCTTCACTGCTGCTACCATCGCGTCGATGGCGGCTTGCATACGCTTGGCTTCCTCGGGGTACTCTGAGTTCTCGGAGTTCTCTGAGAGTTTCTTACACAGCGCCACATACTCTTTCGCTGTCACTACGAAGAGACCGGCAATCATCAGGGACTCCGCCTTTGAACCCTCGCTCTTGTTCTCTGTAGTCTGGAAACTCTCGTTAGGATCCCATGAGAAGCAGTTGAGGTTCAGACAGTCGTTCCAGTCGGCACGTCCGATGAGTGGCAGCATGTGAGGACCGAGGTTCTTGATGACGTGGTCCATGGATACCTTCAGGTGCTCGAAGAGGGTGACCTCAGAACCAGGTTGGTTGTCAAAAGGCACCATTTCATCGAGAATCGAGAAGTCGCCCGTCTCCTTGATATAGGCAACGGTACCAAAGATGAGCCAGCAAGGGTCGTCGTTGAAACCACCACCGATGTCGTTATTACCACGTTTTGTGAGTGGCTGGTACTGGTGGTAGCAGCCGCCGTCCGGGAACTGTGTCGATGCGATATCGATGATACGCTGACGGGCACGTGGTGGTATCTGATGGACGAAGCCCACGAGGTCCTGGTTGGAGTCGCGGAAACCCATGCCACGTCCCACGCCGCTCTCGAAGAAGGAAGCGCTTCGTGAGAAGTTAAAGGTCACCATGCACTGGTACTGGTTCCAGATGTTCACCATGCGGTCGAGCTTGTCGTTACCCGTTTGTACCTTATAGATATTCAGAAGGGCATCCCAGTACTGGCAGAGCTCTGCAAATGCCTTGTCCACCTTCGCCGTGGTGTCGAGTTGGTTGATGATGGCGTGTGCCTTCTCCTTGTTGATGACCTGTGGGGCAGCGAACTTCTTGTCCTGCTCGTTCTCCACATAGCCCAACAGGAAGATAAAGTCACGGGACTCACCAGGTTGCAGTTCCACCTCGATATAATGGGAGGCGATGGGGCTCCAGCCATGGGCATGACTATTACGGGGCTTACCCTCCATGACAGCGTCAGGGTTAGCAAACTCGTTATACAGTCCCACGAAGGTCTCGCGGTCGGTGTCGTAGCCCTGTATCTCTGTGTTCACATGATAGAACGCATAGTGGTTACGACGCTCACGGTACTCTGTCTTGTGATAGATGGTACTACCCTCTATCTCCACCTCACCCGTCGAGAAGTTACGCTGGAAGTTCTCCATGTCCGTAGCGGCATTCCACAGGCACCACTCCTCGAAGGAGAAGAGTTTCAGCTTCTTCACCTCGTTACTCTGGTTCGTGAGGGTCAGTTTCTGCACCTCCGCCCATGTCTTCAGGGGGACGAAGAAGAGTACTGATGCCTCCACACCGTTCTTGCGTCCGGTGATGCGTGTATAGCTCATGCCATGGCGGCACTCATAGAAGTCGAGAGGAGTCTTGCATGGTTTCCAACCAGGATTCCATACAGTACCGTTGTCGTTGATATAGAAATAGCGTCCACCATTGTCCATGGGCACGTTATTATAACGATAACGGGTAATACGGCGGAACTTAGCATCCTTATAGAAGGAGTAGCCGCCAGCGGTGTTAGAGATCAGTGAGAAGAAATCCTCATTGCCTAGGTAGTTGATCCAGGGCCACGGTGTCTTCGGGTCGGTAATCACATACTCACGGTGTTGGTCGTCAAAGTGACCATAGCGCTTATTGTCCATATCTTATAGCGTTAATAGTTATTAATGAGCTACAAAGATACGAAGAAACGAGCGAACTACAAAATAAAATGTAGGAATTTTTGTTATTTCTTCAGTGTGATGTTCCCGTGTTGGTCGATAGTGGCTTCGCTGTGGGGGACATCACTGTTGGTGAGGTTCATCATCTCATGTGCCACATGCAGGTTGGCATCCTTACGGGGACCAACGCCCTTCTGTTGGAGGAAAGAGTGAATCTTACCACTGAGGAAACGACCTTGCTTGTCTATCTTGATCTCGACAACGGGAGAGTAGGCGGAGATACCTGCCAGGCTCATGCCGTATGGCGTGCAGAAATTTCCAAGGCTGTAGGCGATGAAACGACCTTTATAGACCTCTGTGGCACGTACTACATGAGGACCGTGACCATAGACGATGTCCGCACCGTTGTCAATACAAAAATGGGCAAACTCACGAAGGGAGCCGCGATCCTCTCCCAAGAAGCTTTCCGCACCTTGCGGGAGATGGTTCTTGGAACGTCCCTCGGCACCACCATGGAAAGATACGATAATGATATCCGACTTCTTCTTCAGGTCGTCGAGGATACGCTTGACGGTTTGCAGGTCACGATGCTTGAGGGTGTATTGGTTATGGCCGAAGGCGCATAATCCGAACTTGATACCGTTGCGTACGACGATGGCAGACTCCACGTGTCCTTTGATACCGGCATACTTGATGTCCTGCAGGTCCAGTTGTTTCTCTGTGCTGGCAATACCCTCGGCACCGAAGTCGTTGGCGTGGTTGTTCGCCATGCTCAGGAAGTCGTAGCCAGCCTCCTTCAGTAAATGTGAATAACTGGTTGGCGTACGGAAGGAGTAGCTGTTAGGACCACCGCTCTTCGTGCTCTTACCACCATCCAGCAGGGTGCCCTCTAAGTTGCCAACAGCGATCGTGGCGCGTTGCAGGATGGGTTTTACGTCTTTAAATACTTCCTCTCCATTTTTTGGCGGCAGTGAGACACCGGGGTAGGTGGTACCCATCATGATATCACCTGTCATGGCAACGGTGATATCATCAGAAAAGCAGGCTACGGCGTAACCTGCTAATATCGTTAATAGGAAAAGTCTTATTCTCATAGTGTCTTATCTTGCTACACGACGAACCCCGATATAACGGCGGCTGTAATTGCCGTCCGTAGAGGAACTGATCTTCACCCCGCTCTTGGTACTAGCGTGGATAAACGTGAAAGTATTCTCAATGGGGTCGTAGTCAAGGATGATTCCCACATGTCCTACGTTGCGACCAGAGTTAGGACTGGTGAAGAACACGAGGTCGCCCGGTTGCATCTCCTCCCGACGGATGGGGATGTTGCGGGCATACTGGTCACGGGAGGAACCTCCAATCGCAATATTGTTCTGTCCGTAGATATAGCTGGTGAAACCAGAGCAGTCGAAGGCGTTAGGACCTTTGCTGCCTAAGCGGTAACGGGTGCCGATAAAGGAGGTTGCTTGCCTGAGGATATCATCCGTCGAGGCAAAACTCATATTGACGTTATAGTCGTCAGCATAGAGGAAATCGAAATTGTCGATCTCTTCATACACCGTCTCTGTACGTTGGATTTTCTTTGCTTTTTTTCTCTTGCCCTTTGCTAATGCCACATCCATGGAAGACAGCAGCATCAGTAAGATGCATAACATGATTTTCTGTTTCATTTAGATTTTCTGGTCAACGGCTTCACGCCGTGAAGGGTTGTTGGTTAATTGTATCTGAGGATCTGACCTGCTCTGATACGGGTATTTGCTTTGATATGGTTCAGCTTACAGATAGCGCTGACTGTCATGCCACGCTTGCGGGCAATAGAGGACAGTGTCTCACCCTTTGCCACTTTGTGGAAACGGGTGGCATGAGCCCTGATTTTCTTGGAGCTTGCAGGTTGTGCGGAAGCATAGGTCTGCTGTGGGATGTCGAGGTCGCCATTAACTGATTTGCCACCTACGCCACGCAGGCGAGTTGCCTCTGCTGACTCATGGTTGTAGGTAGACTTGCGGAATACGTAATAGTCACTTACCACATCCTGATTCTTGAAGTCGAACATCAGGGCGGGATTCAGTGCGATACCACACAGACGGGTCTCGAAATGGAGGTGAGAACCTGTACTACGACCTGTGTTACCACCCAGACCGATAGGATCACCAGCGCGAACCTCTTGTTCCTCTGTTACCAGTTGCTTGGACATATGACCGTAAATCGTCTCAAGTCCGTTATAGTGGCGGATAACGACATACTTACCGTAGCCTTTTCCCTCATATCTCACGATACGAACCTTACCGCTGAACGCAGCGCGGATGGTATCGCCGATATATACTTTGATGTCGAGTCCTTTGTGCTGACGTCCCCAACGGGCACCGAAGTTACTGGTCAGTACACGACTAGTGGTCGGCATGCAGAAGCCACGGAGGTCAATACGGAAAGTGTCTGGAAGAACGGATGCCTTGTGGGCATAACGGTTGTTCCAGTCGTTATAGAGGTCGGCTGCGGGAGAGTCATAGCTCTCAGCCTGAATAAGTCTGTGAAGTGCCATGCTGTCGACGGCTTTCATCTTGCGGTCGATGGGGGCTTGCTTTGCCAACAAATCCTGTCCCATGGCGGGGACTGCTAATATGGTTAAAACGGTTGAAAATGCGATCTTTTTAATAATTTTTTTAGTAAGCATAATAACTTTTTTATGTTCGAAATAGTTCCCTGAAGGAAAAATGTCGGTGCAAAGGTAATAAAAATATTAATATAATAGGTGTAAAAGCAGTGTGCGTTAACAATATTTGTGTGTGTTTTAACACTTTTCTTAAGAAATAGCTGCCCAATTAACGTTTGTTTTGCGTAATTGACGTAACCTGTTCCAAAGCATCAGGTATTTGTTCGACACACATGTCGGGTCGTCGTCGATAATCTTTTGTGCCTCGTCACGAGCCATCTGTACGAGTTGTCCGTCTCTGGCAATGTCAGCAATTTTCAGGTCGAATGCCATACCGCTCTGCTGGGTTCCCTCCAAGTCGCCGGGACCTCTTAGCTTCAGGTCTGCCTCGGCGATACGGAAACCGTCGTTTGTCTCGCACATGATGTCGATTCGCTTACGGGTATCCTCACTTAACTGGGGGGTGGTGACAAGGATGCAATAGCTCTGGTCAGCACCTCGTCCGACACGTCCGCGGAGCTGGTGCAATTGGCTGAGCCCGAAACGTTGTGCCTCCAGGATCACCATCACGGAGGCGTTAGGTACATTGACACCCACCTCGATGACGGTGGTGGCGACGAGCATCTGTGTCTCCCCCTTGACGAAACGCTGCATCTCCTCTTCCTTGTCTTTAGGTTTCATCTTGCCATGTACCTTACTCAGCCGGAATTCAGGGAACACCTGTCGTAACACCTCGAAGCCGTCCTCCAGGTTCTTGAGATCGATTTTCTCGCTTTCCTCGATGAGTGGGAAGACGATATACACCTGTCTGCCTTGGTTGATCTGTTTCCGAAGTCCGTCATAGAGCGAGGGCATGCTACGATCGAGGACGTGGGTGGTGACAACGGGTTTGCGTCCTGGTGGTAGTTCATCGATGACACTCACGTCCAAGTCACCATAAAGGGTCATGGCGAGGGTGCGTGGGATGGGTGTCGCCGTCATCACCAACACATGGGGTGGGTTGGTGTTCTTGCTCCATAGCTTGGCGCGCTGGGCGACACCGAAACGATGTTGCTCGTCGACCACCACCATGCCGAGATTAGCAAACTGTACCGTATCCTCAATAACGGCATGGGTACCTACGAGGATTTGTACACGACCGTTCTGCAGCCCCTCCAGTACCTCCTGTCGTTTCCTGCCTTTGACGATACCTGTCAGCAGTTCCACCCGGATAGGCATGTCGCCCAGGAAGTCGCGGATGGTCTGCAGGTGTTGCTCGGCAAGGATCTCCGTCGGAGCCATGATACATGCCTGATAGCCGTTGTCGAGGGCGATGAGCATCGACATCAGTGCCACCAAGGTCTTGCCGCTGCCTACATCCCCTTGCAACAGACGGTTCATCTGTCGTCCGGACCCAGTGTCCTTGCGGATTTCACGGATGACCCGTTTTTGTGCCTCCGTCAGTTGAAAAGGCAGGTGGTCATGGTAGAACGAGTTTAAATTGTCGCCTACCTTTGAGAAGATATAACCACGATATTTGCGGCGATGGTCGCTGGCATACCTTAGTATATTCAGTTGGACGTAGAAGAGCTCCTCGAATTTCAGTCGGACACGTGCTTTCTCCAGCTCACTGGTGTCCTGTGGATAATGGATCTTACGCAGTGCCTCGTCCCGGCTCATGAGGTGCAGACGGTTGGTGATGAAGTCGGGGAGTGTCTCTGGCAAGGGCTCCTTGATGACATCGAGGAGCGTCTTGATAAAACGCTCTACACAACGGGAGTTCAGTCCGCTCTTCTTCATCTTCTCCGTGGTATTGTAATAAGGTTGCATACCCATCGTGGAGAGCTCCAGCTTGTCAGCGGCATCGATATCGGGGTGGGTGACGTTGATACGTCCGTTAAAGACATTCGGTCGTCCGAAGATGATATACTCCGTACCTATCTTATAACTCTGTTTGGCGTATTTCCCGCCATTGAACCACGTCAGGTCCATCACCTTACCACTGCCGTCTGTGAAATGGGCGACGACTCGTTCCTTACGGGCACTCATCTTGAAGGTCTCGAAACTCAGAATATGTCCTTTCACCTGAACGAAAGGCATATCACCAGTCAGTTCCCTGATGGAGTAGAGACGACTGCGGTCCACGTGTTTATAAGGGTAATACTGCAACAAGTCACTAAAGGTTTCTATACCCAGTTCCTGACTGAGCATCTTCTTCCTGTTGGGACCTACCCCTGGCAGGAACTGTATGTCTTGCTCTAATAGTTCATAGTTCATCATTCTTCATAATTAGTCATGAACTAATACTTCCGCAATTTTCAGGTCGTAAGGGGTTGTGATCTTGATATTCTCTCTGTTGCCTTCCACAAGGGTGATGGGCTGACCATAGCTCTCCACGACAGAGGCATCATCGGTAAAGTTGTCGTTATAAGGTTGTTTGTTTGCTGCCTTCAGCAGTTGGATATCGAAGCACTGGGGGGTCTGTACCAGTCGGTAGTCATTGCGGGGGACGGTTTTTGACAGTAGAGAGTTGATAGTTGAGAGTTTAGAGTTGACACCGCATAACTGGCGGACGGTCTCGACTACGGGGATGACGGGGATGACAGCCTTTGCCGTCCGTGCCGTCTCATAACAGTCGCGGATGACCTTAATACTGGGGAAGGGACGTACACCATCGTGGACACCCACGACTCCTTCTGCATCATCAGGGATGAGGGCAAGTCCATGCTGCACACTATGGAAACGTGTCTCCCCACCATCGGTCATCTGGTATGACTCACCCCATTCCCCTTCCTGTTGAGGGAGGGGGAAATGGTATTCCTCACAGAGTTGCAGCCAATATGCCTGCTGGTCTTTGGGTAATACCAAGATAATCCGCAACGTCTCGCTATAGGTATGGAAACGCTCCAGTGTACGCATCAGGATGGGTTTCCCGTCAATGGGCAGGAACTGTTTGGGAATCTCTCCCCCCATGCGTAATCCTTTTCCTCCTGCAACAATGATGATATAGTCCATGAATGTTACTTCTCACTCATCAAATGTTTGAAACGCATGCCCTCGGCAATCTGGTGGGCTATGGGAGGACTGGTGAGCTGCCCCAGCAGGTCATAGGCGAACGGAAAAGCGGCAGCAGGACCTTCTCCAGTCGTGATATTCTTATCCACTGTGATGAGTCTTCCCGTATAGGTAGCCTTGGTGAGCATCTCTTCAAAACCAGGATAGCAGGTTGCCAGTTTCCCATCAAGGATTCCCAGTTGGGCAAGGACGACAGCCGGGGCAGCACAGATGGCTGCGATCTTCTTACCTTTCTCCGCCTGAGCCAATACTGCCTTGCGAACCCCCTCGTGGTTGTAGAGGTTCTGTGCGCCTGGCATTCCTCCTGGAAGGAATAGTAAGTCAGCATCACTGACGTCTATATCCTCGAAGAGGGCGTCAGCGATGATACGTACACCATGTGCTGTCTCTACGACGGGATCCCCCATGATACTTACTGTCGTCACATCCATTCCGCCACGACGCCATACGTCAATGGGGATCAGCGCCTCGACATCCTCGAAGCCGTCTGCTAAAAACACATATACCTTTGCCATAGTCTATTGTAGTGCTAGTAAATATTGCTTGATAGTCTCTTGTAATCCCAGATAGAGGGCGTCACATATCAGGGCATGTCCGATGCTCACCTCGTCTGTCCATGGAATCATCTCATGGAAATACTGCAGGTTCTCCAAGGAGAGGTCATGTCCGGCATTCAGTCCCAGTCCTACACGACGTGCCTCCTCTGCTGCGGCAATAAACGGGGCGATGGCGGCAGCACGGTCAGCGGCATACTGTGACGCATAGGGCTCGGTATAGAGCTCCACACGGTCAGCACCACACGTCTTGGCACCCTCCACCATCCTCGGGTCAGAGTCGACGAAGATACTGGTACGGATGCCAGCATCCCTGAATGTCTTACAGATATCTGTGAGGAAAACTTTATTCTCGATAGTGTCCCATCCATGGTTGCTGGTGATCTGGTCGTGTCCGTCAGGTACCAGTGTCACCTGTTTTGGGGTGACTTCCAATACCAGGTCCACGAAAGAATCGATGGGGTTTCCCTCGATATTAAACTCTGTGGTGATCAGTGGTTTCAAATCACGGACATCCTGATAGCGGATATGACGCTCGTCAGGACGGGGGTGGACGGTAATGCCCTGTGCACCAAACATTTCCACGTCATGAGCGACGACTAACACGTTAGGGTTGTTACCTCCTCTGGCATTGCGTAAGGTGGCTACTTTGTTGATATTTACACTCAGTTTTGTCATTTTCTAAGTAATTTTGTCCTTCAGTTATGCGCTTTTTCACTAAAAATTGGTATCTTTGCGCACATAATACACGGCAAAGATACAAAATGTTTGTCAAATAACGGCTAAAAAAGACAGATTTTTTATGACCTCACGAAAACTACGGTTTGCTATTTTCGGCAATACTTACCAGCCGAAGAAGTCGGCATCTATCATGAAGATACTGGCATGTCTCTCTGAACGTCATGCCGACATCTGTATAGAAAAAGAGTTCTATGACTTCTTGGTGCATGGTCATCAGCTGAATGTGACAGCGGTCACTGTGTTTGAGGGATCCGACTTTGAGGCGGATTTCGTCATCTCCATGGGTGGCGATGGCACCTTCCTTCGTGCGGCAAGCATGGTAGGTGGCAAGCAGATCCCCATCTTAGGCGTGAATATGGGACGTCTGGGATTCCTTGCCGACATCAGCGCTGGAGAGATTGAGCACATCGTGGAGTCGATCTATGAGGGAGACTATACCATCGAGACACGTGCCGCCATTGCTGTGGAGGCGGACGGGACACCTCTGAAGGGCTATCATTGTGCCTTGAATGATGTGGCTATCCTGAAGCGTGACAACGCTTCGATGATCTCTATCCATGCGACGATCAATGGGGATTACCTGACGACCTATCAGGCTGATGGACTGGTCGTTAGCACACCTACAGGCTCTACCGCCTATTCCCTCTCTGTGGGCGGTCCGATCATCGTACCGGGAACGAGTGTGTTCTCGATGACAGCCGTTGCCCCACACTCCCTGAATATCCGTCCTATTGTGATTCCCGATAATGCGGAAATATGTCTGACGGTAGAGAGCCGCTCCCATAATTTCCTGGTGGCGCTCGACGGCCGCTCGGAGAAATGCGTGGAGGGGACTCGCCTGACCTTACGCAAGGCTCCCTATAAGGTAAAGGTCGTCAAGCGTGCAGGACAGAAGTATTTCCACACCTTACGTGAAAAGATGATGTGGGGAGCCGACCAGCGTGGCTGATGCACACGGTCATGCGACCGGTAGTTTCAGGATGAAGCGGCCGCCGTCTTTGTAAGATGTGTCCAAAACGACATCACCACCCATCTGTCTGGCGACCCGTCGGGACAGAGGAAGACCAAGTCCCACGCCTTCCTTATAGGCGTCCACTTTGTAGAAGTGCTCGAAGATTTTCTCCTCTTCTCCTTCCTTGATACCTTTTCCTGTGTCTGTCACACTGAAACAGACCATATCCTTTTCCATCTCGTCATGATAGCATGACAAGGTGATGAGTCCTTTCTCTGTGAACTTGCAGGCGTTGTTCAGCAGGTTATGGAGGATTTTCTCCACTTCCTTCTCGTTGGTCATCAGCTTGTAACTGTCTTTCAGACTGCTTTCAAAGCGAATCTGATAGTCTTTGTCGCCATCGTCAAAATCCCTCAGCACCTTTTGAGCAATCTCATTACAATGGACAAGGTCGCTCTTGTCGATATAGTGGATGCTCTCCTTTCCTGAGATGTCCAGGATCTCGTTGATGATATTCACGATATTATTCGTGCTGTTGGTAATACGGGTGGCTATCTCTGTGCGCTCCTCTTTGCTGATATCAGTATCTGGGTCGCTGATGACTTGGGCGAAGCCGCTGATGATATTCAAGGGGGTGCGTATCTCATGTGTCATGTTCTGAATGAAACTGATTTTCATGCGCTCTGCCTCCTGTGCCTTGTCACGTGCGATTTTCAACTCCTCGTTCTGCTGTTGTAGCTTCCTCGTGTATTTCCTCTTATGGCACTGGCAGGCGGCAATAGGCATCAGACAAGCGATGGGCACCAGTGCCATCATGCCCCATTTCATGCGCTCGGAACGTTCGCTGCACTCCTCGTTCTTGCGTTCTATTGATGCGAGGTCGCTTGCCGAGCCCACCATCTCCTCACTCATAATGACATTATTGACAGAGTCTTTGACAGCCAGATAGTGCTTCTGGGCGAGGAAGGCATTCGCTGTGTCGCCGGCAAGCTCGTAGATATCTGTCTGGAACTTATATTGGTCGGTGGTGTTGGTCAACAGGTTGGTGAGTCGGATAGCCTCGTCATAATGGCGGTCTGCAGCGTGTTTGCAGATCTGCACATAATGGTAATAGGTGACACTGAAGTCGTCTCCTAATGTTTTCTGGAGTCTCATATACTCCTGGTAGGCTTTGCGAAGGGTGTCCCAGTCACGCATGGCAAAGGCGACGATCACCTTGAAGCCGATGGCGTCGCTATACTCATACCTCCCATTATTAGCCTTGATGATGTCAATGGCACAGTCCAGGTGCTTCATGGCTTCCTGTGGCTGGGTGTCCATCTCGATATTGGCGAGGTCGAAATAGATGTTGATGAGGTTGACAGGCTGGGAATGGTCCACCTCTTCCAAAGCCTGCTCAAAATACTGGTGGGCGAGGGTGATATTGCCCCTTAGGGAATAGATGATGCCTCGCAGGTGTGTCGCACTATAGTACTCGTCTTCTGCCTTGCGCCTCTTCATGTCGTTATACATCGTGGTGGTCTTTCGCATGGCGCGATAGAAGTGGTTGTGGTTGACATCATACAGGATCTCGTGCTCCCATCCCTTGTAGTAGAGATGGAGATTCCCTGTCTTGAGGTGATAGTCGCGATACCTCTCCGCAGCGATGTAAAACGCTCCTTCGTTGTCGGAATTGAAATACTTGCGTACCTCACTGAGTACGTGGTTGCTGGTGGTGTCGTTGTCTGAAGCCTGTGCCGATGTGGTCATCGTCATGCTGACAAGCACCAAAAGGGTAGTTACCAGGAACCGATAATTGATAATAGTAGGTTTCATATAAACTTAGTCTATGGTTGTGCAAAGGTAATCAAAAATCTTGATAATCCATACAAATTGATGTCATGAATTTTCCCAATAAGTGTTAATAAAGTAAATTCACTGAATTTACTCACCAAATACACTAAATTTATTTAGCAAATACACTGAAATTACTCGGTAAATACACTGAATTTACTTTTTCACCTTAGCGCGTTTACTTTGATAGTGTTTATTCCTTTCGCAGATTCTCCTAATCTCGCATGCGTGTAATAATAAATAAGGTGGAAATGTTAAATATCTCCTAATAGTGAAAAAAGTCGCTGAAAAATTTGGAGGGAAGCATTTTAATCACTACTTTTGCAGTGTACTATTAGAGTAGTACACTAATACATGCAACGAAAGATATAATCAATAAAGGGAAATAACGTATGATTAATGTTGAATACATCAGTTACAAGTACAAGGGTCAGAAGGCGCTTGTGTTTGAAGGATTCAGTCTCCAGTTGGAGGAGAATCGTATCTATGGACTGCTCGGCAAGAACGGTACGGGTAAGTCGACACTTCTTTATCTGCTTTCAGGTTTACTTCGCCCCAATAACGGTTCTGTTAGTGTTGATGGAGTAGAGGCACGAAAGAGGCAACCTGAGATGTTGCGCAACATCTTCCTCGTGACGGAAGAGTTTGAGTTGCCAGCTATGCGACTCTCAGAATATGTGAAGCTCTATCGTTCTTTCTATCCTAACTTCTCTGATGAGATACTGGATAATTGCCTGAAGGACTTTGAACTGGATCGTAATGTGAAGTTTAATGAGCTTTCGATGGGTCAGCGCAAGAAGGCGTACATAGCTTTCGCGATGGCTACCAACACGAAGTATCTCTTCATGGACGAGCCAACGAATGGATTGGATATTCCTTCAAAGTCACAGTTCCGCAAGGTCATTGCACAAAACATGACAGAGGAGCGCACTGTGATTATCTCCACGCATCAGGTTCATGATGTGGAGCAGATGCTTGACCATATCATCATCCTCGATCAGCGTAGTGTGTTGTTGAATGCTTCGATGCAGGATATTCAGGAGCAGTACACCTTCGAGTATCGCAGTCCTCAGGAGATGGATAAAAGTGTACTCTATGCCGAACCTACCTTGCAGGGTAATGCAGTGATTACCAAGCGTCAGGAAGGTAATGCAGAGACGCAAGTGAATCTCGAATTATTGTTTAACTATAAAACGCAAGCAAAATGAGTACCTTTAATATAAATAGATTCGGACAGGCACTGAAATGCCAGTTGATGGTGGGACGTAAGATGTGGATTCGTCTTTTCAGTATCTTCACACTCGTGATGTTCATGGCAGGTCTTTTCTGGACCCGTATACAGGGAACGTCGTATGAATTAATGGAGACATGGGGGACGGACGAACTTTATCAAGCCTATGAACGACATGTGACGCAGAGTGTAGCCTTTGGTGTTGTTTTCTTCTGTATCGCGATGCTCTTCGGAGCCGGTGGCATGTTCTCGCAGATGAAGGATACGCGAACGCGTTCTGCCTATCTGTTATGGCCAGTCTCAAATTTGGAGAAGTATGTCATCAGCATATTGCTCTCTATCGTATTGATGGCAGTCGTAACGATAGGTGCCTTTATGCTTGCCGATGCCCTGCGTGTTTTTGTGGACTGGGTAACAGGTCGTATCATTGTCTGGGGTATCCCGAAATTTTTTAGTCCTCAAGGGGAGGAGATTACAGTTTCTGGAGAATGGCATCTTCTTTGGATGGTGTTAACGATGATATTCTATTTCCATTCGCTCTATATTGTGGGTGGCACTTTGTTCCGTCGCCAGCAGTTCCTGTTGACCAGTGGAACGATTATTATTGTTTTTATCCTGTTGACCATTATTCTGAACCAGATAGACTGGAGCGGTGTTGACATCGAATTTATAAATAGTCATTGGGATGAGGAGACACAGACGTATATCCACATCTTCCATCCCTTGTTCTATATCATTAACACAGTAGGCTGTCTGCTGATAGTCTTCCACTACTGGGCTTCGTATAAGCTGTTTACTCGTATGCAGGTCATTAACAATAAATGGTTGAACGTATGAATTTCACAAACGATAAAGCAATCTATTTGCAGATGGCTGACCGCCTCTGTGATGAGATCCTTGCCGATAAGTACAAGGACGACGACCGCATTCCCTCTGTCCGCGAGTATGCCGTACTCTTGGAGGTGAATACCAACACTGCCGTCAAGGCTTATGATGAGTTGGCACGCGCGAACATTATATATAATAAAAGGGGACTCGGCTACTTCGTGACGAAAGGAGCGAAGAAGCAGATCCTCAAGGAACGCAAGAAGGAGTTCATGAAGGAACGCCTGCCTGAACTCTTCCGGCAGATGCAACTGTTAGGCATCACGTTAGAAGATGTTAAAGACGCATACGTTGCAACTTCTGGTGAGTCAACAACGTCTAATGAATAAACAAAGATAAAAAGTTTGTTTTCATGATTCATCTAAAAGACATCAACAAGACCTATCAAGGTGCACAACCGCTCCATGTGCTGAAGGGCATCTCACTGGATATCGAAAAGGGAGAGTTCGTCAGCATCATGGGAGCATCAGGCTCTGGCAAGTCTACCTTATTGAATATATTAGGTATTCTTGACAACTACGACTCTGGGGAGTATCTGCTCAATGGGGTACCCATCTGGAACCTCTCCGAGTCGAAAGCGGCTGAGTATCGTAACCATATGATTGGATTCATCTTCCAGTCATTTAACCTGATCTCTTTCAAGACAGCAGTAGAGAATGTGGAGTTGCCGCTCTTCTATCAAGGGGTGTCGCGTAAAAAGCGACACACCCTTGCGCTGGAATACCTGGAACGCCTGGGCTTGTTGGACTGGGCGGAGCATTATCCCAATGAACTCTCTGGTGGACAGAAACAGCGTGTCGCCATTGCCCGAGCCTTGATTACGAAGCCACAGATCATCCTTGCCGACGAGCCGACGGGTGCCCTTGACTCCAAGACTTCCGTAGAGGTGATGCAACTGCTGAAACAGTTGAATGAGGAGGAGAAGATGACACAGATTATCGTGACCCACGACCCGAATGTGGGCTCACAGACCAACCGTATTATCAGAATCAAAGATGGAGTTATTGAGTGAGATATGGCAGACGGCACGACGCAATAAACTGCGTACGACACTCACGGGCTTCGCTGTGGCGTGGGGTATCTTCATGCTCATCGTCCTCTTGGGTGCCGGTAATGGACTCATCAATGCCAACCTGAAGCAGAGCGACCGCTTCCTCTCTAATTCCATGGTGGTCTTTGGTGGACAGACGACGAAGGCCTATCAAGGAATGAAAGAGGGCAGGAATATCCGTTTGCAGACAAGGGATGTCGATGCAACTTCTGGTGAGTTCACGGATCATGTTGACGAGGTAGGGGCACGTTACAGTATCTCTGCTACTATCAGCAACGACCAGGAATATATCAGTACGACAATTCTTGGCGTCTATCCCAACCATACGAAGATAGACAAAATGGAACTGCTGTATGGTCGTTTTGTCAACGATATCGACCAAAAGGGAAAGCGTAAGGTTTTGGTACTGAGTAACAAACAGGCAAAGGAGTTAGAACCCAAAGACTATAAGAAACTGCTGGGACGGTATGTAAAGGTCAATAACTTCATGTTCCAAGTAGTGGGTATTTATAAAGACACGGAGCAGGGTCAGGCGGAGGCATTCTCCACCTATTCTGCTATCAAGAGTATTTTTGGTGCCAACACGGATGATGCCGGTAATATCGAATTCACGTTTCATGGACTGACAACGGAGACGGAGAACGAAGACTTTGAGACGGACTATCGTCATCATATCAATGCCAACCATCAGGCTCATCCCGAGGATGAGAGTGCCATCTGGTTGTGGAACCGCTATACGCAGAGTCTTCAGATGCATGATGGTCTCAGTATCATCCGCATGGCCCTTTGGGTGGTGGGTCTGTTCACGCTGCTCTCTGGTATCGTGGGCGTCTCGAACATCATGCTGATCACGGTGAAGGAGCGTACCCATGAGTTCGGCATCCGCAAGGCGATAGGTGCCAAGCCCTGGAGTATCCTGAAGTTGATTATTACCGAGAGTGTCATCATTACGACATTCTTCGGCTATATCGGAATGGTATTGGGCATCTGCACCAATGAGTACATGGATGCCACGATAGGTCATGAGACAGTTGATACGGGTCTCTTCCAGGCAACGATGTTCCTCGATCCTACCGTCGGACTTGATGTGTGTCTCGAGGCTACGATGGTGATGGTCATTGCTGGGACGATAGCAGGACTGATACCTGCCTATAAGGCCAGTCGTATACGTCCTATAGAGGCTCTGCGCGCTGACTAGAAAATCCAGAGAATCTAGAACAACTAGAAGATGATGAGAATAGATATAGATTCATACAGAGAGATTATCGATACCCTGACCCGTAACAAGTCACGGTCTTTCCTGACAGGTTTCGGCGTGTTCTGGGGTGTCTTTATGCTTATCGCACTGATAGGAGGCGGCAATGGCCTGAAGGAGATGCTTGAGAAGAATTTTGAAGGCTTTGCCCAGAATACCGTGTTTATCTGGGGACAACAGACCTCGAAGGCGTACAAGGGTTTTCGCAAGGGTCGCTGGTGGAGTATGGACTATAAGGACATCCACCGTCTGCGCCAGCGTGTGCCGGAACTTGATATTGTGGCACCAGTACTCTTCTCGCCTTGGAATACGGGAAGTACGGCTTACTATAGTGACCAGAAGACCACCCCACGCGTACAGGGTACATCGCCCGAATACGCACTGGTGGTTGCCCCTAAACTCTACTATGGCCGTTATATCAATGAGATGGACATGATAGAGCATCGCAAGGTCTGTGTCATTGGCAAGAAAATCTACAAGGAACTCTTCAAGGAGGGAGGTGATCCATGCGGTAAGAGTATCCGTATTGACTCTACCTACTATGAAGTGATCGGTGTGGACTATGCCTCGACGAATATGAATATCAATGGACGTGCCGAGGAAAAGGTGACACTGCCTCTGACGCTGATGCAGCAGATATACAATAGAGGCAACCAGGTGGACATGTTGGTGGCTACAGGACGTGAGGGTGTCGTGATGTCGAGCATCGCAGACCGTATCCGTGAGGCAGTTACAATGGCACATTTCGTGGATCCTACGGACGAACAGGGAGCCATGGTGTTCAACACGGAAGTCCTCTTCCAGATGCTTGACAATCTTTTCAGAGGTGTCAACTTCCTCATCTGGCTCGTTGGACTCGGAACACTGTTTGCCGGTGCCATCGGTGTTTCGAACATCATGATGGTGACAGTACGTGAGCGTACGACGGAGATAGGTATCCGTCGTGCCATCGGTGCTACGCCAAGGATGATCCTCTCGCAGATTATCTCTGAGAGTATCGTTCTTACCCTTGTGGCGGGTATGAGTGGTATCCTCTTTGCTGTTATGATCTTACAGATGCTGGAGATGGGCAATACGGAAGACGGTATTGTGACGGCTCACTTCCAAGTGGGCTTCTGGACAGCCATTGCCGCTGCCTTGACGGTCAGTCTGATGGGTGTGCTTGCCGGACTGGCTCCTGCGGCACGCGCTATGAGTATCAAACCCGTCGATGCCATGCGAGATGAATAAAAAACCGATACGATATAACGAAAAAAACAAGATAATATGAAAAAGTACAGAAAACTGATTGTCGCTGCGATTATCGCACTGATCTTTATCGGGACCTTCGTGTTCCTGTGGCAGAAGTCACAACCCAAAGAGGTGGTGTATAACGAGTTCACTCCAGAGATGAATGAAGTGAAGAAGACGACCATCATCACAGGTAAGATAGAACCTCGTAATGAGGTGAATATCAAACCTCAGATTGGTGGTATTATCACACAGTTGATGAAAGAGCCAGGTGATTACGTGCAGGCTGGCGAAGTCATTGCCAAAGTGAAAGTAATTCCTGATATGGCACAACTTTCCTCTGCTGAGAGTCGTGTGCGCCTTGCCGACTTGAATCTTCAGCAGGCGAAGATAGATTATGAGCGTGAGAAGAACCTTTACGAACAGAAACTAGTTTCTGCGGATGAGTATGATAAGGTGGCTCAGAAGTTGAGGCAGGCGAAAGAAGAGCTACTCGCTTCTGAGGATGCACTTCAGGTAGTGCGTGATGGCGTTTCGAAATCGAACGCTAATGCGTCAAGTACTCTCATCCGCTCCACCATTAGTGGTGTGATCCTTGATGTCCCTGTGAAGGTAGGTAACTCTGTGATTAATACCAATACGTTTAATGAAGGTACCACTATCGCCTCTGTGGCAAATATGAACGATCTCATTTTCCGAGGGAATATCGATGAGACAGAGGTGGGACAACTCTATAGCGGTATACCTATGAAGATTATCATTGGAGCCTTGCAGGACTTGACATTTGAAGCCTCCTTGGAATATATCTCTCCGAAGGCGGTAGAGAACAATGGTGCCAACCAGTTTGAGATTAAAGCGGCTGTCAAGGTGGCGAAAGACGATAAGATTCGTTCAGGCTATTCTGCCAATGCGGAGATAGTACTTGCTCACGTCAAGAAAGCATTGACAATTCCTGAGAGTGCCATCGAGTTCTCTGGTGACTCTACCTTTGTTTATCTGATTAAGGTGGAGGGAAGCCAGAAGACGTATGAGCGTCGTCAGATAACGACAGGCTTGAGTGATGGGGTGAATATTGAGGTAAAGAAAGGACTGACGGCTAAAGATAAGGTACGTGGTCCACAGATTGTAGCAGAAACGAAGGAGGAGTAAACGATGAAGAAAATATTTCTAGTCATTCTAGTCATTTTGGGGAATCTAGTATCCCTAGATACCCTAGCTCAGAAACAATGGACGTTACACCAGTGTATAAATCATGCCATCAGTCATAACTTGACTGTCAAACAGAAAGATAATGCCCGTCGTAAACAAGAGTTGCAACTCTCGACAGCAAAGAATCGTCGTTTGCCAGACTTGGATGGTAGTGTGGGGGAGACTTTTTCTTTTGGACGTGGTTTGACGATGGACAATACCTACACCAATCGCAATACCAGTAATACAACTTTCGGACTGAGTACTTCTGTTCCCCTTTTTACTGGTTTTGAGATTCCCAATGCTATCAAACTGAACCAACTGAAATTAGAGGCGGCAACGGAAGACTTGGAGAAGGCAAAGAATGATATCCGTATGCAGGTGGCAAAGGCTTATGTGCAGATCCTCTATGATATGGAACTTGCTGATGTGGCTTGGCGACAGGTGTCTATCGACTCCATGCAGGTGGTGCGTCTGACAGCTTTTGTGCAGAATGGTAAGGCGAGTGAAGCAGAGTTGTCACAGCAGAAGGCAACACTAGCGCAGAGTAGGTTAACTGCGACACAGGCGGATAACAACCTCCAATTAGCATTGCTGGCATTAAGCCAGTTGTTGGAATTGTCTACCCCAGAAGGATTCTCCGTCGTAAGACCCTCTTCTCCTTTCAATGCGTTGGTACTGCCAAGTCCAGAGATCGTCTTTGCTGAGGCGATGACTTTCAAGCCAGAAGTCAAAGCAGAGCAACTGAGGCTGGATGCTGCCGAGAAGAGTATCAAGATAGCACAGTCGGACCGTTATCCTTACCTGTCGCTGAATGGTGGCTTACAGACCAACTATTATAAGACGAGTGGTATTGAAGCCGAAAGTTTTTCCAGTCAGATGAAGAATAACTTCTCTCAGTATATTGGACTGAACCTGAGTATTCCCATCTTCAACCGTTTCGCCACTCGCAACAACATCCGTTCTGCAAAAATAGATCGTGAGACACAGCTGTTGCAACTCGAAAATGTGAAGAAGACACTCTATAAGGAGATTCAGCAGGTATATTACAATGCTGTTGCCGCACAAGCTAAGTATGAGAGTAGTATAGCAGCCCAACAGTCTGGTCAGGATGCTTTTGTGTTAGCACAGGCAAAATACGAGAATGGTAAGGCAACGATTACGGAGTTCAATGAGGCGAAGAACCGTTACCTGAAAGCAGAGAGCGATCTGGTACAGGCTCGTTATGAAAATCTTTACCAGACTACTCTTTTGGATTTCTACCGGGGAAAGGATCTGGATTTTAGATAAACACTCTTTTAATGAAAAACGAAAGCGGAGCATCGTGAGATGCCCCGCTTTTATGATCACTTGACGATAACCTTCCTTCCGTTGTTGATATATATGCCTTTCTTGTCAGGCTTCTCTATATATTTCCGTCCGTCCAATGAATACCAGTAGGAACCATCTTTGGTTACTGGCTCACGACGAATGGTTCCGATACCTGTGGAAGAGACTTTTTCCAGATAGAAATTGTCGAAGTTGACCCATGTGGCAGTAGTACCCTGAAGCTTCAACCCCAACTTTACGGGACCTTCTGTGGCTACGGTGAATTCTACGGAGAACAACCCGACTGTTCCTGTTCCCGTCATTTCCGTACTTTGCTCCCCAGCGATAAGGAATAATCCTTTTGCCCCGTTATCAGTGGCACAGCTGACACTTAGCTTATATGTTCCTGTCGGCAGGGTGGGTGTCTGCACCACTTCTTGATTGGCGAGTGCATTTCCTGTCCATCCGAACTCACAGTAGTCTGCGATTCCTGCCCATGCGTTTGACTTCCATCGTGCTGTACCACCAGTATTCGTCCATCCGCTGATGTTAGTGTCAAATGTGGGATTGACAATATATGTGTATGTGACATCGGGATCGTTGATGGTGGCACCTGTATATGTATGTAGTTCGTATAAGGCTCTCATGGCACGTCCTGTCTGGTTGTCGAACAGGCTATAGTTACACCATGCGGCTTTCCACTTACTTGTTTCAGAATCCCAATAGGATGTGACGGGATTGTTGGGGTCAACTCCGTATTCATTACACTCCGGTGCCCACCAGTAGAGACCGTTGATGTTGCTATGCTGGTTGAGGAAAGCAATGAAGTCTTTGGTGAACTGTAGCTGTCCTGCCTCTGTGGCTGGCCAGTTTGGGAATGTTGAGATAGGATACTTCGCATCACTGGGATACCATTTGTGGTAATAGGCTGTTTCCACAATCTGAATCTTCTTGTCAGGATAGTTTGTCTCCAGTGTGTTGAGCACAGTATTGAATGTAGTTAGTGTACCGTGGTAGTGCGGATAATAGCTGATGCCAATGATGTCATAGTCATTGGTGTACTCCTTTAGTTTTGCGTAGAAGTTGATGATGCTGGAAGTGTTGTGCATCTCCGTGTGTATGACGATTTTTGCCTGAGGACATTTGTCGCGGCAGGCAGCAATGGCACTCTTCAAATACTTGCCCAGGTTGTTCCATGTCTCGCCTCCCTTGCTTATCTCACCTGTCGGCCATAACATACCAGTGGTAATTTCATTGCCGGTCTGGATGAAGTCGGGCGTTGCACCAGCATCAATCAGCTGCTGAAGGCATTCTTTTGTGTAATCGGAGAGGGTGGTGGCAAGTACGTCTGGGTCGCTACTTGTCCATGCACTGGGTGTGGCATGCTTGCCTGGGTCAGTCCATGTGTCGCTATAATGGAAGTCGAGCAGGAAAGTGAGTCCTGCGTCCTTGATGCGCTTGCCCAGTTTCTTAACATATTCAATATCCTGTCGAACACCTTCCCTCTGGTGTTCTTCCGATGCTTTCGACGGATCCACGAAGAGGCGTACTCGCATGGCGTTCCAACCTTGTTCCTTGAAGTAGGCAATCATGTCGCCGCTAATGAGGGCTCCTGATTTTTCATAATACAGGGCACCATATTCCTCGTATTCTGGCAGCATCGAGATGTCGCCTCCGACATATTTCTGTGCCGACAGGGTGATGGTGATTGCCATCAAAGTAATAAGGGTAAATACTCTTTTCATATAGATCAGTAGTTTTGTTTTGTATCTTATATCTTATTTCTTACATCTTACATCACTTATGTCTGTTGGCCCGCTCCTCACGGTATTTGGCCTTCTGACGTGCAGAGCCGCTACCGTGGGCACCAGTGATGTATTTCTTCTTCTTCGCCTTGGTCTTGACTTTGTCGTCATCCTTGCGGGGACCGCCGCCACGACCAAACGAGATACCATTCTCCAGAATACTCTGGAAATCGTCTTCTTTCATAATGCTTAATGCTTAATTCTTAATGCTTAATTACTATTTTGCGAAGTTTTGATGATTTTCATTAACATTTTAATGAGTTCCCTACAATCCTCCAACAGACTTTCAGCCTGTTGATTGGTAATATAATTGGTGTCCCTTAATAATTCAATCCAATATTCAGTTTCACTGGCTTCTTTGAGGGAAATACTCATTTTCGCGGTAAAATCAGCCTTCGTAAATCCACGTATAGCCTCTTTGACATTAGCACCAATGCTTGTACCGCTACGCATTAATTGTCTTCCTATAGAAGAATCATGTTTTTCCTCATAAAGGAATTTATACAGATTCACACAACGTATAGCAAATGCATAGCTTTTTGCTGCAATGATATTATCTTCTTTTGCTTTCATTTCATTAAGCATTAAGCATTATGCATTAAGCATTAAATTAGTGATGGAACAATCTTACTCCTGTGAATGCCATGGCGATGCCGTATTTGTCGCACGTCATGATGACATGGTCGTCACGGACGGAACCGCCAGCCTGGGCAATGAACTCCACACCACTCTTATGGGCACGCTCGATGTTATCACCGAAGGGGAAGAAAGCATCAGAGCCTAAAGCCACCTTCGTGTTCTTGGCAATCCACTCTTTCTTCTCTGCCATCGTCAGCACAGCAGGCTGTTCTGTAAAGAACTGCTGCCAAGCCCCATCGCGTAGTACGTCGTCGTGTTCGTCTTCTGAGATATATACATCGATGGTATTGTCTCTATCTGCACGACGGATACCCTCCTTGAAAGGCAGGCTCATCACTTTTGGATGCTGGCGCAACCACCAGATATCTGCTTTGTTGCCTGCCAGACGAGTACAGTGGATACGGCTCTGCTGACCAGCACCGATGCCGATGGCCTGTCCGTCTTTCACATAGCAGACGCTGTTCGACTGCGTATATTTCAGTGTGATGAGTGCGATAATCAGGTCGCGCTTTGCCTCTGCAGTGAATGTCTTGTTCTGTGTGGGGATGTTTTCAAACAGGGCAGGGTCATCGAGTTTGATCTCGTTACGTCCCTGTTCGAAGGTAATGCCGTACACTTGCTTGCGCTCTACAGGCTCAGGCTGATAGTTAGGATCAATCTTAATGACGTTATACGTACCCTTGCGCTTGTCTTTCAATATCTCTATCGCCTCGGCAGTATAGTCAGGAGCAATCACACCATCGCTCACTTCGCGCTTCAACAACAATGCGGTTGTTGCGTCACAAGTGTCGCTCAGTGCTACGAAGTCACCATACGAAGACATGCGGTCTGCACCTCTTGCCCTGGCGTATGCACAAGCGATGGCAGAGTCATCCAGACCTTGTATGTCATCCACAAAGTATATCTTCTTCAGCGTGTCACTCAAAGGAAGTCCCACAGCGGCTCCGGCAGGTGATACATGCTTGAACGAGGCAGCGGCAGGAAGACCAGTGGCAGCCTTCAACTCCTTCACCAGTTGCCAAGCGTTAAAGGCATCGAGGAAGTTGATATAGCCAGGACGACCGTTAATCACTTCGATAGGTAACTCGCCCTCTGTCATAAAGATGCGTGAGGGCTTTTGATTCGGATTACATCCGTACTTCAGTTGTAGTTCTTTCATTGCTTCTCAATATTTTGGGCAAAGGTAGTAATTTCTACTGAATTATGCAAATTTAATTGAGAAATGCCTCTCTTTCCAACTTTTTTCGTATATTTGCACAAAGATGTTTATTGTTGGGTAATAAGGATTTGTTGAAACGAACAATATTTCATGGAAAAAGAAATAAGTGAAATCTATTCTTTTAATCCCGATGATTTTGATAAAAGTGGGAGAAGAGTAAGCGATGGATTATCATTCCGAGATCTTGTTAAAGAATTCGAACGAGATTTTCATCGCATACATTCTATGGAGTATGCTTTAAATCTATATGGAAACTCACAGACCATGAACCTTTTGGCAAGATCGTGTGATGCTGCACCATTTATGACTTATGGAATGGAACTTACACAGGGGAAATCGTTTGATGCAGAAAAGGATCCTTACATAAACCATGAAATGGATACCTATAGCCATAATATCTATGTGTACGCAATTGATTCTGCTTATATGACAGAATTCGACGAATACGGGTATCCCATCATTGAAGAGGATAGCGACATATATCCCCTCACACTATTGATAGACTCTTCAATGGGGAACGGAGTCGTGAGATTGGCAGTGCCAACCATTGATGACGATGGAGAAGAGCCTGAAGAAGTGATAATTGACGTACCTAAATTTGAATACGCCTAATGGAACACCAGAAAGATAATAGACAATGGCATCTAATTCGCAATAATAATGGTGAATGGATAAGCGATGAATATGCTGTGTTTCTATCCCAAATGGAGGTCACTGTTTTCAAGGCAAGGGCAATACAACAAGGTAAGCCACTGGATATTCAGCATGGAATCGAAGGACAACTTTGGTGCTATCGTCATGAATTAGAAGCATTAGATTTTAGTTTAGCCAAACCAACTATACGCAAACTTAAAATAAAGAAAATGATGACACAACCAATAAAAAAAGACTATCACTGTGATGAAATATGCAAAAGCGATAAGCCATACAAGAGAGTTGCACGCTCAAAACAATCATGGTTCAGAGAAGAATACCTAAAAGTAGGCTTTGACCCTTCTAACCGATTTGGGAAATATGGAGCCTTCCTAATGCCTGATGATGCTAATGCAGGTTTGAATTTCTGTGAAGGATTCAGGTCAGATATCTTGCGCCAGATAGATGAACGTTATCCCAAGCTTACGACAGAGCAGCATGATGGGCTTTATGCTAATATGCTTAGAAGTGAGCATATTCCCTGGAATGTATTTGTTCCTATGAAAGCAGACCTTCATGCATCTGCAAGAGTTTTTAATGACATTATTGGCGAACCTGTTGTTGACGAAATTACTGACATACGCATTGAATGGGCTCCAGAGAAAGCAAAATGCCTTAATGACAACACGTCGTTTGATGCATACGTTGAGTTTAGACATAACGGACAAATAGGGGGAATAGGTATAGAAGTCAAATATACAGAAGAAGGCTATCATTTTGGCAAGAAGGAATATCATGAAGTGATGGAGGACGAGCAATCCTTATATGCTAAAGTTACACGCAGTTGTGGCTTGTTCAGGCAAGACATTGTTGACAAACCGATTAGTAAAACGAGCCTGTGTAAAGATGAATTCAGACAGATATGGAGGAATCATATCTTAGGTGAATCAATGGTAATGAATTGGCAGAATCGTTCTCAGGGCGATTCAATCAATCCCAACTATATGCTGGAAAGGTTTTATAGTATTACCCTCTATCCAAGCGGTAACCCACATTTTACAGAGGTCTTGCCCAAGTATAGGGAATTCCTAACAGAATATGGGACCTCTACATTTAGGACTATTACCTTCGAATCGTTGTTTGATTTACTAAAGGCTCATTTTCCCAATGAATCACAATTCAAAGATTGGATAAAATATCTTCAGACTCGTTATCCATTCTAAACTATTTAGAAGTCTATGAGCAGTAATTTCGCAAAAACACCCCCTCACCTCCGTCAATAGGTGCTGAAAGCCGACGTGTATGCTGTTGTTCCAATGCTTAGAACGCTGTGTCTCATGCCTTGGGACGATGCGTTTCATTCCTTGGGACGGTGCGTCCCAAGGAATGGGACTGACCGTCCCAAACAGTGAGACGATTCTTGAGACGCATCGTCTCAAAGGGGCTTGAGACTATTCTTCCGACCTTGCTACGGGGAAATCAAAGAGTTCTCCGTAACTGTTGAACTCGAAGTTGTCAGCATAGCCGTAGCTGCGGAAGATCTTACGCATCTCTTCTTGCTGCTCCGGATAGATGGGATATTCCCCCGTGCGATAGCGGTAGTAGTAGGTGCGGCTTCCGAAGAGTCCGATCAGTTCTGCCCTGATATAGGGATAGTGGTCGCGTCGCACCTGGCGGAAGAGGTCGCCGAAGCCGTAGGCGACATGGATGGGCTCAGGCTTGACGTAGTAGCGGCACTTGCCGTCGTCGAGGGCATGAGGGGTTACACACGGGCGTATCGTCACGCCCTTGGGGGCGTAGCGGTAGGCAAGCCATCGCTGGCACAGTTCTTTGAGTGGGCATTCCTCGAGGAAGCAAAGTGCCCATCCTGCTGGTACTTGGCTGTACTCGAACAGTTGATTTTCCATCTTTTCTGCTAGTTTTTTGGTTATTAATATAGTAAGATGTTGCAAAGATACAAATAAGCGAACAAAGTGCAAAAGGAAAACTAGTTTTTCTTTTCACTTTCGAGCAAAAGTACCTTCGACCTTCCAGGTCAATTCATGTACTGAATCGCCAGCATCGTCAGGTCGTCGCTCTGCTCGGCATCGCCCACGAAACGTTGTACCGTCTCTGTCATCTCTTCAATGAGCAACTGGGGCTGGTGGCGCTCCTCAGTCAGCATGCGCTTGGCGACATTCCAGATGCGCAGGTCGCCAAACTGTGCATGACGGCTGTCCTCAGCCTCGTTCAGACCGTCGGTGAAGAGGAAAATGGTGGTCTGCGGGTCGATGGACACTTCCTGTTGCGTAAACTTGAAATCCGCTATGATACCGATGGGCAGGTTAGCGTCGCATGGCAGCGTACCCACGTCGCGGCCTACCAGCAGCGGAGCGTTGTGACCACCATTGCAGTAGCGCAACAATCCCCTCTGCAGGTCGAGCACACCCATGAAGATGGTGACAAACATATTGGTGTCGTTGCCGTCAGTCATCGCCTTATTCAGCGTGCTGACAATGGCCGACGGCTCTGCCACATGGGCGGAGATGTTGCGGAACAGCGAACGCGTGACTGCCATGAACAGCGAGGCGGGTATGCCCTTGCCTGACACGTCGCCAATGCAGAAGAACAGTTTCTCGTCGCGGATGTAGAAGTCGAAGAGGTCGCCGCCGACACCCTTTGCCGCCTTCAGCGAACCGTAGATGTCGATGTCGTTGCGCTCGGGGTAGGGTGGGAACGTCTTGGGAAGCATCGACATCTGGATGTCGTGGGCTATCTTTAGCTCGCTCTCTATCGACGCCTTCTGCGCTGTAGTGGCACGTAGCTCTTCCGTGTACCTGACTAGCGACTGCTGCATATTCCCGAACGAGTCGCGCAGACGGTGTATCTCGTCGTGGCTGTCGATGGCGGGCAACGGAGTTTGGAAGTTACCCTTCGCCACCTCGTCGGCTGATGCCGCCAACAGCGTGAGCGGGTTGACATCACGTTTGATGGATCGGCGACCGGAGAAGTAGACTACCAGCATACCTATCAGGATGAATGCGATGGCGATGCCAGCGGCGATATAGCCAATGAGACGGACATAGAACGTAGGTACCACGAAGGAGATCGTCCAGTCGGTGTATTTCACCACCTGTGAGCAGACAAGGACCTCTTCTCCGTCGATGACCATCTTGTCTAGCACCATCTTCTCTTGCCGCTTGTCGTTGATGGTCAGGTGTCCCTTGTTTTTGTCAGGACCTTTGGTGATGTATGGCTGAATGGTCTTGTTGACGATGCGCTTGGCGTCCGGGTGTATTAAGATGGTGCCCGCGCTGTCGGTCATGTAGTAGTAGACTTGGTATGCTGCGTCCCATTCTTTCGGGTTTTCCCTATTATAAGTATCCATGGGTTGTATCTTCTCGTTCAGCCACGAGAGCGATAAGTCCACACCTAACACGGCCACCGCGCGCTGGCTCTTGTCGCGGATGGGCAACAGGTAAGACACCAATGGCGACTTCGCGTTGTCGTTGTCGAAGAAGGGCTTGGTCCAGAAGCCCTTTTCGCTGGCAACGGCATTCTTGAACCATTCGTCTTTCACATAGTCATTACCCTGGTCGCAGGCATCCTGTGACTCCATAATGATGCTGTCGCGCCGCTGTGCGTAGGGAGCAAACAGACGCCCCTTCTGGGGGTAGTAGTCCTCAATGAAGTAGAGACCGCAACTGCGCATGTAGGGGTTCAGCTTCAGCATCCTGTTGATGATGTCATACATGCGGTCTGGGTTACTCAGGTCATCTTCTATGAACGCCGCCGTATTGGTGGAAGCCATGTAGAGGTCAGACGTGATGCGCCGTACCTCCTCCTTCTCACCCTTCAGTATACGGTCGCTGAGGCTCGTAACACCTACGGCAACGATGCCGTAAGTCAACCAGAAAAGTAGTAACACGGGGATGACCATGATGAGAATCATCCTCATCATGATACGCCACGTCAGGCGTTTGGCAAACGAACGTGGGTAGCCTGTTATTGTTTTTTTCTTGTAAAAAGACAGCATAATAACACGAATATACCTGCAAAGATACAAAAAATAATTATAATTTTGCTATCAAAGATAGCGAAAGTACTCCGTCTCGGCAAAAAACAAATTCATTTGTTTTGTTTTGCGCTCAACTTTTCGTAATTTTGCAGTGTTATGGAGAAAAAGAGACATGCATTAAGGAAACTTTTGGAGGCAGTTGAGTATGAGTTGCTGAAGAAGCCCAACAGGAAGACGCTCGACAGGCTCTCGCTGTTGGCAGGGTTCCAGGACTGGGACTCCTTTCAGGAAGCCCTGCATGGCGAGGACGATGGCGAGTCGAACTATGAGGTAGGGGAGCAGAAAAGGAAATAAAAAAGAGACATTCCGAAATAGGATGTCTCTTTTTTATGTTGTGCAGGTCGGTGGATTTACTCACCCACGTTGTGGCGCTTCTCCTTGATACGGGCAGCCTTACCAGTGAGCTTGCGCAGATAGTAAAGCTTAGCGCGACGAACCTTACCAACCTTGTTCACCTCGATAGAGTCGATGTTCGGAGACTCGATAGGGAAGATACGCTCTACACCTACGGTACCAGACATCTTGCGAACAGTGAAGCGTTTTTTCTCACCATGACCGCAGATCTTGATGACCACGCCACGATAGAGCTGGATACGCTCCTTGGAACCCTCGATAATTTTGTAAGCGACAGTGATAGTGTCACCAGCCTTGAACTCTGGGAACTTCTTGCCGGTTGCAAATGCTTCTTCAGCAACTTTAATCAGATCCATTTCTTTTCTTATTAAATTGTTGTATCGTTCCAACGCAACATAGACGGGCAACTCGTGACTTCCCTCCATCGGTTACGCCGAAAAGCGGATGCAAAGGTACGAATAAGTGAGCAAACTACAAAATAAATTCCGATTTATTTTTAGTTTCGAACGAAAGTACCTTCGAAATGCTATTTCAAAGGTACAACTTTTTCTTGATACAGCGAAATATTTCGAATAATTTTTATACTTTTGCCATAGAAAAAGGCTGAAATATGAATAGGAAGCTGTGTCTTTTAGCATTGATGGAACTGATGATAGTGTCTTGTAAGACACATTATCAGGTTGCATCCATCGAGCGTTCACGTATCGTAGTCGATGCGCGCTATGACACTAATCAGAATGCGGAGGCTGTTGCTTTCCTGGCACCCTATCAACATATTGTCGATAGTGTCATGGGACCTGTGGTGGGGTATTCTGCGAAGTTTATGCGTGCCAGTCGACCAGAGAGTGAATTGTCCAACCTGCTTGCAGATATAATGGTGTGGGCATCGAAGGACTATAACGAACAAGTGGACTTCGGGGTGTATAATATGGGAGGCATCCGCGCTGACTTGCCAGCAGGGAAGGTGACCTATGGCGACATACTCGACATCGCTCCCTTTGAGAACAAGATTGCCTTTGGCACCCTCTCTGGGGCAGAAGTGCTGGAACTCTTCTCGCAGATGGCAAGGCATGGTGGCGATGGTGTCAGTCATGCAGTACGCATGGTCATCACAAAAGACGGAACCCTGGTGAGTGCGACACTGAATGGTCAGGAGATTGAACCGCAGAAAGACTATCGCTTTGCCACGATTGACTATCTGTTGGGCGGCAATGATAAGATGCTTGCCCTCAAGAAGTCGAGGAATATCCACTCGCCTCAGGAGAAAGAGAACAACTCCCGGTTCGTCATCATGAACTATTTCCGCGAGATGATGGAACAAGGAAAGAAAGTGGATGCGGAGATAGAAGGAAGGGTGATAGTAGAGATGTGAGATGTAAGAAGTAAGAGATGATGAAGGCAAGATATTTTCTGATGATATTGATGATGCTATTTGTGTTATCGGGACAGGCCCAGAAACAGAAGCAGTTGATAGTGTTGCATACTGGTGATATGCATAGCACGATACTGCCTATCAGTAGTCAGTTGCCTGATACGATGAAGGCGGGTAGGGCAGGCATGATCAGGCGTATCGAGATGTTGAGGCAGGAGCGGGAGAAACATCCAGATCTGTTGCTCTTCGACTCAGGTGATTTCTTCCAAGGGTCTGCCTATTTTACAATGTTCAAAGGCGAAGTAGAAGTAGGGCTGATGAACAGGATGGGCTATGATGCTGTGATGATTGGCAATCATGAGTTCGATGCCGGACTGGAAGAGATGGCACGTATTTTCCGTATGGCTAACTTCCCTATCGTGTGTGCCAACTACGACTTTACAGGAACACCAGTAGAAGGACTCGTCAAACCCTATATCATCATCAAGCGCAACGGGGTGAAGATTGGCGTGTTTGGCATTGGAAAGAAGATGGAAGGACTCGTTGCGGCAAAGAACTGCGTAGGAGTGAAGTACCTTGATCCTGCGAAAGTTGCCTTAGAGACAGCCACGATGTTGAAGGAAGAGAAGAAGTGTGATGTAGTCATCTGCATCTCTCACTTGGGATGGAAAATAGGAGGCGCCGACGATCAGTATATGGTAAGTCACTCTCGCAATATTGATCTAGTATTAGGAGGTCATTCCCATACGTATCTCGTAGAGGATAGCTACGAGAAGAACCTGGACGGCAAGGACGTCCTTGTCGACCATGAAGGCAAGCATGCTATCTTTATTGGAAAAATGGTGATGACGCTTCACTCGAAATAGAACGAGAGCATAATCATTTTCGACTGTGCGCTGCTGACACTGCCTGCATAGGCACGCTTGTTGGCGTCGCGCAGCTCATTGATATGGTTGGTATTGAGACTGTTTCCCAAACCATAGCAGAACTTCAGCTCAGGAATGAGCTTGAAGAAAGGTAAGTAGAAATCACATCCAATACCCACCTCTACCATTGACGAGAAACGTTTCAGGGTGATATAGTCGTCATCACCACCCGTGAGGTTAATCATCCCACTGATACCAGCAGAGATGAAGGGACGGTAGTTGTTGAAGCGGGGAGCACTGAACTTAATGTTTACGGGCAGTCCGACATATGTGTTCTTAAGGTCTTGTGTCACCTTATGGGGATTACCTTCCTCATCCAGGTCCATCATGTTGAGGAACGTGAGGTGTTTGGCGCCAAAATGCATGGATGGGGAGAAACGCAAAGCGAAGTTCTCGTGAAGGCGTAATTCCGCAAGAACACCTACGGAAAAACCTGGGTTCCATTTATCCGCATCTGTCATAATCAGGTATTCGTTGACGTTGCCCTCCTCGTCGACAAGTGTCTGTAGACCAACGTTCTCAAACTCAATGTCTTGCAAGTGGGTGCCTACCACGATACCGAAATGCAAAGGGCGCAAGTCGATGTAGGGCTTGTGCTGTACACGACGCTGTTGGGCTTGTACGCAAAGAATACCGACAAACAACAGCACCAGGAGTATAAACCGTTTCTTATTCACATTAAATATAACGCAGGAAGAAAGCTCTTTATTATTTCGACGTCGTATAAATTATAAAAATAATCTACCCATAGTTAGGTATATATCGAAAAATATTCCTATCTTTGCATCATAAATAATGAGTATTTAGTATTAACTTTTTAAACGAAAAGATTATGGCATACGTAATTGGTGATGACTGCATCGCATGTGGAACATGTATTGATGAGTGCCCCGCAGGAGCTATCTCTGAGGGCGATAAGTATTCAATCAACCCTGATGTTTGTACAGAGTGCGGCACATGTGCTGACGTTTGTCCGTCAGAGGCTATCAGCCTTCCTGCATAAACGGCAATGTTAGTAAGAACATAGGGCTTTCCCATAAGGAAAGCCTTTTTTGTTATGGAGCATAAAAAAGGAGCGTGAGTCACTCACGCTCCTTTATGCAAATATCAAAGGTTATTTCAATGCCTGAATCTCCAGTGCAGCCTTATATTCTGGATCAATCTGGAGAATCTTCTCTGCGAATGCCTTAGCCCCATCCACATTCTTATTAATGTATGCGTTGAACATCAGATAGTGATAGGCAGTCTTCAACATGGTATCCTGACCTTTGGTACGGTCGCTGCGTCCACTCAGCAAGGAGGCTAGCTTCTCATAATAAGGCTTGGCAAGAGCTTTCTCCATATTGTTGTCGAGCTTGTTATTGAGGTTGGCACGCATATAGGTGGAGTAGACCTCCTGAGTCGGATATTTCTGGATGAGTGCAGCATAGATCTCGTCAGCCTTCTTGATCATCTCTATCTTCTTGGCGGGATCTGCAGAGGCATCACCTTCCTTCGTGTAGATATTGGCAAGTCCTTCTTCATCATCGTAGGTCAGGTCTTTTTTGGCAGCAAGCATCTGCTTGTAATAATCGCTCGCCTTGGTATAATCTTTGTTTTTCAGGTAAGCGTCAGAGAGGGTCTTCAGGATAGCCCATTTCTTAATCATAGAAGAGTCGTTGACCAGGGTAAGAGCCTTGTCATACTCGCTGAATGCATTCTGCTGGTCGCCTAAAGCATCATAAATCAAAGCAGAATAATAGTGGTCGTACTCAGAGAACTTGGCACTGTCGGTCTCATTGAAATATTTGTAGATATACCCCTTGGCAGCTTCGTAGTTTTTCAACTCATAGTTGCTGAACATGGCTAGACGGGTAAAGGTGGCATTGCGAGGTTTGTCTATCAGTCCCTGCTCACAGGCTGCCAGCGCATCCTCAAAGTGACCTTGGAAATAGCTGGCACGGGCGAACTCATTTAGATAACTCTTGTCCAACTGGGCGATAGGCACTTTCTTAAACTCGTTGTAGGCATTTTTCTCGTCGCCAGCAACCATGAAAATGTGTCCTTTAATAGCGTCAACATTCACCTCAGGACAATTTGCTTTTAACTCATCGAGCTTCTGAGCTGCACCTTTAGGGTCGATCTTACGATAAACCATGGCATACTTACGATATGCTTCGGCAAGTTTTTTATCGTAGTAAATAGCATTGTCGTAGTATGCGGCAGCACCACCACCATCGTCTGCAAGGGCAGCGATATCCCCAAGCAGCACATAAGCGGGTGCGTATTTGTTCTTGGAGGCATCCAGTGCAAACTGAGCATACTCATGGGCACGTGCAGTATCCTTTGCCTCATAGAACGCACGACCTATGGCGAGCAGGTTCTCTGGATTCTTCTTGTTGGCCTTATAGAAAGGCTTCATCTGCTTGTCGAGATCAGCGGGTTTACTACTAATAATTTTCTTTACGGCATCGATGTCGGCCTTAGAACCGTCCTGTGCCATCACTGGAGTGCCGAATCCTATCATCAGCGCTCCCATCACGAGATATTTAATTGCTTTCATAATTCTTTTTTATTAAAGTTAAACTTCTAAATTCTTCTCTCTATCACTATGACGTGGATACGTCCATTTGGTTTATTCTTTATTGACAATAACCTGTCGGACATTCATATTTGCTGTGCGAGGCAAGAGACCTGAGCGGAGGATAATCATTTGCCCTTTGGGTAGCTGGCAGTAATGTGCGAAGGCTGTCGGAGTCCCATTACGGGTATCATTTAGTAGCGCATAGATGGTGCGACGTAATGGGTAATTACCATTATATAAATAATATTGATAGGGCTTCCAACTGTTTGCCTTGGTAGCAGAGTCAAGTTTTGAGACCCCCATCACTGTTATGTTCTTTTTAAAGGTGACATTCGTGGTATCACGTTTGTCATTCAACCAGTTGGAACCGATAATACCAAGGGAGTTCTTGTGGTTCTCCACATAATCGATTACTGCTGCACTGGTCTTGACGGCTCCGATATTGGGATTGGTGAACTCTTTTCCCCCAAGGATGGAGTCCACACACCAGCGAACCGTACTGGATAATGGATTGTCGAAAACGACATCGATAGTTCCCAATTTGGAATCGGGATAGATTTCGCCCCATTGGGTTACCTCTCCACGAAGTACACGTGCAAAATCTTTAATGGTAATGCAACTGTCGGGATTGGAATTGTTGACGATGATGGAGAGACCGTCGTAGGCGATGGGAATCGCACGGGGCAGAAACTTTTGGTCTTGTAGGCTCTTCTTCTCCTTTGCAGTGAAGTCACGGGTGGTGAAGGCAAGCCATGTCTCCTGTTTCATCAGTTTTGCAACGGCGTCCTGCTCGTTCATATACTCTACACCTATCGTGTCCAGACGCTGTCTGTTGAAATAGAAGAGCTCTTCATCAACAATAGGATAGAAACTCTCATCTGCCACGAGCTTTTCCGCGGCTTTCAGATATGCTTCCTCCTTTTCAGGATTAGGCTTGCTCCCACAGGATGGGAGCAAGCCTAAGATAAGTGTTAATCCAACGAGTTTGTTGAATACGCTCTTCGTCATAGATTACTGAAGTCTGAAGGTTACGGGAACAGTGTACTTTACACGTACAGCTGAACCGTTCTGCTTACCAGGAATCCATTTAGGCATAGCCTTGAGCACACGCACAGCCTCTTTGTCCAAAGAGGGGTCAACACCACGGACGACTTTCACGTCTGTGATAGAACCGTCACGCTCTACCACGAAGGTACAAACGACACGACCCTGTACACCATTCTCCTCAGCTACTACAGGATACTTGATGTTACTGCCAAGCCATGACATCAGGGCACCCTGTCCGCCGGGGAATGATGGCATCTGTTCTACCACGTCAAAGACTTTTGTCTCCTCCACCTTTGGTGGCTCTGGCTCTGCAATAACTTCTTTGGCTTTCAATACCTCACCAGCTGTTTCGTCATTACCCTCAACGTTGAAGGCACCGATAGCGGTGTTGGTCTCCTGAAGTTCTTCCTGTGACTTCATCTCCTGCTCTTCCTTCACCTCGTTATCCTTCTTAATCTCAGGAACAGTGAAGGCTACGGAGCTCTTGACGCGCTCAATCTCAACTTTCTCAACTTCTGGCTCGTCTTTCTTCTCTACCTTAGCCTCTTTCTTCTCGGCAAGACTCTGGAGTTCTACGTCTGCCTCAATGGCAGCATTTTGTGATGCGATGTAGTTCTCGATAGAGACCTTGGCGATAACGATGGCAGCAATGATAGCAAAGCCAACGAACATTGTGATAAGAGCCTTCAGGTTACGAGTGCCAGTGTTCTTACGCAGTTGATAAGCTCCATATGCTTGGTTCTTGCCTTCGAATACGAGGTCAACCCAGCCATTGTCTATAAGATCTATTTTTGCCATAGTTCTTTCTGCATTTTAGGGGTTAATCATTTGACACCAGCCTTCTGGATGAGTGCCTTGTCTTCGTCACTCATCTTGTCGACATTGTCAATGACGTACTTATCAACATTGCTTATCAGCATCTCGTCGAGGGCTGCTACCATGTTCTCATAGGTAGCAGTGTTCAGAGGACGGATAATGACGGTCATCGTAGGAACCTTCTCGCCGTTGGGGAGTTCACCCTTCTTTAGTTTCTTGAGGGCTTCCTGATACTGTTCGTCAGTCATCTTTGAGTTATACTCGTTCTTCTTGGCATCAAGTTCCTTCTTTGCCATCTTTATCTTGGCAATAGGGTTGATACCTTCCTCGGTAGTATGCTCATTGAGAACCTTCTCAATACCATCCTTGCCATAAGTGGTCTCCTTTACGCATGAAGGATCATCGTAATTGGGCAGACCGGCAATGTACCATACCTTATCATTAGAACCAAGGTAAAGGGTAATGGTGTGAGAAGCCTTTGTAACCTGCTTCTGTTCTTCATTCAGATTCTTCGTGTCATCGTTTGACGGCATGGTCAACTGCATAGCCTGCGGCTTAGCCAGTGTAGTACACAGCATGAAGAACGTGATCAAAAGCATCATCATGTCTACCATTGGCGTGAAGTTCACGCGGGTATCCATCTTCTTCTGCTTGGATAGATTCTTTTTTGCCATAATACTAGTCGTTTAAACGTTTAACATCGAGATTCGTAATGAGCTGGAAACGGTTCTCGTTCATATCTTGTAGCTCTGACATCAACTTCTTAATAGAAGCATAAGGAGTCTTGGAGTCGCATTTGATGGCGAGCTTGATGTCAGGATTTGCTTCGCGGGCCGCAGAGACCCACTCCTGGAACTCGCTCTTACCTCCCTTGATACTGTCAAGTGGAAGACCGAGCTTCTGGACTTCCTCTGCCATTTTCTCTGGCTCGAGGTTGAGGTACGCTGCCATTTGCGACATGCTGGCACCAACCATAGCATCCTCGCGGAAGTGCTTAATCTGATTTGGATTGAGCTGAACACCGAACTTGTCGGTCATGATGTCCAGCATTGCCTGCATGTTGTTCTTGTTTTCTGTACCGCAATAGACACGACCCTCTGGGGTTACCAGAATGTTCAGAACGTCCTGCTCGGGAATCTTCAACTCTGACACAGAGTTTGGCGCAGTAACCTGTACCGGCTCTGGGGTCAGGAATGTTGAGGTCAACATGAAGAAACACAGAAGCAGTGTCATCACGTCTGACATAGGCGTCATGTCAATCCAGATGTCTTTTTTCTGTATCTTAATTTTAGCCATACTAAAACTGATTTAGAGAGTTTTAA
>JBGUNO010000064.1:0-7851 GCA_045117415.1 Prevotella sp. | reverse complement strand
TGTGGCGATCAGTTTGTCGGTGATGCCGTCAAGTGCACTTACTACTACTACGACAGGTTGCGTCCGAGCCTCTGTCTCCACAATTTTCTTCAAGCTTAAAATGCTTTTCACGGAACCTACGGACGTTCCGCCGAATTTCATTACTTTCATATCTCTATGCAATTTATCTTGCCGGATGGTACCCTTTAACAAGCAGGGCTTCCTCCATCGGCGGTGCAAAGGTAGTGAAAAATGTAATAATGAAAAAATGTAAAAATGTAAAAAATGTAAAAATGCGAGGGGAAGCTCGCATTTTTACATTTTAATTGTATAGGAAGCGTTTGATACTACGCTTGGGGGTCTTGGCAAACTCCTCCGTGCGTATCTCTATTTCCGCAATCTTCTCATAGGCAGGCAACAGTTCGTTCAGTTGCTGACGGTTCTGTTCCATGATATTCTTGATATCCTCCTCGTTGAAGTTCATATTCTTTGCCTCGTCATAGTCAGGATATACCAGTCCGACGAGTTTCGTGTCACGCTGTACTACTACGCTCTCGACGATCAGTGTCAAGGAGTTCAGCTTATCCTCAATCTCCTCTGGATAGATATTCTGTCCGTTAGGACCTAGGAGCATGTTCTTCGAACGTCCGTTGATATATACATTCCCGTCATAGTCCATCGTACCGAGGTCACCAGTATGGTACCAGCCTTCCTCATCGACAGTCTCCTTGGTGGCTTCCTCATTCTTATAGTAACCCAGCATCACGTTGAGCCCACGGGCAAGGATCTCGCCAGGTTTGTTGGCTGGGTCGTTGGAGTTAATCTTCACCTCCATGTGGTGAGCAGCCTGTCCGCAGGAGCCCTGTGCGAAGGTATGCCAGTCACGGTAACAGATAATCGGGGCACACTCTGTGGCGCCATAGCCGACAGTATAGGGGAACTCGATCTTCTTCAAGAATAACTCTACCTCCTGGTTGAAGGCAGCGCCACCGACAATCACCTCATAGAGCTCTCCACCGAATGCCTTCACCACCTCTTTACAGATCATCTGTCGTACCTTCTTTGAGATGACTGGCATCGACAGCAACAGTTTCATGCGGTTATTCTGTATTTTGGGGAATACCTTCTTACGGATAATCTTCTCGATAACTAGTGGTACGGCGATGATAATCTTCGGTTTAATCTCCGCAAACGCCTGTGCGATGATGGCAGGCGAGGGGATGCGGTTGAGGTAATAGACATGACAGCCGTGGAGGAATTCGAAGATAAACTCGAAGGACATACCGTACATATGTGCCATCGGGAGGATGGAGATGATGCGGTCACCTTTGTTAATAATCTTGCCTAACTCATACTCCGCGAAGTCAAAGTTTGACCAGAGAGCACGATAGGGTACCATGACACCCTTCGAGAAACCTGTTGTGCCAGAGGTGTAGTTGATCATTGCCAGTTCCTCGCCACTCTTCTCTATATAATAATGTACGTGTTCCTTACGGAAATATTTGGGGAATTTCTTGCCGTATAACTCATTCAGATGCTCTCGGGCATAGGTCAGCTTGTCTGTGCGTGACAGCATCAGCGAGTAGTCGGGGTTATTGATGATACCCTCCAGGTTCGGCATCTGGGTAGGATCAATCTGTGTCGCTACATGATCACCAACGAAAAGCAGTTTGGAGTCTGAATGGTTGACAATATTATGAATCTGGTCTGCCATGAACTCATGGAGGATAGGTACGGCGACGGCTCCGTAGGTCAGGGTGGCGAGGAAAGCCACAGCCCACTGACTGGAGTTACGTCCGCAGAGGGCTATCTTATCACCCTTCACCACGCCACAGTTCTCAAAAAGTATATGTAATTTCTCTATCTTACGTGCCACATCATGGAATTGCAGGGTGGCTCCTTTGTAGTCAGTCAGTGCATCGAGATCCCAATTGTCGATGATGCTCTGCTGTATAAGTTGGTTAAAACTGGGTACGTTTTCCATATCGATTATGGTTATTTATATAAGTAGCGTTTGATACTCTTCTTTGGCGTTTTCTCGAATTCCTCCTCACGGAGCTCAATAGTGTTGAGACGACTATATGGTGGCAGTATCTCATTGAGATGCTGACGGTTCTGTTCCATCACGTTGAGCAGGTCCTCGTCGTTGAGTCCCATCTCCTTTGCTTCGTCCATGTCAGGATAGACCAGTCCGACGAGATGGTCGCCACGCTGTACGACGATACACTCACTGACCAGTGTCAAGGAGTTCAGCTTATCCTCAATCTCCTCAGGATAGACATTCTGTCCGTTAGCACCCAACAGCATGTTCTTCGAGCGTCCACGGATAAACAAATGACCATCCCATGACATCGTGGCAAGGTCGCCAGTATGATACCATCCATCTTCATCGAGTGCCTGACGGGTAGCTTCCTCATTCTTATAGTAACCCAGCATCACGTTAGTGCCTCGTGTTACAATCTCCCCGGCAATCTCCTGTGGGTTGTTGGACAGGATTTTCACCTCCATGTGGTCTACTGCTGTTCCGCATGAGCCAGACACGAAGTCATGGTAGTCGCTGTAGGAAATCAGTGGTGCACACTCTGTGGTGCCATAGCCGACAGTGATAGGAAACTCGATGTCTGTCATGAACTTCTCAATTTCCTGATTCAGGGGGGCACCGCCCACGATGACTTCGTATGCCTCACCGCCAAAGGCAGCATATACCTCCTGACAGATGCGCTCCTTCACTTTCTTGGAGACGACAGGCATCTGAAGTAGCAGCTTGACGGCGTTGCTCTGTATCTTAGGGAATACCCGTTTGCGGATAATCTTCTCGATGATCAAGGGAACGGCAACCACCAGATGGGGTCTTACCGTCTTGAAAGCCTCTGCGATAATAGCAGGGGAGGGCAGACGGTTGAGGAAGAACAGATGGTAACCTGAGCAGAAGGGGAAGAGGAACTCAATAGCCTGTCCATACATGTGTGCCATAGGCAGGATACTCAGCATACGACTGTATTTCGGTAACTGCATTCCTAGGCGATTGATACAGAAATCCACGTTACCCCATAGGGCACGGTAGGGTATCATCACACCCTTTGAGAATCCTGTCGTACCACTTGTATAGTTGAGCATACACAACTCCTCTGGGTCGTCGACGTACCAGTTGATATGCTCGGCTCGGAAAGCCATGGGGTATTTCTCACCAAACAACTGGTTAAGGTGCTCACGGGCATCCATCAGTTTCTCGTTCCTACAGGTGTGCAGGGAGAAGTCCGGCAGGTTGAAGATACCCTCCAGTTCAGGCATCTCCTTCGGATCAATGATGTTGACCACATAGTCGCCTACGAATAACAACTTGGATTCGGAGTGGTTGACGATATTATGAATCTGCTCTCCATTGAACTCATGGAGGATAGGTACGATGATGGCGCCATAGGTGAGGGTAGCGAGATATGCCACGGCCCAGTGGGCGGAGTTACGTCCACAAACGGCGATGCGGTCACCTTTCTCAATTCCCGCAGCCTCCATCATGATATGCAGTTTCTCTATCTTGCGGGCTACGTCGTGATACTGTAACGTAGAACCTTTATAGTCTGTCAGCGCGTCGAGCAGCCAGTTCTCCTTAATCGTCTTAACGATATAGGAGTTGAAACTTGGTATGTCGTTCATTGCACAATCTTCAAAATTTTGTGCAAAGGTAATATCTTTCCTGCACATTCGCAAAATTTTTGTGCAGTTTTTTGAGAGTTCAGGTAAAAATATTACAAAAAAGGTAAAATGGAACAAATTATCCTCACAATTGTATGACCTCGTCGCATAATCCACTAACAGTTTTGCGATGGGTGATAAACAGCATGGTCTTCTCCTTGCAGTTGGTGAAGAGTCTTTTGTATAGCTCTTGTTCCGTAGGTCCGTCGAGGCTGCTGCTGATCTCGTCAAGCAACAGGATATTACCGGGACACAGCAGTCCACGGGCAATGGCGATACGTTGGGCTTGTCCCTCACTGAGTCCCTTGCCCCGTTCTCCTAGTTCGGTACTGAGCCCTTGTGGCAGGTCATTGATGAAATCGGCACAAGCGGTATGGAGCACAGCCAACAGCTCATCGTCTGTAGCATCGGGTTTGGCGAGTTGCAGGTTATAGCGGATGCTGCCGCTCATCAGGGTGTTACCTTGTGGCACAAAGACGAAGTTTGGACGGGTCTTGATACCCACCATTTGCTCCCTGTCGTTTATATACAGAGTGATACTCCCTTCTGTGGGCTTGATGAAACCGAGCAACAGTCTGAAGAGTGTTGTCTTGCCGATGCCTGTCTCTCCCATGATAGCGGTCTTGCTGCCTGCTTTGAAGTCATGACAGAAATGATCGACCACCAGACGGTCGCCGTCAGCATAGTGGAATGACGTATTGTTAAAACGGATACCTGGTACTTCTTTCTCTGGTGTGCGTCCCTCAGTGGTAAACTCCTGCTCTGTCTGGTCCAGTTCCTCTAGCCTGTCGATACTTGCCGTTGCATGGATGATGCCTGGTACCATGTTCAGCATCTGTAAGATGGGATGTTGTATCATACCCACCAACTGCAGGAAGGAGGTCATCACACCAAAGGTGATGGTACCGTTTCGCAGTCCGATACCTCCCCATACGAAAGCCATCAGATAGCCCAGTCCGAAGACGCAGCCCATGATCAGACGAGTGATAACGGTGAAACGGGTCCGTCGCATCACATTACCTCGCAGACGTTGCTGCATCGTATCCAGGCGCTCTGTCACCCATTGCTCACTGCCCAGTGAGCGCAACACTGCATTATGCTCCATGGTCTCCTGCACCTGCATCTGTATCTTACTCTCGTCCTGTCTGATGTCGAGAGTCATCTTCCGTAATTTTCTGGCGATGAGTTTTCCGAAAATGATGGCAAGGGGGGTGAGTATCAGCAAAGCCCATGCGAGGCGAGCATCAAACCATCGCATCATCAGGAAGGCACCACAGAGCTGTATCATGGTGACAGTCATCTGGGGTACAGAGTCTGTTGTCACAGAACTCACGGTGTCAATATCCTTGGCAAGTCGTGAGGTGATATCTCCCGAGTGCATTGTTTTGTCGCCAAAGAGTTGACGGTGGAAGAGTCTGCTGAATATTCTGAGGCGCAGCGTATTGGTCTGACGCACATTGGCGGTGGTCGTCATGTAGTAATATACCTGTCGTAATACAACACCGCCAATCACGGTCATTACCAGCCATGTTACCATTTGCATTACATCCTCGGCACTCCCGGAACGGATGGTCTTGTCAATAAACACACGGCTGAGCCATACCATCATCAGTCCGAGTCCTACTTGCCCGATACCGATGATGACACGCATCGCTGTGTTCCAGCGGATGCCCCTCATGTTATGCCACAACCATGTGAGGTATTTCATTCAATAACTCCCTCTTTCTGCCATTGATTGATGATGGTGGCAACGTCTTGTTGTGCCGTATCTTTAGTTACCTCGTACTCTTCACAGAGCTTGTCGGCAAGTTGCTCAATGGTGAAGTCGCCCAAGGCATCTGCCTGTTTCCATAACCATGCCGCAGTCTCATTGAGGGCAAGCAATCTGCCGAAATTGACAGCGGCAAGTCCTTCACCTGTGATGACGTGCTCACCACAAACCTCACGTAGTACAAATTCTTTTTTGATTCTCATAATCTTCTGTATATTGCTAATATATATCTTCTAATAGGTCGCAGATACCACCAGAGTTTGGTGGCTCGCATGCGCCATTTGCTGTATAAATCATGTCGCTTGCCGTCAGCACTTACCACATGAGTGGCTATCGCACAGATGTCGTCAATCTTACAGTGTTCAGTGCCGATGATGTTGCCATCACCCATCAGCTCCACGTCATGGTCGTCTATTTTGATGATGCGGTGTACCACATAACGACAGTTCTCCACCCAGGCGAGTACCACATCACCCACCTTGGGGTGGTCTGGCTTCTGGAGGATGACACTCTCCTTACCACCAATAATAAAAGGAAGCATGCTGTTGCCTTTGACGGGCAACGTCACACTCAGCCCCTCTTTTGCCAATCGGGTCGCCTCCTCTAATATCTCATGATCACTAATCATCTCTCATCTGTCAACTCTCAACCGCCTCCTGACAAACCTTAGCCGCTTCCTCATCGGGCAGACACTCAAGATGGAAGACGGGTGTCGTCATAGCAAGAGCATTCTCTGTCTGATGCAGTCCGTCAGCAACATGTTGGTCCCATCGTTTACCACTAATACTAGGAACTAAAGATGCATAAGCCTCGATACCTTTCAGTCGGCGTATCTTATTATAGGGTGCCTGACTGAGCAGCACGATACTACCTAACGGATAACAGATATTACGATAACAGGGAGTCTTCCCACTCCAAGGACTGCCATAGACCGTTGCGCCATCATGCTGGATGCGTACCACAGGGTTGTCGTCGTTCACCAATGCCGTCCCCTCAATATATTTCAGCCATAGACGGGCATGGGTGCTCTTCCCTGTACCACTCTTGCCTAAAAACATATATGCCTTTCCCTTGTGACTCACGACAGCGGCATGAAATAATACTGTATCATGGGGGGCTGTGGCAAGAGCATATAACACCATCAGCGCATTGTCAATGGCGAGCTTGCGGTATTTATTTGTCATCACTAGCAGTCCTTCGTGGTAGTCGTCAGGACATACTAGCCAACCTGCCGTCTCGTATTGCCAACGGAACTCATATACTGACTTGCCATCGGCAGTCTTGCCACAGAAGATTTCCTGACCTTCCTCTTCCTGACGCAGCTCCTCAGTATAATCGATACGCTCACCGTCCTCGATGGTCAGGACGAATAATGCTGTGTCTTTGTCACAACAGAACGGCTCATAGTTCCGCATCAGTGCAAAGTCCTCATCAGCTGTCTGTATGCCAAACACATGGTCAGCAACTTTGTAATATCTGGTTGTCCTCATTTGAAGTTCTGGTTAATCACACTTTCGACGAGTTTCAAGCCAACGGTCTTCATCATCACTGCTGCACGATGTCAGCATACTTGCGCCGCAAATCATGAGGATGGCTGCTATCGTCCAAAACTTTATTTCTCTCATAATGTTTACAAACACGCTTTTTATGCGCTTTTAGACCGCAAAGGTACGAAATATTTATGAGAACATCAAAAAAATAGAGTAACTTTATGACATTCGACTTGTAAGCAAAGATAAACCCTTTGGCGTTTTACAATCTGGATGCAATATTTCTTCGTCTGCACTTCCATACTCACAAAGGGATCCCCCTGTGAGCACAGATCATGCGGATTCATATGTCACTTACCCGTCCTATGACATATTCTGCAACTATGTGGAACCATATATCTTTAAAAAATCCATTGAAAGACTTGCTACTTTCAGAAATAATCTTTATCTTTGCACTAAGCAATAACTTAAAACAAATATAATACTAATGTTCCGAATACTTACTTCCCCAAGTGGAAAGCCATTATAAAGCCATGCAAAGTTGCTCATGCATGGTATACCAAGAGCTTTTATAACCTTTATTCACCTCTCTTTGAAAATCTTCGGCAGGATGCCGAAAAATTGGGAGATGAAAATCTTCAGCATGTTGCCGAAGATTTCGAAGCATTGTTTAAGATTCCTTGGACACACCATCAAAAGATTATCGACAAAGTGAAAGGTGATGGAGAAAAGGCATTCTTCTTCGTCCGCACTTCCATACTCACAAAGGGATCCCCCTGTTTGCATTGAGGATTTTTTCTTCACCATATTTCTTCTTTATTCATTTGAAGCCTTTAATTAATTCGTTTGGAGGCTTAAATCACCTCGTTTGAAGCCTTTATTTATCGGCGTTTCAGCCATTTTGTATGATTGGAATGA
>JBGUNO010000063.1:0-7383 GCA_045117415.1 Prevotella sp. | reverse complement strand
CGTTATAAAGCAGTAATCAGAACAATTTCAGGCGTGTATAGTTCAGAATCAAAGAACGACAGCGACTTCGAGTTGGCATGTAAGCTGACTGATGAGTTCGCAGAGAAGGAGGGTCGCCGTCCTCGTATCTTCATTGCTAAGATGGGTCAGGACGGTCACGACCGTGGTGCTAAGGTAGTAGCGACAGGTTATGCCGACTGTGGCTTCGACGTGGATATGGGACCGTTGTTCCAGACTCCTGCTGAGGCTGCCCGTGAGGCTGTCGAGAATGACGTCCACGTAGTGGGTGCCTCTTCACTGGCCGCCGGTCATAAGACGCTTATCCCTCAGTTGATTGAAGAGTTGAAAAAGCTTGGACGTGAGGATATTATGGTTATCGCGGGTGGTGTTATTCCTGCTCAGGACTATGACTTCCTTTATAAAGCTGGTGTTGCAGCCATCTTCGGTCCTGGTACCTCTGTTGCCAAGGCTGCTGTCGAAATGATGAAGATTCTGCTCGATAAGGAAGACTAATCCACCATCATCAGGTCACTCATTACCATATCGCTGACAAATAGTCCTTTACGGGTGAGGATCAGATGATGATCTTGAATACGGAGCAAGTTTCCGACAATATAGGGTCGGGCTTGCTCCGTAATATATTGTCTGTATCTCGTTGTAAGGCTGTTGAGGTCAAGTCCTTCTTTTGTGCGGAGGGCAACGGTGATGCTGTCGTTATAATGGGTGTCGGCATCTATTAGTTCCTCTCCGAAAGAGCGTTCTCCCCGTTCGATGGCTTTGATATACTGATGGATGTCGCTGACATTCCAGCTACGGGTGTGTCTGTCGTAGCTATGGGCGGCGGCACCGATACCGATATATGGCACGTCGTGCCAGTAGCTGCTGTTATGACGCGAGTAGAAACCATGTTTGGCGAAGTTACTTATTTCATAATGCTCGTAGCCAGCCTCTGTTACCTTGTTTATCAGCATCTCGTACATCTGGCGCTCCAGTTCCTCATCGGGCATCTTAAATGTTTCATCTTTCATCTTTAATTTCCATAAAGGAGTACCTTCTTCTATGGAGAGACAATAGGCGGAAAGATGTTCTACATGCAGTGCCAGCGCCTGGCTGATGTCGTATTGCCAGTCTTCCAGAGTCTCACCAGGGAAGCCATACATCAGGTCGATGCTTATATTGTGGAAACCGGCATTACGGAGGTGATGGATGGCAACAGGAACTTGCTCTGCCGTGTGGCGGCGGTAGAGAAAGCGTAACCGCTGGTTATCAAAGGTTTGTACGCCCATGGATACACGGTTGATTCCGAGCTGGTGTAATATAGTAGCATACTCAGCCGTGACATCGTCGGGATTGACTTCCATGGTGAATTCAACCCTTCCGCTGTCTCCCTCCGGAGGGAGGGGAAGACCATATACCTTATTTATATGTACGCATAATTGCTGCAGTTGTTGGTGAGTCAGTTGACTAGGTGTGCCTCCACCAATATAAATGGTATCGATACTCTCTTCATCATTGGGCAATACTCGTATACCCTTTCCTCTCATCTCCATCTCCCTACACACTGCATCAACATATCGCTGACGAAGCCCCAGGAGGGTAGTGGAGTAGAAGCCGCAGTAGATACAACGGCTCTTACAGAATGGAATATGGATATAAAGACCTGCCATTTGGGTGCGAAATTACTAATAAAGTTTAATATTTGAAAGTATTCGATGGCTTTTTGTGTGAAAATGTCTATCTTTGGCTTCGCTTAACGGAAAATAAACCTAAAACATAACAAAGATGAAAGTTTATCAAACCAACGAAATCAAAAACATTGCACTGCTTGGCAGTGCGGGTAGCGGCAAGACTACTCTTGCCGAAGCAATGGTCTACGAAGCAGGCATCATCAAGCGCCGCGGCACCGTAGAGGGTAAGAACACCATGAGCGATTACTTCCCTGTTGAACAGGAATACGGCTACTCGGTGTTCTCTACTGTTTTTCATGTAGAATGGAACAACAAGAAGCTGAACATCATCGATTGTCCAGGTTCTGATGACTTCGTGGGTGGTGCCATCACCGCTCTGAATGTCACCGACCAGGCTGTCATCCTCATCAATGGCCAGTATGGTCCAGAGGTGGGCACGATGAATGCTTTCCGTAACACGGAGAAGTTGAAGAAACCCGTAATTTTCCTCGTCAACCAACTCGACCGCGACAACTGCGACTTCGACCAGATTCTGGGACAGTTGCGTGAGATCTATGGTAATAACTGTGTTCCCGTCCAGTATCCTATCGCTACAGGTCCAGGCTTTAACAGTGTCATCGATGTGCTGCTGATGAAGAAATACTCCTGGAAGCCCGAAGGTGGTGCTCCTATCATTGAGGATATCCCTGCTGACCAGCTCGACAAGGCGAAGGAGATGAAGGCTGCCTTGGTGGAGGCTGCCGCTGCTGGTGACGATACGCTGATGGAGAAGTTCTTCGAGACGGAAGACCTCTCAGAGGATGAGATGCGTGAGGGTATCCGCAAGGGGTTGGTAACACGTTCCATCTTCCCCGTTTTCTGTGTCTGTGCAGGTCGTGACATGGGCGTTCGTCGTCTGATGGAGTTCCTTGGCAACGTGGTTCCCTTCGTCAGCGAGATGCCTGTTATTAAGAATGCTGCCGGTAAGGATGTTCCTGCAGATGCTAGTGCTCCCACCTCTCTGTATTTCTTCAAGACAGGTGTGGAGCCCCATATCGGTGAGGTACAGTATTTCAAGGTGATGAGTGGTGTCGTCAAGAGTGGTGACGACCTGACCAATGCCGATCGTGGCTCTAAGGAGCGTATCGGTACACTCTATGCCTGTGCCGGTGCCAACCGTATCCAGGTGGATCAGCTCGTCGCTGGTGATATCGGCTGTACGGTAAAGCTGAAGGACGTGAAGACGGGTAATACCCTCAATGGCAAGGATGTTGAGAATAAGTTTGACTTTATTAAATATCCTAACTCTAAGTTCTCTCGTGCCATCAAGGCTGTCAACGAAGCTGAGACTGAGAAGATGATGGCAGCGTTGCAGCGTATGCGTCAGGAGGATCCTACATGGGTCGTTGAGCAGTCCAAGGAGTTGCGCCAGATCATTGTCCATGGTCAGGGTGAGTTCCACCTGCGTACCTTGAAGTGGCGTATGGAGAATAACGAGAAGATCCAGATAGAGTATCAGGAGCCTAAGATTCCTTATCGTGAGACAATCACAAAGATGGCTCGTGCCGACTATCGTCATAAGAAACAGTCAGGTGGTGCCGGACAGTTCGGTGAGGTACACCTGATCGTGGAGCCTTATACCGATGGTATGCCTGATCCTACCTCTTTCACCATCAATGGACAGGAGTTCAAGATGAATATCAAGTCGAAGGAGGAGAAAGACCTGGAGTGGGGCGGTAAGCTCGTCTTCATCAACAGCGTCGTCGGTGGTGCTATCGATATGCGTTTCATGCCCGCTATCCTGAAGGGTGTGATGGAGCGTATGGAGCAGGGACCGTTGACTGGTTCTTATGCCCGTGATGTCCGTGTCATCGTCTACGATGGTAAGATGCACCCGGTAGACTCTAACGAGCTCTCGTTCATGCTGGCAGCTCGTAACGCTTTCTCTGCTGCCTTCAAGGAGGCAGGTCCGAAGGTGCTGGAGCCTATCTATGACTTGGAGGTATTGGTGCCTGCTGACTATATGGGTGATGTGATGAGTGACCTGCAGGGGCGTCGTGCCATCATCATGGGTATGGACAGCGAGTCTGGCTATCAGAAGCTGACGGCAAAGATTCCTTTGAAGGAACTTGCCAGCTATAGCATCGCCCTCAGCTCTCTGACGGGTGGTCGTGCTTCGTTCTCTACCAGCTTCAGCAGCTACGAGCTCGTTCCGAACGACATCCAGCAGCAGCTCATCAAGGAGCATGAGGCAGAATTGAAGGAAGAGGATTAAATCCTTATATAAGATTAGAGGACTGGCATCCATCGGGGTGTCAGTCCTTTTATTAATCAAAGTGAATCGTGATGAAGAAAAGACATATTGTTATAGTAGAGATTGTATCTACAGGTTTCAATTATGTGGAGGATGCATTGATGCGCGGTTACCAGCCTGTGGTCGTGGAATGTACCTTCCCTGGTACAGAAGAAGACCGTGCCCCATTCCTGGTGTCTCGTGAGATTGCCCGTGGTAAATTGCCGAAGGGTATTCCATATATAGAGGAAACCAATGACTATGCAGCCTTGCTGGAACAGGTGCGTGCCTATGATCCTGTATTGGTCGTCCCGGGACAGGATTTTGGTGTCGAGTTGGCAACCCGTCTTGCCTATGACTTGGGATTACCCGGTAACCCCTGGTCTATTATCGGTAAAATGACTCGTAAAAACGAGATGCATCAGGCACTCGCAGACTATGGTATACGTTCTATCCGTGGACAGTTGATTCATAACGAAGAGGAGGCTATTGCGTTTTACAAGGAACTGAACACCCCTCATGTTGTCGTCAAACGTGCCCGTGGCGCCTGTACACAAGGTATGCATTTCTGTGAGGGCTATGACGAGATGATAGCGGCTGTGCGCACGGAGCTCTCCCTCTCCGCCAGTGACGAGCATGTGGGGGACATCCTGATGCAAGAGCGTATCATCGGTAAGGAGTATATCGTCAATACCGTGTCGTGCGCAGGCAAGCACCGTCTGGTGTCGATGTGTTTCTATGACAAGTTGGAGATGAACGGTAGCAATATCTATAACTATATGGAATCAGTGAACCGTCTGGATGTGGGTAACTCTGCGATTGTCCGCTATGCTTATGACGTGCTGGATGCCATCGGTATTCAGTATGGTCCCGTACATGGAGAGTATATGGTGGACGAGAAGGGACCGGTACTCATTGAGATCAACTGTCGTCCAATGGGTGCGGGACAAACCCGCCAGTACCTGGACAAAGTATATGGTCAGCATGAGACGGATTCCGCTCTTGATTCCTACCTTGACCCCGTCAAGTTCGAGCGGGAGCGCCAGAAACCATATTGTCCGCTACGCAAGGGTGTCATCAAATGGTTTATCCTGCCGAATAACATCACGCTGGACTCGGCTCCCGTCCTACAACTGGTGCGCCAGTTACCCAGTTATTTCTATGGGGTGTTCGAGCGACTGGGACGTGAGCCGTTCCTTACTCAGACACATGACTTGGAGACCACTGGCGGTGCCGTCTATCTGGTACATGACGATGAGCGTGTGGTACAGGAGGACTGTGCCTTCCTGCATCGTCTGGAGATGCAATATCCGGAGATACTGTTCAACCAGATCCATGCGGATTCCTCTGTCCATGTCTCCCGTCTCCCGCTTCAGGAAATCATGCAGGAAGTTGACTGTCATGGCTCCATACTGGTATTCAGTGATACGGAGACGGAAACGACGGGGGGTGTTGTCGTTGGTAGTGACGAGTTGCCTGCTGCATATGACAGCTATGATAACGCCATCCTTGACCTCAGTCGTCCAGAGACTTTCTCTGATATGGAGAGTGTCTTCCAGCAGATATTCACCTTTCTTGCCAAAGTACGTGACGGCGGACGCGTGTTGATACCCAAGAGTACCTACTGCCATCTTCCTTATGGTGCAACTGGTATGGAGATTCTTCTCCGTGCTCGTGGGCTACGTATAGAAGCCCCTATCGCCGGCAAGGGTAAGATGATAATCGCATCGGTTTAAACCCCATATACCAAAAAGAAGAGGACACGCATGGTCGTTGTCCTCTTCTTTTTGGTATATCTATCTCACATTACCAAGGCATCATGTCACGCTCGTCAGGGCGGTGTGCCTTACCATCCTCGTCCTTGATGTACACCTGCAGGTCCTCCAGGTAGCCGCCAGTCTCATCCTGCAGCTTCTTCAGGATTGCTTTGGTGTCCTCAAAACCCATGAACTCCTTGGCAGAGCCGATATGGTTCGTGAACTCTAACTTCTTGTTCTCTGTGTCAAGAACAGAGATGTACTCATCCTTGGTACGGTCTCCAATAACAAATTTTTTCATATTCGATAGTTTTAAAGTGTTTTGTTTACGACTGCAAAGATAAATAAAATCCCGATATGCTGTGCAACATATCGGGAATTTTTTTGCGTAAACGTTTTATTTCATTACTCGCCCTTGATAGCGGCAACGCCAGGGAGGACCTTACCCTCGATAGCCTCCAACAGAGCACCACCACCAGTAGAGATGTAGCTAACCTGGTCGGCAAGACCGAACTTGTTAACACATGCAACAGAGTCGCCACCACCTATCAGAGAGAATGCGCCCTCGGCGGTAGCCTTGGCGATAGCCTCGCCGATAGCACGAGAGCCAGCGGTGAAGTTGTCACACTCGAAGACACCGGCAGGACCATTCCACAGAATAGTCTTGGCACCCTCGATAGCCTTGCGGAAGTCCTCCTGGGAGGCAGGACCTGCGTCAACACCCTCAAAACCAGCGGGAACCTTGTTAGCTGGGCAGGTGATAATCTCAGAACCGGGCTTCACAGTCATTGTACCGAAGTCAAGACCGTTAGTGGCGGTGCAGTCGCTACCCAGAACGAGCTCTACACCGTTCTTTTTAGCCAGCTCCTCAACACCCAGTGCTACATCCAGTTTGTCGAGCTCTACGATAGAGTCGCCAATCTCACCATTGTGAGCCTTTGCGAAAGTATAGGTCATACCACCGCAGAGGATGAGTTTATCAACCTTACCGAGCAGGTTCTCGATGATACCGATCTTAGAAGATACCTTAGAGCCACCCATGATGGCAACGAACGGACGCTTGATGTTAGAGAGCACGTTGTCGACAGCCTGTACTTCCTTCTCCATCAGCAGACCCAGCATCTTGTTGCTAGCATCGAAGTAATCGGCGATAACAGCGGTAGAAGCATGCTTGCGATGTGCGGTACCAAAGGCATCCATCACATAGCAGTCAGCATAAGAAGCCAGTGTCTTGGCGAACTCTTTCTGAGAAGCCTTCATAGCCTTCTTTGCCTCGTCGTACTCAGGAGTGCCCTTCTCAACGCCAACGGGTTTGCCTTCCTCCTCAGGATAGAAACGGAGATTTTCCAGCAACAGTGCCTCACCCATCTTCAGAGCCTTAGCAGCCTCCTGAGCCTTAGCACAGTCAGGAGCAAAAGCAACGGGTACACCAAGCGCCTTCTCTACAGCTTCGCGGATCTGACCCAGTGACTTCTTCATGTCTACCTTTCCTTTGGGCTTACCCATGTGTGACATGATGATAGTAGCACCACCATCAGCCAGAATCTTCTTCAGGGTAGGAAGGGCACCACGGATACGGGTGTCGTCTGTAATCTTACCATTCTCGTCCAGGGGTACGTTGAAGTCTACACGTACGATTGCCTTCTTACCGGCAAAGTTGAATTCG
>JBGUNO010000062.1:0-44931 GCA_045117415.1 Prevotella sp. | reverse complement strand
GCACATCGGGTTAGGATGTTAGGTGTTTCTGCGAAATGCTGAAAAATCTTCAGAATAATAAAGACTCGCTCGGAGTAAATAGCGTGTTTTGACTTCGTTTGTGGCTTACTTTCGATTCGTTTGAAGGCTCCATTCACCCTGTTTGGAGCCTTCAAACTAGGTAAAAAGAGCCCCTTTTTGATAAAAACAGCAGAACTGAAATAGATTCTCTATAGACAAAAACAAACTAATACTTAATTTTTATGTTAATTTCTTGTGTTATTCAAAAAAACTATTTATCTTTGCAGCGAGATAACTTAAAAGTTAAGTTGGAGAATAGAAATGAAACAAGAATATAAGATAGAACTCCTTGAAGAATATGAGAACGTCAACTTCTACAGCATCCATTTGGAAGGGAAGGAACTGACAGAAATGGAAGCCTTCTTTGAAAAGTTTCCCGTTGGGTGTGAATACGACGATGAGATTGACACCATCATCTCATGGATTGACAAGATTGCAGAGAAAGGTGCCTTGGAGAGATACTTCAGACCAGAAGGACGTTATGGCGATGGCGTAGGAGTAATCCCTATTGATGTAGACAACAAGGTTCGCCTTTATTGCTTAAGGTTGTCAGACAAGATTCTTATATTCGGAAACGGAGGAGTGAAAGATTCCGCTACATGGGAGGAAAGTGAGGAACTGGCTCCCTATGTGAAACTTCTGATTGATACGAGTCGTTTCATTACATCACGCATCAGCGATGGCTCGTTGGTTTTGGTAGACAAAGAAATTGTAGGCAATTTGAATTTTACTCGTTATGAGAAGGAGTAGTGTATTGGAAGATCGTCGCAGATTGGTGAATCCAGAGATTCGCGAGTCTGTAGACTTGTCGTTCCAGATTGTAGACAGAATCCATGAGATTCTAACAGAGAAAGGACTAAAACAAAAAGACCTTGCTCTACTTCTAAACAAGAAGGAGGCTGAGGTCAGCAAATGGATGCGAGGTACACATAACTTCACCATAGACACCCTCGTCGCTATCGAGAGAGCACTCAATGCTCCGATATTACAAGTAATCCATCAAGAAACGATGATGGCATCAGAGCCACTATTACCACCTGAACCATAAAAAGATAAATAAGCCTGGGCAATCGCTCAGGCTTTTATTATTTCCTTCTTCTCTCCTTCAAGGATAATTCCTTTCTGAGATTCTGAGACTTGAGACTATTAGAGGTGGATAATCCTACTTCTTCCTTCTTATGTCAAGTACCTGTCCCTGCGTCATCCATCGGGTTAGGATGTTAGGTGTTTTTGTTTTACTTCACCATGACCTTCTTCGTCTTGCCGTCACTCGACTTCACAATGTTTACACCCTTGTGGGGCTGCAACAACTGATTACCGTTCAAGTCATAGTAACGGTATTGTCGGGTGACATCTTCCTTGATTTCGTTGATTCCTGTAGGCTCGATAAAGAAGAAGTCCTTCCATTGGTCGGCAGCCTGATAGGCTGGTATTGAAGCCTCTGGCACTTGCAACTTGCAGTTCCACTTGTTGATGTCGTCCAATGCCTGGGCACCACAAACTGGTGGCGTGGCAGCGCGACTGATAAGTTTTGTCATTGCCGTACAGCCGGAAAAGGCCCCCTGACCGATGCTCTCCACCTTTGAGCCAGATACAAAGTGATCGAGACTATTGCATCCAGAGAACGCCCAGTCACCGATAGCTTTCACACCTTCACTGATATTCACATCTTTTAGTTTCGTACATCCTTTGAATGCACTATCACCGATACTCGTCACTTCATCACCTGTAACTACTTGTATTATTGAAGTCAATCCACTAAACCAAGAACCGATAGACTCACAGTAAAGTGTAACCAATGTCAGCCCATTGCACTCAGCGAACGCATCATTGCCTATACTTTTCACACTATTAGGAATAGTTATCGAAGTTATACCTGTACAGTTCCTGAATGCAGAACTGCCAATAGTCGCCACGCTGTTCGGAATAGTTATTGAGGTCAGACCTGTGTTACTAAATGCATTGTTGCCAATTGTAGTTATACTATTGGGGATTACAATGTCTTTCAAGGACGAGCAATTATCAAATGCATACGAACCGATAGAAGAAATCTTGTCATTTAACGTTACGGATTGTAAAGCAGAGCAACCTTGGAATGCGTAATCACTAATATCGCCTTCCCAAACCATCTTCAAACTCTTAATAAACGTGTTGTCTGTACATATGTAGGAATTGACATTTTTTACCGTCATATCAACACCTTTATACGAAACATTCTTTTCAATGACAATATTCTCTACCGACTCATTATAGACACAGTCAATAGCATCACAGGTACGTTCTGAAGGGCTGACGGGCACATATTTTATACCGTCTACTTCAAATATACTGCTCAGGAACGGATATATCTTTATATTACTAAAGTAGATATATGAATCATTTACAACATAGTTCACTGTACCTGCCGCATTATAATATCCTGCTGGTGGAGTATTTGTCAGCCAAATTACTTTAACAGGTTTATTTCCTTTAGAACTATCAAACCCAAATATATTACTTCCAATAGATAGGACTCCGGAACCAATAATAGCAGACTTAAGTTTTGTGTTATAAAACGCATCAGAGTCTATGGTTGTCACACTATTAGGAATGATTACTGATGTCAGACCGCTGCAGTATTCGAACGCTTTGTAGCCAATACTTGTTACGCTGTTGGGAATAATTATTGAAGTAAGGCCACTACAACCTTTGAACGCATTACTACCGATGCCTTCCACTTCATCGCCAATAATCACTTCTTTAATAGAAGTAAATCCACTAAATATTGCGCCAATATATTTACAGTGAAATGTAACTGAAGTCAGGCCTGTGCAATTTTGGAACGCATATTGACCGATACTCATCAAACTTTTACCAATGGTTACTGAGGTCAGACCTGTGCAGTTTCTGAACGCGCCATAGCCGATAGTTGTTACTTCATCACCGATAACCACCTCTTTGATTAAAGTCAATCCACTAAACCATGAATCGATGGATTCACAGTGAAGTGTAACCAAGGTCAAACCATTGCAGTCTTGGAACGCTTGATTGCCAATACTCGTCACGCTATTAGGAATGGTTATCGAAGTCAGACCACTGCAGCCATAGAATGCATTGTAACCAATAGTCGTTACGCTATTAGGAATGGTTATCGAAGTCAGACCACTGCAATAAGCGAACGCCCCGTCACCAATAGTCGTCACGCTATTAGGAATGGTTACTGAGGTCAGACCTGTACAGTTTATGAATGCGCCAAAGTCAATGCTCGTTACACCATTAGGAATAATAGTATTGTTACATCCTTGAATTAATGTATTAGTTCCTGTTTCAATAATTGCATTACAGTTATTTCGAGAATCATAATTTGGATTTCCACTTTCTACGTTAATCGAGGTTAAACCACTACATCCATAGAACGCGTCATTGCCTATACTTGTCACACTATTAGGAATAGTTATCGAGGTCAAACCTGTGCAGTTTCTGAACGCGCCATAACCAATGCTCGTTACATTGTTGGGAATGGTTACTGAGGTTAAACCACTACATCCAAAGAACGCTTCATTGCCTATACTTGTCACACTATTAGGAATAGTTATCGAGGTCAAACCTGTGCAGTTTATGAACGCGCCATTACCAATGCTCGTTACACCATTAGGAATAATAGTATTGTTACATCCTTTAATTAATGTATTAGTTCCTGTTTCAATAATTGCATTACAGTTATTTCGAGAATCATAATTTGGGTTTCCACTTTCTACGCTAATCGAGGTCAGACCACTGCAATTAGAGAACGCTCCACCAGCAATAGTCGTTATGCTGTTGGGAATGGTTACTGAGGTCAGACCAATGCAGTCTTCGAATGCCCTATGATCAATACTTGTCACGCTGTTTGGAATGATTACTGAAGTTAGAGTTTTACAACTATTAAATGCGCCATAACCAATAGTCGTTACATTATAGGTATATCCATTATAGATAACTGTATTCGGGATAACGATGTCACCTGTATAATCTGAAACATAGCCTGCCCAACCAGAATAGCTTTGATATGTTACCGTCGCTTCTGACCCAGAGAAATTGTAATAAATACCGTCAATTTTAGCATCATAGGCAAAAGCCCTTGCTCCAACCATACACATGAGCATGGTAAGCAGAAAAGCTAAATTAAATTGTTTCATAGTTACTTATATTTATTTGCTGAAAAGAAATGAAAATTATCTTTGCTCCACACTAAAGCCGTTTGCTTCAGAATATGAGACATAAACATTTTTTGTATTATCTATATAATAGTTTCTGCTATTAGTAAAACTATCGAATTCATAGATTATTTCTTCAATGCCTTGGCCCTTATCAAGCTTGAAAGAAAAGTATCCATTTGCATTAGCAGATGAACCAAATCCGAATCGAAGATTGACATTAATGGTCTCGTTGAATGTATAGTTATGTGATATTGAAAGGTTTGAGGTGGAATAAAAATCATTCTTTGTCAAAACATTTTTGTCTCCATCTCCCCAGTCAATATCCATGACATCAAACATATGAATATTATTTATGGATAACCTTGGGGATTCTGCGATTGAACGGTTTGTGACTATTGATATAGACTTACCGAAAGCAAATTCGAATTCAAGTCCTTTCTGCAATATTGTTCTGGTAGTAAAGATGCTTGAATATGGAATCCCGTTTGGAACATCAAGATAAATATTGGCTTCTCTGTCTTGATAATCGAGATTATCTTCTATTGTTATAGGTATTCTTTCTGTGCGGACCTCGCCTATCCTACCTGATGTATTCCGCAGTTTTATCCATGGTACGTCACAATTCAAATACCATTCTGAACCAGTTGGAATACCTTCACCAAAAGTAAGTACTAAAAACACCTGTTTCGTTGATGTATTCCAAAGAAAAACATCATTGCCATCATCGAATTGAAGCATATAATCTTTATCTGCTTGGGTATCCGAATCACCATCGCCACCACAAGCAACAAAAACAGTCTGCGCCATCAAAAAGAGCAACAGAACCTTAAAAGTTCTAAGTATTTTCATAGTTACAAAGTCTTTTTTATTTAAATATGTTCATGTTATTTATCAATTTATCGTTTGACATTTCTTATCTCATCCCACCATCTTTGTGGTATTTCACCATTAATCCCTTGTATTTGTCTCCATAAAGACTTATCTATTGGTTTTTCTTTACCAGCCTTAATGTATAATGAGAGGTATGCCTCACCAATAAACTCATTAATAATATGCCTTGTTTTTTCATTGTATGAGAAATCATCTTCTTCCCACCAATATACAATCGGTTTTTCCATCTCTCGATCTTCAAAATATGCCAAATAAACATCATGTGCGTTTTCTGATAGATGAATATAAGCAAACTGATATTTCTGACTATCAGACTTCTTCTTAAAATAAAAAGAATCATTGTTAATTTCTAACACTTCATCCTGTTCCATACGCCATAATCTTTTCTGCCTATAGCGACCCAGATTCAGCGGTTAGTAGTATATATACGGAAAGACGTGGGTGCTCTACTGTTCACTTATCCCACGTGAGGGCTCTCGCATTGCCTTGCATCAGGATAAGCAACTTAAGATAGCCCACGCCGTGATATATTGTAGAGATAGCCTACACATAAAGTATAGACAGGATACAATACACCCATTGTGAACGTTCCAGTTGCGATATCTTCTGATGCTTTGAATTTGCGAGATTCTCACGAAGAAGATAACGTTCGTAAACGTCCTTTACCAACAAAGTTATGACCCGCTTCACCCTTGCGGGCTATTCAAGTCATTTGCAAAAATAGGAAATAAAATTGAAAGTTGCAAATAAATGAGGAAAAAGTTGGAAGTTACAAATAAAGTTCTTATCTTTGCAGTGTGAAAGGAGAAGCCAAGTAGAGCCACGATGTGCGGAACGGTGGCATCTGTGTGATGATGAGCAATTCGACCTTGCCGCTTGGTTTCTTTCACTCAAATATAGAGCTGGTCACGTGTTGACCAGCTTTTCTTATATTTTAATGTAACGTTTACCGTTGAATTCCTTCTTGTCAGTGCGTCTGGTGGCCGTAATGAAATTGGTCAACTTAACGATCTCTCGGCTCACTTTCATCTGATAGTTAGGATGGACTACGAACTTCGACTGCCCGTCTGTGTAGATGAAACATTCGCCATCGTAGTAGAGTTCCATTTGAAAACGTTTTTTGGGAAAGCCTATCAGGTCGGCATCCGCCACCACCAATCCTTTCGTGGCTTTTGATGCCCTCATGCAATGTTGCAGTTGTTTGGAACTCATATATAACTCATCACTGGCTAATGCTATCTGATGCTCTTTTGCAAACAGCATCATGCGATCCTCAACTTTTCCGATACTGAAAGGGAGAATAGAAGAATAACCTTTCTGATGAATGTCGTCCAGAATAGTTGAAATCATTTGTTCTATCAATGGCTTTTCTGTTTCCATTTTATCAACGCAAGAATAGCGAAAGCAAAGGTAACCATTTTTTCTGAAAGTCGCAAATCTTTCAAAGAAAAACCCTAAAAAGACAAAAATTGGGAATCATTTTTTCTTTTTTTGTTCAGTTTGCACTATCTTTGACTATCGTCGAAGGTACTCTCGTTCGAAAAAACTCAAGATTCTCTTGGTTTTTTGCTCATTTATTCGTACCTTTGACCTAAAGGTCGAAGATAGGCTTCATCTCGGGAAAACAAAAGAAAAATTGGTTTTCTTTTGGTTTTTCGCTCGATTTGCACTATCTTTGCACGCTCAAAACGAATATTATAATTAAATAAGGTAATAACAAGATGAATATTTCATTTGAAGCTCCCGACAAGATTAATGGTTTGATGACCATTACATTGGAGAAAGAAGACTATCAGGGAGAAGTCGAGAAGACTTTGAAGGACTATCGTAAGCGTGCTAATGTTCCTGGATTCCGTCCAGGTATGACCCCGATGGGGCTGATCAAGCGCCAGTATGGTGCTGCTGTGAAAGTTGACGTTGTCAACAAGATGCTGGGTGAGAAGCTCTACGAGTATGTTCGTGAGAACAAGATCCAGATGCTGGGTGAGCCATTGCCCAGTGACAAGCAGGAGGCTCTTGACTTCGAGGGTGACGCTCCTCTGACTTTCAAGTTCGACATCGCCGTGGCTCCTGAGTTTGAGGCTAAGCTGAGTGGAAAAGACAAGATTGACTATTATAACATCACCGTTGACGACAAGCTCATCGACCAGCAGGTGGAGATGTACCAGAGTCGTGCCGGACAGTATGAGAAGGCAGAGCAGTATGTTCCTGAGCAGCGTGACATGCTGAAGGGCGACCTCCGTGAGCTGGATGCAGACGGTAATGTCAAGGAGGGTGGTATCACTGTTGCTGACGCTGTGTTGATGCCCCAGTATATGAAGGTGGATGATCAGAAGAAACTCTTCGACGGCGCTAAGTTGGGTGACATCATCACGTGGAATCCCCGCAAGGCATATCCGGAGAGCGACGTAGAGGTATCTTCCCTGTTGAAGATCCAAAAAGAGGAAGTGAAGGACCACGAGGGTGACTTTACCTTCCAGATCACAGAGATCAGCCGTTTCGTGAAGGCAGAGATCAACCAGCAGTTGTTCGACCAGACCTTTGGTGAAGGTACTGTGAAGGACGAGAAAGAGTTCCGTCAGAAGATCGCCGATATCATCAGCCAGCAGTTCAAGGCTGACAGCGACTATAAGTTCCTGCAGGATGTCCGCAGCCACATGGAGAAGAAGGTGGGTAAACTGGAGTTCCCAGAGGCTATCCTGAAGCGTGTGATGCTGAACAATAACAAGGACAAAGGCGCTGACTTCGTAGAGAAGAACTTTGAGGCAAGCATCAAGGAGCTCGGCTGGCACCTGATCAAAGAGCAGCTCGTCGCCGCTCAGGAGATCAAGGTGGAGGATGACGACCTGAAGGCTGTCGCCAAGGAGGCAGCTCGTGCCCAGTTCGCACAGTATGGTATGTCAAACGTGCCTGATGAGTATCTGGAGAACTATGCTGCGGAGATGTTGAAGAAACGTGAGAACGTAGACGGACTCGTTGACCGTGCCGTTGACGTGAAATTGACAGCAGCCCTGAAGGGTGTGGTCAAGCTCAATGAGAAAGACATCACTTTGGAGGACTTCCAGAAGATGCTGCAAGAAAAATAAGTTTTTTTAAGAAAAAAAACAGCATTATATTTCGGGGTTACCAACTTTTTTCGTAATTTTGTATTTACAATATGCGGAAAAGAGTTGGTAACTCTCTTTTTTGTGCTAAATCGAAAGAAGAAATGACAAACAATGATTTTAGAAAATATGCTACCAAGCATTTAGGAATGAACGGCCTCGTACTCGACGAGGTGGTCAGCGCACAGGCTCAGTATTTGAACCCATACATCCTGGAGGAGCGTCAGTTGAACGTCACCCAGATGGACGTGTTCTCACGTCTGATGATGGACCGCATCATCTTCCTCGGCACTCAGATAGACGACTATACGGCGAACACCCTGCAGGCACAGTTGCTGTACCTTGACTCCGTAGACAGTGGCAAGGATATCTCTATCTATCTGAACTCCCCAGGTGGTAGTGTGACGGCAGGTCTCGGCATCTACGACACCATGCAGTTTATCTCCTCTGATGTCGCTACGATATGTACAGGTATGGCAGCCTCGATGGCGGCAGTACTGCTGGTGGCTGGCAAGGAGGGTAAGCGCTCCGCACTGCCCCACAGTCGTGTGATGATCCACCAGCCTTTGGGCGGTGTACAGGGTCAGGCATCTGATATCGAGATAGAGGCGAAGGAGATTATGAAGTTCAAGAAGGAGCTCTACACGATTATCTCGGAACACTCGCACACTCCTTATGACAAGGTGTGGAACGACTCTGACCGTAACTACTGGATGACGGCAGAGGAGGCAAAAGAATATGGTATGATAGATCAGGTTTTGGTGAAGAAGTAATGAGGAAAACATGTAGCTTCTGTGGAAGGTCTGACAAGGAGGTAAAACTGCTAATCACGGGTCTCAACGGTAATATCTGCGAAGAATGTGCCGCTCAGGCGTATGAGATAGCCAAGGCGAACGGCTATGGTCCTGATGCCAAGAAGGTTCCAGATACCGCGATAGACTTGAAGAAAGTGCCTAAGCCCAAGGAGATCAAGGCTTATCTCGACCAGTATGTCATCGGACAGGATGAGGCAAAACGCTTCCTCTCCGTTGCCGTCTATAACCATTATAAGCGGCTGCAGCAACCCGTTGACGAGAACGGGGTGGAGATAGAGAAGAGCAATATCATTATGGTAGGCTCGACGGGTACGGGTAAGACCCTGCTCGCCCGTACCATCGCCAAACTGCTCGACGTGCCTTTCACCATCGTCGATGCCACAGTATTCACGGAGGCTGGTTATGTGGGTGAGGATGTGGAGAGTATCCTGTCCCGTCTGTTACAGGTGGCGGATTATAAGTTGGAGGCTGCCCAGCGGGGTATCGTCTTCATCGATGAGATTGACAAGATAGCCCGTAAGAGCGATAACCCCAGTATCACCCGTGACGTGAGTGGTGAGGGTGTACAACAGGGACTCTTGAAACTGTTGGAGGGAACCATCGTCAACGTACCGCCTCAGGGTGGACGTAAGCACCCCGATCAGGAGTATATCCATGTGGATACCAGGAATATCCTGTTTATCTGTGGTGGTGCCTTCGACGGTATCGAGCGTAAGATCGCCCAGCGTCTGAATACCCATGTGGTGGGATATAACTCTGTACAGAACGTGCGTAAGATAGACAAGGGTGACATGATGCAGTATATCCTGCCGCAAGACCTGAAGTCGTTCGGGCTCATCCCGGAGATTATCGGTCGTCTGCCTGTGCTGACCTATCTGAACCCGCTGGACCGTGCGGCGTTGGAGCGTATCCTGGTGGAACCGAAGAACTCCATTGTGAAACAGTATGAGAAGCTGTTTGAGATGGATGGTATCAAGCTGACGTTCACTCCAGAAGCCCTGAAACTCATCGTCGACAAGGCGGTGGAGTATAAACTTGGAGCCCGCGGACTGCGCTCTATCGTGGAAAGTATCATGATGGACGCGATGTTCGAGGTGCCCTCGAAACGAATGAAATCCTTTGAGGTGACAGTAGAGTATGCCCAACAGCAACTCGACAAGTCACACTTACAATAAAAATCAAGCCTATGTCAAAAACAAAAATGAATCTGACAACAGCCCTGAAGAAATACTTCGGCTTCGACAAGTTCAAAGGCGACCAGGAGGCCATCGTACAGAATGTGCTGGATGGCAAGGATACCTTTGTGCTGATGCCGACAGGTGGAGGAAAGTCGCTATGTTATCAGCTGCCCTCGTTGTTGATGGATGGTACCGCCATCGTGATATCTCCACTCATTGCACTGATGAAAAACCAAGTGGATGTGATCAGTGCAATGAGTGAGGAGGGAACGGCGCATTATCTGAACTCCTCCCTGAACAAAGCGGCAATTGACCAAGTGAAGGTGGATGTCAAGGAAGGACGCACCAAGCTGCTCTATGTGGCTCCGGAGTCGTTGACGAAAGAGGAGAATGTGGAGTTCCTCAAACAGGCGAAGATATCGTTCTATGCCATCGATGAGGCTCACTGTATCTCTGAGTGGGGTCACGACTTCCGACCTGAGTACCGGCGTATCCGTCCGATTATCAATGAGATAGGTAATGCACCGATTATTGCCTTGACAGCGACGGCGACAGATAAGGTGCGTACGGATATCAAGAAAAACCTAGGTATCACGGACGCCGTGGAGTTCAAGAGCTCGTTCAACCGTCCTAATTTGTATTACGAGGTGCGTCCGAAGACCAAGGATGTGGACAAGGATATCATCAAGTTTATCAAGCAGCATCCAGGGAAGAGTGGTATTATCTACTGTCTCTCCCGTAAGAAAGTGGAGGAGCTCGCTGAGATCCTGCGTGCCAATGAGATTAAGGCACAGGCTTATCATGCAGGACTTGACTCTGCCCTTCGCTCACAGACGCAGGACGACTTCCTAATGGAGCAGATTGATGTCATCGTTGCCACCATCGCCTTTGGTATGGGTATCGACAAACCGGATGTGCGATTTGTGATCCACTATGATATCCCTAAATCTTTGGAAGGCTACTATCAGGAGACAGGTCGTGCGGGGCGTGATGGTGGTGAGGGCTTGTGTATCACTTTCTACGCTAATAAGGACCTCCAGAAACTCGACAAATTCATGGAGGGTAAGCCTGTTGCCGAACAGGATATCGGTCGTCAGCTCTTACAGGAGACGGCTGCCTATGCAGAGACCTCCGTTTGTCGCCGTAAGATGCTGTTGCACTATTTCGGAGAGGTATATGAGCAGGACAACTGCCATAATTGTGACAATTGTCTGCATCCGAAGACGAAGATAGAGGGAAAGGATCAGCTGGTGATCGTCCTGAATACCGTGATAGCCCTCAAGGAGAATTTCCGTTCCGACTATGTGATAGATTTTATCATGGGTCGTGAGACGGAGGACATCATCGCCCATAACCATCAAGAGCATGATCTTTTCGGAGCTGGCGAGGATGAGGATGAGAAATTGTGGAATCCTGTGATCCGTCAGGCATTGATAGCCGGCTATCTGAAGAAGGATGTGGAAAACTACGGACTCCTGAAGATTACTTCGGCAGGTAAGAAATTTTTGAAAAAGCCGGAGTCCTTTATGATTGTGGAGGACAAGGAGTTCAATGATGATGAGGAGGGTACGCCAGAGCAGGAGGGAGGTACCAGCGCATTGGATCCTACCCTGAACTCGATGCTGAAGGACTTGCGTAAGAAGGTGTCGAAGAAAATGGGTCGCCCCCCTTATGTCATCTTCCAGGATGTTTCTTTGGAACAGATGGCAACAGACTATCCCGTCAGCCTGGAGGAGTTGAAGAATATCCAGGGAGTGGGAGAGGGAAAGGTGAAACAGCCTTATGCCCAGGAGTTTGTTGACCTCATCAAACGCTATTGTGAGGAGAACGATATCACCCGACAGGCAGACCTGCGTGTCCGCACTGTCGCCAAGAAATCGATGCTGAAAGTGAAGATCATCCAAGGTATAGATCGTCAGGTGGCTTTGGACGATATCGCCAACGCTCAGGGCTTGGAGTTCGAGGAACTCCTTGACGAAGTGGAGGCCATCGTGTATAGCGGCACCAAGTTGAATATCGACTATTTCCTTGATGAAGTGATGGACGAGGACCATATCGATGATATCTATGATTATTTCTCGGAGAGTGACACTGACTCCTTGGAGGCAGCCATCGACGAACTGGGTGACGAGTGCTCCGAGGATGAGATCCGTCTGGTGCGTATCAAGTTTATCTCGGAAATGGCAAACTGACGCTCTGCGTTAAATCGTATTAATAATGTGGTGAAACGCTTGCCATGTCGGAAAAAATGAGTAATTTTGCACGCAATAAAATTTAAAGAACTATTAATATGTCATCATTTATTGCAGACAAGATTGTCATGGACGGCTTGACTTTTGACGACGTCCTGTTGATTCCCGCTTATTCCGAGGTACTGCCTAAGACAGTAGAGTTGCAAACCCAGTTCTCACGTCATATTCAACTGAATGTGCCGTTTGTGACGGCAGCGATGGATACTGTTACGGAAAGTCAGATGGCAATTGCCATTGCCCGTGAGGGAGGTATTGGTGTAATCCACAAGAATATGTCCATTGAAAACCAGGCTCGCGAAGTGGCTATCGTCAAGCGTGCGGAGAATGGTATGATCTACGACCCAGTGACAATTCCCCTTGGCTCTACAGTAGCACAGGCTCTGGATATCATGGCAGAGTACCATATCGGTGGTATTCCTGTGGTAGACCATGAGAAGCACCTGGTGGGTATCGTTACTAATCGTGACCTTCGCTTCGAGCGTCGCCTCGATCGTCCCATCGAGGAGATCATGTCAAAGGACAATCTGGTGACGACGCATCAGCAGACAGACCTTTCGGCTGCCGCCCAGATCCTGCAGGAGAATAAGATAGAGAAACTCCCCGTGGTGGATAAGGACAATCATCTGATTGGCTTGATTACCTATAAGGATATTACTAAGGCAAAGGATAAGCCTATGGCTTGCAAGGACGAGAAAGGTCGTCTGCGTGTTGCCGCTGGCGTTGGTGTCACATTTGACACCCTTGACCGTATGCAGGCTCTGGTGAATGCGGGTGCTGACGCTATTGTCATAGATACGGCACATGGTCATTCCAAAGGTGTTGTTGAGAAACTTCGCGAGGCGAAGGCTTCTTTCCCCCATATCGATATCGTAGTGGGAAATATCGCTACAGGCGAGGCTGCCAGAATGCTGGTGGAGAATGGTGCTGATGCCGTGAAAGTGGGTATCGGACCAGGTTCTATCTGCACGACGCGTGTCGTAGCGGGTGTGGGCGTCCCACAGCTGAGTGCTGTTTATGATGTCTATCAGGCATTGCAGGGTACGGGTGTACCTTTGATTGCTGATGGTGGCTTGCGCTATTCTGGCGATATCGTCAAGGCTCTTGCAGCCGGCGGCTCTTGTGTGATGGTCGGCTCTCTTGTAGCAGGTACAGAGGAGAGTCCTGGTGATACCATTATCTACAACGGACGTAAGTTCAAGAGTTATCGTGGTATGGGGTCTCTGGAAGCTATGGAGCATGGTTCCAAGGATCGTTATTTCCAGGCAGATACGAAGGATGTGAAGAAACTTGTACCAGAGGGTATCGCAGGACGCGTTCCTTATAAGGGAACAGTTCAGGAGGTAATCTACCAGATGGTAGGTGGCTTGCGCTCTGGTATGGGCTATTGTGGCGCCTCGACCATTGAGAAGTTGCATGACGCTAAGTTTACTCGTATCACCAATGCTGGTGTCAACGAGAGCCACCCGCATGATATCACGATTACCAGTGAGGCTCCAAACTATTCACGCCCTAACGATTAAGATGAGGTCCCGACTGTTGTTTATCTTCATGTTGCTTGTGCCGCTAATGGCTCAAGCAGCGGATGATCCGATATTGTTTACGGTTGGTGATATGCCTGTGACACGCTCGGAGTTTGAACAGTCGTATTTACAAAACACAACAGTCAGTTATGTCGGTCGTCTGACGGTAGCTGACTATCTGGAGTTATATATCGCCTATAAGTTGAAGGTCAAGGCAGCCCTGGATGCTCATATCGATGCGACGAATTCATTTAAGAGTGAGTATGCGAGGTGTCTGTCTGAGGTCCCCATGTCTCCTGTATTCTCTTCCAAAGGACACCATGCTTCTTCCTCTTCTGTGAGGGCTGCGTATGAGGTGCTGAGGAAAGACGTTGGAAATGACGGACTCGTCTGTCCTGCCCAGATACTGATTCGTGTCCCTCAGAAGGCCAGCCGTGAGGAACAGCGTCAGGCTCAGCAGCGGATAGAATCCCTTTATCGCCAGTTGCAAGATGGAGCTGATTTCGGACAGATGGCTCGTCAGTATTCTCAAGATAGGTCTTCATCCGAACAGGGCGGGGTGATGGGCTGGTATTCGCATGGGCAGATGCTCAAGGAAGTAGAAGATGTTGTCTTCAACATGAGGAAAGGGGAAATGAGTCGTCCTTTCTTATCTACGATAGGTTATCATATCTTCATGATGACAGACCGTAAGGCATTGGAGGATTATGATACTTTGAAGGAACGTCTCTCTGCTGAGGTTGGACAGCGACAGGTTCATCAACAAATAAGTATGACACCTTTGTCGGGAAATGTCTTGAGACAGACGGAGAAGGTAACCATGGGAACGTTACAGGTGCCTTCTGATGGTTTGCAAAGAGTATATTATGAGGGACTACTTTTGTATGAACAAAGCAAACAGTCCATTGGTAGACAGGCTGCTGAGGATGAGGAGGCGTTGAAATACTATTTCAAGAAGCACAAGAAAAAATATAGACGTAAGGGATTTAAACCCAAGGATTATCGTGAGGTACGTGAACTCGTTGTTGCTGACTTGCAAGAGGAAATGGACAAACACTGGGTGGCAGACCTGCGGAAGAAATATCCTGTGAGTGTGAATAAGAAGGTTTTGAAGACAGTAAATAACCATCATTGAATATGAAGATACAAAGTATTATTGCAATAGCAGCGTTGTTGATTACCCTGCCCACACAAGCCCGAGAGGCTGCTGATAGCTCAAACGTACAGAGTGTGGTGGACGAGGTCATCTGGGTAGTTGGTGATGAGGCTATCCTGAAGTCTGACGTAGAGGCGATGCGTATTCAGGGGCAACAGGAGGGAGTGCGTTGGAAAGGAGATCCTGATTGTGCTATCCCCGAACAGATTGCAGTGCAGAAGCTCTATCTGCATCAGGCGGCTATCGACAGTATTGAGGTCACAGAAGCGGAGATTACTCAAGGCATTGAGCAGCAGATAGAATATATGATATCTGTGATAGGCTCTCGTGAGAAGCTTGAGGAATATCAAAAAAAGAGTATGAATCAGATTCGCAGTGAGTTGCGTGAGTCTTTCCGTGACAGACAGATGATTCAGGGTATGCAACGACAGCTGGTGAAGGATATCACAGTGACACCTGCTGATGTGCGCCGTTATTTCGATCGTTTGCCACAAGACAGTATTCCTTTTGTTCCGACAGAGGTCGAGGTGCAGATTATTGCTCAGACCCCGCGTGTGGACCAGGAAGAGATTAATCGGGTCAAGGAGGAACTGCGTGATTATACTGACCGTGTGAACCGGGGAGAGACATCCTTCCAGACATTGGCTCGTTTGTATTCGGAGGATCCAGGTACAGCACGCCGTGGTGGTGAGTTAGGTTATACAGGACGTGGTACGCTCGATCAGGCTTTTGCGAATGTGGCTTTCAACCTGACTGATCCGAAGAAGATTTCCAAGATTGTGGAGTCGGAGTTCGGATTCCATATTATTCAGTTGATTGATAAAAGAGGTGATAAGGTGAATGTTCGCCATATCCTCCGTAAACCGGTTGTCAGCCAAGAGGCTATCGACAAGGCTTTGGCACGTTTGGACTCTATTCGTTCCGATATCCGTGAAGGTAAGTTTTCTTTTGAGGCTGGTGCTTCTATGATTTCTGATGATAAGGATACGCGTAATAACAATGGTCTGATGGCGAATGCCACACAGAACGGTCGTACCTCCAGATTCCAGTTGCAGGACCTTCCACCTGAGGTGGCTCGCGCTGTGGATACCTTGAAGGTCGGTGATATCTCCGCACCATTCCAGATGATTAACGATCGTGGTAAAACGGTCTGTGTGATAGCGAAGCTGAAGAGCCGTTCGGAGGGACATAAGGCAACGATCACAGAAGATTTCCAGGTGATGAAGGATGTCGTACTGGATAAACGCCGTCAAGAGAAACTGCATGAATGGGTGGTTAATAAAATTAAGACGACCTACGTCCGCGTGAACGATCGGTATAAAGACTGTCAATTTGAATATCAGGGTTGGATTAAATGAGACTTCGTACAGTTGCCTTCCTGCTGCTGTGCCTTTTCGGACTGAGCCTCGTATGGGCGATGCAGCCTACCCGCAAGCGCAATACTACCCGTAAGCGGCAAGAGGACAAACGTGTCTATTTGGTTCATTCTGATCAGTTGCGCTATGACCAGTATCGCAATGGTGACGCACAGATCCTGGTAGGTAATGTTCATTTCCGCCACATGGGGGCAAACCTCTATTGTGACAGTGCTAATTTCTTTCAGCAGACGAATTCTTTTGAAGCTTTCGGACATGTGAAGATGTTACAGGGTGACACCTTGAAACTCTTCAGTGACTATGCCTATTATGACGGTAATGCTCAAATAGCCCAGGCTCGATATAATGTGATCCTCAAACACAGGCAGTCTACTCTCTATACGGATAGTTTGGACTATGATCGCCTGTATAATTTTGGAAATTTCTTCGAAGGAGGAAAATTGGTGGATAATACTTCTACCTTAACGAGTGACTGGGGGGAATATCATACTGACACGAAGATGGCGATGTTCTACTATGACGTCCGTTTGCGTGATAAGAATTTTTACCTGACTACAGACTCCCTGTATTATGATACACAGACTTCTCGTGCCCATATCGTCGGACCGTCGAATATCACTTCTGGTACGAGTCATATCTATAGTGAGGATGGCTATTATAATACAAAAACGGAGACCTCTGAGCTTTTCGGACGGTCAGTGATGAAAGACCAAGGTCGAACGATTGTTGGGGACAGCGTATACCATGATGCCAAGAAGGGGACGAGTCATGCCTATTGGAATGTCGTCTATACAGACTCTGTCAATAAGAACCGGCTGACGGGTGATTATTGTGAGTATAATGACTCTACGGGATATGCTATGGCGACAGACCGGGCGGTGGCAATGGACTTCTCCCAGAAAGATACGTTGTATATGCATGCCGACACGTTTAAATTGTATACTTTTAATATCAATACTGATTCTGTTTATCGAAAGATTCATGCGTATAATAAGGTTCGCGCGTACCGTATTGATATACAAGCGGTCTGTGACTCTTTGGTTTACAACTCCAAAGACTCTTGTATGACCATGTATCGTGATCCGATTGTATGGAATAACAGTCAGCAGTTGTTTGGTGAAGTTATTCGTGTCTTTATGAAAGACTCAACTATCCATAGGGCACATGTGGTCGGACAAGCTTTCTCCACAGAACAGATGCCGGATACAGTCCATTTCAATCAGGTGTCGTCCAAAGAGATGATTGCCTATTTTGAGAAAGGAGAGATCTATCAGACAGATGCGGTGGGGAATGTCTTAATTGTCTACTATCCTGTTGATGAGTCAGACAGTACGCTCATTGGTCTGAATTATACGGAGACACCTTGGATGAAAATGTTCTTGGAAAACAGGAAGATGAAGAAAATATGGATGGAGAAGCCTGTGGGAACCCTCTATCCGATGACACAGATTCCACCTTCTAAGTATTTCCTGCCGCAATATGCATGGTTTGATTATATCAGACCTCTCAATAAAGAGGACATCTTTAACTGGCGTCCTAAGAATTCCGGACAGGAATTGAGGGAAGTCAAGCGTCGGGAGGCTCCCAAACAGAAACTGAGTAGGAAAGGGGAAGAGAATGGGTGACGTGATACAGCTATTACCCGACTCTGTCGCGAACCAGATAGCGGCAGGTGAGGTTATACAGCGTCCTGCTTCTGTGATTAAGGAGCTGGTGGAGAATGCGGTGGATGCCGGAGCTCATACCATTCGAGTCTTGGTAGTAGACGCTGGTCGTACTTCCATCCAGGTGATAGATGATGGAAAAGGGATGTCGGAGACGGATGCTCGTCTTGCCTTTGAGCGTCATGCCACCTCTAAAATCCGTAAGGCAGATGATTTGTTTGCTTTGACGACAATGGGATTCCGTGGCGAGGCACTACCTTCTATCGTTGCTGTTTCGCAAGTAGAGTTGCGTACGAGGATGGAAGACAATGAGCTGGGGACTTGCCTGCGCTTCTCTGGGTCTAAGTTAGAATCCCAGGAACTGGTCAGTTGTCCTGTTGGTAGTAACTTCAAGGTTGAGAATCTCTTTTTTAATGTACCTGCCCGTCGTAAGTTCCTTAAGACGAATGCGACAGAGTTGAATAATATCCTGACGGCTTTTGAACGTATCATTCTGGTTTGTCCTGATATCCATTTTACCTTGCATAGTAATGGACAAGAGCTTCTGAACCTGAAGAGTGGCACATTGCGTCAACGTATAGCCGATGTTTTTGGGAAACGCTTCAACCAGGACTTGTTAGAGGTTAAAGTGGAGACTGCCATTTGTAAGATAACGGGTTATGTAGGAAAGCCGGAGTCAGCAAAGAAGAAAGGAGCACATAATTACTTCTTTGTCAATGGTCGCTTTATGAAACATGCTTATTTCCACAAGGCAGTGATGCAGGCTTTCGAACGTTTGGTTCCTGTAGGGATGCAGGTCCCCTATTTTATCTATTTCGAGGTGGCTCCCTCTGATATTGATGTGAATATCCATCCCACCAAGACTGAGATTAAGTTTGAGAACGAACAGGCTATCTGGCAGATTCTCGTGGCTGCTGTGAAAGATGCCATCGGAAAGTTCTGTGAGATTCCTCAGATAGACTTTGATACTGTTGGACAGCCGGATATCCCCATGTTCAATCCTGTCTCACGACAGGTGGACCTTCCGCAACCTTCTTATAACCCCTCCTATAATCCTTTTAAAGAACATCAACATACAGAACGCCTGAAGAAAACCGTTGAGGGTTGGGAACAACTTTATGAACAACTGCCACAGCACCCTCAGGAGACTCCTGTGGAGGAAGAGGCGTTTGCTGTTGAGGAGAAGTCTCCTATACATTATCAATATAAGGGACGATATATCATGACGGCAGTAAAGTCGGGCTTGATGATTATCGATCAGTATCGTGCCGATGTCCGTATTCGTTATGAACGTTACTTGACACAGTTGGAATCACAGACAGTGAGTGGTCAGCGTGTCCTCTTTCCTGAAGTGGTGCAGTTCGCTCCCTCAGATGCCGTTGTCTTGGAGAAGTTACTGCCGGAGTTGAGTGCTATGGGATTCGAATTGACTGACCTGGGGAAGTATAGCTATGGAATACAGTCGGTGCCTGCCGGGCTTGATGGACTAAATTACGTTCAATTGATTCGGGAGATGGTCTGTGACACCATAGAGAACGGGACGGGCAATCTGCATAATATCCATTCTTCTCTTGCCTTAAGTCTTGCCCGTCATGCTGCCATTCCCCAAGGTCAGATTCTAAGTAATGAGGAAATGGAGAATATCGTCAACGAACTCTTCGCCTGTTCAAATGTCAACTATACTCCAGACGGGAAAGCGATACTTTGTATTTTATCCCAAAGGGAGATAGAACAATTATTGGGTTGAAATTAACTTTATTTAGAGTGTTTTAGAGCATCGAAACAGACAAAATATCGTTTTTTTTCTAAAAAAATGCAATTTTTTGCCAAAAAAGTTTGCAGTTTTAAAATAAATGTTTACTTTTGCACAGAAATTGATAAAAGTGTGAATACAATATCATTTAACATTAATATTAGTATAGGTATGAAAAAGTTATTAATGGTACTGGCTTTTGCCGGTGTTTCTGTTGCCTCAATGGCACAGGATGCTGTACCTACTGAGAAGTACAGTGTTTCTACAAATTCTTTCTGGAGCAACTGGTTCATTCAGGCTAATGCAGTTGGAACATCTTTCTGGGGAAGCCAGGAGAATTCAGCTATTAAGCCTTCTAAGTTGTTCAAAGGCTATCGCACTAACCTCGGCTTCTCTGTAGCTCTTGGTAAGTGGTTTACTCCTGGTATCGGTCTTCGTACTAAGTTCACAGGTATCTGGGGTCGTTCTGTCATCACTTATAATGATGTTGCAGGTAAGTCTGCTAAGGACTGGAACGCTAGCAAGTATTGGGTATTGAACGAGCAGGTTCTGTTCAACCTCAGCAATATGCTGTGTGGTTACAATGAGAACCGTGTTTGGAACTTCGTTCCTTACGTTGGTGCTGGTGTAGGTCGTAACATGAGCTACAACACTTATTCAATGGATTTGAATGTTGGTATCCTGAATATGTTCCGTCTGAACAAGAAGGTTGCTATCAACCTCGATATCAACTACGGTCTGTTCGATCCTCGCTTCGATGGTTTCTCTCAGCACTTTGCTAGCAAGAAGAACAGCTTCAAGAATATGGATCGTACCATCAGCGTTGAGGTTGGTTTGACTTACAACTTCGGCAAGGCTACTTGGAACAAGACTCCAGACGTAGAGGCTATCAAGGCTCTCTCTCAGGGTCAGATCGACGCTCTGAATGCTCAGCTTGCTGACGCTAACGCAGAGAACGCTCGTCTCCGCAACCAGATTGCTAACCACAAGTGCCCAACAGCTACTGGTGGTGTTAAGACTGTTAAGGAAGTAGTTTCTGCTCCTGTATCCGTATTCTTCAACATTGGTAAGTCTAAGATCGCTTCTCAGAAGGATCTGCAGAACGTACAGGCTATTGCTGACGCCGCTAAGGCTAACGATGCCAAGATCGTTGTTAAGGGTTATGCTGACAGCAAGACTGGTAGCGCAAACCTGAACCAGTCTCTGTCTCAGAAGCGTGCTGAGGCTGTTGCTGACGCTCTTGTTAACATGGGTGTTGATCGCTCTAACATCGAGATTAGCGCTGAGGGTGGTGTTGACACACTGTCTCCAATCAGCTACAACCGTCGTGCAACTGTTGAGTTGAAGTAATTCAAACTTGATGATAATGATGAATCCCGAGTACCTCCAGTGCTCGGGATTTATTAAGGGCGCTTAGCTCAGCTGGTTTAGAGCATCTGCCTTACAAGCAGAGGGTCGGGGGTTCGAATCCCTCAGCGCCCACTCCCTAAGTTCCGAGGAAACTCGGAGCTTTTTTTATAATATGCTGCTTTCATTTAATTTTTCTCATTTCTTATTTCTCGTTTTCATTTAAATGTTGTATCTTTGCATCACACAAAACTATACAAACTTAAAGCATTAACAAGAATAAAAAAAGAAATACAATGATTTGGAACGAAAGTGTAGAATGCATGGATCGCGAGCAGTTACGTGAGATTCAGAGCATTAGGTTGAGAAAGATGGCAGAGTATGTTTATCATAACACGCCATTTTATCGTAGGAAATTTCAAGAGATAGGTTTGGAGCCTGGCGATATCAAAGACATTGATGATATCGTCAAGTTGCCATTTACTAACAAGCTCGACCTTCGTGATAACTATCCCTTTGGACTTGCCGCTGTGCCGATGAGTCAGATTGTCCGCATCCATGCGTCGTCTGGTACGACAGGGAAACCAGTCGTTGTGCTGCATACACGTAAGGACCTCGCCATGTGGACAGAGGCAATCTCTCGCGCTTTTACTGCCTATGGAGCCTCGAAGGATGATATTTTCCAGATATCTTATGGCTATGGACTCTTTACTGGTGGACTGGGAGCCCATGATGGTGCAACGAATATTGGAGCCAGTGTGATTCCGATGTCGTCAGGTAACACACAGAAGCAGATCACGCTGATGCATGACTTTGGCGCTTCTGTGCTCTGTTGTACACCCTCTTACGCCATGTTTTTGGGCGAGGCACTGCGTGAGTGCGAATGGCCTCGTGAGGATTTCAAGTTACGCGTGGGCGCCTTTGGCGCTGAGCCTTGGACAGAGGAGATGCGTCAGAAGTTAGAGGCGTCGTTGGGCATTAAGGCATACGACATCTATGGACTGAGTGAGATCGCCGGTCCTGGTGTGGGTTATGAGTGTGAGTGCCAGCATGGTACCCATCTGAATGAGGACTATTTCTATCCAGAGATCCTGAACCCGGAGACAGGTGAGCCGATGCCAGAGGGTGAGCTGGGTGAACTGACTTTCACCCATCTGACGAAGGAGGGAATGCCGTTGCTGCGTTATCGCACTCACGACCTGACAGCTCTCCACTATGATAAATGTGCATGCGGACGTACCTTGGTGCGTATGGACCGTATTCTGGGTCGTTGCGACGATATGCTCATCATCCGTGGTGTCAACGTCTTCCCGTCTCAGATTGAGGCTGTCATCCTCTCGTTGCCAGAGTATGAGCCACACTTCCTGTTGACAGTCGATCGTGTCAACAATACCGATACCAGTGAGTTGAAGGTGGAGGTGAAGGAGGAATACTTCACTGATGATATGGCGACAATGGTAGGACTGCAGAAGAAATTGGAGGCAGAACTCCGTTCTGTGATAGGTCTTGGTTTCAAGATCAAGCTGGTGGAGCCGAAGGGCATCGAGCGTTCTACTGGTAAGGCAAAGCGTGTGATTGATAATCGTAAACTGTAAAATTTAAAACTAAGATATTATGTTAGCAAAACAATTGTCTATTTTCTTGGAGAACAAGTCAGGACGCCTTACAGAAGTGACTGACGTGTTAGGTGAGGCAGGAGTCAATCTTTCTGCCATGAGTATTGCTGATAATTCCGATTTCGGTATCCTGCGCTGCATCGTCAGTGATCCTGACAAAGCATACCAGGTCCTGAAGGCGGCTCATTTCGCAGTAAAGATCACTGATGTCATTGGCTTTATCTGTCCAAACACCAGCGGCTCTCTTGCCAAAGTGCTTAAGATGTTGTCTGATGCAGGTGTGTTCATTGAGTATATGTACTCCTTCGCCAATGGCGATGTGGCTACTGTTGTCATCCGTCCTACCGATTTGGAGAGCTGCGACCGCATTCTTACCGAGAAGAAAGTCGAGCTTATGGCAGCGAGTGATTTGTACAAATTATAAAAAATAGAAAAAAGTGGTGCAAAAGTTTGGCAGTTTGAAAAAAATGCCTTACCTTTGCACCCGCTTACAAGAAATAAGGGCGCTTAGCTCAGCTGGTTTAGAGCATCTGCCTTACAAGCAGAGGGTCGGGGGTTCGAATCCCTCAGCGCCCACCAAAGGACCTCTTTCCGATTCGGAGAGAGGTTTTTCTTTAAAAGTAAATTCACTGAATTTACTCACTAAATACACTGAATTTACTTACCAAATTCACTAAATTTACTTACCAAATTCACTAAATTTACTTAGTGAAGTTTGCGCAATTAAATTTTAATTAGTATCTTTGTACCTTGAAATAACACTATTATCAATTAAATAAACCAAAACTAGTATGAGTATTAAGTACAGATTGCTGCAGAACCAAATTAAGAGCAGCAAAAATTACGGGAAGTATTATGCCCACACGGTCAAGTCGGGTGAGGTGGCGTTGGAGGAGATTGAGCGCATGGTGGAGCAGAGCTGTTCTGCGAAGGCTTCCGATGTGCGTATGGTTGTCAAGGAGTTGTTCGACTCTATCCGTCATTACATGCAGGCTGGTTATGTGGTGAAGTTAGGTGACCTGGGACGTTTCTACATCTCCGTAAAGAGCGTCTGTGTGGACGATCCGAAGACATTTCGTGTTGACAAGCACCTGAGTGGCTTCAAGTGCAACTACACCCCAGCAGGACATCGTTACAAGCATGGCAGTGGTGATTTCGCTCATCGCATGCATCGCGACTTGCTAGACGGTTGCAAGGCAGAGGAGGTACATTCCTCTTGTATTATACCAAAACAATAAAAAAGGAAGGAGTAGCTGGTATTTTGCTGGTATTTAGATTAAAAAAATCAAATATATTTGGTTATTCACCTAATTTGCATTACCTTTGCAGTCCAATTGGAGATATAGCTATATTTATCATTTAAGGTATTAAGAAAGAATAATGGAATTAGACGTATTGACAGCCATTTCGCCTATTGATGGCCGTTATAGAAGTAAGACAGAGCAGTTGGCAGGATATTTCTCAGAATATGCACTCATTCGCTACAGAGTTCGCGTGGAGATAGAATATTTCATTACGCTTTGTGAGCTGCCCTTGCCACAACTGGAGGATTTCAACCATAACCTGTTTGAGCGTTTGCGCGATATCTATCGCCGCTTTACGGAGGAGAATGCCGCCCGTGTGAAGGAAATCGAGAAGACGACCAATCACGACGTGAAGGCTGTGGAGTATTTCATCAAGGAAGAACTTGACAAGATAGGTGACTTCGAGAAATACAAGGAGTTTATCCACTTCGGATTGACCTCTCAGGACATCAACAATACCAGTGTGCCCCTCTCTGTGAAAGAGGCGCTGGAAGAGGTATATTATCCCATGGTGGAGGAGCTCATCGAGCAGTTGAACGACTATGCTGAGCAGTGGAAAAATGTGCCGATGCTTGCCAAGACACATGGACAGCCCGCTTCGCCGACCCGTCTGGGTAAAGAGGTGATGGTGTATGTCTATCGTCTGGAAGAGCAGTTGCGTGGACTGAAGGATACCCCGATTACTGCGAAGTTTGGTGGTGCTACTGGTAACTATAACGCCCATCATGTGGCTTACCCGCAGTATGACTGGCGTGAGCTCGGCAATAAGTTCGTTAGTGAGAAACTCGGACTGGAGCGTGAGCAGTGGACCACACAAATCTCCAACTACGACTGGTTAGGGGCTATCTTCGATGCCATGCGTCGTATCAATACTATCATTATCGACCTGGACCGTGACTTCTGGATGTATATCTCCATGGAGTATTTCAAGCAGAAGATCAAGGCAGGTGAGGTAGGGTCGAGTGCGATGCCCCATAAGGTGAACCCCATCGACTATGAGAACTCGGAGGGTAACCTCGGCATTGCCAATGCCATCCTGCAGTTCCTTGCACAGAAACTGCCTGTTAGCCGCTTACAGCGTGACCTGACGGACTCGACTGTGCTGCGTAACGTGGGTGTTCCCATGGGACATGCCCTGATAGCTATCCAGAGTACTTTAAAAGGCTTGCGTAAGCTTATCCTCAACGAGGAGAAGTTGCAGGAAGACCTCGATAACACATGGGCTGTCGTCGCTGAGGCTATTCAGACCATCCTGCGCCGTGAGGCTTATCCTCATCCCTATGAGGCACTGAAAGCACTTACACGTACCAACCAGAAAATGACTCCAGAACTGATTCATGAGTTTATTCAGGGACTTGATGTCAGCAAGGAGGTGAAAGAAGAGCTTATGGCGATTACGCCCATGAATTATACGGGAATTTAACAAACAACACAAGAGGGAGCCGTGAGGGCTTCCGGCTAACATTATTTAAAACAGAAGAATAAAAAATTTAAGAATTAAAGATTATGGAATTAGAGAACGAAAAGAAAACAGAGGAGCAGTATTCAGAAGAGAATACTACAAGCCGTGAGGGCTACACAAACCAGACCAGTGGTTATCAGGGTTACAAACCAGGACGCTCACCACGTCCACGTATTCATCAACAGGTACGCCCTTACAATCAGGGTGGCTATAATCGTAATCAGAATCAAGAAGAGGGCGGGTTCCGTCCTGAAGGATTTGGTGCAGGTCTACAGAGCAGTGCGCCACAGCGTCCTCAGGGAGAATATGGTCAGCCACGTGGTGGCTATCGTCCCCGCTTCAATCCCAACAATAATGGTGAGGGTGGCTATCGCCCCCGCACGAACAGCTACCAGCAGGGTGGCTATCAGCCCCGCCAGCAGGGTGGTTATCAGCCCCGTGGTGGTAACTATCAGCAGGGTGGCTATCGCCCCCGTTTCAACCAACAGGCAGAAGGAGAGGAGGGTGGTTACCAGCCTCGCCAGCAGGGTGGCTATCAGCCCCGTCAGCAAGGTGGTTATCAGCCCCGTCAGCAGGGTGGTTATCAGCCTCGTGGTGGCTATGGACAGCCTCGTGGTGGTTACCAGCAGCGTGGCGGCTATGGTCAGCCTCGTCAGCAGGGTGGTTATAACAAACAGCGTGGTGGCTATCGCCAGCATACTGCCGATTATGATCCCAATGCCAAGTACAGTTTCAAGAAACGTATAGAGTATAAGGAGGAGAACTATGATCCCAATGAGCCCATCCGTCTGAATAAGTTCCTCGCCAATGCTGGTGTATGCAGTCGTCGTGAGGCAGATGAGTTCATCCAGGCAGGTGTTGTGACAGTGAATGGTCAGGTGGTAACAGAGCTGGGAACCAAGGTGTTGCGTACTGATGAGGTGAAGTTTCATGACGCTCCGGTCACTCCAGAGAAGAAAGTGTATGTCCTGCTCAACAAACCTAAGGATTATGTGACTACCAGTGATGATCCTCAGCAGCGTAAGACGGTGATGGATCTTGTGAAGGGTGCTTGTCCTGAGCGTATCTATCCCGTAGGTCGTCTGGACCGTAATACGACAGGTGTTCTTCTGTTGACTAACGATGGTGATCTTGCCTCTAAACTGACACATCCGAAATTCTTGAAAAAGAAGATCTATCATGTATATCTCGATAAAAACGTGACTGCTCATGACATGCAGCAGATTGCAGAGGGTATCACCCTTGAGGATGGAGATATCAAGGCGGATGATATCCAGTATGCAGATGCTGTTGACAAGAAACAGGTCGGTGTTGAGATTCACTCTGGTAAGAACCGTATCGTACGTCGTATCTTCGAGAGTCTGGGTTATAAGGTGACGAAACTCGACCGTGTACAGTTTGCCGGTCTTACCAAGAAGAACCTTCGTCGTGGTGACTGGCGTTATCTGACCGAGGAGGAGGTTGACCGCCTGCGTATGGGAGCATATGAGTAATTAAAAGTTCATAGTTTAATGAAAAGAACAAAGATAGTTGATGTACTGAAAAGTACGGAATATGGTAAGGATGTCTGTGTCAAGGGCTGGGTACGTACGCACCGTAATTCCAAGGCTGTAGACTTCATTGCCCTAAACGATGGCTCAACCATTAAGAATGTACAGGTTGTCGTTGATCCCACGAAGTTTGATGAGCAACTGCTGAAGGATATCACCACAGGTTCATGTATCTGTGCTGTCGGTACCCTGGTGGAGAGCCAAGGAGCAGGACAGGCTTGTGAGATCCAGGCAACAGGTTTGGAACTCTATGGCGTATGTGACAACACCTATCCGATGCAGAAGAAAGGTCAGTCTTTTGAGGTGATGCGTAAAAATGCCCATATGCGTCTCCGTACCAATACCTTTGGTGCCGTGATGCGTATCCGTCATAACATGGCGATGGCAATCCATACCTATTTCCACGAGCATGGCTTCTTCTATTTCCATACCCCCCTGATTACGGCAAGTGACTGTGAGGGTGCAGGTAACATGTTCCAGGTGACTACCAAGAACCTTTACGACCTGAAGAAAGATGAGAATGGTAAGATCATCTACGATGACGACTTCTTTGGGGAGCAGACCTCTCTGACGGTGTCTGGACAATTGGAAGGTGAGCTGGGTGCTACGGCATTAGGTGCTATCTATACTTTTGGTCCTACGTTCCGTGCAGAAAACTCTAATACGCCCCGTCACCTCGCAGAGTTCTGGATGGTGGAGCCAGAGGTTGCCTTCATGGACCAGGATGAGTTGATGGACTTGGAGGAGGACTTCATCAAGTATTGTGTCCGTTGGGCATTGGAGAACTGTAAGGATGATCTCGCCTTCCTCAATCAGATGATTGATAAAACACTTATTGAGCGTTTGGAGGGGGTGTTGAAGGAGACCTTCGTGCGCCTTCCTTATACGGAGGGTATCAATATCCTGCAGGAAGCTATTAAGAATGGTAAGAAGTTTGAGTTCCCCTGCAACTGGGGTGACGACTTGGCTTCTGAGCATGAGCGCTATCTGGTGGAGGAACACTTCAAGAAGCCGGTGATCATGACTGACTATCCTACGGCCATCAAGTCGTTCTACATGAAGCAGAACGAGCCAGCCCCCACAGGTGCAACGTTAGGCTGCACCGTGGGCTATAAGGGCACTCTTGCACCTGGTCGCACCATGCAAGGTACTGACGTGCTGTTCCCACAAATCGGTGAGATTATCGGCGGCTCTGTCCGTGAGGAGAACTATGATAAGCTGATGAGCGAGATTGAGCGTCGAGGGATGGATATGACTCATCTGTGGTGGTATATCGATACCCGTCGTTGGGGAACATGCCCACATGCAGGTTTCGGACTCGGTTTTGAGCGCCTGATCTTGTTTGTGACGGGTATGCAGAATATCCGTGATGTCATCCCGTTCCCACGTACTCCAAAGAGTGCAGAGTTCTAAACGAGGGATATTCCTTCGTCAGAAATAGTAATCAGTCGGCGGCGGTAAAGGTCGCCGACTGCTTTTTTATAGATTTTCTTCGATACTCCAAAGCGTAGGGAGATGTCCTCTGAGGAGCTTTTGTCACCTAAGTCGCAATGCCCTCCATTCTCTTTCAGGTAACGTAACAGCTCGTCAGAGAAGTCAAGGGCACGCTCATAGCCATTGTGCTTCTGGTATCGCTCCACCTTTGCCGTAGCCATGAGACGGTGGGTCTTTTCATCCTCCATGACATAGACATAATAGCGTTGTCCTTTCTGCATCCGTTGTTTCTGTTCACGGAAAGGACAGAATAAATCCTTCATCAACCCCCAGTTAAGGAAAGCCCCATATTCGTTCGTCCATGCACACTCCAGCCATGCAAAATCACCCACCTTCGCTAGCGGCTTGAGCGTGGTGGCAACGAGCTTCTCATCTTGATCAAGGTAGATGAAAACTTCGATGTCGTCGCCCACTTTGATTCCTTTTGGTACATAGCGTGAAGGAAGCAGAATTTCACCTTCATCACCTCCGTCTAGATACATACCGAAATCAACGTTCTTCACAATGCGCAGCGTATTATAGTCACCGAGTTTGATTTTCATAGTTCTATAGTGTTTATAGTTCCTATAGTATCTATAGTATCTATAGGTGTTGTTTCTAACTGACCATCTCGCATATGGATGGTGCGGTCGGTAATGCTTGCTAATTGTTCGTCATGAGTGACGATGACGAATGTCTGTCCGAATTGGTCTCGTAGGTCGAAGAAGAGTTGGTGCAATTCTTCTTTGTTCTTGGAGTCAAGAGAACCGCTAGGCTCATCAGCAAGGATGACAGTAGGGTGATTGATGAGTGCACGAGCTACCGCAATGCGTTGCTTCTCACCACCACTTAGTTCATTGGGCTTATGACTGGCGCGCTCGGTAAGTCCCATGAAATTTAATAATTCCTGTGCCCTTTGTCTTGCCTCCCTATGGGAGAGCCCTGCAATATAGGCAGGTATCATGATGTTCTCAATAGCTGTGAACTCAGGGAGTAGTTGGTGGAACTGGAACACGAAACCGATATGCTGGTTACGGAAGTCAGACAGTTTCTTCTTGCTGAGGCGACTCACATCAATACCATCGATGCAGACAGTGCCAGCATCAGGCTTGTCCAGTGTTCCAATAATCTGCAACAGTGTTGTCTTACCCGCTCCGCTGGGTCCGACGATACTGACCACCTCACCTTTATCGATGTGGAGGTCGATACCTTTCAAGACCTCGAGGGAGCCGAAATTTTTCTTGATTCCTTGGATAGATATCATGTGGATGATAGGTTAAGGGGTTAATGGGAGCGATGGTCGTTAATCCATCGGGCGATGGTATTATAAATGCTACTCTCTTCCTGGTGCTGTGCCTCCGTGAAGGTCATACGCTCCTCTTTCGTGTTACCATATTGATCCGGGAAGATAATCATGAGATTCTTACCCGAGAAATGCTGCATCAGTTCATTAGGAAGCCGCTCCAGTGCATTCTTGTATGAGATAGTACCCTTACGTGCTGTAACCACCACGAACATATGGTCCTCCTTGATGGTTTCTGCCAGTTTGGGTAACTCGTTCCAATGCGCCATGAAGGTATATTCCGCACGGACACCCGGATGGAGATTGTTGATATACTCCCTAATCAGGACTAGGCTCTCTTCCCGTCCATGGAACTGGATGCGGCAGTCGAGGTTCTCTGCCATTCGCCCTAAGCGCTCAAGCCAGCGATGGAAACCTGGCTCAAATTCGGCACGAGAGGGAACGGCAACTTGTATTCGTCGCAGTGTGTTCAGGGGTTGTACAAAACGGGTCAGAAGGATTTGACGATTCAGTCCGTTATACAGACTCTGGATAAAGTCTCCCCAGAACTTCGGGTTTACTTCCGTATGGATGTGCATTCCCATGATAATCTCTGAGCTGGAGAACTCACGGAAGGCATGTTTGATACCATTGGCAATATTGGTAGCAAGCCGTACCTGTGTCTGTACTTTTACCTCACTGGCACTAGCCTGCTGTTGTAACTGTTCAAGCAGGCGCAGTCCGTTATCACGATTGACGGCAGCATTGTTGTCGTCATATACCACATTCAATGCCACAATCCCGCGATTCAGTTTCTGGTTCCGTAACATAATGGCAAGTTCCAATAACTGGGGGGCAATCTCAGGGTACTTCACACAAAGCATTATTTTCTCGTCATCGCCCTGGTTAATAACAGTTGGGTGTTGGTTGGAGGCTAACACTATCTGTTGGGCGGCATGAGCAGTCATCATCGAACTAATGATACAGGTGACAAGAATCATGATAACGACACCATTCAGAATCTCGTCGTTTACTAGATAGACACTAGGAGTGACCTCCAGGCGCATCCCCACCATCACCATTGCGATGGCTCCGGCAGCATGGGCACTGGTCAGTCCAAACATCATGTGTCCTGCTGATTTAGGCAGGTGGAATAATAAACTTGACAGATAAGCGGCGACAGCCTTTCCAAAGGTTCCGAAGAAGGCTATCATAAGAACTATCCATAGCATGTGAAGTCCAGTGAATAGTGAACCAATATTGATGAGCATACCCACACCTATCAGGAAATAGGGAATGAAGAGTGCATTGCCGATAAATTCGATACGGTTCATCAATGGGGACACATGGGGTATGTAACGGTTGAGAATCAGTCCAGAGAAGAAGGCGCCTACAATCCCTTCCACACCGACAGCCTCTGAAGCTGCTGCACTGAGGAACATCACGGCAAGTACAAAGATAAACTGCATGACAGCATCGGAGTATCGCCGTAGGAAATAGCGTGCGAGTTTAGGGATTAGCCAGATGCTGCATCCGCAGAAGAGACAGAATTTCAGCAGGAAGAGAATCCAAAAGACGAATCCAGTGTCCTCCCCGTAGGAGGCAGCAAGTGCGGCTAACATCAGCAGGGCGAGGAACAAGGATATCATGGATGATCCTACGCTCAGCATCACGCTAGAGTCACGCTGCAGTCCATAGCGTCCAACGATAGGGTAGGCAATCAGTGTGTTTGATGCCATGATACACCCTAAAAGGAAAGATGCCTGTGAGGAATAGTCGAGTAGCCACATAGCCATGAAATAGGTCATGACGAGCGGAAACAGACAGGTGAGCAGTCCGAAGATAAGAAACCTCCTGGAGTTCTTCTTCACACTCTCCATATCCATCTCCAGCCCAGCGAGGAACATGATATATAGTAATCCCACTTTACCGAATAACTCAAAGGAGGAGTCTCGTTCCAAGATATTCAGTCCATATTTCCCAATCAGCATGCCTGCCAATACCATACCGATGATATGCGGAATACGCAGTTTACCCATGATGATAGGTGCAAACAGAATAATCAGTAACACGACGAAGAATATCAACGTCGGGTTGGTAATTGGGAAATAAGATGCTAAATATATCATATTTGTGTGCAAAGGTACGAATAAGTGAGTGAAATGCCAAATTAATTTGGGCATTTCCGAACAAAAGAACCTTCGACGTAGTCAAAGGTACAAAATTTTTCGTATCTTTGCAAAAACTATCAAGAAAACTATGAAGAGATTATTGACAATTGTATGGGTGCTCTGTGCTGTCATGACAGTGACGGAGGCTCAAGGGCAGCCGCTCCTGAGGACCCATGTAGAGACTGGTGATGTAGAGGGTGTCCTTGACGGTCCTCTTGCTGTATTCAAAGCAATACCTTACGCTGCCCCGCCTGTGGGCGACCTTCGCTGGCGTGATCCGCAGCCTGCAAAGCCCTGGCAGGGCGTCCGGGTCTGCGACACGTTCGGTCCTATGCCGCCGCAGCCCACACGTCCGGGACGTACGGCCGATATGATGAGTGAGGATTGCCTGTATCTGGGTGTTGCCACGCCGGCAACCTCTGTCAACGACCGTCTGCCCGTAATGGTGTGGATTCACGGTGGCGGTTTCCAGACCGAATGGTATGGTGGTGACTTGTGGAGATACCTCGCCATGCGTGGCGTGGTCATCGTCAGCATCGAATATCGTACGGGAGCCTTAGGTTTCATGGCTCATCCTGAACTGGCGAAGGAGTCGGAAAACGGGCACTCAGGCAACTATGGTATCCTTGACCAGATATTTGCTTTACAATGGGTACAGCGTAATATCAGGAACTTTGGCGGAGACCCTTCGAATGTCACGATCTTCGGAGAGAGTGCCGGTGCTATCAGTTGCAGTATCCTTTGTGCCTCCCCGTTGACAAAGGGACTCTTCCATCGCTGTATCAGTCAGAGCGGTGGTTCGTTCGCTCCTTGGTCAGACCAGCCGCGTTCATTAGGATTGGATGCCTCACAGAAAGGTGCCGAGCAACAGGGACTTGCCTTCCAGCAGCATCTGAAGAAAAAGAATCTCAAACAACTGCGTAAGATGGATGCGATGTCGCTTTGCGACGGTAATGTGGGCTTTGCTGGTTTCTGGCCGTGTGTCGACGGCTATGTGATCTGTGACGACCAGTACCGTCTGTATGAGCGTGGCGAGTATAACGACGTGCCAGTGATCGTGATGACGAACTCTGACGAGGGGGCATTGTTTAGTCCTGGCAACATCACGCCTGAGGACTATGAGAAGACCGTCAATCAGATCTTCGGCTCTTTTGCTGATGAGGCCAAGAAGGTATATCCTGGCAATACCGCCGATGAGGCGTGGCATGGTTTCGGCGATGCTTTCCGTGACATGGGCTTTGCCTGGCCTTCCTATGCGTGGGTGAGTCTGCAGTCCCAGACGGGAAAGAGTCCTGTCTATGCTGCCTATCTGGCCCAGCCGTCCACTCGTAGTTTCTCACCAGACCCGCGTCGCCGTGGTGTAGCGCATGCCGATGATATCCTCTATCTCAATGGTGAGTTCCTGACACAGCCGGAGAAGTATCCTGCGGAGTCGGCCGTCGCCGAGATCATGCAGCAGTATTGGATTAACTTCGCCAAGACGGGCAATCCCAACGCTAAGGGCTTGCCATACTGGCCCACGTTCGATGATGCGAAACCCACGACGATGCAGTTCTGCAACGGTGCTTCGCTCATCATGGTTCCTAATTGTGAACAGATTAACTTCGTGGACCGCTTCTACAAGGCGAAGCGTGAAGAGACAGAGCGTCAGAGAAACAAATAATTAACAGACAGAGAAATGAAAAGGGTTGTCAAGATATTTGCCCTGTGTTGTGGACTTATGACCGTCGTAGCGGGCATGGCACAAGACGTGAAGATAGAGTTCTATACTCCCAGAATAGTACATGTGGTGAAAGGACAACCCACGAAATCGTTGGTGGTGATTGCCAAACCAGAGAATGGGGCTGCCATACAGAACGGCAATTTGTGGAAGAGCAGTGAGCTGACTATCAGACAGGATGCGAATGGCAATCTGACCTTCCTGACGGCAAAAGGAAAGGTGTTGCTTCGTGAGAAGAGTTGTGATGTGTCTAAGGTACGTCAGACTTTCATGCTTGATAAGGATGAGGCTGTCTATGGTCTCGGCACGATACAGAATGGAAAGATGAATCGGCGCGGTGAGCATAAGCGCATGGAACAGTCGAACCTCGAGGACTTCCAGAATGTCTTACAGAGTATCAAAGGCTGGGGTATCTATTGGGAAAACTATTCGCCGACGAAATTTGACGACGATGCTAATGGGATGTCGTTTACCTCAGAGGTAGGCGAGGGTATCGACTATTACTTCATGTATGGTGGTTCTGCCGATGGTGTGATAGCCCAGATGCGCCATCTCTCTGGCGATGTGCCTATGTTTCCTTTATGGACATACGGTTTCTGGCAGTCGAAAGAACGTTATAAGACAGCAGCAGAAACGGAGGGCATCGTCGATCAATATCGTGCGTTGCAAGTGCCGCTCGACGGCATCATTCAGGACTGGCAGTACTGGGGCAGCAACTATCTGTGGAATGCGATGGATTTCCTGTCAGAAGACTTCGCCAATGGTCCGCAGATGATTCAAAATGTCCATGCTAAGCATGCGCACTTCATGATTTCGATATGGGCAAGTTTCGGACCTCAGACACAACAGTTCCGTGAACTCAATGAGAAAAGGTTGTTGTTACCTATCGAGACATGGCCACAGAGCGGTATCTCACATATCTGGCCGCCACGCATGGATTATCCGTCGGGTGTGAAGGTGTATGATGCCTTTAGTCCTGTGGCGCGTGATATCTATTGGAAGTACCTGAAGACATTATATGACTATGGCACGGATGCATGGTGGATGGATTCTACAGACCCAGATTTCTTTAATCCGCGAGAGAGTGACTATGAGCATCCTGTCTTTGGTGGCACTTGGCGTTCATTGCGTAATGCCTTTCCACTGGAGACAGTACGTGGCATCTATCAGTCGCAGCGCAGGGATTATCCGAACTCGCCTAAGCGTGTCTTCATCATGACGCGCTCGTCGTATGCAGGTCAACAGCATTATGGCTCGAACATGTGGAGCGGTGACGTGGCGTCCTCATGGGACATGCTGCGTAAACAGGTGCCTGCTGGACTGAGTTTCTCGTTGACAGGTAATCCTAATTTCAATACCGATATCGGTGGCTTCTTCTGTAACGCCTATAACACAAAGGGTCCAGGCTCTGCGCCTCAGAACCCACAGTATCAGGAGTTGTATGTGCGTTGGATGCAGTATGGACTCTTTACCCCTGTCTTTCGCAGTCATGGTGCTGATGCGCCTCGTGAGATATGGCAGTTTGGCAAGAAGGGCGAACCCGTCTATGACGCTATCGAGAAGATGATTCGCCTGCGCTATCGGCTGATACCTTATCTGTATAGTACCGCATGGCAGGTGACGAGCAATGACGAGAGTTATATCCGTCCGCTGTTCAGCGACTTCGCTGCCGACAAGCGTGTGTGGGACATGACCGACGAGATGATGTTCGGACGAACCATCCTCGCAGCTCCTATCGTCAATCCTTTGTATACGGAAGAGCAGATTATCAAGGAGGATGCCATGACAGGATGGGACAGGAAAAATGTAAAAATGAAAGAATTAAAAAATGAAAATATAGATTGGACGGAAACAAAGACGGTCACGAAATACCTGCCACAAGGCACTGACTGGTATGACTTCTGGACGAATCAGCGTATGAAGGGCGGACAAAGTGTTACGATACAGGCAACGCTCCATCAAGTGCCGATGTTCGTACGTGCAGGTAGCATCCTCCCGCTTGGTCCTGAGATGCAGTATGTGGGTGAGAAATCATGGGATAATCTCGAACTGCGTGTCTATCCGGGTGCTGACGGTTCATTCGTGTTGTATGAGGATGAAGGCGACAGCTACAACTACGAGAAGGGCATCTATAGCACTATCACCTTCCAGTGGAATGATAAGTCGAAGATACTCACGATTGGTGCCCGTCAAGGTTCCTATCCTGGTATGCTCCAGCAGCGCCAGTTCACCATCGTCCTCCCAGACGGACAGCGTCAAATAGTCAATTATGACGGTCAGCAACGACAAGTGAAGATGTAGAAAACAGGCTGTTTTTTCTTTCCTATTCTTTGTCATATCAAAAATTCTTCGTACCTTCGCAGCCAAATTGGAATAATAGAAAAAAAATAGAGAGATGAAAGTTGCAATTGTGGGTGCCTCAGGTGCCGTAGGTCAGGAGTTCTTGAGAATCCTCGACCAGAGAAATTTTCCAATGGACGAACTAGTATTGTTCGGTTCAGAGCGTAGTGCAGGTAGTAAATATACTTTCCGTGGCAAGGAATTGACAGTGAAACTGCTTCAGCATAACGACGACTTCAAGGATATTGATATTGCCTTTACGTCGGCAGGTGCCGGTACGTCGAAGGAGTATGCCGAGACGATTACGAAGTATGGTGCCGTGATGATTGACAACAGTTCAGCCTTCCGCATGGACGAGGACGTGCCCTTGGTCGTTCCTGAGTGTAATGCTGAGGATGCCTTGAAGCGTCCGCGTGGCATCATCGCCAACCCCAATTGTACGACAATCATGATGGTAGTGGTATTGCAGCCGCTGGAGCAACTGAGTCATATCAAGCGCATCCACGTCAGCAGTTATCAGAGTGCCTCTGGTGCCGGTGCCGCTGCGATGGCAGAGTTGCAGCAGCAATATAAGGAGATGGTAGAGGATGGAGAGGTGAAGACCATTAAGAAATTCCCCCATCAGTTGGCCTATAACGTGATTCCTCAGATTGACGTCTTCCAGCCTAACGGTTATACGAAGGAGGAGATGAAGATGTATAACGAGACACGAAAGATTATGCATACTGATGCCAAGTGCTCAGCTATGTGTGTCCGTGTATCATCACTGCGTAGTCATTCAGAGAGTGTATGGATTGAGACAGAGCGTCCGCTGAGTGTTGAGGAGGCACAGAAGGCAATAGCTACTGCTCCTGGCTGTACACTTGTAGACGATCCTGCCAACTTCGTTTATCCGATGCCTTTGGAAACCGCTGGTAAGGATGATGTCTATGTGGGTCGTGTCCGTAAAGACCTCTCCGATGAGAATGGTCTGACTTTCTGGCTCTCTGGTGACCAGATTCGTAAGGGGGCTGCCCTCAATGCAGTACAGATTGGTGAGTACTTAATTAAAGTAGGTAATGTCAAGTAAGCATATTGCTTGTGCAAAAAAGGAGCAACCTCAAGAGGCTGCTCTTTTTTTTGTGTCGACACTTGGATTCGAACCAAGGACCCCCACCATGTCAAGGTGATACTCTAACCAGCTGAGCTATGCCGACTTTTTTGTGCGCCTGACAGGACTCGAACCTGCACGTCGTGAAACACTAGATCCTAAGTCTAGCGCGTCTACCAATTCCGCCACAGGCGCTTGCATTTTTGACGCAGTCTATTGTTTGCGGGTGCAAAGGTACGAAAAATTCGATTAAGTGAGAACAAAAAAGTGAACTTTTTAGGTCGAGCGTGAGAATTTTATCTAATAAGTGAGCAGAAATCAAAATTATTCAACTAAAAGTTTCCTTGCTGCTTCGATAATCGTATCAGTACCTTTCATCGTATCCTCATCGGTCAGTTGTACATGATAATCCGGTTCAATGCCAAACTCCGTTTGCTGCTTGTCCTTGTCATACATCGGACAGGCAGAGAAACGGACGCTCCATCCGTTAGGCAGACTGCTACTCATAGGCATGCCAGAGCCTCCTCCAGTATGGTCGCCAACAATCTTGACGTTAGGTAGTGCTTGCATCATGGAGGTAAACTCGTTGGCGGCACTGAATACGGAGCGGTTGGTCAGCACACAAACAGGTTTATGCCAACGGATATTACTTGACGGCTCCAGATATTGAGGTTCCATACCACTGAAGTCCTGATGACCTTTTCCAGTTTTGTGTTGCATATAGCCTACCAGGGTCTTTTCTTGAACGAAACGGGCAGCAAGTTTCTCTGCGTTCGTCAAGTCGCCTCCCCCATTGTTACGGATATCAATGATGATACCTTGGCAAAGGGCGAAGTAGGAGAGGACATCGTCCAAATTTCCTTCACCAACCGGATTTGTAAAAGAATCATAGCGGATATACCCGATATTATCGTCCAAGACCTTGTATTGTAGTCCACTTGATATCTTATAGTCCGTCCCTAAGTATTTGCGTTCTAGCGTATCACTATAGTTCTTGGGGTAGGCTTCCTGCCAAGTCCAATAGCGTCCGTAGTCATAACTGGATGAGAGATTGACATGTCCGTCCCGTAGTTCTGCAAGCATATCACACAACACTTCAAAGAGTTGAGTCTCTGTCATATGGTCGTTCACGCGTACCTTATATTTATGATACACCTCCTGCCAGTCGAGTCCATACTCATGTTGCTTATAGTCGAAGAAGCAATAGTGCTCATCGATAATCTGCCATAAAGCCTCGAAGTTGCCTGCTGGCGTGTCCGCTCTTTGCTCCTCATCGACGCAGGAAGGGAACACTATAGGTACTATTAATACTATAGTGACTATAGTAACTAGATTAACTATTATCTTCTTCATAAGCGATGCGGGATGAGTGAGAAACGACGTGTGAAGCCTATCAGGAAACGATGTGTATAGACATGCTGTTTCAGCTGATTGACTTTGTATTGCTGATAGTTGCCCAGGTAACCGATGCGCAGTGTCCACTTGCCTGTGAGGTTGGCATCAAGGGTGAGCATCTGACGCCATTCCGGAGCTGTTACGAAAGTCGTGAAAACCACGTTGTGGTCGTAGTTGCCGCGATTGAATATCTCATAGTAGGACTGTCCGTAGTTGGGTGAGAACATCACGCCAGCCAAAGGTAGGTTCAGCTCATAGCGTACCATCATCGGCTTATGGAAGAGCGTAAATTTGTAGGAGGCAATACCAGTAGGCATGATATTCAGATGGAAACGAGCCTGAGCGGGATTATTGGAGTTAGAGGTGTTGTAGATGAATCCTAGTGTGGCATTTCCCAGGGCACCAGCCTGTAATGTCAACCGATGGTTGAATAAACTCCAGTTATAGAACTTTCCCCAATAGAAATTATAGGCGCCCTCCAGTTCTTTTCTGGAGTTCGCACGATCATGGACATAGGAAAGGTTTGCCTCATGCTCCATCAGTGTGCTCCATCTGCGTTGTGGTCTCTTTCGTTCTACTGTGGCAACGAAACTGATACCCACCCCTTTGAAATGCTCTGCGGAAAGATAGGTGTCCAGGATATTCGTACCTCCTACACCAATCATACGACTGCTGGTGATAATCTTTGCCGAGTCACTCTGGGCACTAAGGGGTAGGTGCACGAGGGTGAGCAGGGCGAGCAGGCAGAATAAAGGTTTACTGATAGTCATCATCGGAGAATAGGTTTTGCTGTCCAGTCAGTTCATCTAATACCTGTTGCTGGCTCTTGCCGGCATCAGGGTCGAGGTTTTCTTCCTCTTCCTCAACAGGTTCGACAAGTTCGGTAGGTTCTGTGGGGAAGCGCAGAGGCTCAAGTTCCATGATACTTTCCGTCTGGTTAGTGGTGAGTCTCTTACCTTTAGCTTTATAGCCTTTGACGGCGATAAACTGTTCTACGTCAATCTCCTCGCTTCCCCGGAACTCATCAGCTCCTCCATAGGTGACCAGGATACGTGGATAGACTTGGTCAGTCAACAGTAGCTGTTGCGAGTTAGGATTCTCGCCCAGATAGTTCTGTTTTTTCTTCGAGGCTTCCATCAGGAAACGCTTGACGTATGGGTAGCCTTGGTTGTCGGCATCATAGAGGACACAGCTCCATACCTTTTCCGCCTCGTATTTCTCCAGGAGGGCAATGTTATCCTCGAAATGGACGTTGACATCGAAGCCGGAGAGATAGTAGTCACCATTCTTGAGGATGACGAGGATGGCATCTCCATCGTTGAACTCTCCCAGCAGTCGTCCGTGCTCGTCGTAGTTGAGACGGTTGACATCGGGATCGTACCACACCTTGCGTCCACCCAGCGTGGAGTGTCCGTGGCTCTTGAGTCCGATGCGGTGTATTTGGTATTTCGTAAGGATGACACCTTTGGCGCTGCGTCCTTTGATGCCAACCTCCGAGAAGTCTTTGTCGAAGAAAATCTTCTTGAGTTTGGGAGCCGGGTCAAGCGTCACTTTGATCACCTCCGCCTCACCATTTGGATTGGCGGTGAAATAGACCACCTTCGACCCGGGTGTACCATTGGTGATGTCATACTCACGGTCACGGGTAATCGATGGTACGTTGAAGCGCTTGATATAGTAGATGCCCTTCTTTCCGTCACGATAGACGGCGTTATAGATGGTGCGCTGGTCGTTTTTCTTGAAGACACCCAACCACAGCACGTTCTTACCCACAAACAATTTGTCAGCAACACGTACCACTTTCATCTTACCGTCTTTGTAGAAGATGATGATATCGTCAATATCGGAGCAGTTACATACGAACTCGTCTTTCTTCAGTCCTGTCCCGATGAAACCGTCCGAGCGGTTGATGTAGAGTTTCTGGTTTGCCTCTACCACCTTCGTTGCCACGATGGTGTCGAAGTTACGGATCTCCGTCAGACGTGGATGGTCCTTGCCGTATTTATCCTTGAGGAATTGGAACCAGTCGGCGGTCACTTCCACAAGGTTGGCGAGGTCACGGTCTATCTCGTCAATCTCCGCTTTGATGCGAGCCATCAACTCATCCGCCTTGTCTTTGTTGAACTTCAGGATGCGTTGCATCTTGATTTCCAACAGTTTGAGAATGTCGTCCTTGGTGACCTCACGTACCATCTGTGGATAGTAAGGAGTCAGTCGCTCGTCGATATGCTCACAGACAGCATCGATAGTCGGTGCCTGCTCGAATTTCTTATCCTTATAGATACGTTCCTCGATGAATATTTTCTCAAGGGAGTAGAAATGCAATTGTTCCAACAATTCCCCCTTGCGAATCTCTAGCTCTTGTCTGATGAGATCTTTCGTTCGGTCCACAGAGTGGCGCAGCACATCAGAAATAGTGAGGAACTGGGGCTTGTTATCTTCGATAACACAACAATTGGGTGAGATATTAATCTCACAGTCGGAGAAGGCATAGAGGGCATCCAGTGTCTTATCAGAGGAGACACCAGGAGCCAGTTGTACTTGTATCTCCACCTTCGCTGCTGTCAGGTCCTCCACATGGCGTGCCTTGATCTTTCCCTTCTCTATCGCCTTGAGGATAGAGTCAATCAGTGTCTCTGTCGTCTTAGAGAAAGGAATCTCACGAATGACGAGTGTCTTCGGGTCGAGTTTCTCAATTTTGGCACGTACCTTCAGTACGCCACCTCGCTGTCCGTCATTGTATTTCGAGACATCGATAGAGCCACCTGTAGGGAAGTCAGGGAAAAGCTGGAAAGGCTCGTCGTGTAAGTAGGCGATAGCCGCATCACAGATCTCTACGAAATTATGGGGCAGTACTTTAGTCGACAAGCCAACAGCAATACCCTCGGCGCCCTGGGCAAGTAGCAACGGGAACTTCACGGGCAGGGTGATAGGTTCCTTGTTCCTGCCGTCATACGACATCTGCCATTCTGTGGTCTTGGGATTGAAGACGGTGTCGAGGGCGAATTTCGACAGGCGTGCCTCGATATATCGGGGAGCAGCCGCTTTGTTGCCTGTCAGGATATTACCCCAGTTACCCTGTGTGTCCACCAGCAGCTCTTTCTGTCCCAGCTGTACCAAAGCGTCACCGATGGAGGCATCACCATGCGGATGAAACTGCATGGTATGTCCCACGATATTCGCTACTTTGTTGAACCTGCCGTCATCCATACGTTTCATGGAGTGCAGGATACGTCGCTGTACGGGTTTCAGTCCGTCCTCGATATGTGGAACGGCACGGTCGAGGATGGTATAAGAGGCATAGTCCAGAAACCAGTTCTGGTACATGCCACTCAGATGGTGTACGGCAGCAGCGTCGAAGCGGTTGACTGGTTGATAGTCAGAATGCCCCTCAGAGAGCTCCTCACCCTCCTGGTTCTCTATGATATCGTCTTTAATCTCGTCGTCCATGAATGTTTATATCTTGATAAGTGTATTTATTTGTTCCAAGTAGTTTTCCCCTTGTCAGTTTACACGCAGGCAGAGCATTGTAAGGTCATCGTTGGGAAGGGCACCGTTACGATGTCTCTCCACCTCTCTTTCCATCACTTCAATGACCTGTTGTGCTGTCTCATAACGTGTCTTATGCAGAATCTCCAGCAGTTGCTCGTCGCCAAACTGCTGTTGTTCTTTGTTCTCTGCCTCGTTTAGTCCATCAGAATAGACAAACAGGGGATGATCTTTGACAGACTCCAGCTCTTGTCCGACAAACTGCAAGTCGGGCCACAGGCCAATGGGCGCGTTTGACTCTACATCCATAAACCGTCCACCTAAATCCCCGTCTCCCATTACAGGTGGGTTATGTCCGGCATTACAAAAGAAGAGGTGTCCTGTATTCATATCAACCAGACCGATGAAAAGAGTGACGAACATACCCATCTCATTATCCTCGGTCAGCTCGTTGTTCATTTCCGTAGCAATCTGCTCAGGTTTCATGCGTTGGGCAGAGAGGGTGCGGAACATCCTTGCCACCTGAGCCATGAAGAGTGAGGCGGGGACCCCCTTTCCACTAACATCTCCCACACAGAAATAGAGTAAGTCCTCGACGACCAGGTAGGAATAGAGGTCACCTCCCACCTCCTTGGCAGGTTTCATCGTGGCATAGAGGTCGAGCCCCTGGTGCTTAGGGAAGACATGAGGAACCATCGACATCTGGATATCCCTTGCAATTCGCAGCTCACTCTCAATCCTTTCCTTCTGGGTTGTCGTCTCCTCCAATTGGTCATACGCGCTTTGCAGCTTGTCGTTAGCAACGGCAAGTCGGCGCTCAGCCTTGCGACGGTAAGCGGAGTATAGGATGAAAAAGACCACGAACAACACCAGTACGCCGGCTGTCCCGATGAATCGCTGTTGTTGGATTCTTGCCTGATGAAGAGCGATCTCAGCCTCCTTCTGTTCCGTTTCGTAGACAGCGGCAAGTTCTGCCGTTGTATTACTCTTGTTCTGTTCTATCGCTTTGTCAAGGGCGTCAGCCAACTGGATAGAGAATCTGGAAACAGAATCCTTACGATCCGCTCCCACGTTAGCCCGTAGCTTGGGAATCAGGAAGAGCTGGATAGTCTCCAGCGAGAGGTCGAGTCCCCAATCGTCTATCACATGGTCGAGGTCCCTGAAATTATCGGCAGCCTCACTATAGCGTCCTGCAGCCAGTAGGTAGTCGTTGGCAGTCAGTCGTCCGTCAGCAGAGCGTCCGAACTCGGTGTCTTTCACACTCTCGTAGATTTGTGCCGCCTTCTTCGTGTCTCCGAGTCCTTGCAGGGCGATAGCCTCCAGCAGTTGCAGTCTGATGCGGAAATCAAAGGCGCTAATGGTGTCGGCATGAGGCTTGCGCTCATAGAGTCCTATCATGTCACGAGTCCGTTGCAGCCAAGGGAGCACCATATTATATTTCTTGGCGTTGCAATAGTCAATGACGGTATTGACCATTGCGTCGATAGACTGTCTGGAGTCTGTGCCTTTCTCGTCCTTCTCGCAAACCTGCATATTGAGGTCGTAAGCATGCTCGTAATACTTCTCGGCTTCCTCGTCGTGTCCTAAGTTGAGCTGACAAGCTCCGATGGTGTTGTAAAGGGCTCCAAGGGCACGGATGTTCTGCTCCTTGTTCTGCTCCATCCGTTTCACGGTCTCGATGGCGACCTTCAAAGCGGCTTCATAGTCACCTTTGGCAACTTGTCGAGAGGTGAGGTTGATGGCAACAGTGTTTTGGAGGGAGCGTTGCTGGTCATTCTGGGGTTCGGCATCTACCACTTTCTGATAATAGATCTCCGAACGGCGTCTCTGTCCCATCCGGTTATAGACCCATCCCCTTGCCTGGTTGATCCTGATGTCGCTCAGCAGTCCTGTGGGCTCCAGACTATCCACCAAAGCCAGCATACGCTCAAGGTCTCCTTCTTTCTGGGCGGCATTTACCAGGCTGTCGGCATAGTTCTTCTTCTCTACTTTCCGCTTCGCGTCGTTGCATGAAGTGATGGAAAGTAGAGTAAGGAGTGTCAGCAAAAATGCTATTCTTAATCTCATTTACTTTTTGATGAGTGATGCTACCCATAGGATGGCGACAGCACCGATGATGGCAGTACCGAGTTGTCCTAAGATACCACCCCAGGTGATGCCCAGCTGGTCGAAAAGCCAACCGCCTACCAGACCGCCAAAGAGTCCCAGTACGATGTTCATAATCAGTCCGAAGCCTCCGCCTTTCATCAACTTACCTGCGCAGAATCCTGCCAGGCATCCTAAAATAAGTGATCCAATCAGTCCCATAATAATATTATGTTTTGGTTAATTCCTATAAAAGCCCCTGTTCTAAGGGCTGTTGCAAAGTTAGTACAAATCAAGCAAAAAACCAAATATTTCCTTTCCTTTTTTATCAAAATGTTGATTTTTTTTCGTACCTTTGCATTATGAAAAGATGGTGTATAAGTGGCATCATGATTTGGATGAGTATCGTGGCGATGTGTCAGCAACTGCCGACAGACGGTCCGCTGACGATACGTCCGATGCTGCAACAACTAGGCGAGCAACTACTAAAGGGAAAGACAGGTAGTATCGTGGCTATCAATCCTGTCAATGGCGAGATACTTTGTTTAGCGACCAATACACCGAAAGGGAGTGATGTGCGACTGGCTATCGGGAAGCCACAGGCTCCTGGCTCCACCTTCAAGACGGCACAGGCACTGACTTTATTGTCGGAGGATATCG
>JBGUNO010000061.1:0-43752 GCA_045117415.1 Prevotella sp. | reverse complement strand
GTCGGGATGAGGCGACTCGAACGCCCGACCCCTACGTCCCGAACGTAGTGCGCTACCAACTGCGCTACATCCCGATTTGCAGGCGATTTTTTTTCAAATCGCCTGCAAAGGTAGTATATTTAATTGACAATTGAGAAGGGTCCATTGAGAATTATCGGTTTTTAACATTTGATGTTACTTGTTCCGCTTGATGAATGTTGTATAGACATCACAGTTGGAGACCACAGCACTGGGATGGTTGCCGTTGGACTTCTCAAACTGCTCCAGGGCAAGTAATGCCTGGAACTGTTCTGATTGTGGTTTATAGACAATCTCGAAACGGGAGTTCTCGTCGCTCCATACGGACTCATACCAAGGGGTGGGGTTGAGGTAGTAGTAACAACAACCGAAGAGTGCTTTCTCTTTCAGCACGGGGTCTTTGGTCTGGCTCGCTTTCTGCAGCAGTTGCTTGGCAATCTGTGCGAAGTTCGCCTCGTTGACTTCCACGGAGTCTGTCCAACTCTTGCTATAGCGGGTAAGGTACCAACAGTCACCACTATACGATGCCTGTGAATAGCGAATAGCGAGGTCGTAGTAACGCTGGCACTGTGCCTGGCCCTTCATGATGGCAGCCTCTTTCTCCATCGTCAGCATCTCCTTGGCGAAGTCGAGCTTGTAGTTGCTCTTCAGCTTTTGCTTCTCGTTGCTGTACTCCACCTCGTCACTCAGCCATTGACGGGTGATCCACGGCTCAATGGTCCACTTACGGTTGACGGCATAGACAACCTGCGTCTGCTCAGCCATATAGGAGACGGGAACTTGCTGCAACCAATTGATGGCTTGCTCCCATTGACAGACACGCAGGTGCTTGGTGCCAATCAGCTCATACATCTGCGTAGGACTAATCTTCATCTGTCCTTTCAGATACTCGTCCAGCTCGTTGTCGGAAGGTGACTTCGTATAAGTGAAGAAATCCTCCAGACGCTCCACCTTCATCGAGTTGAGACGAGCATCAAAGGCATAGTTGTTGGTGACGTTAAGCAAGGCATTGGTGGTGAAGTCACGTCCGGCTTTGTCGTACTTGTCGACAAGCTGTTGGTTGATGGCACGTGTCAGTGCTCCACCCTTGAAGCCCCCGTAAGGTTCCTCACCGCCGTTAATCCATTGCAGTTCGTTCGTCAACCAGTTATCGAAAGCATTGTTCAGCGGAGCCACATCCGACTTAATATAGAAGTGGATGACACGAGCACTGGTCTTTGCCCACTCCGTGCCGTCCATATTCAGTGCCTGCTGAATATCGTCATAGCCTTGTTGCTTCTTTCCGAAGAGATACTCTAACCAGCCTTGAGCCGCTTTCCACATGGCAGGATTCTTGGTCTTGCCCTCTCTTACTACCTGTCCGGCGAACTGAGCCATCTGCATCGCCTCTTCCTGTTTGATGTCACGGACGAAGAGTTTGCCCTCCATATCTTGGTCTATAGCCTCCTGGGCATTGTTCACGAAGTCCTGTAATAAGAAAGGCAATACACCAGCATTGGGATTACGCTGGTATTCCTGACGGATGGCAGCGAAAGAGCGACGCTTGTAGAACTGTGTCATCAGACTGTTATAGTCGCCCATTTCCGCAAAGAGATCTCCAGCCTCGGCATCCTTACCCGTCTTGTACAACGCACCAGCATAGATATTCTTCATCATGTCCTTGTAGACCGTCTCAATAAACTGACTTGCCGTGTTCTCCCAGAAGGTGACATTGTCTTGGTTCAGCCCCAGTACCATATTACAACGCATATAGAGCAGGGCATGCTGGGAACGTAACTTTGTCTTGATCTTGCTGAAGGCGTATGTCTGTACCTCACGGAGTATCTGGTTGCGCTTGGCGAGTTCCTCTTTGGAAGGATACTTCCAGGAGTCGTCCCTGACACTGGAGCAGACATCAAGGTAGCGCTTCAGGTTCTTGACATAACTGACCATCAAAGCATCGTTTTTCTTTTGGGCTGCCTTGATAATCTCGTCGGCATCAAACCAGTAATACTCCTGGTTGCTTCCAAGATAGGCTTTCCAGTTGTCGCGTGTGATATTGTCGACACGCTCGCTGAATTCATGACTGTCGTACATGCGGAACAGGTAGATGTTGTCTGTTCCATACCAGCCACACGCCATCATCGGTAGGCTGAGCACGACAAGCAGGCTAATGAGAATAAATTTTTTCATAGGTTTCTGGTTTATATCTGTTAATATTATCTGTTGCTAAGTCATAGGTAAGGATACTGCGTTTCAGTTCCTCACGCTCTCTCTCCACGGCATTCTTGACCTTGAGGATCTCCTCAGCGGTAGCCACATGCTCGATATCCACCCCATGGATGATGCGATGCCAGAGGAAGACGGGGTAGGCTGCCGCCAGTGGCAGGTCATAATCCCCGAGATAGCGTAGGTAGGGCGCCACATCACGGATGTCGAGGATGGGGTTGCGCTCCATGAATTTCATCGGGTGTCCTGTGTTATAGAGCATCAGCACTCCATAGTCGACAGGAGGTACTTTCATTGACAACTGGTGGAGGCGGATGGTGGTGGACAGTTGAAAATTGAGGGTTGACAACTGAGATCTCAACTCCTCCAGGAACTGGTAGTAGAACATACGGCTTCGTGCCGTATAGTCACAGTCAATTTGTATCTCCCTCACTCCCTTGATATCATTCGTCTCGTTCATCTGCAGGATGCGGTCGACGATTTTCTTGGCAAGTCCCTCTGGCTTTTTATGCATACAATTCTCCACGATGAAGACGGTAGGGATCATCTCAACACCTGCTGGCAAGGTGTCACTGAACCGGAGGGTGGCATTAGGTATAGGACCCAGGCTGTCGCTCATCACCACATCGAAATAACGGCAATATACCTTATTAATATGATACTGCTTCAGGAAGGCACGCTCCGTGGAGTCCAGTCGCAGGTCCGTGCGCCAGTAATAGACCGCATTACCCTCCTCCATAGGCGATTGCTTGCCTTGACAGGCAAGTAATAAGAATATGGTTGAGAAGAGCAGCAGTCTTTTAGTCATAGCAGTTCGGGCAACTGGAAGAGTTTATTACTGTTCGAGCCTTTGATAAGAATATATTTACCAGTTAGCGCTTGTCGGTTAGCGCTTAGCGCTTCTTTGACTTCCTCGACATCCTTGAACTTACGGAAGTCACAAGGGATGTTTTGGAACTCCTCACCTACCAGCCATACTTCTTCGAAATGGGCATCGGCAAGCATATCGACAACCTTCTGATGCTCCTCCTCAACGACATCGCCCAGTTCTCCCATCTTTCCGATAATCGCCATCTTATGTGGTACATCCATCAACTTGAAGTTGTCGATAGCCGCCTTCATACTCGTCGGGTTGGCATTATAGGCATCGACGATGAGGTGGTTGTGCTCCGTCACCGTCATCTGACTGCGGTTATTCGAGGGGATATAATTCTCCAAGGCGTGGTTAATGAGCTCAAAAGGAATGTTATTCACATAGCCGATGGTAATGGCGGCAAGCATGTTGTCGAGGTTGTAGGCTCCGATGAGATGAGTCTGTACCTCCATCCACTCAGAGGTATAGTCAGCATCGGCATCCTGCTCACGCCAACGGAATTTCAAGAAGGGCACACAACTGATGACCTCACCACGAATCAGGATATCCTTGGAGTCACTCTGCCCATAGTAGTAGATATCTAATGGGGCGCTCTCTCCTCTTTCTTTCACCATTTTCATCAGATGCTCGTTGTCATGATTGACGAAAAGGGGACAGTCGTGGCTGACAAGGAAGTCATATAGCTCTCCCTTGGTCTTGCAGACTCCCTCAAAGGAACCGAAGCCCAACAGATGAGCACGCCCTACGTTGGTGATGAGCCCACTGGTCGGCTCTGCCGTTTCTACCAGTGTTTTGATATCACCAGGATGTGAGGCACCCATCTCCACGACGGCGATGTCATGGTCTTCATTCATACGGAACAAGGTCTTGGGTACTCCCACGTCATTGTTGAAATTACCCTCCGTAGCTATCACGTTGTAACACTCTGACAGGACAGCGCGGATGAGTTCCTTGGTCGTCGTCTTGCCGTTAGTGCCTGTGATACCGATGACGGGGATGTCAAACTGACGACGGTGTTCCCGTGCCAGGTCCTTGTAGGTTTGGAGACAGTCGTCGACGAGGATGAGCTGTTGGCTATGAGCTGTTAGCTTTTGGCATATTTCTGGTTCGTCCACGATGGCATAGGCACAACCTTTTTCAAGAGCCTGTACTGCGAATTGATTACCATTGAACGACTCTCCTTTCAGGGCAAGGAAGATACTGCCTTCAGGACAGTTACGGGAGTCTGTCGTGATACACGGATGCTGCTGGTACAGCTTATAAAGTTCTTGAATATTCATCCTCTTCTGTCAATTTTGGTACAAAGGTAGAAAATAATTATCAAATATCAATTGTCAATTATCAATTATTTTGTATCTTTGTGGCTGTTATGGAGTACACACTGAATTGTAACGGACAGTTGTTTGACCTTCACTCGCCCCAAGTGATGGGAATCCTGAATGTGACCCCTGACTCCTTCTATGCGGAGAGCAGGAAACAGTCAGAACAGGAGATCATCGCCCGTACCCGGCAGATCATACAAGAAGGAGGAACGATCATTGACGTGGGGGGGTGTTCTACCCGTCCCAATAGTGAGCCTGTCACAGCATCAGAGGAGATGGAGCGGTTGCGCTTCGCCCTTGCTGTGGTCCGTCGGGAGGTCCCAGAGGCAGTGGTCAGTGTGGATACTTTCCGTCCAGATGTGGCACGTATGGTCGTCGAGGAATACGGTGTGGATATCATCAATGACGTGTCGGAAGGTGCTGATGCGAAGATGTTCCGTATGGTGGCGCGTCTGGGAGTACCCTATATATTAATGTCTGTGCAGTCGACGATGCGTGATATGCTGCTTCATTTTGCCCGTGAGGTGGATGAGTTGCGCTCATACGGTCAGAAAGACATCATCCTCGACCCTGGCTTCGGCTTTGGTAAGACCTTGGAGCAGAATTATGAGGTGATGAAGCAGATGGAACGGTTATCTGTCATCGGACTTCCTGTATTGGTGGGTATCTCCCGTAAGTCGATGATATATAAGGCATTGGCATGCGAACCCAGAGAGGCGTTGAATGGTACGACCGTGCTGAACACCGTCGCTTTGCTGAAGGGTGCCAGTATCCTGCGTGTCCATGATGTGAAGGAAGCCGTGGAGTGTGTTGCGTTAGTTGAGCGATTAAAGTTGAGCGTTTAGTAGTATGATAGTAGAGTTAGGCATCAAAGATATTATTGATATCGTCCTCGTCGCCATGATGTTGTATTACATCTACAGGCTGATGAAAGAGTCGCGTTCCCTGAATGTGTTCATAGGAATCATGATCTTCATCGTGTTATGGCTGGTGGTGTCTCAGGTATTGGAGATGCGTCTGTTGGGTGCCATCATGGACAAACTGGTCAGCGTGGGTGTGATAGGTCTGATTATCCTGTTCCAAGATGACATTCGTAAGTTCCTCTATAATCTGGGTGCTCATGAACGTATGCGTATGCTGACCCGTTTTTTTGGTAGGTCGAAAGCTGCAAACAAAGAGGAATTAAAACAGACGATTATGCCGGTTGTGATGGCATGTATGGGTATGAGTAGACGGAAAATCGGTGCTTTGATTGTCTTCGAACGGAACATGCCGTTGGACGATGTGGTAGCGACTGGTGAGCGGATTGAGGCGATCATCAGTCAGCAACTCATTGAGAACATCTTCTTCAAGAACTCTCCGTTGCATGACGGTGCGATGATTATCTCCAACCGACGTGTCAAGGCGGCAGGCTGCATTCTCCCTGTCAGTCATAATCTGGACATTCCCAAGGAACTGGGTTTGCGTCACCGTGCGGCATTAGGTATCTCGCAGGAGTCAGATTGTGTTGCCATCGTAGTGAGTGAGGAGACGGGTGGTATCACCGTAGCGATCAAGTCTAACCTGCAGATCCGTCTGACAGCGGAGAAACTGGAGAGTATCCTCACGAAAGAATTGATGTAAATAAAGCTTAAAGTTTAGCGTTTAGCGTTCAAAGTCGAAAGTTTTTCGTATCTTTGCATTTCAGTATATATCTTAAAACTAATAATAATAAAACAAACTATGGATTTATTAAGTCAAATCGTAGCGCGTGCTAAGGCAAACAAGCAGCGCATCGTGCTCCCAGAAGCAGAAGAGGAGCGCACCCTTTGTGCAGCCGACAAGGTATTGGCTGACGACATCGCAGACATCATCCTGATTGGTAACCCTGACAAGGTACATGCCCTTGCCAAGGAGAAAGGATTGACAAACATTGATAAGGCGACTTTGATCGACCCGGAGAACTTTGAGAAGAGTGAGGAACTTGCCGAGAAACTCGCAGAGCTTCGTAAATCGAAGGGTATGACCATCGAGGAAGCTCGCAAACTGGTGAAGAACCCCTTGTATCTTGGTTGTATGATTATCAAGACGGAGGGTGCTGACGGACAGATCAGCGGTGCGCTCTCTACCACTGGTGACACCCTGCGTCCCGCCCTGCAGATTATCAAGTGTTCCCCAGGTATCACCTGTGTCAGCGGTGGTATGTTGCTGATTTCCAAACAGCCTCAATATGGTGAGAATGGAGTCCTCGTGGTAGGTGACGTAGCCGTTACTCCTATGCCGGATGCAGCCCAGCTCAGTCAGATTGCCGTATGTACGGCACAGACCGCCAAGTCAGTGGCAGGCTTTGCTGATCCTCGTGTTGCCATGCTGAGTTTCTCCACCAAGGGAAGTGCCAAGCATGAGGTGGTGGATAAGGTGATAGAGGCAACGAAACTTGCCAAGGAACTGGATCCGTCTCTGAAGATTGACGGAGAGCTGCAGGCTGATGCCGCCCTTGTTCCTGGTGTCGGTGCCAAGAAAGCTCCTGGCTCTGAGATCGCAGGTAAGGCAAATGTCCTTGTATTCCCTAACCTGGAGGTAGGTAATATCGGTTATAAACTCGTACAGCGCTTAGGTGATGCCATCGCCATTGGTCCTATCCTACAAGGTATTGCACGTCCTGTCAACGACCTGTCTCGTGGCTGCTCCGTAGAGGATATCTATTATATGGTTGCCATCACGGCTTGTCAGGCTATGGACGCGAAGAAATAATGTAACAATTTAAGAAATAAAAAATGAAAATACTGGTATTGAACTGTGGTTCGTCCTCTATCAAGTACGCATTGTACAATATGGACGACAAGAGTGTGATGACATCGGGTGGTGCTGAGCGTGTAGGTTTGGACGGTGCCTTCGTGAAAGTGAAGCTCGCCAATGGTGAGAAGAAACAGATCATGCACGACATCCCTGAGCATACAGAGGGTGTGAAGTTTATCTTCTCCCTGTTGACAGATCCTGAGATTGGTGTGATCAAAGACTTGAAGGAGATTGATGCCGTTGGTCACCGTATGGTGCATGGTGGTGAGAAATTCAACAAGTCTGTCATCCTGACTGACGATGTGTTGAAGGCTTTTGAGGAGTGTTCCGATCTGGCACCACTACATAACCCTGCCAACCTGAAGGGTGTGAATGCCGTGAAGGAGCTGATGCCCGGACTTCCCCAGGTCGGTGTCTTTGACACCGCCTTCCACCAGACGATGCCTCCCAAGGCTTATATGTATGCCATTCCTTTCGAGCTGTATCAGAAATATGGCATCCGTCGTTATGGTTTCCATGGTACCTCTCACCGTTATGTGTCAGCACGTGCCTGTGAGTTCCTTGGTATTCCTGCAGAGGGTACGAAGATGGTGACCTGTCACGTGGGTAATGGTGGCTCTATCGCTGCAGTGAAAGATGGCAAGTGTATCGACACCTCTATGGGTCTTACGCCTCTTGAGGGACTGGTGATGGGTACTCGTGCCGGTGATATTGACGGTGGTGCCGTAACCTTCATCGAGAAGAAACTCGGACTGGATGCTGACGGTATGTCTAACCTGCTCAATAAGAAGAGTGGTGTTGCCGGTATCACAGGTGGCTCCAGTGATATGCGTGATGTTGAGAATGCAGCCAAAGAGGGTGATGAGCGTGCCAAGCTGGCTCAGGATATGTATTTCTACCGTATCAAGAAATACATTGGTGCCTATGCTGCCGCTATGGGTGGTCTGGATGTCGTCGTCTTCACCGCTGGTGTTGGTGAGAACCAGCTGAGCATGCGTGCAGAGGTATGTAAGGACATGGAGTTCCTTGGCATCAAGTTCGATGCGTCGAAAAACAATATCCGTGGTGAGGAGGCTGTGATCTCCGCAGATGACTCTAAGGTGAAAGTGGTTGTCATTCCAACTGATGAGGAGTTGATGATTGCCACTGACACGATGAACCTGTTGAAGTAAGGGTTACCCTACGACAATAACATGAAGAGGGTGTGTCATCAGGCACACCCTCCTATAACTCAAAAACGAATATGAAGAAAGTTGCTTTCCTTTTGGTCATGACATGTGTGCAGCTTGCTGTGTCTGCTCAGTCAGAGACCGCAGTACTGAAGTTTGGATTCCTCAGCTATTCTGCTGTGCTCCAGTCTATGAGTGACTATGCCCTTGTGGAGACAAACATGGCAAAGTTGCAGGAGCAGTATGCCGCAGAACAGAAACGTGTGGAAGACGAGTTTAACAAGAAATACGAAGAGTTTCTGGACGGTCAGCGTGACTTCCCGCAGACTATCTTACAGAAGCGTCAGACCGAACTTCAGGAGTTGCTTGACAAGAATATCGCATTCAAGAAGGAGAGTCAGCGTCTCTTGACGGAAGCCAGGGAGAAAGCATTGCAGCCGTTGAAGACACGTCTTGCCGATGCGTTGGCTCGTGTGGGCAGCTCCCGTGGTCTCGCCTTTATCCTCAATACTGACCAGAACGCCATGCCGTGGATGAATATTACGATGGGTGAGGATGTGACAGATGCAGTGAAAGACGCATTACGATAACGATGACGAAGCTTCCGAGTAAACCAGGACCTATTGGTATCTTCGACAGTGGCTATGGCGGTCTGACCATTTTACATGGTATCCGCCAAACGTTACCCCAGTATGATTATCTCTACTTGGGTGACAATGCCCGTGCCCCCTATGGAACCCGTTCTTTCGATGTAGTCTATGAGTTTACCCGTCAGGCGGTCACCCGTCTTTTTGAGATGGGCTGCCATCTCGTTATCTTAGGTTGTAATACGGCATCCGCGAAGGCATTACGTACCATCCAGGAACACGACCTCCCCAACCTTGACCCACAGCGTCGCGTGTTAGGTATCATCCGTCCTACGGCGGAGGTCATCGGTTCCCTGACACATTCCCGTCATGTCGGTATCTTTGCTACGGAAGGTACCATCAAGAGTGAGAGCTATAACTTGGAGATTCATAAGTTCTTCCCAGACATCCATGTCAGCGGTGTCGCTTGTCCATTCTGGGTTCCCTTGGTGGAGTATAATGAGGCAGACTCCCCTGGCGCTGATTATTTTGTGAAGAAGCGCATTGACCAGCTTCTGCGTATGGATTCCGAGATTGACACCATTATCTTAGGCTGTACCCATTATCCTTTGTTATTGCCTAAGATTCATAAATACATCCCTCGTGGTATCCGTATCATCTCCCAAGGGGAATATGTCGCTGGCGCGCTTCAGAAATATTTCCAGCGACATCCAGACATCGAACAGCGTTGTACCCAGGGCGGTGAGGTTCATTACCTCACGACGGAAAACCCCGAGAAGTTCAAGGAACAGGCTCAGGTGTTCCTCCACGAACCCGTAGAGGTGGAGAATATCACGTTAATTTAATAGTCGCTTGGCAAAGTAGCGTACGGGATACCATACGCTAAGGAAGCCTACTGCGATGACGGTGATGAAAATGAGGATGATATCCCAAGGATGTACGCTGACGGGATAGGCATCGATGATAAACGCCCCTTCTGATTTCCCCAGTCGCACGAAACCGTATTCTTGTTGCAGCCAACAGAGCAACAGTCCGATGGCGATGCCGATGATGGCTCCCATGGCGGAGATCATTCGTCCCTCAAATAGGAAGATATGGACGATCTGCTTGTCGGAGGCTCCTAAGTTACGCAGTGTCACCACATCATTTTTCTTGTCAATCATTAGCATGGAGATACTGCCGATGATATTAAAACAAGCGATGACAAGGATAAAGGTGAGGAAGATATACGCCATCAGCTTCTCTATCTTCATGATGCGGAAGGTGTCATCCTGCTGTTCATAACGGTCACGTACCACGAAACGGTCGCCGGCGATCTCCTGCATCTCTGCCTTCACTTTCTCGAAGTCACTACCGTTTTTCAGACGAAGCTCCAGGGAGGAGAGCATCCCCTGTTGGTCAAACAGATGACGGGTGAAGTGGATGGAGGTGATGATATAGCGTTTGTCGTATTTCCCTTGTTTGATACTGAACAGGACACCAGGAGAGTACAGCTCATCCTCCACAAACCCTTCCTGCAGATTCGCCATGTTGAGCTGACCCTCCCTTCGAGGGGCATAGATCTTCAAGGGGCGTTCGTAGGTATATCCCGTTCCCAGTTGGTAGGCGACGCCCAGACCTAAGATGCCATAATACATATCGGCGGCATGAAGCTCAAAATCGCCATCACCCTCCAAAACCTCACGGATATGTGTCAGCTCGTCGAAGTTATCCTCCACGCCCTTCAGTTGAATCATAGCCTGTCGCTCCCCATAGACGGCAAGAGCCTGGTCTTCCATCACCTCTGTGGCGACATCAACCTGTGGCAGTTGACGGATGCGTGTCAACAGTGAGTCGTCGGCGGCAACGGTCTTCCCCTTGGCTGGTGTGATTTTGATTTGTGGGTCAAGTTGTGTGAAAAGGGAGGCTACCATATCGTGAAACCCGTTGAACACGCTGAGCGTCACCACCAGTGCCATCGTGGCAACAGCGACTCCCACGACGGAGATACCGCTGATCACGTTGATAGCGTTTGTGCTCTTCTTCGAGAAGAGGTAGCGACGGGCGATATAGAATGGGAAGTTCACTTCTTCAACAGCTCGTCAATACGATCGATATAGTCGAGGGAGTCATCAATGAAGAAACGCAGTTCCGGGATGATACGCAACTGATGGCGTACCCTGGTCCCCAGCTCATATCGAATCTGTTTCTCGTTCTTATGGATATTCTCCATCAGCTCCTCGCCACGCTCACTGGGGAAGATACTCAGGTGTGCCGTGCAGATGCTCAGGTCAGGGCTTACACGTACCCTTGTGACACTCACCATGACCCCATGCATCGAACGAGTCTGCTGCTGGAAAATGACACTCAGTTCCTTCTGAAGCAACCGTGCAATCTTATTCTGTCTTGTCTCTTGCATATGATTTCGTTCCTTTTTCGGCTACAAAGGTAGTGCAAATCGAGAGAAAAACCAAAAATATTTTTGGTTTTTCCGAGACGCAGCCTACCTTCAACCGCAGGTTAAAGGTACGATTAAGTGAGTAAAATGCCAAATAAATTTGGGCAGATAAAATAAAATATCAATATTTTTTGTTTTTTACCAACTAATTTGTACCTTTGCAAAAATCAATAACAGTTAAATCTATAAATGAGAGAAAATGAAAAAGGTTTTATTATTTGTTGTTGTCTGCCTGATAGCAGGGACAACCGTAGGATATGCACAGTTAACCAGTGAGCAGATTCAGGCACGTAAGGAGTTAAAGAAGGCTACCAAGGCTGAGTTGAACGAAAAGGCTACAAAGACAGCCCGTAAGGAGGCTAAGAAGCTGACTAAAGAGGGATGGAAGGTTTCTCCAGGAGCTTTGCCCATGGAGAAACAGTTAGACCGTTCTTATATGATGGAAATGGAAATAGATGATGATCTATTCCAGAAGTTCATCATTGGTGAGGCGATGAGTTTCGGTAGTGTCTATGATGCGGCGAAGATGCAGGCAACAGAGCTTGCCAAACAGGCTTTGGCAGGTAAGATTCAGACCGAGGTGACGGCTCTTATCGAGAATACGGTAGCCAACGAGCAAGTAGGCAAAGACGTGGCGAACTCCCTTGCCAAGTCGATCATGGCGAATAAGAACCTGATTATTCAAAGCATTGGTCGTGTACTTCCTGTCGTGGAACTCTACCGTGAGAAGACCAATGGCTATGAGGTGCTTGTCCGTGTTGCCTATAATAGTAAAATGGCAAAGGCTGCAGCCAAAAAGGCGGCAAGCGAGGAACTGGCTAAGCAAGGTGAGGAAGTACAGAAGAAACTCGACGACATCCTAGGCTGGTAAGTAATGAGACGGTAAGTAATGAGACGAGCGGTTATCCTCCTGCTGACACTGTTGACAACTTCCGTTTTTGCCCAGAAGGTGAAGACGGTAGAGGGCGAATACACCTATCATGCTCCAGAGAATGTAACGATAGAGCAGGCAAGGCGGATTGCTTTGGAACGTGCAAAGATTCAGGCACTGGCTGACGAGTTCGGCACTATTGTTCAGCAACAGAACATCACTCGTGTAGAGAACAGTAATGGTGAGTCTACGACGGACTTCTTCAGTGTCGGAGGCAGTGAGGTGAAAGGCGAATGGCTTGGTGACGAGGATGAGCCGGAATACAAAATCAGCTATGACGACAATATGCTGGTGGTGACTTGTCGCGTGAAAGGAAAGGCTCGTGAACTAGTGTCGGCAAAGATTGACTTCCAAGCCCGTGTGCTTCGTAATGGTACCGAAGATAAGTTTGAGGACAGCGAGTTTTATGCTGGCGACGATCTCTATTTGTCATTCATCTCTCCTGTAAAAGGCTATGTTGCAGTCTATCTGATAGATGCTGATAGGCAGGCATATTGTTTGTTGCCTTATCGTAGTCAGTCGGAGGGCGCTTATGCTATAAGGGACGATCAGCGTTATGTGTTTTTCAGTGCCAAAGACGTTCCCCAACAAGAACGTGCCTTTGTTGACGAATACAATATGACCTGTGACAAAGACGAGGAGCATAACTTGATATATGTGGTGTTTTCGCCCAATGAGTTTACGAAGGCTGTTGACAGAGCATCGGATTCGGAGACTCTGCCTCGTCAGTTGTCACATAAAGAGTTACAGGAGTGGCTTGCCAAGTGTCGTAAATATGACAAAGAGATGAACGTGCAGTCGTTTCCTATGACTATTAAAAAGAAATAATTCACTAAAACTATAAATAAAATGAAAAAAACATCTATTCTCTTCGCATTTCTCTGCTTAGTTGCAGTGAGTGTATCGGCAAAGACAAAAACCGACTATCGTAACGCATTGATTCTTGCCTACTCACAGGCAAACAGTGTCTATGAGGATGACAACATCAAGTTGGAGATATATAATGAGCAGTTATGGGCTACCAACAAGACCAAGAAGACTATCTTCATCGACAAGGCCCAGTGCTTCGCTTTCCATAATGGAAAGGCAAAACCACTGTTTGACCCTGAGCAGAACAAGCAAGGTGATGATAAAAAAGCCTCCAAGAAGGGTGTGAGCACCAAGGAGGACGAGTACATCACCATTGCTCCCAATATCGGTGCTAAACAGAATGAGACATACATCTGCAATATGTCGACATCACTTTACAGGAAATATACTACCTCAGAGACTACCGACGACGACTTCACGGAGTATGACAAGCGACTGCTTTCCATTGTCGAGGAAATGGTGAGTGAGTCATTGGATGGTGACCCAAAGGGCAAAGAGTATAAAGGAACGGTTGTACGCCATCTGACAGAGGATGAGAGTATCAATAACATCGGAGCGTCTATTGCCTACGCCTTCAACAAGAAGAGTGAGGATTGGACGAATGTCTCGATGTCCACATGGGTAAGCGATGTTATTTTTGCTCCTTTTTACGTAGAGATGCCGACCGACCTGAAAAAGAAAGACAAGAAGGGATTCGGAATCAAAGAGACGACACCTGCAATCCTCCACATCAAAGCCAATAGCCCCTTTGAGTTTGATGAAGATCGTTCACCTATCATTGTTTGTGACTGGGAAGGTAATTATAAAAAAGGTACCTTTACGCTGAATCACACCTGGATATCGAAGAAAAAGGGTAGCTTCCTTGGAAAGTTCGTAGGCGGCCTGTTTACTTTTGGAGCGTTGTGGTATACGCCCTTCTCCGAGAACGCCTATAAGAAGATTATCCATTTCGACGGTGCTACCGCAGACTGGGGAAAGCTTAATTATGTCAGCGACATCATGAATACCGGACAAGACGACTGATGCGAACATTACTGACGATAGTGATCTGTTTTTGTTGCCTTCACGGACATAGTGTGACGGTCGACAAACGCACCTCAGAAGCTCTGGGGTATATCAAGCAGGGCTATATACAATATGGGTTTGAAGAGCTGAAGAAATCAGCTGCCACCAATGATCTTGCCGCCCAGTTCTATTTGGCTGTCTGCTATCAATATGGTATCGGGACCGAGAAAAGTGATCCCGATGCCTTTAGGATGTATCGCAAGGCGGCAGAGCGCGGACTTCCTGACGCCATGTATCATATCGCTGCTTTCTACAGAGATGGCATTGCCGTGCCGCAAGACACTGCACGTGAGAAGGAATGGTTGCAGCGCTATAGCAAGAAGGGAGGACAATTCCTGCTCACCGACCTCATACCTATCTATAACGAAGGTGTGAAGCATTCGCAGAACTATGCCCTGAACCCCAACGGAAGCAGTGGCGCTCCTGCCAACCAGGTGGCTCAGAATACAGTCCAGCAGCCTCAGGTCATCGTACAGGCACAACCCATTGCTGTCACTCAGCCTCAGACTGCCAATAAGCCTGCTCCGCAGACTAAGAAGTCAGATGTCGACCAGAACATTCCTACAGGCAAACTGATGCGTACACATACTTTTGCGCTTATCATTGCCAATGAGAACTATATGGAAGTTGCCAATGTTCCTAATGCATTGAATGATGGTCAGATTTTTGCGGAGTATTGCAAGAAAACACTGGGTATACCGGAAAGCAATATCCGTTATACACCTGACGCAACACTGAATCGCATGAAGAGACAGTTGAGCTGGATCAGTCAGGTGATGGAAGCCTATAAGGGCGATGCCAACATCATCTTCTACTATGCTGGTCACGGCATCCCAGACGAGAGTAACCAGTCGTCCTACCTGTTACCTGTCGACGGCTATGGCTCTGATATAACGACGGGGTACAGCCTTGATGAAATCTATAAAATGCTAGGAGAAAAGAAGGCGAAGTCTGTTGTGGTATTGCTGGATGCCTGCTTCAGTGGTGCCAATCGTGATGGAGCTATGTTAGCTTCTGCCCGTGGTGTGGCTATAAAAGCTAAACAGGGTGCACCTAAAGGCAAGATGGTCATTCTCTCGGCAGCACAAGGTGATGAGACGGCATATCCCTATCAGGAGAAGGGGCATGGCATGTTTACCTATTATCTGTTGAAGAAACTGAGGGATACGAAAGGTGATGTGACTTTTGGCGAATTGGCTGACTACGTCACTAGTGAGGTCATGAAGCAGAGCGTCGTCACTAACGGCAAGATGCAGACTCCTCAGACTATTCCCTCTGACAAGGCAGTAGACTGGAAGAAATGGAATTTTAAATAAGTGTATGCGGATGCCTCTGAGAATGCTCCTGCTGCTCATTATGATGGGTTCCACTGCGATGGCAGTCGCGCAGGATGTCAATCTGGACAGCCTGTACGGGGAGTATGTGACAGAGGACGTGAGAAAGCAACTGGATAAGTTCAAGGAACTGGAAATACAACTGCAACAGCAGGAACAGGAGCGTGAAAAGAAGAAGACGGTGTGGTATGTGATATTGGCATGCTGCGCCGTCAGTTCTGTTATTGTCACGGGAGGTATCTTCCGTGCTGTCTTCAAGGGACAGGAGGGTGCTCCGCTCCGTAATAAGCTCTCTGCAGGAGCCGTCTGTCTGTGTGGCGGTATCGTCATCTTCCTGCTTGATGTCGTTTGGTTCTACATGTCCTTTGAGGCCAACCAGAAAGTACAGAAGCTGATCCTCTTTGCCATCCTCCTCGTCTTAGGTATCGCCTTGTGGATTTACACGAAAAGACAAAGCTGACCTGATATTATGAATAATTCTGACAAAGTGCCTCAAATTTAGGGGCACTTTTCGTTTTTGTTTGCTGCTGGACGCAAATGAGCGAAAATAGCGCCATTTCGGTAATTCGTTTATAACCAAAGAGTTACCAGTTTGAGAGGAGGAAAAAGGAGTCAGTAGCCAGGAGCCAGGAGAGAGAAAACACCTTTTTTGCCCCTGTTTTTCGTATAGAAAGGTGCCGACTTTCGGGTAGTTAGTCGGCACCTAACGGGTAGTTAGGTACCGACTAACCCTCCTTGAGGTGCCGCCTTTCTCTTTTTTCGCTCCAAACAAGCGTTTTTTCACCCCCAGATTTTCCAGAAGCTCCTAAAATCCGAACAAGAATTTTGACCAAACTTTTTGACAACATATACTCGTGTCACTTTGTAGCCGTATAAAAAATAATCCCCAATCTTTTGCTAATATCACTTTTTTCATTATATTTGCAGGGTATAATATACTATGAGATATGAGGAAAACAAGATTATTATTACTGATGACTTTATTGACTGTCGCAACGACAGTGATGGGACAGAATGATGCCAATGCCAGACGGCAGGCGGCAAGAAAGCGTGGTGCTAATGTCACCCGACAGACGACTCAACAGCCAGTTCAGCAACCGGTGCAGACACAACAGCCGCAGAAGACAATACCTACTGGTCCTCCGCCACAGAGTCAAATAGAGAAGCAAGGACAATATGACCAATATATTAATGCAGCAAAGAATGGGGATGCAGCAGCAGAAAGGAAAGTCGCTCAGAGTTATCAATTCCATTCGGAGGCATATTTCTATTGGCTGAAGCGTTCGGCAGAACATGGTGACCCTGGGGCTCAAAACGAGTTGGCGTATTGTTATGCCGATGGACTGGGGGTAGAAATTGATAGTAAAAAAGCCTTCGAATGGTGGTTGAAATCAGCCGAACAAGGCTTTGCTGATTCTCAAGGCAAAGTTGGACTCTATTATAATATTGGTAAGGTTGGTCCCAAGGATGAAGAGAAAGCATACTATTGGTATCAGAAGGGAGCAGCACAGAATGATGTCCACAGTCTGGTCATGATGGGGTTCGCCTACGAGGGAAAGGGCATTATCCCGGAAGACCCCGTCAAATCCTTTGAATGCTTCAAGAAGGCTGCCGAGTTGGGTAGTGACATGGCAGAGCCTCAGGTGGCTTTCCGTTATTTCTACGGCGACGGGGTGGCACAGGACTACAGACAGGCTGCCTATTGGTTTGACAAGGCGATTACCCATGGTGAAGACCCTGAGGAGGTAGCGTATTGGAAGGAAATGTCTGATAAAGCAAAGAAGAGACAGCAGATTAAAGACAAGCAGAAGAAATGAGATACAGGACGATTATACTAGCAGTGCTGCTGACTGTCGCAGGCATCGCCTCAGGACAAACGAGACGGCGTGTCGCAACGCAACGGACTACAACCACTACGCAACAGAGACAACAGGCACCACAGTCACAGCAGTCTTCCGATGACGAGTGGAAACTGTTGTATGACGACCTGCGCAAGTGTCGTGCCTCCAACCACTATATGGTCCTCAACGGTCCGTATATCGGACTGTGTACCTCGGACGGTGAGGAGATTATCAAGCCTGGTATATATGACGCTGTCATCGACTGCAACCTGTCTGAGTATATCTTTCTGCTGAAGAATGACCTGTGGGGACTCTACGACCTAAAGCAACGCAAGGAGGTCATCCCCTGCAAGTACGAGAAAGACGGTGTTCAAGTGCAGGATTTGTACAAGGAAGACTATGAAGGTCATCTTGCAAAGACGCCTGTTCGTACTATCTGTGTGGTGAGCAGGGATGGTAAGAGGGGAATCTATGATGTCAGACAAGGACGTGAGATTGTGCCTTGCGGCTATTTCGGCGCGGATGTGATGGAAACGGTTGACGACATGTACCTCGTATGGAACCTGCCATCGGGTAAGGACGTGACAGAGGGTTCTACGTCACTGCCCTACGAAGGCATCTACGATACACGTCAGCAGAAGCAGCTCACTCCGCTGAAATACGGTATGATATACCTCAACGACTTCAAGAAACAGAACTACTGCCGGGTACTGAGCAACCGCGATCCTACTATTCAGCATGAAGAGGGAATCGGAATTGTTGACAGAGAAGGTCGTGAATTGCTGGAGCCAAAATATACCACACTGCTACGGTTGGACTTCCTCAATGACAAGAGTACTATTTATATCGTGGGTGAGGGAGGACAGCGCAGTGGTGACTTTGGTGATAATTACAGCGAACTCGTCAGCGACCGCTATGCCCTCTATGATGTGAAGAAGAAGGCTTTCCTGACAGGTTTTGACTACAAGCGCATCAACCCGTTGAAGGAGGGCATCGTGATATGGGAGGGGACGCAACTTACAGACTCCACCAGTCTGGAAGGACTGACCTCTTTCTGTACCAAGGATGACCTGTGGGGCTATATGGACGGATACGGTAAGATTGTCGTACCGGCCCAGTATGAGGCGGTGACGGAATTCGAGGGCGGTGTGGCACAGGTGACCAAGAACGGTGTGACCTCCATGCTCGCCAATCCCTTGAAAGGTACTGTGTTGACGATTGCCAAGGGAACAGAGTCGGGCAAGAATATCGACAGTAACATCCCGGAGACAGGCAGGAAGGACGAGAACCTGTTTGCCTTTGTCTTTGCTAACGAGAACTATGCCAACCTGAAAGGTGCCGACTATGCCATCAATGACGGAAAGGTGTTCTATGAATACTGTCGGAAGACACTCGGTATGGTACCTGACAAGCAACTCCATTTCTACGAGGATGCCACCTACGGTAATATGGCGAGTGCCGTCAATACCATCAAGAACGTGGCAACAGTCTTTGAAGGAGAGGCGAAGATCATCTTCTATTTCGCAGGACTGGGGGCTACAGACAGCAAGACCAAGGAGCGTTACCTGTTGTTAGCCGACGGCTCGTTGCAGACTCTCGGGACGACAGGCTATAGTGTGACGGAATTGCAGAACACGCTCAATAGTCTGAATACCGTTTATACGCTGGTCATCATTGATGCTCCCTTCTCAAATACGGACCGTAACGGCAACATGCTTGCCGAGTCGCGTGGTGTACAGATAGCACCGAAGAAAATTCCTGTACAGGGAAAGACCATCTTCTGTGTCAGCAGTACGGACAACGAGACGGCATATGCCAGCAAGAACTACGGGCACGGGCTGTTTACTTTCGGCATCCTGCAGCAACTGCAACAGACGAAAGGTGAGGGGACGTTGAAGGAACTGATAGACAATGCCTCGGAATGGACGAAGAAGGAATCGATGAGTGAGTTTAAGCAGACGCAGACTCCCCAGCAGACGGTTTCTATGGAGATGGAAGAGCGATGGCAGCAAATTAAATTCTGAATACGATGAGAAGAATCCTGTTGATATCCCTGTTGGCTGGTGTCTTCCAAGGTTGTCTTGCACAGATAGACTGGACCGAGGAAGACGACAACGGCAAGATCGGTTTCGTGGATGCCAACCGCAGATGGGTCGTTCAACCCATTTACGAGGGTGCCAGTTGGAACTCATGGGCTCATGTTGGCACCTTCGTCGTCAACAGGACTGACCCGACAGTTGGAGCCATCAACCAGAAAGGCGAAGTGATTATTCCGCAGGGGAAGTACGATGCGATAGATATCGTGAACTATCATTACCAGCGGAACGTAGGCCCCTTCTATCTGAAACTGCATGAACTGAACGGCAGGTACGGACTGGCTGACGTGGAGGGAAAAATCATCGTGCCCTGCCGCTATGACAAGATAGACATCAAGGAGCAGGGCGTACTTGCCGAAGAGAACGGAGGAAACAGGAGTGTATGGTCTTATGAGGGAAAGGAACTGGCAAAAAGCAATAGTATTACTTTCCTCTTGGAGGAGAAATTCATCAAGACGAGGAAAGGAGAGAAGGTCTTTGGCGCCTATTCCTATGAGGGTGAACAGGTAGTGCCTTGTGAGTATGAGGAGGTTAACTGGGCAGCCGATGGCATCTATATCGTCAAAAAGGACGGGAAGTATGGCTACTATGCCCAGGGACGCGAGGTCATACCCTGTATCTACGACAGTGTCAAACCCTTCGTCAACGATGTGGCTACGATCAAGAAAGACGGTGAGGTGCGGATGCTGAAGAATCCGTTGAAGGATGCCGCGCAGATATTGACGGACGACAACCTGTTGGCAAACAGGAAGAAGGGCGGTCCTGTACTGAGCCGCTATCCGCCTCCCGACTCTGATGTCGACAAGGATATCCCTGTGGCGAAAGGAAAACAGGAGAAAGTGTTTGCCTTCATCATCGCCAACGAGAACTATCCCAAGGCTCCAGTACCTTATGCGTTGAATGACGGAAGGATATTCCGGGAGTACTGTATCCAGACACTGGGACTGTCGAAGGATCATGTCAACATCTATGAGGATGCCACCTTCGGCAATATTATCCAGGCTGTGGAGAAGATGAAATCCATCGCTGATGCCTACGACGGTGAGGCGAGTGTCATCTTCTATTACGCAGGACACGGTCTCCCTGACGAGAAGCAGTCTACTGCCTACTTATTACCGATAGACGGAAATGTCTCTGATATCACTACGACAGGCTATAGTCTGGCAAAACTCTATAAGGAACTGTCTGTGTTGAAACTGAAGTCGTCGGTGGTATTCCTCGATGCCTGCTTCAGTGGGGCGAAACGTGAGGATGACATGCTTACCACGGGTCGTGGTGTCGCCATCAAGGTCAAGGAGACGGCACCGCAGGGTAAGATGATTGTCTTTACTGCCGCACAGGGTGACGAGACCGCCCATCAGTTGGAGGAGAAACATCACGGTATGTTTACCTATTTCCTGTTGAAAGAGTTACAGGCAACGGGAGGTGACGTGGATTTAGGAACACTGACGGACTATGTGACCAAACAGGTGAGACGACAGTCGGTGATAATCAATAACAAGATGCAGACACCCACCGTCATTCCCTCACAGGCATTGGTGAATGACTGGAAACAAATGAAACTGAAATGAAAGCATTCGTTCGACATATTATCATTACTATACTGGCGTTTGTGCTGGTAGCGACCTTTGCGCTGATAGCCTATAACATCCCGTTTATGGGACCTATTGCGGAGGCTATCAAGGAGTTTGAGATGACGGACGTGTACTGCCAGATCCTGCAGGACACGAATGGGGATGACGAGGAGGTGAGTGATATCATCACTATCGTGGATATGTCGGACCTCTATAACCGTAGGGATCTGGCTAAGGCACTGCAGGATATCGAGGCACAACAGCCGAGGGTGATAGGCGTGGATGTCGTGTTTGAGGGACTGAAAGAGGACTCTATCGGTGATGAGATGATGGCGGAGGTGGCATTGTCGAGCGATCATATCGTGTTCTCCTACAAACTCTTGGACTATGTCAACGACTCTGTCGGTCATGAGACAACAGTACACTCTTTCTTTGCTAATGAGGAAGGTGCGGTGAATGAAGGCTTTACCAATATGCCTCGTAACCTGTATGGAGGCATCAAACGGAAGCTGAGTCTAGGTGAAAGAGCGGAAGGGAAGGTAGTTCCTTCCTTTATCACGATGACAGCCAATATGTATGAAGGGAAAGAGACGGATGCCGTCACGCAGAGTCAGGTGAACATCAATTTCATTCCTCGACGCTATAGGGTCGTGCCGCCTGATTCTATCGCCCTTCATCCGGAATGGATCAAAGACAAGCTGGTACTCTTCGGGGCGATGAAAGACGAGTATGACATGCACTATACCCCCTTGGGAAAGATGGCGGGAACGGAACTGCTTGCCTATTCGATAGAGACGTTGTTAAAGAAGAGTGAGATAAAGGAGGTGAACGGATGGTTGATGGCTGTTATCGCTTTCCTACTGGTACTGTTGACACAAGTCGTGTTCGGTGTCTATATGGCGTTTGCCAAGAAACGGAAGAACAGGGTGTTGCGCTTCCTGCTGTCAGCCTCCTTTATGCGAGGCTATCTGATGTTCTTCTGGATTGCCGTCTGGATGTGGATGGCTTTTATCCTCTTCTATCAGTTCGACATCTCCTTGAACATGGGATGGGCGTTGTCGGCAATGGCATTCCTGGTTCTTGCCCAGAGTATTTATGATGAGTTTATAGTAGCATTAAAAGATAAGAAGGATGGTCAATAAAATTGTAATCATACTATTTGCCCTGCTGGTGGCGGGAGCAAATGGAGAAGTCATGGCACAGCAGAAAAAGAAGTCTGTATCGAAAGTGTCGAAGCAGTATGCCAAGTATGTCAAGGACAAGGCTCAGGGCAAGGAGAAACTTGCGCAGAAGCGTTCGAGTGATCCTGCCACAGTGACAAGGGAACAGGATTCCATTGATGTCGAGCAACCGCAGGACCCGATGCGTGCGGCTTATGAGAAGTTCAAGCAACAGGCTAAAACCGACTATGAGAACTTCCGTGACAAGGCAAACAAGGAGTATGCGGAGTTTATGAAACAGGCCTGGAAGGAGTTTCATGCCATGTCTGCCATTCCTCAGCCTGTAGAGAAAGAAAGACCACCTGTTGTCATCAAAGAGGAGGAGAAGAAACCGATAGAGAGTAAACCGTTGCCTATTGATGAGGAAATTGTCACCCTGCCCGCTCCAGAACCTCAGCCAGTTCCTGTAGCTCCTATCAAAGAACAGCCAGTGGAAGAGGAGGAAAGTGTCTCGTTTTCAGTCTATGGCACGAGTCTGAAAGTACGCTTCAGCAGTGATGAGCGTTTCCGTTTGCCAGACTGTAGCGAGCAAACGCTTTCTGAGGCATGGAAGCGATTGTCGGGCAAGGCGTATAATAATACTATTCGTGACTGTCTGGAACTGCGTATCATGCGACAGTTTAGTGACTGGGCTTACCTGAAGATGCTCGACAGCTTCTCGAAGGCATGTATGGGTCCCGGCAACGAGGCAGTCCTGTTGATGGCATATATTTATTGCCAGTCGGGCTACCGTATGCGTCTGGGAGTGTTGGACGGACAGTTATATATGCTCTATGGATCTCAACATGTCGTCTTTAATAAGGCATACTATATTTTTGACGATGATTACTATTATATCTACAATAGTGATATCATGAGCCTGAAAGTATGTAACATCGCCTTCCCTAAGGAGAAGGCGCTCTCACTATATGTCCCCATGGAACAGCTGTTTGACTATGCTCCTTCTGACGTACGACATCTGAAGGCAAAGCGCTATCCCAATATGGATGTTACATCGCAGGTCAACAAGAATCTGATCGCTTTCTGTGATGAATACCCGAAGTCGTCGATTTGGGATAATTTCATGACGCGATGGGCAATGCTTGCCAATAAGCCAATGGAAAAGGAAGTGAAGGATAAGGTATATCCTCAGCTTCAGACATTCATTAAGGACCTGAGTCAGCTTGAGGCAATGGAACGACTGTTGAACTGGACGCAGACATCGCTGGTCTATGAGTATGATGACAAGTTGTGGGGATGTGACCGACCGTTCTTTGCAGAGGAGACGCTTTTCTATCCCTATGCCGATTGCGAGGACCGTTCCATCCTCCTGTCACGATTGGTTCGTGACTTACTAGGACTGAAGACTATTCTTATTTATTATCCTGGTCACCTGGCGATGGCTGTAGAGTTCACGGAAGCGGTGAGTGGTGACTATATCATGCTGGACGGACGCAAATTCGTAGTATGCGACCCGACCTTCATCAATGCTAATGTTGGTATGACAATGACAGGAATGGATAATGCCAATGCAAAAGTGATTTTGCTGGAGTAATCTTGAGTCATACCGGTCGCTCTTCCTGTATGACATGAGGGGTAACGAAGTAAAATGGGGGTGTATCTTATTCGATACGCCCCCATTCTCATTTGATGGTTTTACCTATTATTTCACTTCCCAGATATCGTTGGTCTCCAACAGTTCTGTGAAGTTATGATACTTCTTCTGAGCGCTGACTTCCGCAATCTGTGCATGGACAGCCTCGTCATAAGTGGGAGCATCCACGTCACGAATGACACCAAGGGCGACAGGGAAACCGTCACCGTTACCCATCAGGGCGAGTTTCAGTTGGAGTGTGTTATCCTCGCAATGGGCATCATGTACCAAAACATCATCCAAGGTGTAGCCGTCCTTACCAATCTCTACAATCTTCAAACCGAAACCTTGCTGGACAAGTCCGAACTCATTGTTCTCACCAAAGACAAGTTTCTCTCCATGGTGTACATAAATGGCGTTTTTCTTACGCCCCTCTTTGTTATAGACACTCTCATGGGTACCATCGTTGAAGATGACACAGTTCTGCAGGATCTCACAGACGGCAGCTCCTTTGTGCTCATAGGCTGCTTTCAGAATATCTACAGTACCTTGTGCGTCGGTAGCAACGGCACGGGCGAAGAAATGTCCACGGGCTCCGAAGCACAGCTCTGCGGGGCGGAAAGGATCCTCTACTGTGCCATAAGGACTCGATTTGGAGACGAAGCCACGGGGTGAGGTGGGAGAGTACTGACCCTTTGTCAAACCATAGATGCGGTTGTTGAGCAGGATCATGTTCAGGTTAATGTTACGACGGTTGGCATGGATGAAGTGGTTACCACCGATGGCAAGACCGTCACCGTCGCCAGATACCTGCCAGACGGTCAGGTCGGGGTTTGCCACTTTCGCACCAGTGGCAATGGCTGCGGCACGTCCGTGGATGGTATTCATACCATAGGTTGCCATATAGTGAGGCAGACGACTGGAACATCCGATGCCACTGATAACTGCTACATTCTCAGGAGCTACGCCAATCTCTGCCATAGCCTTATGGAGTGAAGCCAGGAAAAAATGGTCACCACAACCTGGGCACCAACGGGGCTGGCCTTTCTTGAAATCTTGTGCTGTATATGTATTCATTGCTTTACTTCTTTAAAATATCCTCGAATGCGTTGACTAACTCTTCCACAACGAACGGTTGTCCTTTCACTTGGTTGAATTGGGCGGGAGTGAAATGGTCGACCTTCATACGCAGATAGGCGGCAAGCTGTCCCATGTTCTGCTCAGCGACCACCACCTTCTTATACTTAGAGAGAACCTCTGCTGTGTTCTTGGGCAGTGGGTTTAAGTATTTGAAGTGAGTCTGGGCTACCTTATAGCCCTTGGTACGGAGCTCGTCCATCGCAGAGTGCAGATGACCGTAGGTAGAGCCGAAACCTACCACCAACAAGTCTGCATCCTTCACGTCACCCTCTACCTCTAGGTCAGGTACCTGAATATTAGCAATCTTTTGCTGGCGCAGACGTGTCATCAAGTCATGGTTTTCTGGATTGGTGGAGATAGCACCCGTCTCGGAGTCTTTCTCCAGTCCTCCGAGGATATGAGTGAAGCCCTCACGACCAGGCACTGCCCAGTAGCGGGTACCGTTCTCGGCACGCATATAGGGAGTCCACTTTCCTTTCAGCTCCTCGGGTACGTAAGGTGGGTTAATCGCATCAAGTTTAGCCATCTCCGGCAGTTTGAAGGCTCCAGAGCCGTTGGCGATATATGCATCTGTCAATAGTACGACAGGTGTCATGTGCTCTAAGGCTATCTTACAAGCCTGGTAGGCAGCATCGAAACAGTCGGCAGGACTGGTGGCTGCAAGTACGGGCATCGGACTCTCTCCGTTACGTCCGAAGAGCACTTGCAGAAGGTCTGTCTGCTCCGATTTGGTGGGAAGACCCGTTGCGGGACCACCACGCTGTACGTCGAGTACGACTAGGGGAAGTTCCATGATGACGGCAAGGTTCATTGCCTCCGACTTCAGGCAGATACCAGGACCAGAGGTGGATGTCACGCCTAATGCTCCAGCGAAGGAAGCTCCCAGTGCAGAGGCACAACCACTGATTTCGTCTTCACACTGTACCGTTGTCACACCCAGTGACTTGTGCTTCGACAATTCATGCAGCACGTCTGTGGCGGGAGTGATGGGGTAGGAACCTAAATAAAGTTTCAGACCAGCCTTCTCCGCAGCAGCGATAAAACCGTATGCCGTAGCCTTGTTACCAGTGATGTCCATATATCGTCCAGGTTCTTTCTCCTTGGTCTCGATACGATAGACATTCATGGCAGAGGAGTGCGTGTTATGTCCATAGTCATAACCAGCCTGCACCACCTTGATGTTATTCTCTGCAATAGCAGGCTTCTTGGCGAATTTCTCTTTCAGGAAGTTGGCGACCAGAGAGAGGTCACGGTCGAAAAGCCAGCAGACCAGTCCGAGGGCAAACATATTACGGCATTTCAGGATCGCCTTGTTGTCCATGCCTGTGTCAGCGAGACAATCCTTGACCATTGTTGTCAACGGACATTGGATGACACGGTCAGGGTCGATACCCATCTCACCTAAGTAATCCTCACTCTTAAACTGAGCTTTCTCCAGGTCTTTTGGACCGAAGGAGTCTGTATCGATGATAATCGTTGCCTGTGGCTTTGAATATTTCAACTGCGTTTTTAAAGCAGCAGCATTCATTGCCACCAGCACGTCACATTTATCACCTGGGGTGTAAACCTTACCGGCACCGATATGTACCTGGAAGCCACTGACACCTGTCAGTGAGCCTTGCGGGGCACGGATGTCGGCAGGATAGTCGGGAAACGTGGAAATACCATTACCTACGGTGGCGCTCACCGTTGAGAAGATGTTACCAGCGAGCTGCATTCCGTCGCCGGAGTCACCAGAGAAACGTACGACCACTTGGTCGAGCTCTTTTACTTCTAATTCAGCCATAATATATTTATAATGATTCTTTTCCGTAAAAACGACTGCAAAGTTCGCAAATATTCATTGAACAACCAAACATTTTGCAATAAAAATGCAAATACCGCCCCAAAAAGAAGCGGAAAATGCATTTTTATACATTTCCCGCTATGTTATGAGCGTTCTTCTTTTTGTTTTTTTGATGTTAGTATTCAAACGAACTTCCGCCTAAGAACTCCCTCAACAGGGAAGTAGGTGGAATCTGGTCTTCTGGGATAGGTTTGATATAGCGTAGGAACTTCAACAACCGGTATGCCTCAGCGTATTCTACACAATCTTCGGGAACCTGTTCCAGTATAGGGATAGCCTGTCCACGGATGACGGCAAGCTCAAAGAGCATGGCGGTGTTAAACATCGCATCAGCGTTCTCCTGATAAGGGAATATCCATTTGTTCTCCCCACGGCGCACAGAGGGCCAGCGACGGATGGTCTCTTGTGCCGATACCCCCCGGTATTTATAGTCACGGATAATACGACGCAGCAGACGGTTGTCGGTGGTGGGGATATAATTATGGTTGTCGAGCAGGATCGTGGTGAGTGCCGAGGCATAGACACGGAATTTCTGTGACTCAGGAATCTGTGCCGTCAGCTCTGGGTTCAAGGCGTGGATGCCTTCCACCACCAATATCTCATTGCCTTTCAGTCGCAGTTTCTTACCACCGGGTTTACTTTGTCCTGTTTGAAAGTCATAGCGGGGCAGTTCCACCTCTTCGCCACGTAGCAGGGCGTTTATCTGTTCGTTGAGCAAGGGAATGTTCAGGGCATGTAGGTGCTCGTAGTCATAGTCGCCTTTCTCGTCGAGTGGTGTCTGGGAACGACTGACAAAATAGTCGTCAAGGGAGATGCCGATAGGTTGGATGCCATTGACAGCAAGTTGTACGCTGAGGCGCTTGCAGGTCGTCGTCTTACCACTGCTTGACGGTCCCGCTATCAGTACCATCTTCACCTCCTTACGTGAGGTTATCTCGTCGGCTATCTGTGCGATTTTCTTCTCCTGCAGTGCCTCGCCGACCTGTATCAGCTGGGTTGAGAACCCTTTCTGTATCGCTATGTTCAGGTCGCCTACCGTACGCATACCGAGGATAGACTGCCAGCGGTGGTGCTCCTTGAATATCTCAAACATCTTGTCCTGATGCACCATCTCCCCTAATTTGGAGGGATCTTTTGCTGTAGGGATACGTAACAGCATCCCGTCATAGCAGGGTTCCAGTCCGAAGAGATAGAGTTGTGACGTGTTCGTCAGCATACTGCCATAGTAATAGTCCGCATAGCCGTCTATGTCGTAATAGGTGGTATAGAGGTTACCCAAACCATCCAGTAAACGTACCTTGGAGAAGGATTTTGACTTTCGGAACATCTCTATCGCCTCCTCTGTCGTCACTTCATGACGATGGATGGGGTACCCAGCCGCGATAATCTCCTTCATGCGTTCACGGACAGCATCCACATCAGCAATGGTCACAGGACGGTCCAGTCGTAAGTCCACATAATAGCCGTTCGACACGGGGATGTCAATAATCACCGTACAGTCAGGGTACAAGTCGTGCGCAGCCTTGTTAAGCACGAAGAAGAGGCTGCGTGTATATGCTCGTATTGACGAGGAATTATACATATCGAGAAACTCCACCTCCTTGGGCTTATATACTCTGAAGTGTAATCCTTCGATCTTGTTATTCACTCTTGCACAGATGGGTCCATACTGCATCTTCAGACCTGCCAAAGAAAAAATTTCAGAAAGTGTGCTCCCGATGCTTACGTTTAGAATATTTTTATTATTTTTGCAACGGATTTGAATTGTTTGTTCCATAACACTGATGATTTAAGTGTTCGACAAAGATAGTAAAAAAATAGAATAAAGTGCTAAGCATTAAGATTAATTAATATGTCTATTTGGATTATTTTCAAACTTCTGGGCTCTCTCGCTTTGTTGATGTTTGGTATGAAGTCGATGAGTGAGGCTTTGCAGAAGATGGCAGGACCACAGCTGCGTCACGTGCTGGGTGCTATGACTACTAATCGGATTACGGGAATGTTGACAGGAACACTTGTCACGGCAAGTGTGCAGTCCAGTACGGCGACGACAGTGATGACCGTCTCGTTTGTCAATGCGGGACTGTTGACGCTGGCACAGGCCATTTCTGTGATTATGGGTGCCAATATCGGAACGACGCTGACGGCATGGATCATGTCCGCAGGTATGTCATTTGATATCACCAGTGCTGTCTACCCGGCATTCTTTATGGGAATTATCCTGATCTACCTGAAGAAATACCGTTATATAGGAGACTTCTTGTTCGGTCTGTCATTCCTGTTGCTGGGACTGGGGACTTTACGAATGACGGGTTCAGAGATGCACTTGGGTGAGAATCAGGCGTTGCTTGACTTTTTCGCCTCCTTCGATCCCGACTCGTTTGTGACCACCCTCATCTTCCTCGTCTTAGGAGGTATCATGACATTCTGCGTCCAGTCATCGGCAGCAGTGATGGCTATCACGATGATCCTCTGCTCGAGTGGCGCACTGCCTATCTATCAGGGTATCGCATTGGTGATGGGTGAGAATATCGGAACCACGGTGACCTCTAACCTTGCCGCTATGTCAGCAAACACACAGGCTCGCCGTGCCGCTCTTGCCCATATGTTTTTCAATGTGTTTGGAGTCATCTGGATATTGTTCGTGTTCCGTCCTTTCATCGATATGGTATGCGGCTGGGTCGGATATGACGTGGACATGCAGAAGAGTGGTGTGGAGACAAGTGTGTTCCTAGCCAACTCAGCAAAACTGAGTTTCGTGCTGGCTGCCTTCCATACGACGTTCAATGTCGCCAATACCTTTATCCTCATCTGGTTTATCCCGCAGATCGAGAAGTTCGTCTGCTGGGTGATTAAACCGAAGAGAGTCGACGAAGAGGAGGACTTCCGCCTGCATTTCATTACCGCTGGTTTCATGAAGACCCCCGAGCTCTCTGTCCTGGAGGCTCAGAAAGAGATACAGTCTTTCTCCGAGCGTATGCAGCGTATGTTCGGCATGGTTCGTGAGTTGCTGACCCTGAGCAGTAGCGAGACGGCAAAGAAGAACAGTGCGCAGACAGGTGATTTCAACAAGCTCTATACACGTATCGAGAAATACGAGGGTATCTCTGATAACATGGAGCTGGAGATCGCCAAGTATCTCGACCAGGTCGGTGATGCCCACCTGAGTGACGACACCAAGGCGAAGATCCGTGCCATGCTCCGTGAGATCTCAGAGCTGGAGAGTATCGGTGACGCCAACTATAATATCGCCCGTACCATTGCCCGTAAATATCAGGGTAAGCAGGATCATTTCAGCGACAAGCAGTATGACCATATCCACCAGATGATGGAGCTCACGGAGGAAGCCCTCACCCAGATGAACCGCCTGATGAGTGGGCGCAAAGACTCCTACGATGTCAACCGTACCTTCAACTTAGAGAACGAGATCAACAACTACCGCAACCAGTTGAAGTCGCAGAATATCATGGATGTCAACAACCACGCATACACCTATGCCGTAGGCACCATCTATATGGATATCATCAACGAGTGTGAGAAACTGGGTGACTACGTGGTGAACGTCGTAGAGGCTCGTATGGGTACGCGTCAGAAAGAAAAAGACATTTAAAACTAAACAGATGAGACAAATGCTTAAGAAACTCTTTATTCTCGCAGTTCTCCTGATGACCTCTGTCGTGATGACGGCACAGGTCACCTCAGCAGACATCAGCGGTATTGTGATGGCAGGTAATGAGACAGCTATCGGTGCTACTATTACTGCCAAACATATTCCGTCAGGATCCGTCTATCGCGGTATCACCAATATCGACGGCCGTTTTATCATCAGCGGTATGCGGGCTGGTGGTCCATACGAAATAGAGATTTCTTATATTGGTTTCCAGTCGCAGAAATACACGGATGTCCAGTTGCAACTCGGACAAAACACCGTGATTGACGCCGTTCTCTCAGAAGGTAGTGAGATGCTGGCTGAGGTGGAAGTCGTCGCCAAGAAAAATAACACGATGCGCAGCGACCGTTCAGGAGCTGTCACCAACCTGAATACACAGGCGATGTCTGTGATACCAACAGTGGGACGTAACATGACCGATCTGATGAAGATGACACCACAGAGTAGTTCTGCCAGTGGCTTGGCTATCGGTGGCGGCAACTACCGTCAGTCGAGTGTCACCATTGACGGTGCCTCGTTTAATAATGCTTTCGGCTTGGGCTACTCGCCACTGCCTGGTGGCGGAACACCGATCTCGCTCGATGCCCTCGACCAGATGACGATCAGTATCACGCCCTATGACGTACGTCAGAGCGGATTCACAGGTGGTGGTATCAATGCAGTCACGAAGAGTGGTACGAACGAGTTCAAGGGAAGTGCCTATACATATCTCACATCCACGAGTCTGAAGGGAGCCCGTGTGGGTGATGACTCCCTGCCTGTGGATGACGGACATACCAATACTTACGGGCTGACCTTCGGTGGTCCTATCCTGAAGGATAAGTTGTTCTTCTTCGTCAATGCCGAGATAGAGGATAATGTTACAGCTGGTCCCTCTGCCCGTGCGGGAAATGGTGCCCCACCCTGGACCACCACCAACCACCGTCCGCAGCTGAGTGAGCTGGAAGGTCTCTCGGATTATCTGCAGAAGACGTATGGCATGACTTTGGGTCCCTGGCAGGCGTATAATATCAAGACACCCGCCTTCCGTTTCCTTGCACGTGTCGACTGGAACATCAATGACAACCATAAGTTCAATATCCGTTTCACGAGGTCAAAGCGTAAGGAGTCGAAGCCGTCATCTTCGTCACGCACCATCGGCAGCAACTTGTCGAACACCATCTTTGGCGGCAACCAGAATATCTATGGCGGACAGACGAACTATTCCATGGCGCCGCTCGGCAGCCGCTATTATGCGGAGTATAAGTTCACCTCGTTCGCTGCGGAGTTGAACAGCACCTTCGGCAAGTTCCATAACACGTTGCGTGGCACCTATTCTTTCCAAGACCAGCCACGCTCTACGGAGTATAACGATGCGGCTCCTGTCATCGAGTTTGTGATGAGTGACGGACAGGGTCACTACCCTTCATGGGCGATAACGGGTGATATGTACACCCTCGGCAACCTCGCCCAGACGAAGAATACCGTCATCACTGACGAGCTGAATGTAACGCTCGGCAAGCACAACCTCTTCGCGGGCATCCAGTATGAGCATAACTTTGCAGCCAACGGCTATGCACCTGCCGCCTCAGGCTATTGGGTCTATGAGGTGACCCAGGAACAGGCGAGGAACCGCGAATGGGCGGCTGTCATGGGAGCAAAGCCTCGTCTCTTCGCGACGACTTATGGGAATAATGACGCTCACTCGATGTTTGTCTCGGAGATGACTACCAACCAGTGGTCGTTCTACGTACAGGATAATATCTCTTGGTCGGAACGCTTCCGCACGTCTGTCGGTGTGCGCCTCGAACTGCCGTCATATCCGTCGCTGAAGAATAACTTCAACGAGGAGTATTATAACATAGACTTCGGAGGCAGCCATTTCCGTACGGATAATGTGCCGAAGGCAAGTGTCAGCTTCTCACCACGTATCGGTTTCAATTGGGACATCACAGGCGACCGAAAGTATATCCTGCGAGGCGGTACGGGTCTCTTTGTCGGTCGTTTGCCGTTCATTTGGCTCATCTCTGCTGTCAATAACTCAGGTATGGGACAGACCTCCTATGTCGCCACACCTGCCAATGGCAAGACGCAGCCTACGTTCACCATGAGTCAGGAGGACATGCTCCGACAGATTAACGCCACCAGCACCACCACCGTGCCAGCCGCTCCTACCATCCTCAGCGACGACCTCCGTATGCCGAAGACCTGGAAGACATCACTGGCGTTCGACGCGAAACTACCATGGGACATCGACTTCACCCTCGAGGGTATCTATAACCGCGATCTCAATCCTGTCATCGTCTCTAACAGGGACCTCTATTGGGACGGCACGTCCACCATCGACCTCGGTCATGGCGATGTGCGTCATCAGCTATCGTATTATGACGACAGTCACTCGGCATATGTCCTCGAGAACGCCGGTTCTAAGGCATACTATTTCTCACTGAGTGCCCAGCTGCGGAAGTCCTTCGACTTTGGTCTCGACCTCTCCGCCTCTTATACCTACTCGACGGCGAAGTCGTACTCCGAGGGTATCGGTGAACAGGTATCGGCAGCCTATAACAACTACCGCCACTCCGTCAATGCCGTCAACGACCAAGAGACGGGCTATGCGACATATGTCGCTCCCAACCGCCTGTTGCTGTCTGCCAGTTACCGCCTCAAAGAGGGCAAGTATGCCACCAATACCTTCAGCCTCATCTATGACGGCTATCAGTACGGCTACCTCGGTGACTACTCCTTCAACCGCTATTCGTATGTCTTCAACAGCAATGTTGTGGGCGATCCGACGGCACCGGCAAGCCTCCTGTATATCCCTGCCTCGCGTGAGGAGCTTGACACATGGGACTTTGCCGACAACGGACAGGTCAATGGAGACGCTTATACTGCTGACATGCAACGCGACGACTTCTGGGCGTATATCCAACAGGACGACTACCTGAAAGACCGCCTCGGACAATATACGGAGCGTGGTGGAGCGAAGATGCCCTGGCATCACCAGTTAGACTTCAAATACGTGCGTGATATGAGCATCAAGCTTGGGAAGAACCGCCATACCCTCCAGTTAGGACTGGACATCATGAACCTCCCGAACTTCCTCTGTAAAGACTGGGGTGTCTTCAAACAGGTCACCAGCAACACCCTGTTGACTTATAAGAAAGGCAAGTACACCTATAACCTGGTCAATGGAGAGCGCCATACCTCCACCTACAAGAACTTCGTTGGTGGTGCATCGACTTACCAGATTATGTTCACCATCAGATATCTGTTTAATTGATGAAAGAGTTCCTCACTTCTTTATTACTCACAGGTGTCTTCATGTCGCTGGGTGCACAGCAACTACCCATGCGTCTGTGGTATGACAAACCTGCACAGTATTTTGAGGAGTCACTGCCTATAGGAAATGGAAAGTTAGGCGCATTGGTATATGGCGGGACAGATACCTGTCTCATCCATCTGAATGATATTACATTTTGGACAGGCAAGCCCGTCGATCCCAACGAGGGGAAAGGGGCTTCCAAGTGGATTCCAGAGATCCGTAAGGCACTGTTTGCCGAAGACTATGCCCGTGCAGACTCCCTACAGTTACATGTGGAAGGACATAACTCGGAGTTCTACCAACCCCTTGCCACGATGTATTTGGTTGACCAGAACAAGGGTAAGGTAACAGACTATTACCGCGAACTGGATATCGATAGCGCATTATGCAGAGACCGCTATCAAAGGGACGGGAGAACGATCACACGCGAATACTTCGCCTCGAATCCCGACAAGCTCATCGCCATCCGACTGACAGGTGATGTCAATTGCAAGATTGTGATGACGGCACAAGTACCCCACTCTACACGCTCCACGCTAAACGCTCAACTCATCACGACAGGTCATGCCACCGGTGATGCCAACGAGACCATCCATTTCTGTACGATGCTTCAAGTGAAGACTGACGGAGAGGTGAGCACGTCTGACTCCACGTTGACGATTGCAAATGCCAAAGAAGCCGTCGTCTACCTGGTTAACGAGACCAGTTTCAACGGCTATGACAAGCATCCCGTGAAGGAGGGGGCACCTTACTTGGAGAATGCCACGGACGATCTCTGGCATACGCAGAACTATTCCTACGAGGCATTCCGCACACGTCACATCGCAGACTATCAACAGTATTATGATCGGGTGAAACTGAATATCGGAGGTAAGGGTTCTTCCGTTCCTACAGACCAACTGCTGCTTGAACAAACGGACAACCATTACATAGAAACCCTCTATTTCCAATACGGTCGTTATCTGTTGATCAGTTGTTCACGTACCAAAGGCGTACCTGCCAACCTGCAGGGACTATGGGCTCCACAACTGTGGTCGCCGTGGCGTGGTAACTACACGATGAACATCAACTTAGAAGAGAACTACTGGCCTGCCTTCACTGCCAATCTCGCAGAGATGGCGGAACCGTTGGACGACTTCGTCAAGGCGCTCTCCGTGAACGGCAGACATACCGCCCGTAACTTCTACGGAATCTATAACGGCTGGTGTGCCAGTCATAACAGTGACCTCTGGGCAATGACGAATCCCGTGGGAGAAAACCGTGAGAGTCCGATGTGGAGTTGTTGGAACATGGGGGGTGCCTGGCTCGTCAATACGCTCTGGGAGCGTTATGCGTTCACACAGGACACCGACTATCTGAAGACCGTCGCCCTGCCCTTGATGGAGGGGGCTAATGAGTTCTGTGAGAACTGGCTCGTCGAAGACCCCCACAACACCTTTTTCCGTATCACGGCACCCAGTACGTCACCTGAGAATGAGTATATCACCGACAAAGGCTATCATGGGGTCACCTGCTATGGCGGTACTGCCGACCTGGCCATCATCCGTGAACTGAAATACAATATCCTTCAGGCGCATCACGTCATCGGCACACCCAAATACCTGTTGGAGATGGACAAAAACCGTATCATGCGCCTCCATCCCTATACCATCGGCAAGGACGGTGACCTCAACGAGTGGTATTACGACTGGCAGGACAAGGACCCTAAGCACCGCCACCAGAGTCATCTCATCGGACTATATCCGGGGAGTCATCTCGGAGTTCTCGGAGAACTCAGAGAACTCGGAGATCTCGGAGAACTCAGAAAAGCCTGCGAGCAAACGCTCATCCAGAAAGGTGACGAGACGACAGGCTGGAGCACGGGCTGGCGCATCAACCTGTGGGCACGCCTTCATAACGGAGAGAAAGCCTATCAGGTATATCGCAAGCTGTTGACTGCCGTCGCTCCGGAAGGTAATAAATCACCTAATTATATCAATGGCGGAGGCACCTATCCCAATCTCTTCGATGCACATCCTCCCTTCCAGATCGATGGTAACTTCGGTGGTACGGCAGGTGTCTGTGAGATGCTGATGCAATCTCAGCTAATAGCCAATAGCCAAAAGCCAACAGCCATCATCGAACTCCTTCCTGCTTTGCCCCCGGCGTGGAGCGATGGAAAGGTCAGCGGGCTCTGTGCCCGTGGCGGCTATGAGGTTAGTTTCCAGTGGAAGGGTGGGAAGGTACGTCAAGCTCAAATCAAAGCGAAGAAGTCTGGTACCGTTACCTTATTATATAATCATCAGAGCAAGACGCTCAAGCTAAAAGCAGGACAGACCCTGCCCGTGAAGACATGGTAAGAAAAAAGAATCATATCAGAGAGACAAATCTCGAGGAGGCGAAGCTGTGGGGTAATGCCGAGTATATGGAGGATGGCTTGATACTGACAGACAGTATTGCCAGTGCCCCTATTCCTCAGGAGCCTACCCGTATGAATTTTATTATGATGGCATTATGCCGGCGTGGTATGGCGCAGTATTCCATTGACACCTGTGAGCAGATCGTACATCCTGGTGATCTGATGTTTATCTCCGAGAAGCGTATCATCGACAATTATACGGCATCGCCGGATTTCGAGTGTCTGTGTATCATCGTATCCACCACATTTTATCATGGCTTTATCCAAAACGTGAAGAATGTGTCCTCCCTGTTGTTGTTCTCAATGAATAATCCCGTGGTGCCCCTGACACCAAGGGAGATACAGGTGTATAGCTCCTATTTTCAGATGATCCGTGAGAAGATGAGCGACAAAGAGCATCATTATCGGAAAGACCTGATAAAGACATTGTTACTGGCGATGTTCTATGATATGAGTAATGTCATCTGGCGTGTTGAGCAGAACGAGACCAAGACAAAGTCCCGCGCGGATGCCATCTTCGCTGACTTCGTCCGTTTGCTGGAGCAGCATTTCCGTCATGAACGGCGTGTCAGTTGGTATGCCGAACAACTATGTATCACCCCCAAATATCTCTCAGAGGTCGTTAAACAGGTCAGCAAGCGTACCCCTAACGAATGGATAGAGAGTTATGTCGTGTTGGAGATTCGTGTCATGCTTAAGAACTCTACCAAGAATATCAAGGAGATTGCCGAGGAGCTCTGTTTCCCCAACCAATCGTTTTTAGGAAAATACTTCAAGGAGCATGTCGGGGTGAGTCCTTCGGAGTATCGAAAAGGGTAGCAACCTCGCAAAGCTCGTCATACCACTCCTGTCCGAAACGACGGATCAGGGGCTCTTTCAGAAATTGATAGACGGGAAGATGTAATGCCTTTCCTTTTTCTACGGCATCCTTACAGACTGTCCAGCGGTGATAGTTGAGTCCGATGAGCCCGCCTGAGAATTTCTTCTCACGGATAGGATAGAGTGCACAACTGATTGGTTTACAGAAACGGGTCTTGCCGTTTCGGTAGGCTTTCTCTAAGGCACACAGGCAGTTGTCTCCGTCATAACAGGTAAACACACAGTCTTTGCCCCTGACGATACTCGTGACCAGATCACCGTCTTTGTCGTTATAAGCGACCCCCTGCTTGTCTATCACACTCTGAGCCGATGCGGAGAGGTCTCCCCAAACGGTATCCAGCGCCTCTTCGATACCAGCGATCTCTTCCATAGTGACAGGAGCACCGTCACTTCCCTCGACACAACAGATACCCTTGCACTTCTCGTAGTCACAGCAGAAGTACTCGGTGAGGATGTCGGAGGAGATCAATACGCCACCAATTTCAAGGATGGGAGGAATCTTATCTACCATATGATGGGCGCTATTCCGTTTTGTTCCAGATAGGCATTACAACGTGAGAACTGGTGTTGTCCGAACCAACCGCCACGGTTGGCACTCAATGGGGAGGGATGGACGCTTTCCAACACCAGGTTACGACTCTTGTCAATCATATACGCCTTTGAACGGGCATAACCGCCCCAAAGCATATACACCAGATGGTCGCGATGGGAAGCCAGGGCACGGATGGCGGCATCGGTAAACTGCTGCCATCCTAACATGGAATGACTATTCGCCTGATGGGCACGGACGGTCAGTGTGGCATTGAGCAACAATACCCCCTGTTCTGCCCAGCGTGTCAGATTACCCGAAGTGGGAATCGGGGTACCAAGGTCTGCCTGTATCTCCTTGAAAATATTTTGTAACGAGGGTGGGAACTGAATACCATCCTGTACCGAGAAACTCAGTCCGTGTGCCTGTCCCGGCTCATGATACGGGTCTTGCCCTATGATCACCACCTTCACCTTGTCGAAGGGACATAGGTTAAAGGCATTGAAAACCAGTCCTCCTGGCGGATAGCAGGTACCGGCAGTGTACTCTTGTCTGACGGCAGTAGTGAGCTGCTGGAAGTAAGGCTTTTCAAATTCGCCCAGCAACTGTGCTTTCCAAGAATCCTCTATCTGTACTTGTGGCATTTCTTTTATCGTTTTGCTTGCAAAGTTATAACTTTTTTTGTATTTTTGCAAGCAAAATGGTAGCTTATGAAATCTATAGCTCATTTTTTTCAGCCACGATCCTTTGCCAACAGGCTCTCCTGGCGTCTGGTCATCACACTGATTGTGATTATGGGCATGGCAATTTACATGATATACCATGTATCATGGGCTATCCTTACTACGGAGTCTGTGATGCGCCACAGCAATTACAGCTCCAGGACAAGTAAGGAGATAGAGAATGTTGTTTCTGACGTTCGTCTGGCAACAATCAATAATGTGGCGAATATCGAGGAACATCTGGACCGTCCCGACCAGATGCATGACATCCTGAAAAGGGTTATAGAACTCAATCCTCACCTGCAATGCATTGGTGTCAGCTTCATCGCCGACTACTATCCCCAGAAAGGACGCTGGTATGCACCCTATGCCCGACGTGACAGCCTCGGTCATGTCGTCACAGGCTATGCTGGTGATGCCAAACACGACTATCTGCACGATCCGGATTACGAGAAGGCGCTAACCGCCCAGGATGGTTTCTGGACAAAGCCCTATGTCGACTGTATTGATCTGGTCACCCCATTAGTCTCTTACATACAACCGATCCACGACCCTTCAGGCAAAGTCGTTGCCGCTGTCATCTCTGATCTGTCACTCACCTTCCTGAACGACAAACTGAACGAGATAGACACTCGTATCAACTGGTGGTCAAAGGGATTATCGGAATACAAGTTTATCTATACCTACAGCTTCGTCATCGATGGCGACGGAGTATATATCAGCCATCCTGATAGTACAAGGATCCTCAAGGAAAACTATTTCGACTATGCCAAACAGAACCCCGACACACTCGCTGTCCATGCCGGACACCTGATGCTCTCGGGCAATCAGAGCAACTATCCTGACGAACCGGATCGACAACTGCAGATAGAAGGGGTATCGGCATACCTGTTTTATGCCCCAGTCCCAGAGACCGGATGGGCATTGGGTATCGTTGTACCTGAATTAGCCTTCAAGATGATAGGCTACTGCTTTGTCGGTATCCTGCTCTTCCTCATCATCATAGCCCTGGTGGTTGTCTTCTTCATGAGTCTGTTTGGTATCCGTCGTGCCGCCAAGCCCCTGAAGACACTGGCACAGGCTGCTGAAGAGGTGGCTCAAGGGAAATTCGATACCCCGCTTCCTAAGATCAAGAGTCATGACGAGATACGACTCCTTCGCGACTCCTTCGAGGAGATGCAGCACTCACTGACTCAGTATATCGAGCAGCTTCAGACTACCACAGCCCAGAAAGCCACGATGGAGAGTGAGCTGAACATTGCCCATAACATACAGATGTCGATGTTGCCTAAGACCTTCCCTCCTTACCCGCAACGCGACGATGTTGACATCTATGGCATGCTGACACCTGCTAAAGCCGTCGGTGGCGACCTCTTCGACTTCTACATCCGTGACGAGCATCTGTTCTTCTGCATTGGCGACGTGTCAGGCAAGGGCATCCCTGCCTCACTGGTCATGGTGGTCACCAGGTCACTGTTCCGCAATATCTCTGCGCATATCTCCGAGCCTGCTGCCATTGTGAGCTCCATCAACGAGGCACTTGTCGACAGCAACGATACGGGTATGTTTGTCACTTTGTTCGTCGGTGTCCTCGACCTGAAGACGGGACGCCTGCTCTATTGCAACGGAGGTCATAACCCTCCCTTGCTCATCAGCGACAAGGTGGTGGAGATGACCTGCGACCCCAACCTGGTGGTCGGTGTCATGCCGGGCTTTACGTTCGTTGCGGAGGAGATCACCCTTTCCCACGGCACCACCGTCTTCCTGTTTACCGACGGGTTGAACGAGGCAGAGAATACCGCCCTCTCCCAGTTCGGTGACAAGCGCATCCATGATGTTGCCACTTCAGCCGTCGCCGAGCATATCACCAAGCCCGCCGACCTCGTCAGACACATGGACGATGCCGTCCGCCAGTTTGTGGGGACGGCAGAGCAGAGTGACGACCTGACCATGCTGGCGATCAGGTACTACTAAGCTTATCTCAGTATCACTTTCTTTCCGTTGATGATATACAGACCCTTGCCCGTCTTGCCGCTGACACGACGGCCCTGCAGGTCGTAGATGTCCCTCGTCAGCTGACGGTCCTGTCGTACGACGTTGATACCCGTCGGTGTGCCGTCGTTCACCAGGTAGAGGTCGGAGAAATACAAAGGTATTTCCTCACCTAAGTAATCAGGGATGAATGTGATCTCAAAATCCACCATCACGCTATAGTCCGGATCCGTCACCAGTCCCTCCATGTCGAAGACCTGTGAGTAGTCCACACTGCCGTTGGCAGGGATGGTCACCTCCGTCGCATAGATCTTGTCGCAGTCGATGTAGTAGTCGCCGTCCTCGTCCTGCTCCACTTCCTCACTCATGTCTATCGTGTAGCGTTTGATCATCACGAGACCATTGAAAGCCTTATCCTCGGGATTGCTGATCTTACCGCTCACCGTAGCCTGGTTGCCGTTGATGATATAATCGGCATACGCGTCCTCAACGGCTTTAGAGGGTGTCACGCTGAAATTACTGAACTGCAGGTCATAGACAGGACGGACGGAGAACTCCTCGCTGTTGTCAACCGCGAATAGCTGACCGTCGTTGTTATAAGAGACGACATCTATCCTATGTATCTGGCGGGGGTTGTCCTCGTTACTGATCGTCAGTCTCAACTCTCCTGTCTCACCAGGTTGCAGTCTTATCAGATCACCATGGCGTAGGTAATCCTCGAAATCCATGTCATCAATGTCTCTGACAGTGTCAATCAATCCCAGATAACCGGCGAAATAGGCAGTCCCTGCGTTCTTAAACTGATAGACCACCTCATAGGTGTCGTCAGCCTTCAGCACATACGACTTGTCAGGCAGTTGCTTGAGGTCGGTTTTCAGGTTGAAGCTGCCTTCAACCGAGGGCGATCCTGATGTCGCGGGGACATCTATCTCAGCCTTGCACAGCGGTGTTCCTTCCTCCATCGTTGACAGGTAAAGTGATTTGGGAGTATAGAAATCCGCCTCGTAGAGTATGTTGTAGACCTTTTCCTCCCCGGGTTCCACTAAGGCGGCGATTCTCGGACGCTGCGTAGTCCTGCCATTATTGTCAAGTGCCAGGTTCAGGGACCGATGGAACGTCTTGTCGGTGCTGTTGTTCTTCAGCTTCACATTAATCACATAACAATCCTCTTCCGTATCCTCCAGTTTTGTCGCTATCATCTTCGCCTCCAACCAGTCGGGGCAGCTGCTGAAGGTAAGGGTGTTGCCGGTAATCTTAAACATCACGTTAGTGACAGGATAGAAGGAGTGCCACTCTCCCCCTTCACTGACGCGATACTGGAACTCCAGGAAGTAAGTGCCGTCTCCCAGTCCCGCACCCAGTTTCAGGGGCTGGGTGTTAAAATAGATACTACGACCAGGTTCTAACGAGAAACTCTTCGTCTCGTCGCTTAGCGGCAGCAACTCCTGCACCTTTGTCCCGTCCTCTTTCTTGACGACGACACCATAGCCGAAAGGTTGAGAGACGTGTACATAGCTTTGGGCATTCTGGAGAATGGTATTTGTCAAGTCGAAAGGGTCGTTGACAGACGCTCGCTGGTGGCTGTCTTTGTTCGTCCACTTGAAGAATCCCTTCAGTACGGGGTCAGCGTGCTGCGGAGAGGTTGCCGGCTTGATGCCTATGATAGCCTCCTGGATACATGCGTATCCTTGTGAGCCGCTGCCGCCGCCCTCATATTTCTTCTTGGCGTCACACAGTTGCAGACGGAAAGCATTGTCCTGGTTGCCGTACCATCCCCAGTTGATGTAGAAGAAGTCCTCGTTCTTATAACCCTCCACCACAAAAGCGTGACCGGCGTTGCTGGAATGTCCGCTATAGTACACAGGTCTCCTTTCTTTCGCCACTTCGTTATACATGATCTTGACCCACTCATCGTATGAATAGTCACTCTGCTGGATGTGCTTGATAGATTGTGCGTCGTAGTTGAAGAAATTGACGAAACTTGAATAGGCGGCACTCTGGTTTGAGCCGGAGGAGGAAGGCGTATATGTCATACAGACCGACTGTCCCACCAGTCGCAGCAGTTTCGCAACGGCGTCCTGCTGCTCCTGGGTGCCCCCTACGTCATAGCGTGTACCATACGTGGGCAGCATCTTGTCCCACTCCAGCGTCTTACTGGAGAACGACGGCTGGGGTACCATCTTACCCTTACTCTTATTGTAGTAAGCCCCCGGTATCTCGTTGATCTCAGCAGGATACTTATGGTAATACATGATCTGAGCCATCGCCACGGCGACACATCCTGCCAGACTCGACGTAAGGGTCTTGTTTTTTTGTATTTCGGACTCATGTAGTTATAGGGCGCGCCCTGTCCCCACTTCGATGCCATCAGCGGCTTGACCTCTTCCCCGAGGGTGGCTGTCTCGCTGGCTTGCAGACCGTTCTGTATCATGAACTGCATATCCTGCTGGTACTGCTCAAAGAGATACTTCATGCCGTCGGGGATGTCCTGAGGGTCAATCACCGATTTCTCACTGAAGCCCAAGATGGCTGGCGCACAGTCGTCACCTGCCACCACCACAAAGCCGCCGCCCTCGATATTGAAGGCATAAACCAGCGACTGTCCTGTCTCCACTTCATGGAGAGAGATCGTCCCTGCTGTCCTTCGTGCGGCACTCTTCTCACTAAAGTTCTTCGACATATAATCGCGGGCAAGCTGGGCAGCCTGCTGGCGGTTAATACCCGTCGCGTAGACGGCACACGATATAAACATGGCAACAGCCAGTGTGAATAAATTCCTTTTCATCATTCTTATCACGTAGATTTAAATATAATTCAATAGTTTTAAACAACAAAGGTACACCTTTTCCCGATAAACAGGATTCATCTTTCTCTTAAAAAATATTAATGAGCCGCAGCCCGCAATCGCCGTTGCATCCTCAATGCAACGGCAAAGGTACAACATTCCCATTGCGGTCTACGAATTTTCAGGTGTCTTTTTTTTAATTTTTTGTGCCCCAAACTTTAGCGTGACAGAGATTTGAGACTGCCATGATCCATACGGAAAAGGTTGCCTCCGTCCCCTGGGAATCGAGAGTATGTCAAGGGACAGGTGGGATATATACGAAAAAACGGTGACGGTATTCCCTTCTCTTACAGCCCCTCCGAGAGAGAGTTTCCGTTGAAATGGGGGATTTGACTTTCAGTCGAAGGTACTCACGCTTGAGAAAATTCAAATAAAATTTGGTTTTTTGCTCGGTTTGCACTAACTTTGCATCGTGTAACCGATTAACCATTAAAACAATTATATTTATTCAAGTTTCGCAAGTTAATAAATAATTGAGATAAGGTCGCAAAAAAAAGCACAGGGATTTCCGTATGTCGCGGAAATTTTGTAAC
>JBGUNO010000060.1:0-24048 GCA_045117415.1 Prevotella sp. | reverse complement strand
TTATTGTCGGAGGATATCGTGACACCTGCCACACAGGTGGTCTGCAACAATGGGGTGACAGATGAAAATATCAAGGTGGGGTGTCATCAGCATCGCTCTCCGCTGGCATTGAGAGATGCTCTGGCACAGAGTTGTAATACATGGTTCCTGATGACCTTCGCCTCAATGATCAACGACAACTTTGTCTATGATGACAAGACAGAGGCGATTAATATATGGCGCAGCTATATGCAGAGCATGGGACTGGGTGGTCCGATGCATATCGATATCGAAGGAGAACAAGGTGGATTGCTGGCTGGTGCCGACTATCTGAATAGACGTTATAAGAACAACTGGGACGGTAAGATCATCTGGTGGGCTGGCATGGGACAGGGTGATGTGACCTGCACACCCTTGCAACTCTGTAACCTCGCAGTGACCATAGCCAACCGGGGGTGGTTCTTCGTGCCTCATATCCATCAGGGAACCAAAAATCAGCGTTACCTCACCAAACGGTGGACAAAAGTCAAGAAGTCAGCATACCAGCCTGTGGTGGAGGGTATGAAGATGGCTGTGGAGAAAGGGACGGCGACATGTATCCATACCACATACCCTATCTGTGGGAAGACGGGGACGGTCGAGAACCCTGGGAAAGACCACTCTGCCTTTATTGGTTTTGCTCCTATGAACGATCCCAAGATTGCCGTTTCCGTTTATATTGAGCATGGCGGCTTCGGTGCCGACATGGCAGCTCCTATCGCTGGACTAATCATCGAAGCCTATTTAAGAGGCAAGTTGTCGCCATCCTCATCGGCTAAAGCCAAGCAGCTGACAGCGAAGAAGACCCGTTGAACATATCTTAAATAATGTTACGAAAAAATGTGTGAAGAAATTTGCTTTTTTGCTCACTTAATCGTACCTTTGCACCCATAATTTCGAAATTATAGTATTTTTATGGCACAAGAAGATGTATTTAAGAAAATCGTGAGTCACTGCAAGGAGTATGGCTTCGTATTTCCCAGCAGTGATATCTACGATGGATTAGGCGCTGTGTATGACTATGGTCAGAACGGTGTGGAGTTGAAAAATAATATCAAAGAATATTGGTGGAAGTCGATGGTATTGCTGCACGAGAACATCGTGGGTATCGACTCAGCCATCTTTATGCACCCTACGATATGGAAGGCTTCTGGTCATGTGGACGCTTTCAACGATCCCTTGATTGACAATCGTGACTCGAAGAAACGCTATCGCGCTGATGTGCTCATCGAGGATCAGATTGCCAAGTATGACGAGAAAATCCAAAAAGAGGTGGAGAAGGCGCGCAAGCGCTTTGGAGACTCTTTCGATGAGGCTAAGTATCTGGAGACCAGTGAGCGTGTGAAGGAGACCAAGGAGAAGCGTGACGCATTGCATGCCCGTTATGCCGCAGCTATGCAAGGACCCGATTTGGAGGAACTGAAGCAAATCATACTTGACGAAGAGATAGTATGTCCTATCAGTGGAACCCGTAATTGGACGGATGTTCGTCAGTTTAACCTAATGTTCTCTACAGAAATGGGGGCCAGTGCGGATGGTTCCATGAAGGTGTACCTGCGTCCTGAGACGGCACAGGGTATCTTCGTCAACTACCTGAATGTGCAGAAGACGGGTCGTATGAAGATTCCTTTTGGTATCGCTCAGATTGGTAAGGCTTTCCGTAACGAGATTGTCGCTCGTCAGTTCATCTTCCGTATGCGTGAGTTCGAGCAGATGGAGATGCAGTTCTTCGTAGCTCCTGGCACAGAGCTGGAGTGGTTCCCCAAGTGGAAGCAGACCCGTATGGCATGGCACCAGGCACTGGGCTTTGGTGCTGAGAACTACCGCTTCCACGATCACGATAAGTTGGCACACTATGCCAATGCCGCCACGGATATTGAGTTCAAGATGCCATTTGGCTTCAAGGAGGTGGAGGGTATTCACTCTCGTACCAACTTTGACTTGTCGCAGCATGAGAAATACTCTGGTAAGAGCATCAAATACTTTGACCCACAGACCAACGAGAGCTATACACCGTTCGTCATTGAGACCTCTATAGGTGTCGACCGTATGTTCCTCTCTATCATGTGTCACTCTTTCTGCGAGGAGCAGTTGGAGAACGGAGAGACGCGTGTGGTTCTGAAACTGCCTGCAGCCTTGGCTCCTGTGAAACTTGCTGTGATGCCGCTGGTGAAGAAAGACGGTCTGCCAGAGAAAGCTCGTGAAATCATCAACGACCTGAAGTTCCACTTCAACTGCCAGTACGATGAGAAAGACTCTATCGGTAAGCGCTATCGTCGTCAGGATGCAATCGGTACTCCCTATTGCGTGACTGTCGACCATGACTCGCTGAACGACGGCAAGGTAACCCTCCGTTTCCGTGACACCATGGAGCAGGAGCGTGTGAATATCTCTGATCTCGCCGCTATCATCGAGGATAAGGTAAGCATCGCTTCATTGCTGAAAAAACTTCAGTAATGAGAAAATGTAAAAATGAGAAAATGTAAAAATGAAAAGGAATCATTCTGTAATTTTTAAATTGTTAGTTTTTTACATTGCAGCAGCGATGACACCACTTGCTTTTACAGCCTGCAGTGAGAAGGACGATACCGTTCAGGAATATGCTGACTGGCAGAACAAGAACGAGCAGTTCTTTGAGGCCGCCTATCTCTCTGATGATTATGACATGAAGTTAAGGAAATATTCCCTTGGTACAAGTTATGTGGCTGGTCATACAGACTATGTTCTGGTGGATAAGCTGGGCAGCGAAGTGGGAGTCCCTGAGGCGACACCTTATCTGAGCGATACAGTACAGATACATTATGTGGGTCATCTGATACCATCTCCTTCCTATAGTACGGGATATCAGTTTGACCAGAGTTACCTGGCGCCATTTGACATTGATACAGCTGTTCCCAGTAAGTTTGCTGTCAATGCGGTTGTACCAGGATTCGGCACCGCTTTGATGCAAATGCGTCGGGGTGACCACTGGCTGGTTGTCATTCCCTATCAGTTAGGATACGGTACGAGTGAGAATGGTTCTATTCCAGCCTATAGCACTCTTATCTTTGAAGTTCGCTTGGAAGATTTCTGGACGAAAACGAAAGGTGACCGCTATTAAGCAGGTCACCATTTTATTATTTAAGCAGGTCATCGATATGCAAAAGTATGCGGATTATATCAAGAGGATAGAGATAGACTCCCTTTGGGGAGGTAGGAAACACATTGTATGGGATCTTGACCCCAAGGTAAATGTGCTCAGTGGTATCAATGGCGTGGGTAAGTCTACTATCCTGAATAAGGTGGTGAGGAGTATTGCTATCAATGGTGATATTCAGAACCACATGCTCAAGGGGGTACATATCATCTCTGAGCCAGAGGATGCTACTCATGTACGCTTCGACATCATCCGCTCGTTAGACAGTAATATCTCCCAGACCTTGACGGAAGGGGAGGCTGTGATGCGTGAGACCTTGTCGGCTCTTGCCGGTATGGGAGGTGGCTCGTTGCTGGATTTGCAACTCTATAATCTGCAACGTAAATACCTCGACTATCAGGTGAATATAGGCAACCGTATCATCGCTGAGTTGCAACAAGGGAATACGGATGCGGCGCAACACCTGTCAGAACCCAAGAAACGCTTCCAGGATATCGTCGACGATCTCTTTAACGAGACGGGGAAGAAGATTGTGCGTACGGAGAATGAAATCCGTTTCTCACAGATCGGTGAAGTCTTGCTACCCTATAAACTATCAAGTGGAGAGAAACAGATCCTTGCCATCCTCTTAACGGTATTGGTGGAAGACCAACAACCTTATGTACTCTTTATGGATGAGCCGGAGGTATCTCTACATATCGAATGGCAGAAACGACTCATCGATTTGATACAGGAACTTAATCCTAACGTGCAGATTATCCTGACCACTCATTCGCCAGCAGTCATTATGAATGGCTGGATGGATAAAGTGACAGAGGTGAGTGATATAACCCTATAGTTCCTATAGTCACTATAGTACCTATAGCTCCTATAAAAATGAAAGGATTGAAGGATCATCTTAATAGTCGCTATTTCGAGGCTGCCAACCAGATGACCTCGAAAAAGGCAAGGCGAAGGATCGTAGCTTATGTGGAGAGCTACGACGACATCTATTTCTGGCGTACTGTTTTGGGACGCTTCGAGGATGACAAACGCTACTTTGAGGTGATGCTGCCTTCCCACCAGAAACTGGAACGCGGGAAGAAATCAGTGTTGATGTCCTTTATAGAAGGTAGGATAGGGGAGGATATGATAGCCTGTGTGGATGCAGATTACGACTATCTGTTGCAAGGTGTCACCCCACAATCGAGGAAGGTGGTTGAGAGCCCGTATGTGTTCCACACCTATGCTTATGCCATCGAGAACCTGCAATGTTACGCACCCTCTCTTCATGATGTCTGTGTCGCCGTCACCCTCAACGATCATCGTCTCTTTGATTTCGAGGACTATCTTGCGCAGTATAGTGAGGCGATATTCCCTTTGTTCATATGGTCGGTATGGGCATACCGTACAGGTCAGCATAATATATTCTCCCTGTCTGATATGGCAAGAGTGATAGACCCAGGGGGCTTCAATGTCTTTGACCCCCAACCATCTCTTGACCATCTCCGTCAGAAAGTCTGTCGGAAGGTCAGACAGCTACAGGCAGAGTTCCCTGATAATAAGGAGTCTTATCTGAAGCTGAAAGCGGAAATTAAAGAGCTGGGTGTTACTCCGCAGACCACCTATCTCTATGTACAAGGGCATTCTTTGTTTGACAACGTGATCGTCCCTATATTAAATAAGGTGTGTAACCGGCTCCGTTTGGAGCGTCAGGATGAGATCACACGTACGGCACGCCATCATACCCAACGTAGAAACGAGATGTCCTGTTACGAACACTCGTTGCAGGACATCCGTCAGATGTTGAAGAAAAATAGTGGTTACATGCAGTCAGAACAGTTCCGTCGTGTACAGTCGGATGTGGAGCAGTATCTTACGACAGGACATAAGTCTCCAGAAACTTAATAGTCCCCTCCGTTCTTATCTCTTTGACAGTAGCAGGGATAAGGATAGTCTCACCAGCGCGGAGGTTCACTTCTTCCCCGTCAATAGTTAATGTACCTTCTCCCTTCATCCCAATCAGAATGACGAAGGAGTCAAGCTCACTATAGTCTATCGTCATCGGTTCCGTTAGGTCGTAGACGGCAGTATTAAAATAGGGACATTCCACCAATAGCTGACTCTCATTCTTCTGGGGGGTATACGGTGTGCGGTAATCCTCAAGGACGGTATAGTTGATGCTCTCAGAAGCCTCTTGGGTGTGTAGTTGGCGATAGTTGCCGTCCTTATCCTTGCGCTTGAAGTCGTATATACGATAGGTCACATCGGAGGTCTGCTGGATCTCCGCCAAGAAACAGCCGGCGCCAATGGCATGGATGCGTCCTGCGGGAATAAAGAAACAGTCACCCTCTTTCACCTCATACTGGGCAAGAGCGTCACAGATGGTGTCATTCTCCACCATCTCCTTATATTGTTCAGGGGTGATTTGGAGTCTCAAACCGTTATAGAGTTTTGCCGTTGGAGCACTATCCATCACGAACCACATCTCGGTCTTACCACGATTCTTTCCCTGTCGGTGAGCTATCTCGTCAGTGGGGTGTACCTGTATACTCAGATCCTGGCGGGCATCGATGAATTTGATAAGCAAGGGAAACTCATCGCCAAAACGCTGATAGTTTGTCTCGCCAACTAACAGTCCTTTCATTTCATGTACTAATTGATTGAGGGATCGCCCGTCACCAATGGCTATCGTTTCATTATCCTTAACACCAGAGATCTCCCAACTCTCACCCACATTCTCCATTTGGGCATTAAGCTTCTTGAAGCGGATAATCTTGTCGCCTCCCCAAAGCGTCTGTTTTAATAATGGCTCAAATTTGTAGTAATTCATATATGCTAGTTTGATTCATATTAATTATCTCTCCAGAACCCTCGTGTGAACAATACCAGGACACTCATAATTTCCAGACGTCCTACCAGCATCAGGAAGGAGCAAACCCATTTGATGAAGTCAGGCAACTGGCTCCATGACATCTCTGGACCAATCTGTGTCCCAAGGGATGGTCCGACATTACTGATACAGCTCAAGGCAATGGTGATGGCGTTCGTATTGTCGATTCCCGCTACTATCATAATCGTTGCGGATAATAGTACCATTAAGGTGAAGATGGCAAAGAAAGCGAGTAGTGAGTTCAGCTTTTGCTGAGAAACAGGTTGCCCGTTGATCTTCACAGGAAGGACGGCATTCGGATGGAGCAGCTTATGGAACTCATTGCGTAAGAGCTTCATGATCATCACACCACGGATACACTTGAATCCACCAGTAGTGGAACCAGAACATGCTCCTAAGAACATCAGGCTGCCAAGGATGACCCATGTGATATGAGGCCATAATGCCGCATCGTCATTGAAGAGTCCTGTTGTTGTCATGAACGATACTACTTGGAACAGAGAAGATCGGAAAGCTCTTTCAAAACCATATCCGTTATGTGACATCAGCAGATACATGATCCATATTGTGGAAGCTGTGATAACAATGATGTAAAGCTTGAACTCCGAATTCTTAAAGAGGTTGGCGACCTTTAGGCGGAATACTGCGAAATAGAGCATGGTGAAGTTAATTCCTGCCAGGAACTGGAACAAGATAGCGATGTATTCAATTGTCGGTGACTGGAAAAATGCCGTAGAGTCATTATGAGGGGAGAAACCTCCTGTCGCCGTCGTGGTCATCGCATAGTTGATACTGTCGAAGATGTCCATCCCCGCTATATAGAAGGCAATGACACAGGCAATGGTTAGCGCAGAGTATATTGACCATATCCATTTGGCGGTGGTGGAGAGACGGGGGTGCATCTTCGAGCGGATAGGACCTGTCGCTTCCGCTGCAAAAACCTTCACGCTACCACTTCCTACCATAGACGGTAGGATGGCAATGGTGAAGAACACGATTCCGAGTGCTCCAATCCATTGAGTCTGTGTGCGCCAGAATAGAATGGCATGTGGCATCCATTCCACATCATCGATAATGGTGGCACCCGTCGTAGAGAATCCGGACATGGTCTCGAAGAAGGCATCTGTCACATTATCGATATATCCTCCGATAAGAAACGGAATCATGCCAAACAGACTGAATACCGTCCATGTCAGAGTGACTAGAAGATAGGCATCACGACGCCCCAGATTGTTACTGGCGTTCCGTCCCATGAATTTAAGAATAAAACCACAACTGAAGGTAAACAACGTAGACAGTAGGAAAGCCATCATATCGTCTTCCATATAATAGAATGATATACCCGTGCAACAGGTTAGCAGAGATCCTAGTAGTAGGAGCAGCGAACCGATGATCTTGTATATCAAAGGGTAGTTTACCATAAGATGTTTGACTTGAAAAACTTCTCTATTTTTTTCAGATTCTGCTCATGGCAGAATACCATGACAGAGTCGCCTGCCATGATTTGTGTATTACCATTGACAAGGATTCCCTCGTCATGACGAACGAGTCCACCTATCGTCACACCAAAAGGAAGCCCTAAGTCCTTTACAGGTTTCTTGGTGACCCTGGAGCCTTCTGCCGCGATAAACTCCGCGACATCGGAGTCGACCATCATCAGAGAACGGACATTGCTGACATCCGCATCCAGCATCATTTGGTAGATATGACTGGCGGCAACCGTCTTCTTATTAATAATCGTACCGATATCCAGACTCTCTGCCATCTCTACATAGTCAAGGTTCTCTACCATAGCCACGGTCTTCCTGACACCCAGCCGCTTGGCGGTCAGGCAGGCAAGAATATTCGTCTCTGCATTTCCTGTCAGGGCGACGAATGCCTGTGTGTTGTCGATACCCTCTTCCTGCAACAATCCAAGGTCACGGGCATCTCCATGGATGATCATGGTGTCTGTGTCGCAAAGCAGTTCGTTCAGCTGCTCGCAACGCCGCTCGCTCTTCTCAATGATTTTCAAGTTCATATATTCAGGAAGCGTCAACCCCACACGTACGGCAGTCTTTCCTCCTCCCATGATAATGACATTCTTCACATCGGCATAATGCTCCTTTCCGGAAATCTTGCGAATATAAGGGATATACTCGCTGGTCGTCATGAAGTAAGCGAGGTCGTTGACACATAATTTGTCATTACCACTCGGTATCAGTGTCTCACCACCACGTTTGATGGCTACGACATGATAGGGGTCGTCAGGACCACAGAGGTTCTTCAGTGGCTCATTGAGAATCTCACAGGTCTTTCGTAGTTTGATACCCAGCATCACCAAGGCACCGCCATGTACGTCCCAGCGTTGTCTGACCCATGACATCTTCAGACCATTCGTGATGTCGATGGCAGCAAGAACCTCTGGATAGATGAGGGAGTTGACACCCATCCCCTCGAAGAAGGGCTTCAGATGTGACGCCAGGTATTCGTAATTATCTATACGTGCAACCGTCTTCTTAGCTCCTAGAGCATGGGCAATACTACATGCTGCCATGTTCTTGCTCTCATCTGGTGTCACGCCGACAAAGAGGTCGGCGGATTCCGTGCCGGCATCCTTCAGCGTCTTGATACTTGTCGGAGACCCTTGAATCGTCATGATATCATAACGACCGTCAAGACCTGCCAGTCGTGCGGCATCCGGGTCAATCAACACACAATCCTGATGATCGCGTGAAAGGAGTTTTGACAGGTGAGTTCCAACGGCACCTGCACCGGCAATCACAATCTTCATGACTCTATCGCTTTTCTAATACTTGAGGCATCTAAGCCTACGATATGATGTAGTTCCTCAACAGTGCCATGTTCGACAAACTGGTTGTCTGGCAAGCCAAGACGGGTGATACGTGGAGAATAGCCATGGTCGTTCATCCATTCCAAAACGGAAGACCCTAAGCCACCATTCTTAACACCGTTCTCCACAGTAATGATGTGCTTGTATTTCTCTGCGACTTCCTGAAGGATATTTTCATCAAGGGGCTTCAGGAATCGCATGTCGTAATGAGCAGCAGTCGTTCCCTCTACGGCTTCCGTCACGTTATTGCCGATAGGACCAATAGAGAGCACAGCGACCTTCTCTCCGTCTTTCATCTTCCTGCCTGTCCCCACTTTGATCTCCTCAAAGGGACAACGCCAGTCCATCAATACACCTCCGCCTCTTGGATAGCGGATCACAAACGGACCTTTATCGGGCAGTTGGGCGGTGTACATCAGTCGACGTAACTCATGTTCATCCATGGGGGAGGAGATGATGAGGTTGGGAATAGGACGAAGGGCTGCCAGATCGAAGGCACCATGATGGGTGGGACCGTCTTCTCCTACGATACCGGCGCGGTCGAAACAGAATACGACATGCAGGTTCAATAATGCGACATCATGTATGATATTGTCGAAGGCTCTCTGTGAGAAAGCACTGTATATATTACAGAAGGGAATCAGTCCGTCTTTCGCCATACCTCCTGAGAAGGTGACGGCATGTCCTTCGGCAATGCCCACGTCAAAGGTACGCTCTGGCATCTCCTTCATCATGATATTCATCGAGCATCCTGACGGCATGGCGGGTGTGACACCTACAATCTTAGGATTCTGTTTTGCCAGTTCCAGGAGAGTATGTCCAAAGACATCCTGGTATTTCTGGGGCTTGTTGGGGTCTTTGTCCACCAGTCGCTCACCAGTCTCCGGGTCAAACTTGCCAGGCGCATGCCATGTTGTCACGTCTTTCTCTGCAGGGGCATAACCATGTCCTTTCTGTGTATGCAGGTGTAACAACTTAGGACCTTTCATGTCCTTTAACTGATGGAGGATACGTACCAACTCCTTTACATTATGTCCATCGAAAGGTCCGAAGTAACGGATGTTCATACCATCGAAGATGTTTTGCTGATGGGAGATGGCACTCTTCAGGGCATTAGCCAGTCGCTGGAGTCCATTCTGACGTTCATCGCTCATCAGTCCCTTCCTGTGCAACCAGTTGTTAACCTTGAACTTGATGGCATTATAAGTCTCATTGGTACTTAAGTCGATCAGGTATTGCTTCATACCACCGACCGAACGGTCGATAGACATGTTATTGTCATTCAGGATAATCAACATGTCGTTAGGAGAAGAAGACGCGTTGTTCAGTCCTTCAAAGGCTAGACCGCCACTCAAGGCACCGTCACCGATGACAGCCACCACATGACGATCACTTTTGCCAGTCTTCTTGGCAGCTACTGCCATACCTAATGCGGCAGAGACAGAGTTGCTGGCATGTCCGCAGGCAAAAGTGTCATACTCGCTTTCAAAGGGTGAAGGAAAGGGACGGATACCTCCTAGCTTACGATTGGTACAGAACTGTTCACGACGTCCTGTCAGTATCTTATGACCATATGCCTGATGCCCCACATCCCATACGATTCGGTCTTCTGGGGTGTTGTAAACATAGTGCAAGGCGACGGTCAGTTCCACAACGCCCAAACTGGAAGCAAGGTGTCCGGGATTCACTGAAAGTTCCTTCACGATATCGTCGCGAAGCTCATGGCATAGTTCTGGAAGTTGGTCGACCGACAACTTACGTAAGTCATCGGGATATTTGATGTTATTGAGTAATTCCACCTTAATTTATATATGACGGTGCGAAGATACAAAGTTTTTTTGAAATGACAAAGAATATATCAAGAAAAAAGGACTAAGGAGCTTTGCTCCATGTGAAAATTTGCTTATCGTGTCAGGCTGAATTTCAGTGATAAGCCAAAGTCATGTGTCGTCGTGGGATAACTGCTGGCAGAGAGTAATGGGGTGTTCGTCTGTCTGTCATAGTACGCACTGAGCGTCAACAACTTGGATAGGGTGTAGTCTGCCATAAAGGATATCTTCAATGCCGTGTTACCACTGCTGGCAGCACTTGTCCGAGACGCGATATCACGTGTGATGGCAGCCTGTTTGCGCAATGAGAAATCAAGACGCATATTCAGGTCATGATTGACACCTGTCTTCGGTGCGGTGGAGGGTGTTGCCGCCTGTTGCTTGTCATTAGCCTTCTTCCTGCTGCCACGCTGTGCTTTCTTGATCTTGCGGTTGCCATTACTTCCGAAGAGGTTGAAGTCGCTGATCTTGTAGGCAAGACCAACCACCCAGTCGTTAGAACGGCTCTCGTTAATCTGAACACTCGTCATGGAGAGGTTCAGGACACGTGTGGTACGATATTCCACTTTTGCCGTGAGGTTGTTATTGAAAGTAACGTCGATACCCAGCAATGGCGCGAACGACTCGTTGAGGCTGACAGTGGGTACATTATAGCCTAAGAGCGAGTTGGTGCCGGCATTCGCCGTATAGCTTCCTACTGCATAGATACTCTTATAAGAATGGTTGAGTGTCACGCTTTTGAACACGTCGCGGAACCACGGGAGTTTCGACAATCCTGTATAGCGGAGGGTCCAGTTTGGTAACAGGCGTGTCAGGGACGGGAAGAAACTGAGTCCTCCTCCACTGCTGGTATAGGCGGAGAGGAAGGCTGGGATCATCACACTGGCATGGTATGGGTCAACACTGGTGCCATATTGTGCCTCCGCCCTCTGCTGGTAGGAGGCTAGCATATTACAGAATCTGTCGAACGAGGCGGAATGGAAACCGTTGTTGGCATCTCCAATACCTTCTAGTGCTGATTTCAAGGAGATGGTGGTCATCGTGAAGGTACCACTCTGTGTCGTCGGCATCCCCTCAAACATATACTGTATGGACTTCGCCTTGGTCTCTGTACGACTAGCATTCAGGTCAATCTTCAGGTCACGGAAAGGTTCCAGGGTAGCCCTTATCTGTAAGTCCTTTGTCAGATTCGTGGTAGCGGGAGTTGCCACATTGTCGTTCTCTAACAACCAACCATTGTCGTGTGCTTTCTGGATATAATTGTCGTCAACCATACCAAAGGCAAAACCTAGTCCTGGTGCCATCACACTACCTGTCCGTTGTCCGAAAGCATCTCCGATATTAGGCAGGAAGCCGGGAATAGACATGGAATACTGGTTGCGATAGGAGACACCGATAGAGCGAACCATCATCAGAAGACGGGCACCTGACTGTGCCGGTTTGTACCACCATTGTTTCTCTGAGGGTGGTTTCGGCGCGATACTGAGCATCAGTTGGATGGTGTCACGATTCTTGATGCGGATACGATTGTCATCTAGGACTTTGTATTTTATGGAATACTTCTTACCGTCCTTGGTACGGGCGCTGACGTTCAGTTTCTTGGTTTTCCTACCATGGTTGACGATGATGGAGGAGTCTGTCATCAAGGTAACCTCCTTCTGCCAGGCATTCTGGTTCTTGGGAAGTATCTTCTCCTCCTTTTTGTTTTGTTTAGCGTCTTTAGCGTTTTTGTCCTTAGCGTTTTTATCTTTCGTGTTTTTGTCTTGTTTCGTGTTATTTCTCGTCTTGGAGGTATTGGTACTTGCCGCTTTCTTGAACCTTTCATTCGCTTTCTTCAGGAAAGGAATATGGTTATAGAGTGTCTCCATATTGAAATTACCATTGATATTCAACTGACGGTTGTTCGCAATGGTGTTTCCTAAGTTCGTTCCGTTCTCAAGGTCTGTACCACGTACCCATCGATAGGTCGCGTTATACGACGCGTCTGCTGTTACCCAGTCAAAGATTGGCAGTTTGTTGAGTGGGAATTGCAAGGAGGCACTGAACTGTTGCTGGTAGTCAAGAGGTACTCCGAAGTGGAGGATACTATGCCATACCGAGTCCTTCCATGCCTCATAGCGGTCAGGATAGAGGTCTTTGTTGATAGGTCTCTCGTCGTAGGGCTCCTCGATCTCCGCGTGAGTCGCCGACTGAAAGTTCAGGTGCAGGTTCTTGGTAAGATCCCAACGAAGGGAGAACTCACGATTCCATAGGAATTGCGAACTCCAGGAGACGGGCAGTTGTTGACCTCCCAGATCCTCCATGTCCCGTTCTTGCAGCTCATGGTAGAACCTCTGTATATCCGTATTGAAGGAGATATTCTGTGGTAACCAGTTCAGTCCGAACTGCTTCGGATATTGTGCCCATTTGGATTTGCTCTTACTCTTCTTGAAAGGCTCCCATGGCTTATAGACAGGAGAGTAGCTGTAGTTTAGGGCTCCACGCCACTGATCCTCGTTCTCATAAACAGTTGTCTCACCACTGGTATGTCGATGGGAGTGACTGTAGGAGATGGAGAAGTTGGCAGGGTCGTATGGCATGGGATGTCTCTTGGTCTTGATACCAACCCGTACATTTGACAAAGAGAAATTGGTAGTAGTCGACTTGGTCACGGCGATACTCTCGATAGAGTCACGCTCCTGTTTGGTGGGGGCGGCGTCCAGTGCGTCCTTCAGTTCCAGGTCGGTGTCCAACGGGTTATATTTCGGTCGTTTCTCCTCTTTGGTGACGGAATAATAGAGTGGTGCACTGACTTTCGCTTTATCGGGGAAGAATTTTCCCAACTCCACATTGGCTGTGATGGAGTAGGTCTTGTAATCGTCGGTGGAGCGTTGCAAGATACCCTCTTCCAGTCCGCCGAATCCTGCTGTCATGATTTTTCCCGTCATATTGATCGAGCCGACGTCAGAGAGTTGTACATTCAGAGCTCCGCTGGCAGCCCAACCTCCATTGTTGTTGGTGTCCATCAGACGTAATTCATTGACCCATACCTCTCCCGACTTATGCTCGTTTGAGATGTTGCGGACACCAATCATCATGGTTTTGACCTCTCCAAGTGACGGGTTACCCACTATACTGACTGTGTTAGAAGGATTACTTGGGTCTGCTTTTGAATATATCTGGTTGAAGGAGGCACCACCGCTGGCTCGAGCCTTGTTACGTTCCTTCTTGAGCGCAGTGAACAGGTCGAGGTCGAGGTCCAGCATATTCTCCTTTGGCCATACGGCACGGCAGTCCTCCACGTTATATTTGTTATAGTCGTTACGGTCAGGAGTCAGCGAGAGAGGGATCTCGTATTCGTAGTAGTTGTTCTTATAGTCATTGCCAAAGCGGATGAATACGGCAAGTTCTCCATTCTTGAGGTTATAGTCGTCAATCAGGTGGTTGGCATGGTTGAACATCTGTATATGCTTATAACGGCGTAAGTCCAGCATGGTGTTCTTATAGACAGCCTTCGACTCACCAGGCGCCAAGTTGCGGACATCCATTTTCATCGACTGCTCGTTCTCTTCTACCAACTGTGGCTGTGAAGGGTCTGTCACCCTACTGATACCTGGCGGCAAGACATAATTGACGGGTCGTTTGTCGTTGTTCTCCTCGATATTCACAGCGCTGACCTCTAAGATTCCGCTCTCGGCAGCACCGGATAGCGATTGGTGATAGACACGCCACTCTCCACGCACCAGGTCAAGAGAACCGAAACGCAGGACGATGGGACGCTTGAACTGGGTGAGGAACATACGCATGAAACGCACACTGGTGAAGTCGCTGATGTTACCCACACAGTCCTCATACTGGTCGAGGGGAATGCGGAACTGATACCATTTCACGGTCTCACGGTTACCATTACGCAGGGAGACACTTGCCTCACGGATGTCCGTGATATAGTTTCTGCCTAACACCATATCCCCTGGTCGGATACTGACCTTATACTGGAAGTAACGCTCGTACTCGTTGAGGGTGAAGTCTTGGTTGATATCCTCCACGTCTGGGAATGTCTTGTAGCTGGTATCATAACCCTCCGTCTGCTGATCACTGTCAGGAGAGTTTCCCTGAGGCATGTTGATACGCTTATAGCGCTCGAGGATAGATGCCTGTCGCTCGTCAAGGTCTCTGCCACGGAAATAGTGGTAGTTGTCATTGGCAGGGTCAGCGTTCCATGCCGCACGGACACTGTCATTCACATTGACACCATTGAGGAAGTTGGCATAAGCAGGCTTGGAACGCTCCTCCTCGTCGTTGAGACCGTTGAAGCCTACGTCCTGTTTGGCTCGTGAACCTGGTGAGGTGGCGAAGGCGTATGTCTGAGTGGCTTGGATGGGTACCTTACCCCATGGGGTATAGGAGAAATTACTCGAACCGTCGACAGGCATACCACTCTCATAGAATTTCTTTCCGTCTTTCAGGATATCCTCGCTGACCTCTCCGAGATTGATATAGAGGTCGCCACCATACTCGTTAGCATCACCCTGCTGGTTGGTATAGATGAAGGGGTCCAGCAGCCAGAACTCAATATACTCCACATTGGCTGTCTCAAAGTCGTTGGTGTCCAGTTTACGCATCATACCGCCCCATCGCTGTGCGGGTCTGCTGAGTTTTCCCATGACGTCCACATCCGTGTCCAGGTTGTAGGCACCTCGCTCTTGCGGATAGTAGGCAAGGTTGAGGATAGGAAGGGTTGCCGTAGCACCGCTATAGGTACTCTGCTGTCGGTTGGGGTACAGCTCACTCACATAGACGGCACGGACATAATGATTGGACAACTGCTCGAGGTCACTCTTGATATGACTGGGTGTCAAGGAGGAGGTTCGGTAGGTAAAGAGGGGGTCAATGTTATACCAGGCGAGCAGTGAACGGTTGAAGCCACTCAACACGGAGTCTTTGTCGCTATGTTCCTTGAACATGGTGGGTACACTCGACATCGTCCATGACTTGGGTTCGCTGACATCAAGTCCGTTCTTGGCATTCTCGAAGTCGTCAATATACGAGGCATTGTCCTGGGTACCCCCAGCCTGTCCGGCAATCAGTTGTGCGAACTCTCCAGTAAAGGAGATCTGTGAGGGCTGTGTACAATGCAGGAAAGGCAGCTTGTCGAGTATGTTGGTCAACCACTGGCTCTCGTGCTTCCAGTTGATATTGAGTCCCCACAGCATGTTACGCAGCGGCTCCTGTCCCATCGTGACTTTCGAGGTCAGGGTCTGTTCTGTGAGATACTGGAAGGTACCGCCCAGTTGCAGGTCTTTCGAGAAGTCATACTCCCAATTAAGACCTAGCATGGTCTTACGCTGCATGCCATAATCCGTATTACTCTCTAACGACACGTTGACACTTGTTCCGGCATCGATGATACTCTGGTTGAGGATGGTCACCTCACCAGCGGAGTAGTCGACACTATAGTCGGAGCCTTCGTTAAGGATGACTCCACCGGCTGTCACGACCACCGAGCCTTGAGGTACGTTATAGGCTCCCAGGGAAATGACATTGGCAGCACTGCCCTTAAATTGTCCCACCAACAGGTATTTGTTCTTGTCTGTCATCTGCTTGGCGGCAGTCCTCGTGGTGTCGTAGAGCTCACTGAACGTATATCTGGCGACCTTGTCGGCAGGGACGTGATTCTTCTCCAGGAACTGGCGGAGTGTCTTGCCAAAAGGTTCGACGGAGGGGAGGAAGACACGACCCTCGCTGACGGTATATCCTTCTACGTAGTCGAAAAAGCCGTTAGGGTGTGCGCGGTTGTTGTTGTCCAGACGGTCACAGCCAAGTCCACGCAGCAAGGTGATGTCCTTCACCTCAGGGATATAGGTCAGGTAGACACCTGCCGTATCACTCTGGAACTTGATATCGAGGCGGAACTTGGTCTTCTCCACATTCGACGCGAGGTAGTAGACGTTCTTCATCATCAAGGGCCAGTTATTCTGGGAGGGGTTGTTGCTGGTATTCTTCAGCGACTTCACATAGAGCGCCTCGTTGGCTCTGGTAAGGTCACTGGCAAACTCTCCTACCTGATAGGTGCGTCCTCCATAGGTGAACTCAAAGGCGACAGCAAGAACCTGGTCAGTCTGCAGGCCTGTCTTGAGGGAGACATATCCTAGTGCGTTATTGACCGTATACTCCGAACTGGTGAGCAGGCGTGCGGCAGCTAGTTTCTCATAGTCCACGCTACCCACGAATTTCCCGCTATTATCAAGCACAGTCGATGTCTGGTCGATATCACGGGCGGCGGCATAGGTGGTAATCATCTCGTCATACTCTCTGTTGGCGCTATTATCGGGGACGTTAGAGACACTTCCTCCATTTCCCCATTCGATGGAAGTACTCTCGCCAAGATCTGTCAGGGCGATGATATTACGGGTATTGGCTGTCGTTCCCGTCTTGTTGGTAACCCATATCTCCACACGGGTAATCTGAACACCTGTCATGAGGTTGGGCAGTTTCTGCATGGCATCATCGTAATGCTCCCTGAAATACTTTGCCAGGAAGAAGTGACGGTTCTCCTCATAGTCGGCGATGTTAAACTCGAAGGGGGTCAGTTGTACACCACCCTTGGAGGATACGCTGGTCGTCGTGGATTTCTTCTGGGAGAAGACGGTCTGCAGTTTCAGTTTACCAAACTGCATATCGGTACGGACACCGAAAAGACTGGAGGCTCCTTTGACCAGCGAGTTATTGGTGGGGAAGGTGACGTTACCTGCCTCGATGAGCTTGATAATCTCATCCTCCTTGCCCTCGTAACGCAGTTTGATATTCTTGGTATCGAAGTCGAAGGTGGCATCCGTGTTGTAGTTCAGGTTCATATTCACCTTGTCACCAACCTTACCGTTCACGTTCAGGTTGATCTTCTCGTCAAAGTCTATCGCCTTCGTATTCCTGTTACGCTCTGGTAGCGACGGGTTATCGATACTCTTGAAGTTAGCGCCTAACTTCAGCTCGGCGGTACCTTGCGTCTTGATACGCACGCCACCCGGTCCGAAAATCTTCTCCGCGGGACCTAAGTCGAAGTGCATGTCGGCAAAGTCGAACTTGTCCTTGCCCTTGGCGGCGAAGTTGGCAGCGTTCTTCTGACGGAAGAAACTGCGAAGCTCACGCTCACGACTCCATTCCTGGTATTCCTCCGGGGTCATCAGGATGGGGGCGTTGAGATACGAGCTGCCGATCTTCGAGCCGATCAGGTAAACACCTGTGGAGTCGTCGTATTCCGCCTGTTGCTTGATGTTCTCAGGCATACGGAGGTCGACGACGGAGCTGTCGAGGTCACTCACCAACACAGGAGTCGTCTTCTTGATTTTCCAACGGGGATGGAGTAGGGAGTCGGGAATCTCGTCGTCCTCTGTCACCAATGTGGGTTGTGCCTTGATGGAGTCTTTGTCGTCTGGGCGTGAAGGGAAGGGGAATATAGCTGGCAGCATGTGTGCCAGGGCAACCATGCTGATGAGCAGGAGGATAATATATACACCGAGTCTCTTCACGCGATATATCTTACTTAATCTGTTTCAATGCCAGCTTGACAACCTGCTCCACAGGAGCGTCAGGCTGTTGTTGCAAGATGGCGACGACGACTTTCTGGGTAGGGGCAGGGGAGAAGCCTAACATGGTAAGTGCTGCCACTGCCTCGTCGCGGACGGCATTGTTGATGGGGGCGGCAATCGTTCCGCCAGCGGGTATCTCTTCGGCGATGCCCAGGGCGACAATCTTGTCGCGAAGGTCGACGATGATACGCTGTGCCGTCATCTTTCCAATACCCTTGATACCTTTCACGATCCGTTCGTTGCCTGTCGAGATAGCACTGCAGAGCTCTGACACACTCATCGACGAGAGCATCATACGAGCGGTGTTGGGACCTACGCCACTGACGGAGATGAGCAACTCAAACATCTCCCGTTCTTTCTTGTTCACAAAACCGTACAAGACATGGGCGTCTTCCCGAATCGCCTCATAGACATAGAGTTTCACCTCTTTCTTGCCTTGGATGGCACTGTAAGTGTTCAGCGAGATATTCAGACCATAGCCCACTCCTGCCGCTTCAACCGTTGCCAAAGCAGGGGTGAGTTCCGTCAACTCGCCCTTAATATATTCTATCATTTGCGCATTGTATTAATACAATGTTATTAACGCAGACAGTTCGTGATTTATTGTATTTACCTTTGTTTCCCCTATGTAAGATGGCAAAAAGATGTTATTTTTGAAAATTTTCTTTCTTTTCGTTACGTTTTTTGTCGAAAAAGTGTAAATTTGCAACCGAATTGAAGATAAAAACAACTAGATAAAAGAAAACTGGTATGAAAAAGATTCGCGCTGCCGTCGTTGGATACGGCAACATCGGTAAGTTTACCATTGAGGCGCTGGAAGCCTCGGCTGATTTCGAGATTGCGGGAATAGTACGCAGAAACGGGGCTGCCGACAAGCCTGCGGAGCTGGCTCCCTATGAGGTTGTGAAGGATATCAAGGAACTCAAGGATGTCGATGTCGCCATCCTCGCTACTCCTACTCGCTCTTGTGAGGAGTTCGCCAAACAGATTCTTCCCTTGGGTATCAATACTGTTGACTCGTTTGATATCCATACCAATATCCGTGGCTATCGTGAACGTCTGATGGAAATCAACAAGAAGACCAATACTGTCAGTGTCATCGCTGCCGGATGGGATCCGGGGTCTGACTCTATCGTACGTACCCTCATGCAGAGTCTTGCCCCCAAGGGCTTAAGCTATACGAACTTCGGACCTGGCATGTCCATGGGTCACTCTGTCTGTGTACGCTCGAAGGCTGGTGTGAAGAATGCGTTGTCCATGACGATACCCCTTGGCGAGGGCATCCATCGCCGTATGGTGTATGTGGAGCTGGAGGACGGCTATACTTTGGAGCAAGTAACGAAGGATATCAAGGCGGATCCTTATTTTGCCAATGACGAGACGCATGTGTTCGCAGTTGAGTCGGTAGATGCTGTGAAGGATATGGGTCATGGTGTCAACCTCGTCCGTAAGGGTGTGAGTGGTAAGACACAGAACCAGCGTCTGGAGTTCAATATGAGCATCAACAATCCGGCACTTACCGCTCAGGTACTGGTCAATGTGGCTCGTGCCTCCATGCGCCAGCAGCCTGGCTGCTATACGATGATCGAGATTCCCGTCATCGACATGCTGCCTGGTGAGCGCGCCGACCTCATTGAGCATCTGGTATAAGATCGCACTCTATACAACAAGTATTTTTTCATGGGAGAGGTCGGCTAACCTCTCCCATCTCTTTCTTCCCGTGTTGCATGGTGAAAATATTACTTATGAAGAATCTCTCTTGCTAAAGAATTGACTGCATCTGCGTCAAAGGGCTCTAAAATGATGTCTTCTGGCTCTAGATTCAGAAGGAACTGCAAATAGTTAGGGAGCGTGAGCATTTGACCATCCCTGCCAATATTGAAATCACCAAACTTAATGATCTGTTTTATGTGATATTTCTCTGGATGTTTCCTATTCCTCCTCATCAGATGGCTTTAGCTGGTTTAAGCGAAGATAACGAGTGAATTCATTATCGAGTGTTTCCATACATATAATTTGGCAAGTTTTTAATGTTTTCAGACATTATATTTGATATAATTTTGATGCTTGGAAACATTTTATTATAATTGCACTGCAAAAATGGTCGAATAGTGAGACTCAATTTGCAGTAAAGAATCTTTGTATCATGTATGTCGGTATTTTGAGTTTTCTCCAAATGTTACTATAATAGATTTAAAAACTGTTTAACTATGAAGACTAAGAGTGAGAGAGAGGCTGAATTCAAAGCCAAGATTGCCGATTTGGATGCTTATGTGGAAAAGATGAATGCCAAGAGCAACAAGACTGAGGAGGAGATGAAAGAACTCATAAAGGCTATGCAGCTAACCAACACGAAAACAAAGCCCGCAGATCAATTAAAAGTTCGGCGGGCTGTTTGATAATCATTCCTTAAACACTATCATGTTGGCTAACTTCTGGAAATAATCATTCGACCAGATTTCAATATCACGCTGGTCGAAGATGAAACGGGCAACATCTTGCTTGACGGATTCTATATCAGTTGTCGCCAGCCGCTCGTGTAAAGCTTCCAGAAAGTCTTCCTTGCTAAGTTCTATTCCATTAAATTCGGCAACGCGCTTCTGCAGATGCTTAAAGTTCAGTGGCACACGATTGGCAACATACCATTGGAAGTCGTACCAGTCGCGTCCTTTCACTCTGGTCTTCCAGTTACGATAAAGCAAGGCGTGCATCTTACCAGCATAAAGGTCAGGAAGAGTTACGCAGCGTATCATGGTAGAAAAAGGCTTCAAAAGCGTTTTCTGTTCTGTTTCAAATCCCAGCGGAGGGTCAGTATCCAGTTCTATCTTTACCTTGATTGTTTTTTCTGTCTGGAAAGCGATGTCATACACATCGGTGTTATCCTTCAAGAATGCCGACTCTACCTTACCAAAAGTCTTCTTCTCTTTCTTCTTAATCGTAACCTCTCTGCCTGTCAACTTAAAGGCTTCAATCAGTTGAGGAAAATAATTCTCCAGATGGATGTTTGGATCTTTCTCTGTTTGAGTAAAGTCCATGTCCTCAGAATATCTTTGAAGGTTATGGAAGATTCTCAGACACGTGCCACCATAAAAGGCCGCATGGTCAAAAAATCCTCCACGATAAAGACCATACAGAGCAATCTGCTGCATCACTTCTTGCTGTGCACTCTCCTTCTCAGCCTTGTTGCGGGGGTGCAACGCCTCCACCATCTCGTCGAAAATAGTCATCTTTCCATTAACTTTATCAGGTTTGCTAATATCTGCTTCTTATTACCAGTCTCCATACACTTACGTATGATATCACGATTCATTTCCTTCAATTCATCTGTGTCTATTCGCATATCCTCCTCTAAAAAGGTGGCAAATGCCGTCAATGACTGGGGTTGTATATGTGGTTCGACCATGATCATGTCACACAGCGCTTTCTCTGGTGTCGCTATCAGGTAATTGACACCATCGTCATCGTGAGCCATTTTAATACCAATGGGGAAGTATTCGCTGTTCACCTGTCGATAGGAGAAGTAACCCTCTGGCGTTTCAAACCTACGTGTATGTCGTGTGGTGATGGATGTTACTTCTGTAACCCATTCTGGTATCAATCCATAATGACGGAGTGCATAATGAGCAGATACGTAAGAAGGGCCATAGATGTGATTGGCTATTAATTCCTTTGACAACAACTTGCCGCTAACCTCTGGAGACACAACATATAAACCTTGCTTTATGCGGATGATAAAGCCATCTCTCACCAGTTTTTGGACTTTCTTCTCTGGCGATTGATAGTGGCTTAACATGTTCCTCAGCACGTGTGCCTCAAAAGGAACATTCCCCAGTTTCTTCAGTTGATTCAACTCTTCAATAGTTACCATATACAATCATTTTATGGCGCAAAGTTATAATTTTCGGAAGAGAAAAGAAAGAAAACGTTCCTTTTCCGTACGAAATTTAACATCTTTTGTCCCAAAAACAACCAATTCATACTATTAAACTGTTTACTGTGTCGACTAGACTGTCGAGCATCAGATATTCAATGTGTTCCGTGTTTCCTTCTGAACAAAGTATCAGTCCAATGGGTGACTCTTTCCAGGGCTTCCGATCGTTTTTATTCAGATATCGTAGATATAAGCGCATCTGTCCCTCATACTCTGGTTTGAATTTTCCAAGTTTCAAGTCGATCACAACAAGCCTACGAAGCTCTCGATGGAAAAAAGTAAATCAATATAATAATCTACTGCATCAATGGTAATCCGCTTCTGTCGCTTAATGAAAGTGAAGTCAGAGCCGAGTTCAGAAAGAAACTCTTCTACTTGTCCCAAAATCGCATTCTCCAAATCTTTCTCAGAAAACACGTCAGGCAGTCCAAGAATATCAAGGAAGTAACTGCTGCGAAACACCATGTCGGGCAAGAGTTTATTTTTCGACTTAGATTCCTCCAATTCTTTTTTTATTACCTCTTCTGGTTTGCGACTGAGTGCTGTAGTCAGGTATAGTTGCTTGTCTATCTTTTCGTCCAAAGTACGTGAGTCCCAATGCTCGGAACTGCACATCTGAGCGTAGAACTGGCGCTCAAGTGGGTCTTTGATATACATCAGACTTTTCAGATGGGTCCATGACAATTGTCTCTGCGTTGCGGAGAGAATGTCTTCCTCGGAAAAAGTCTCCGCAGCGCGGAGACAATGTCGCAAATGTTTCAGAAGAAAAAAGACCTAAAAAAGTTTTGAACGCTCCAAACGCATAGTTAGGTGGCACCTATCTATGCATTTGGTGCCGCCTAACTTCACTCATGTTTGTGTCCCAAAAACAAAGGAATGCCTTCTATGCTCCATGCCAATGCCTGTTATGGGGGTAAAGGAATGCCTCCTATGGGGTATAGGAGGCTTTAGTATGAAGTGTGGGAGGCATTGGCATGGAGCAAAGAAGGCATCCCCGTTTTTCGCCATGCAATTTTAAAGTTGACAGTTATGACAGATGACAGTTAATTGAAATTGAAAATCCGATGAATCGTGAAAATTTATTTTGAATTTCAAAAAACTACTCCCCTTCTCCCTTTTTCTTCTGAAACGCCCTGTACATCGGCGTTTCGGGACGGGAGTAGTCTGACAACTAGTCCCGTACTAGTCCCTTTTCACGTGAACTGCACCCTTGATATTTTTGAAGCAAATGCGGAGAACAAGGTGTAGTAGATTGATGAAAAAAGGGACTAGTATGGGAGATGTTTAACCAACTAGTCACGTGCCTTGCGCCCTCTGTTTATCGGGCTTTGATCCACATGACGGGAGAAGGGGAGTTGTTTTTGCGAATTCATCGTATTTTCATCATTTATAAACTGGCACTTACTCCCAGTAGAAATCTATGCTTCCTCATCAGGTGGCTTCAGCAGGGACGAAATGCCCCAGTCTATATAAGTAATTGTTGCACAAAACGGAAGAAATGTGCACGTTTTGTCCCTTTTTGTGCAATTTGTTTGGCTATGTGCGTAAAAAGTAGTACCTTTGCAGCGCCTTAAAAAAAGGCACTGCGAAGTAATACATTATTATAATAATATTTTATGGCTTTAAAGATTGTTGTGCTGGCCAAGCAAGTGCCAGACACCCGAAATGTGGGTAAGGATGCTATGACTGCCGAAGGAACGGTCAACCGTGCTGCCTTACCTGCCATCTTCAACCCAGAAGATTTGAACGCCTTGGAGCAGGCTCTTCGTCTGAAGGAGCAGAACCCAGGCTCTACAGTAGGAATCCTCACGATGGGTCCTCCACGTGCAGGTGAGATTATCCGTCAGGGACTTTATCGTGGTGC
>JBGUNO010000059.1:0-22479 GCA_045117415.1 Prevotella sp. | reverse complement strand
GAAGTGGGTGGTGATGGATTCGAACCACCGAAGTCGAAAGACAACAGATTTACAGTCTGCCCCATTTGGCCGCTCTGGAAACCACCCAATACGCTTTCTCTTTAGCCTTTGTGAGCTCTAAAGACAATTGATTTCGTCTATCCTCAAGGCTCTTTCGAGCCTCTTGTCGGATTCGAACCAACGACCCCGAGATTACAAATCACGTGCTCTGGCCAACTGAGCTAAAGAGGCTTCACTAAGCATCCGCCCCCCGATCAAATTGTGAAATGTCGGAAAGCGGATGCAAAGGTAGGCATTATTTTCGAATTACCAAAACTTTTCTGAGTTTTTTTTATCTATTGCGCAATTTTTCCTTGTATTTCTGCAATTGCACCTTCATAGAGTCCACACAAAGGTCAGTACTCTCTTCAAAAGTGTCACTAATTTTCTCCACGAACAAGGTGGAACCTGGCACCGTAACGGTCATACTCACCTCCTTATTCTGCGCAGTGGCAGGTTTTACCACCTTGCATTGCACATCTACCTTCTGAATATCCTCAAAAGTCTTCTCTAACTTGGCGACCTTCTTATCGATGAACGCCTGTAGTTTCTCAGTAGCGTCAAAATGAATTGACTGAATCTTAATTTCCATAGTTACCTCCTATTTTTATAAAGGTTAAATTAAGCCCTTGGATGGGCATTCTTATATATCTTTTTCAGTTGCTCAAACGTCGTATGAGTATAAATCTCCGTCGTTGCCACACTTTCGTGCCCCAGCAGTTTACGAACGCTCTCTAACCCAGCTCCATTGTTTAACATAGCTGTCGCAAACGAGTGGCGCAACACATGAGGCGATCGTTTTTTCATCGTCGTCACCTGTGATAGATACTTTTTAACCAAGACAGACACCTGTTCACGCGACACACGTTTGCCATCCTCCGAGGTAAAAAGTGGTTCCGTAGGACTACCCACAACCTGGTTACGCAAAACAATATAGTTACGGAGCGTCGTCTCCAATTCCTTGCCAAATGGTATAATCCGCTGTTTATTACGTTTTCCCGTTACTTTCAATTGACAGGAAACAAAATCCACGTCTGTTGTATTTAGTCCAATTAACTCCGCGAGCCGGACACCCGTACTATAAAAAGTAATAATAATGGTACGCGCGCGACATCCTCTATATCCCGTCTCCCACATCTCCGACATGTCAATCAGACGATCCATTTCATTCTCACGTACAAACTGTGGCAACGGCTTTTGTTTCTTAGGTCCTTTTACCATATGTGAAGCATCTCGTTTTACCAGCCCACGTGACAAGGCAAAACGAAAAAAAGAACGCACGGCACTCAGATAACGATTCACTGATGATGCCATGTCGCCTTTATCCATCAAACTCTCCATCCAGTCACGGATAACATCCGAGTCTACCGACTCCCATGAGAGTTGACTTTCTCTGTTTTTGAAGTACGCCTCGAAATCCCTGAGACTTTCCTCATAACATTTTATGGTCCGCTCAGAGCGATTCCGCTCATAGCGAAGGTAGTCTAAGAATTTCTCTATCATATTCATCCGTTGCATCTTTTCGGCAACGAATTTACAAAGAATTCTTCAAACCACCAAATAATTTGACCACTTTTTTACTCTTCAGTAGCGCGCAACTTCTGTACGTAAACAGCGTGTTCCATCTTCAGGCGCTTCAGTACAGAGGGCTTGTCAAACTGCTGACGACGACGGAGTTCCTTTACCACGCCTGTCTTCTCAAACTTTCTCTTGAACTTCTTGAGGGCCTTTTCGATGTTCTCGCCTTCCTTTACTGGTACAATAATCATGTCGTTTTTTGCTTTTGTTTTTTATGTTAAACTTCTGTTTTGCAATTAAGCGGGTGCAAAATTACAACTATTTTACGAATTAAACAAGTTTTTTTGTCTTTTTTTTGAAGTTATAATGGCAAGGTGACCTGTCGGAGCCATTCTTTTTCAGCCTTATCAAGGAAGGGAGACAATTTTTCAAAAACTGTCTCATGATAACCGTTAAGCCATTCAATTTCCTCTTTCGTCAGCATTTTACGGATAATTGGCCTCTTATCGATCGGGCACAAAGTCAACGTCTCGAACTGCAAGAAACGACCGCATTTCGTTTCTTCTGAAGGAATAATAAGAAGAGTATTTTCTATACGAATGCCGAAACGACCCTCCAGATAGACCCCTGGCTCGTCTGTAACAGTCATCCCGGCATGTAACTCAGCAGGGCACCATTCCATGCGTATCTGATGAGGTCTCTCATGGACATTCAGATAACTCCCCACACCATGACCTGTGCCATGCAGATAGTTATAGCCAGCCTTCCACAAATCTTTCCTGGCAATAGCATCAAGTTGTGTTCCACTAGCACCATCTGGGAAATGAAGCATCTGCAACTGGATATGTCCTTTCAACACCAATGTATACACCTTACACTGTTCTTCCGTGAGAAGACCTAAAGCGATGGTTCGTGTGATGTCTGTCGTTCCGTCTTGATATTGTGCACCACTGTCTAACAACAAAAGTCCTTTGGGCTGTAAGGCGACATCTGTCTCCGGTGTCGCCTCATAATGGACGATGGCACCATGCGCCTCATAACCGGCTATTGTATCGAAAGAAAGTCCCCTGTACATGGGATAACAAGCACGAAAAGACTCCAATTTTCTTGAGACAGAAATTTCCGTCTCTTCTTTACTCGTTCCACTTTTCACACTTTCACTCAACCATTTTAAGAACTTGACCATAGCGATGCCATCACGTAGCATCGCAGACCTAAAACCCGCTTGTTCCTTTTCATTCTTAATGGCTTTCATTGTTGCTATAGGAGAAGTTCCACGCACTACAATCCGGTTAACCTTTTGATACAACGTATAGCTTACCTCCTCTGGATCAAGCAGGATATTATACTCAAAATAGTCTTGCAATCCCTTGCCGATTTCAGCATAATCGGCGACTTCAACACCCTGTCCTTTCAAATAAGAGCAAATCTCATCATTCACTTTCACCTTATTAATATATAAGGTTGCTTTGTCGGAGGCTATCAAAAGATATGACACAAATACTGGACTGCAATGGACGTCGGAGCCACGGAGATTCAATGTCCATGCAATATCATCGAGAGCTACTACGAGCATACCATCAACATGCTGTTCATGCAGTGCCTGCCTTATCCGTCGAAGTTTTGACATTACCTCCTCCCCTGCCAGTTCAATGGGCTGTATCTCCACAGGACGCTGCGGAATAGCAGGGCGGTCCTTCCATATCCGTTGCAATGGTTCAAAGTTGGTACGCACAGTTATGCCGCCACAACACTTCAGTTCCTCTTTCAATTGTTCCACGTCAACCACCGAGGTAACCATACCATCCACTCCAATCTCCTTATCATCCATATCAACCAATTCGTGAGCTATCCACTCACGGATTGTAGGTGTTCCTTCCACTTTTTGCTTCATCAGTTGAAACTCCGTCCCCCTGAGTTGCTCCCTCGCCTGGATAAAATAGCGAGAATCCGTCCATAATCCCGCACTCTTAAGAGTCACCACAGCGATACCTGCAGAACCAGTAAAACCACTAATCCACTCACGACCTTTCCAATGGTCTGCTGTATACTCACTATGATGCGGATCTGTCGTGGGGAAGATAAAAGCACTTAGATGTTCCCTCCGCAGTTCCTCCCTCAACTGTTCCAATCGATCTGTTATTTTGTCCATATCGGGTGCTAAGATACAAAATTGTAACGAAACAGACAAATTATTTAAAAAAAAATGCCGCTACTCTCCACGAGCAGCGACATCCAAAGCCTATGTTTAACTAAAAATCCTTTTTCAAATAATTCCAGCCTTTGTGACTGGAAGGCTTGTCTTTCGACAAGTTATCTAAATTAATACTAACCATTCGTAAAAAAAGAAAGTTATGAGCGCCTCACGGCGACCACTGTTATCCTAACACATTTAAAACTTTCTTAATACCAATAACTAAAAACCTAAAACTATAAATATTACTACTAACCTAAAACAATCTATTAACCGAATGTCTTACTGGAACCACTTGTTCCTTTTGACATTGCAAAGGTACGTCGATTTTCAGAACCCACAATGACTTTTTTACTTTTATTGCCAAAAAAATACTTATTCTTGACCTAAATCAATGATTTGTGTGCGCAAACAACAAAAAATCCAACAAATCATGAGGTTATTTGCTCACTTATTCGTACCTTTGTCAAGATGCGAATACTAATCGTCAATACGAGTGAGCGGACAGGGGGTGCTGCGATAGCTGCCAATCGTCTGATGGAAGCTCTGAACAACCATGGTGTGAAGGCGAAGATGTTGGTACGCGACAAGCAGACCGATGCCCTCACTGTTATAGGTCTACTCCCATCGTGGAAATTACATTGGGATTTCCTCTGGGAACGCTTCTGCATCTGGCTGCATTTACGATGTCGTCGTCAGAATCTCTTTGATATTGATATCGCCAATGCAGGAACAGACATTACGAGTATTAGAGAGTTTAAGGAGGCAGACATCATTCACCTGCACTGGATTAACCAAGGCATGCTCTCATTGAAAGACATCCGCAAGATATTGACAAGTGGCAAGAAGGTGGTATGGACGATGCACGATATCTGGTCAGCCACAGCTATTTGTCATCTGACACTCGACTGCAGACATTTTGAAACAGGCTGTCATTATTGTCGTTTGCTACCAGGAGGTGGATCGAAAAACGACCTCTCAGCTAAGGTATGGAAGCAAAAACAACAGATGTTAGAGGGACAACATGTTACATTTGTCGCTTGCAGCCAATGGCTTGCTGGCGAGGCACAGAAGAGTGCTCTTTTACATAGTCAACGCATCATCAATATACCCAACCCTATTGACACTCATCTATATCGACCCCTTGACCAACAAGGGGCACGACAAGAGCTTGGGCTGCCCACGGACCAACGTCTCATTCTTTTCGTCTCGCAGCGTGCCACCAACCCATATAAAGGCATGCAATATCTGACAGAGGCTTGCCAGTTGTTGGTCAACCAATACCCTGAGATGAGAGAGAACACCGCCGTGGTGGTATTAGGAGGTCATGCAGAGGAAGTGACGACTCCCTTACCGTTCAAAAGTTACCCTTTGGGCTATGTGAATGACGAACATCGTATCGTAAAGGTATATAATGCCGCCGACATATTCGTACTACCCTCTCTTTCTGAGAATCTGCCCAACACCATTATGGAGGCAATGGCATGCGGCATCCCATGCATTGGATTCCATATTGGGGGCATCCCAGAAGAAATAGATCATCTGGAAAACGGTTATGTTGCAGCCTATCAGGATGCTGCTGACTTCGCTAAGGGTATCCGATGGACACTCTACGAAGCACCCAAAGAGGACATGAAAAGAGCATGTCTAAGGAAAGTGGCACGCAACTATTCACAACAAAGCGTTGCCAAACGCTATATAGAAGTTTATGAACAATGAAAATAACCATTATTACCGTTACTTATAATGCGGCATCTGTCCTGCAACGGACACTTGACAGTGTCAGTACCCAGACCAGCCGGGACATTGAGCACCTGATCATCGACGGAGCCTCAAAAGACGAGACTGTACAGATGGCAGAAAGCTATAAAGTGCAAGTTCCATATAAGGTCGTCATCCTATCTGAACCCGATCAAGGGCTCTATGATGCCATGAACAAGGGACTACACAAAGCGACTGGTGACTATCTGGTCTTTCTTAATGCCGGTGATACCCTCCATGCCGACAATACCTTGGAGATCATTGCCAATAGCCAACAGCCAATAGCCAACAGCCAACCACCTGCTGTAATCTACGGTGATACTGCCATTGTAGATGGTGATGGAAAGTTTCTTCACCTGCGCAGGCTACGTCCTCCCAAACAACTTACATGGAAGTCGTTCAAGCTGGGTATGCTCATATGTCATCAGGCTTTCTATGTGCGTACGGATATCGCCCAGCAAGAAGATTATGACCTCCTATACCGCCATTCCGCAGATGTTGATTGGTGCATCCGTGTAATGAAACGTGCAGAGCAACAAAACCTACCCTTGGTAAATACTAATGCTATCCTTGCCGACTTTATGGAAGGCGGAAATACCACCCAGAATCATCAAGCCTCTCTAAAAGAACGTTATCAGATTATGTGCCACCATTACGGCATCATCCAAACAACTTTCTTACATCTTTGGTTTATTGCACGAACATTATTAACAAATAATCCTTTCAAAAAATAGAGTCCGGATCTTCACAGACCCGAACTCTATCACAATGTAAAGTTCTAAAAATACCCAATGGGTAATGGCTTATATCTTTTTTTTTTAAAGTACTCATCACATTCTTCACTCTTCTCATTTTAAACAAATGGGGAGGTGACTCACGTCAGCCCCCCACGACTAAAACCATAACTAGCATAACTACTAATCAAATATTTCAAATCTAACCTAAGCTGATTAAAATGCCTTTTTTGATTCTGTCGCAAAATTACACCTCTTTTATGAATATTGCAAATTCTGAAGTTACACGAACCTTTTCATTTGTAACATGCATCTCTCAAACGACTTTTATGTTACATGAGATAAAAATAAAGTTGCATTTAGCAATTGTTTTCGTTTGGAAAAGCATTATCTTTGCAACAAAATAAAAACCAACCATTCAATGTGTTATGAAAAAAATAATCTTCACGATCTTAATCTGTTTTGGTGTAACGGTGAATGCCAATGCGCAAGACCCGAATTTCTACATCTTCCTTTGCTTCGGACAATCCAATATGGAAGGAGCTGCCCGTCCTGAGGCTCAAGACCTCAAGAGTCCCGGACCACGCTTCCTGCTGATGCCTGCTGTCGACGACGAGCAGCGCAATCGTAAGATGGGCGAATGGTGCGAGGCTGTCCCCCCACTCTGTCGTCCAAATACCGGACTGACCCCTGCCGACTGGTTCGGTCGTACCCTTGTGACGTCTTTACCTGAGAATATTAAGATTGGTGTCATCCATGTGGCTATCGGCGGTATCAAGATTCAAGGATTCATGCCCGACAGCATCGCTGACTATGTCAAGACGGCACCAAGCTGGATGAAGGGTATGCTCGAAGCCTACGGCAACAACCCCTATGAGCGTCTCATCACACTCGCCAAACAGGCTCAGAAAGACGGTGTCATCAAGGGGATATTGATGCATCAGGGCGAGTCAAACACTCAAGACCCGAAATGGGCAGGCATGGTGCAACAGGTCTATGACCGTATGCTCGGCGACTTGAAGTTGAAGCCCGAGGAAGTTCCTCTCTTCGTAGGAAACATCGTTCAGGCTGGCGGACAGGGAGTCTGCATCGGTTGTAAGAAACAGATTGACGAACTGCCACAAACCATCCACACCTGTCAGGTTATCTCGTCCGACGATTGTTCCAACGGTCCAGACCGCCTGCATTTCGATGCTGCCGGCTACCGCGAATTGGGTTGCCGCTATGGTGAGACTGTGGCACGTTTCCTCGGCTATGAGCCAAAGCGTCCGTATATTGAGATGCCGAAGCGTATTGAGGTGCCTGCCGATGCTGTGATTGCCGAGACCACCATTCCTGGCAACGAGTTCCCCAAGGTGGACGCAGCACATCGTGCCTATTTCCGCATCAATGCGCCACAGGCCCGCAAGGTTGTTGTGGACATCTGCAACAAGAAATATGACATGCAACCTGACGGCAAGGGTGGCTTTATGGCAGTCAGCGATCCGCTGCCTGTTGGTTTCCACTACTATTTCATGAATATCGATGGTGTCAACTTCGTCGACCCCGCTTCTGAGACCTTCTTTGGCTGCAACCGCGAGTCTGGCGGTATCGAGATTCCTGAAGGCCCTGAAGGCAACTACTATCGTCCACAGGTGGGTATTCCTCACGGACAGGTACGTAACATCTACTATCATAGCCCTCACTCGAAATTCGGCGAATGGCGTCGTGCTTTGGTGTACACCCCTGCTGAGTACGAGAAAGGCAATAAGAGGTACCCTGTACTCTACCTGCAGCACGGTATGGGCGAAGGTGAGACCAGTTGGATGCTTCAAGGAAAGATGCAGCACATCATGGACAACGCTATTGCCAAAGGGGAGGCTGTTCCTATGATTGTGGTGATGGAGAGTGGTGATATCAAGCAGCCCTTCGACTTTGCCAGTGGTGCTTCAAACGCACAGGGTCTCAGCGATTATGGTGCTACGTTCTATCCCGTTCTGCTCGAAGACCTCATCCCTTATATCGACAAGAACTTCCGCACGAAGGCTGATCGCGAGAACCGTGCGATGGCTGGCCTCTCATGGGGTGGTCACCAGACCTTCGACGTCGTACTCCAGAACCTCGACAAGTTCGCATGGCTTGGAACCTTCAGTGGTGCTATCTTCGGTCTTGACGTGAAGACAGCCTACAATGGTGTCTTTGCCAATGCTGCTGCGTTCAACAAGAAGATTCATTATATGTATATGAACTGGGGCGAAGAGGACTTCGTCAAGAGTGGTGACATCGTTCGTCAATTGCGTGAACTGGGTATCAAGGTTGATGCCAGCGAGTCTGCCGGCACTGCCCACGAGTTCCTCACCTGGCGCCGTGGTCTCCACGAGTTCATCCCTCATCTTTTTAAATAAAGACCTATGAGAAAGATTATATCCGCCCTGTCAATGCTGACGGCATTGACCATAACAGCACAGAATCCGATTATCCGCGACCAGTTTGCGGCTGATCCCACTGCGCGCGTATTTAATAATAAGGTGTATGTCTATCCTTCACACGACATCCCTGCTCCCGAAGGACAACGTCAGGACTGGTTCTGTATGGCAGACTACCACGTATTCTCCTCTGAGAACCTGACGGACTGGACAGACCATGGTATAATCCTTTCACAGGAGATAGTACCATGGGGCAACCCAACCGCCTATTCCATGTGGGCTCCTGACTGTGTCTATAAGAACGGGAAATACTATTTCTACTTCCCTAACGCTCCTAGGGAAGGAAGGGGTTTTGGCATAGGAGTCGCTATTGCCGATTCTCCTACGGGACCGTTCACCTGTGTGGCTGAGCCTATCAAGGGTGTTAGCGGTATTGACCCATGTGTTCTGATTGATGACGATGGTACAGCCTACCTCTATTGGAGCGGCATGGGCATCCGAGGCGGCAAGCTGAAAGACAATATGCTGGAACTGGACGGTGAACTGCAGGAAGTGAAAATACCCAAAAGGGACGGTATGCCCGAGATGCCACCAATGAAAATGGGCGGTCAGATGATGGAAGGACTGCCCGACGGTTTCAAGGAAGGACCTTTTGCCTTCAAACGGAACGGCTGGTATTATCTGACCTTCCCCTGGGTACGTGGTGACACGAGCAATGGGGCCAACCCCACAGAGACACTCGCCTATGCCATGTCGAAATCACCGCTTGGACCCTGGGATTTCAAAGGTATCATCATGGCAGAGCATGACAACCGTTGTTGGACGAACCATCACAGCATCTTGGAATACAAAGATCAGTGGTATATCTTCTATCACCGCAACGATTTCTCACCAAGTATGGACAAGCGCCGTTCCGCCCGTATCGAGAAGATTAGTTTCAATGCCGACGGTACTATCCAGGAAGTGAAGCAGACCATGCGAGGGGTCGGTATCAACAATGCCACGGAGAGGATTGAGATCGACCGTTACAGCAGTGCCAGTGGTGACGTGATCACCCAACTGATTGATACGGTCAATACTTTCCGCAGCTATGAGGCATCACTGCTGAAGAAAGGAAGCTGGATCCGTTATAACGATATAGACTTTAGCTCTGTGACGGACGGTTATCTCGTAGTCAATGTCAAGGCCGCTGACAATACGGAGTTCTACGTACGGGAGAAGTCTGCCAAGGGCAAGATCATCGCCAAGGTTCCGATGACCGTGAAGAGTGAGACAACGTTCCCCGGGATGTCCACTCCTTTCCGTCGCGACCAGAGCAACCAGTGGCTCACGATGACTGTTCCTTTGGAATACACCCCGAAGGGAGTGTCCGACCTTGTCATCACCAACGAGGGGGCTGCCGCATTCAGCATCAACTGGGTACAGTTCAAGAACCGCCCCAAATACTTTTCTCCCGTCTCTGCTACAGCGGCTCCGTCGCAGCCCGACAATGACGGTTTCATCCGCCGCTGGCGACTGATGGAGCCTATCGCCGTCGACGTGCGTTCCAACATCATCTTCACCTATTCTTGGCTGCGCAACAAGTTCGACGAGGAACTTGCCAAATTGCCGAAGCAAAAAGCCAAATGGTATGCCCTGGACAGCAAGACCTATAACATGAAACTGTTCCGCTTCGCCGAGAAGTACGGCAAACAGACCTACGGAAGTTTCTACTGGTGCGAAACGGTCATCGACAGTCCCGAGGACATTCAGGACATTCGATTGGCATGTGGCTCTAACGGAGCCTCCTTGTGGTGGCTCAACGGTGAGGAGGTGCTGATGCTCGAAGGCGACCGACGCATGGTGGAGGATGACGGCATGTCACCTCGCCTGACCCTCAAGAAAGGCCGCAACACCTTACGTTGCGCTGTCATCAACGGTCCCGGTCTTGCAGATATGTGTGTCCGTTTCTTAGACGAGAAAGGAGACCCAATTACCAACTACAATGTAAAAATTCAATAATTTAAAAATGTAACCATTAAGATATAACTCTATATGAGACGTATATTTCTCTTTATTTCATTGTTTAATTTTTACATTGCCATAACACCCGTTCTGGCACAAACCGGTGCCCCATATATCCACGACCCGTCGACCATCGCTGAGTGTGAAGGGAAATACTACACCTTCGGTACTGGTGGTGGCGGTCTTATCTCTGAAGACGGCTGGTCATGGTACAGTGGTGCCGATCGTCCCGGTGGCGGTGCCGCTCCCGATGTACTGAAGATTGGTGACCGGTACCTCTGTATCTATGGTGCCACAGGCGGTGGACTGGGCGGCGGGCATAACGGTCGCATCCTGACGATGTGGAACAAGACCCTCGACCCGAAATCACCCGACTTCAAATGGACCGAGCCTATTGAGGTATGTGCCTCAGACGGTATGGAAGACCAGGATGCCATTGATCCAGGACTGTTGCTCGACCCCACCACTGGACGTCTGTGGGTCAGTTACGGTACCTATTTCGGTACCATCCGTCTGATAGAACTGGACCCGAAGACAGGAGAACGCGTGAAAGGAAACAAAGAAAAGGATATTGCCATAGACTGTGAGGCTACCGACCTGCTCTATCGTGACGGCTGGTACTATCTATTAGGGACTCATGGCACCTGCTGTGACGGTGTCAACTCCACCTATAACATCGTGGTAGGCCGCTCCAAGAGCGTGGAGGGTCCCTACGTCGACAACGTCGGTCGTGATATGTTCCACGGTGGCGGCAGGATGGTGATTGCCGCCGGTGACCGCAAGACAGGGCCCGGTCATTTCGGGCGTACCGTCATCGACGACGGTGTGGAGATCATGTCATGTCACTTCGAGGCAGACTTCGACCGCAGCGGACGTTCCGTACTGGGCATCCTGCCATTGCTGTGGAAGAACGGCTGGCCTGTGGCAGGTGAACAACTCAAGGAAGGGCAATATGCCATCTTCTCCGAACGTCGCGGCTACAGTCTGGAGATTGCCGTTGATTTCGTCCGTATGGAACAGGAGCGTCAGCGTTTCTGGCAGATGGATCCCAACGAGCCCGTCAAGGCTATTCCCGAGCAGAAACTAGAGGATGTCATCGGTACCTGGTCCAAGGGAGAGATTGCCGTCCGTTGCAGTGACTATATGTTCCGTCCCTGGCAGCACTGGCGCGTCCGTCCTGTACCGCAGACTGGCGGTCGACTGACGGGTCCGCTCTACGAGATCTTTATCGAGGGCACCACCCGTGCACTGACGGCTACCGCCGACTTGCAGGTGACCACAAAGGAATTTGAAGGACAGGACAGCCAGCTCTGGTGGATTGAGCAACTGACCGACGGTACCTACCGCATCATGCCTTTCGCCATTCCCGGACAGCAGGGGGGCAACAAGAAATACTGTCTGTATTCTGCCGGTGACAGCACACCAACCCTCGCCGTATATGATTTCAACAGTGACAATTCCAAATGGAATTTCAAAAAACAATAACTATGAAGAAGATATTATTATCATCTATGATGCTGTGTGCGCTATGGACAGCACAAGCACAGCCTGCCGGGGGCTTTGGGGGCTTCCAGCAACAAGTGAAATTAGAGACGTCACAGGAGTGGAAGGATGTCAACTATGCCGGTGACGGCCAGGCTTACCACACCTGCGACATCTACCTGCCCAAAAAGGAGGCTACCAGTTATCCTGTCGTGATTCATATCTATGGCAGTGCATGGTTCAGCAACAACGGCAAGGGCATAGCCGACCTTGGCACCATCGTCAAGACACTGCTCGATGCAGGCTATGCCGTCGTTTGTCCCAACCATCGCAGCAGCATGGATGCCCCGTGGCCTGCCCAGATTCACGACATCCGTGCCGTCATCCGCTTCGTGCGCGGTGAGGCATCAAAATATAAGTTCGACACGTCGTTCATTGCCACCAGCGGATTCTCCAGCGGTGGTCATCTGGCATCAATTGCCGCTACCACCAGCGGTTTGAAGCAGGCGAAGGTCGGTACTGTAGATATCGACCTCGAAGGCTCTGTCGGCAACTATCTCAACGAGAGCAGTGCCGTGAATGCCGCCTGTGACTGGTCCGGGCCCGTCGACCTCACCGCTATGGACTGTGGTGAACACATGGTCATGGGGGCAGACAGTCCCGAGGACGTGCTCCTGAAGTCGAAACTCGACAAGGAACCTGACAAATATCGCAGTCTCAGTGCCGTCGAATATATCGACCCCAAGGACCCGCCCATCATCATCTTCCACGGTGACAAGGATAATGTCGTGCCCAACTGTCAAGGCAAGAAATTCTTCGAGTTACTAAAAGCCGCTGGTGTCAAGACTGAGGCCACGTTCCCCGCAGAGGGTAATCACGGTGGTCCGCAGATGTATACCGAGGAGAACCTCAAGAAGATGGTATGCTTCCTCGACTGCGTCCGTAAGGGCGGCGATATGGGCTGCTGTGACAAGCCCTGCTGTAAGAAGGAACCCAAGACACGTATCCTTGAGGACGGCGGTACGGGTGCCTATAAGGCTATCATGCGTGAAGAGCCCACACTGCCCGAGCACACCATCTTCGTGCCTCAGGACCTCTCCGCCTTCGGCCCCTCCAAACTGCTGCCCGTCCTCGTATGGGGCAATGGTGCCTGTGCCAACTCCCCCTTCGAACACATGAATTTCCTCAACGAGATTGCTTCCAATGGCTTTATCGTACTCGCCACAGGCGACATCCCCATGACCGACGAGTGGTACAAAGGTCCCATGTCACGTTCCGAACAACAGATAGAGTCCATCGACTGGATTATCGCCCAGAATGCCGATCCGAATTCACCGTATTATCAGAAGATCGACACGAAGGCCATCTGTGTGGCTGGTATGTCATGCGGTGGACTGCAGACACTCTTCAACTGTGCCGACCTGCGCATCAAGACGCTCATGATCTGCAACAGCGGACTTTTCAACCTGCAGAACGCAGGACAGGCCGTAGGTGGTATGCCCATGCCTTCGAAGGACAAGCTCAAAGAGATACATACACCTATTATGTATATGCTCGGCGGTCCTGAGGACATCGCCTATGGCAATGGTATGGACGACTTCTCGCGCATCCAGCACGTCCCCTGCTGCGCCATCAACTATCCCGTCGGCCATGGCGGCACCTACCGCCAGCCCCACGGTGGCGAGTTCACCATTCCTGCTCTCGCCTGGTTGAACTGGCAACTGAAGGGCGACAAAGATGCTGCCAAGATGTTTGTGGGTAAGAAGCCCCAGCTTCTCCAGCGCAAGGACTGGACCTTAGAGACCAATGCCCTTTTTAAGAAACTAAAATAATCAACCCATGCCATGCACAGACGACTGTCCCTCCTGTTATTGATATCCCTATGGTCATTGACGACCATGGCGCAGGGTGTCGTGTCACCTAACGGAAAGATATCAGTGGAGGTGAAAGGACAGTGTCTGGTCATCAACTACGGACAACAACAGGTACTGGAGTTGTCCTCTCCCGTCAGCGAGGAGTTCCAGAAGACCGGGACCATCACTGCCGACTATCAGATGCTGACGGGTAAACGGCTGCATTGTCACAATGAGGCTAACGAATATCGGAGTGGGAGACTGCTGCTGAGAGTCTATGACGACGGTATTGCCATACGCGACGCAGACGTTGCCTACCGCATCCCGGAGGGTACCCGTCGTTGGATGCAGCAGTGGTGTGACTCCTATGAGGGCTTCTTCCCGATGGATACCACCTATCAGGTAGTACCTGTCCCGTCGTATAGCGGTATCTCGAAATCTGTCGAGGGATGGAACAACCGTTGGGGCTATCCCGCACTGATAGAACCACAAGAAGGCGTGTTTGCCCTGATTACTGAAGCGAATATCGAGAAAGGGCAAAGTGCCTCCTGCCTGTATAATGACGGAGAATGGTTCCGCGTGACACCAGCCGATACTCTCAACGCCCAACGCTCAACTTTAAACTTTAAGCAGTCCCCTTGGCGCGTCATCATCATCGGCACCTTGAAAGACGTGGTGGAGTCGACACTGGTCACGGATGTCAGTGACCCCTGTCGGATTGCCGATACCAGTTGGATCCATCCGGGAGTGGTGTCCTGGGTCTACTGGGCCTATAACCACGGCTCTAACGATTACGACATCATCAAGAAATACGTGGACATGGCTGTCACGCTTCATCTGCCCTACGTCCTGATTGATGCTGAATGGGACGAGATGAAGGCTCCTTACACCATCGAGGATGCTGTCAACTATGCCAAGTCGAAGGGTATCAAACCACTCATCTGGTATAATTCGAGTGTCGGCTGGGTAGACGGCGCCCCCACCCCGAAGTATCGTCTGAACAAACCCGAAGACCGTGAACGGGAGTTTGCCTGGTGTGAGCAAATCGGAGTGGCAGGCGTGAAGATTGACTTCTTCTCCGGTGACAACCAGAAGAATATGGACTACTGCATTGACCTGCTGGAGAGTGCCGCCCGTCATCACCTGTTGGTCAATTTCCATGGAGCCACCATCCCCCGTGGCTGGCAGCGTACCTATCCGAACCTCATGTCAACGGAAGGAGTCTATGGTGCGGAATGGTATAATAACGTCCCTACGTTTACCGACAAGGCAGCATGTCATAATGCCACCCTGCCCTTCACCCGTAATGTGATAGGTCCGATGGACTATACTCCCTGTACGTTCAGTGACTCCCAGCATCCGCATATCACGACGAATGCCCATGAACTGGCGCTCACCGTTCTCTTTGAGTCAGGACTGCAGCATCTCGCCGACAAGCCGGAGAGTTACCTTGCCCAACCAACTCAAGTGCAGCAGTTCCTGTCTAATCTTCCTAGTGTATGGGATGAGACCCGATTGATTGACGGCTATCCAGGTCGCTTTGTTATCATGGCACGACGTAGTGGGAATTGCTGGTATGTGGCAGGCATCAACGGCTTAGACACCCCTCAGAAGCTAAGCGTTTCCCTTGACTTCATAGATAAAATACAAAATGTTTTTACTTTTGAGGATAGTGAGGACGCACCCTGGGACATCCGCACCATGAAAAAAGTTCCCCTGGAGATTCGTCTCCAACCTCGTGGTGGTTTTGTATGGGTCATAGAATAATCAGAAACTTAAATATATGAAGACAACAAAACTAACAACACTCTTGTACTTGCTTGGATTCACCTCCCTGCAGGCACAGAATCCTTTTGTTCAGACATGGTGCACTTCTGATCCTGCTCCGATGGTTCACGATGGAACGATGTACGTCTATACAGGTCATGATGAGGATGGAGCCGACTTCTTCTGGATGCAGGAATGGCGCGTATACTCCACACAGGATATGGTAAACTGGACGGATCACGGTTCTCCACTTGCCTTGGAGAGCTTCTCTTGGGCTGACGATCGTGCATGGGCGTCACAGACCATAGAGCGCAATGGTAAGTTCTATTGGTATATCTGTGCTCACTCCAAACTATCTGGAGGTATGGCGATTGGTGTTGCTGTAGGCGACTCCCCCATAGGACCTTTCAAGGATGCGTTAGGAAAGCCGCTTTTCGAGAATGGCAGTTGGGATCATATCGACCCTACCGTATTCATCGATGATGACGGACAGGCGTGGTTGATGTGGGGTAATCCTCAGTGCTACTACCTGAAGTTAAACGAGGACATGATATCCTATAGTGGTGAATTAGGACTGTTTGACATGACAGAGGAGGCCTTTGGTGCCCCTGTGATGAGCAAGCGTGAGAAAGACAAGAAATACAAGGACTCGTATGTAGAAGGTCCTTGGCTCACCAAGCGTAATGGTACCTATCAACTGTTGTATGCTGCAGGCGGTGTTCCTGAACATATCTCTTACAGTACAGCCCCCTCACCTACTGGTCCTTGGAAATATGCAGGCGAGATCATGCCGCTCTGCGATACGAAGTCGTTTACCAACCACTGCGGTGTGGCAGACTACAAAGGTCATAGTTATTTCTTCTACCATACAGGAAAACTGCCTAACGGAGGTGGTTTCGGACGCAGTGTGGCTGTCGAGGAGTTTAAGTATAATGCCGATGGCTCCTTCCCGACTATCTTGCCGACGGACGAAGGTGTGAAGCCTTTGGAGAAATTCAACCCCTATCGTAAGGTGGAGGCAGAGACGATGGCTTTCTCAAAGGGTGTCAAGACAGAACAGAATGACGAGGTGGGTGTCTATGTGACCGATATCCATAACGGTGACTATATCAAACTGCAGAACGTCCATTTCTGCTACAAGATGCCTCGTACCTTCACGGCTCGTGTGGCAAGTGGTCTGCGTGGTGGACAGATAGAGATACGTCTTGACAGCGTTGCAGGAAAACTCCTCGGAACACTGGATGTTCCTGCTACAGGCGGTTGGGAGAAATGGCAGACGCTGACAGCCGATCTGGATGCCTTCGACAGTTATCCCGAACTCTTGCATACCCGTGACCTCTATCTGGTATTCAAGGGACGAAAGGGACCGAAGCTCTTTAACTTCGACTGGTGGGAGATACGAGGACTGGAACAGGTGAACATGCCGTTGTTCCAGACCAAATACACTGCTGACCCCTCTCCATTGGTGGTGGGCGACACCTTATTCTTATATACCTCACACGATGCCTCTCCTGAGGATATCCCTGACGAGAACGAGGAGGGGTCGGCAGGATTCTTCATGTACGACTGGCTGTTATGGTCTACCACCGATATGGTGAACTGGACGGAACATGGGGCAGTGGCTTCCCTGAAGGACTTCCCCTGGCGCAGTCGTGAGAATGGTGCCTGGGCAATTCAGACCGTAGAGCGCAATGGAAAGTATTACCTCTATGCCCCGTTGCACGGACATGGTATCGGTGTGTTGGTGGCAGATTCGCCCTATGGTCCTTTCAAGGATCCTCTGGGTAAACCTTTGGTATGGGACCAAAGCAACTGGTTCGATATCGACCCGAGCGTCTATACCGACGATGACGGACAGGCATATATGTATTGGGGCAATCCTCATACTTTCTGGGCAAAACTGGGCAGCGATATGACTTCGTTGACAAGTGAGGTGACGAAGTTGCCGCATATCCCCAACTATCAGGAAGGTCCTTGGTTCTATAAAAGGAGACTGGAGACAGGAGACAGGAGTCAGAAGTATTACCTTGGTTTCGCCTCTACTTGTTGTCCTGAGGCTCTCGGCTATGCCATGAGTGACTCACCAACGGGTCCTTGGGAGTGGAAGGGTTACATCATGAAACCCACGCAGCGCGACAGAGGTAATCATCCTGGCATCTGTGACTATAAGGGACACTCGTATGTCTTCGGACAGAGTTACGACCTGATGCACCTCAACACGTATGTCCATCATGAGCGTCGTAGTGTGAATGCGACAGAGATCATCTACAATGCCGACGGCACCATACAGGAAGTACCCTACTGGATGGACCAGGAACCCATGAAGCAGTTACACTGGCTCAATCCCTACCAGCGTGTGGAGGCAGAGACGATGGCATGGGGCTATGGTCTGAAGAGTGCCAAGATGGGTATTCCCAACACAGGGGTAGTGGCTGACATGCCGACATCTACGGGTAGGAAGAATATGTATATCTACGACATCAACGATGGAGAGTATATCCGTCTGCGTGGCGTGGACTTCGGAAAGGGTGCGAAGCGTTTCGCTATGATGGCTGCTGCCACAGGCAGTTGCACCATCACCCTGCGCCTCGATGGTATGCACGGACCTGTCATTGGTACTGTCACCATCGGTAAGACAGGCAGTATAGAGAAATACAAGTCGTTTAGCACAAAGGTGAAGGATGCCACAGGTGTCCATGACCTCTATCTCTGTTTCAGCGATGCCAATGGCGATGTGCATCTCGACTGGTGGGAATTTAAATAAGCGATAATATTATTGCCCTTCTCAATTAGATACCATCAAATATCCACTTTCATATATGGATAGGTCAGGAGGACAACAAGTCATTCAGTAAATCCGACCTCAAGCGTCGAAATCTTTACGTCTTGTTACATATAATATAGTAAATGATACATATAAGAATAGGGTGATTGAAAAATAATGACTAACTTTGCAGACGCACATTTAGAACTCCCTTGATAAGGAGTGCTATCATGCAGGAATAAAAACAAAAAACTATGAGAAAATTATTTTTACTGACTGTATTGCTCGTAAGCAGCATGTCCATTTTTGCACAGTGGGGACGCCCTGTAGATTATGCTGCAGGACCTGGTTTGAGGGATGCCTATAAGGATTACTTCACGATTGGTGTGGCTGTCAATCAGACGAATGTGACTGATCCCGCTCAAATTGAGATTATCAAGAAGCAGTTTAACAGTGTGACAGCCGAGAATGACTGGAAACCAGGCGAGATTCATCCGAAGGAGGGCGTTTGGAACTTTGAGAAGGCCGACAAGATTGCCAACTTCTGCCGTGAGAACGGTATCAAGATGCGTGGTCACTGTCTGTGCTGGCACTCTCAGTTTGCCGACTGGATGTTTACCGACAAGAAGGGTAAGCCCGTGAAGAAAGAGGTGTTCTACGAGCGTCTGCGTGACCATATCCATACCGTAGTCAACCGCTATAAGGATGTAGTATATGCCTGGGACGTCGTGAACGAGGCTATGGCTGACGACAACATGATGTTCCGTTCATTCCGTCCAGGTGCTGAAGCTCCCAGTCCCTACCGTCAGAGTAAGCTCTTCCAACTCTGCGGTGATGAGTTCATCGCCAAGGCCTTCGAGTTTGCCCGTGAGGCAGACCCGACAGGTGTGCTGATCTACAACGACTACAGTTGTGTCGACGAGGGCAAGCGTGAGCGTATCTATACGATGGTGAAGAAGATGAAGGACGCTGGTGTCCCCATCGACGGTATCGGTATGCAAGGGCACTATAATATCTACTCCCCCGATGAAGAGGCCCTTGACAAAGCCATCACCCGTTTCAGTGAGATTGTCAATACCATCCACATCACCGAGCTTGACCTGCGTACCAACACAGAGAGTGGCGGTCAGTTGTGGTTCTCGCGTGGTGAGGCCAAGCCTCAGGCTCCCTATATCGCTACCATTCAGGAAGACCAGTATAACCGTATCTTCAAAGTTTTCCGTAAGCATAAGGATGTCATCAAGAACGTGACTTTCTGGAACCTGAGCGACAAGGACTCATGGCTGGGTGTCAACAACCATCCGCTGCCTTTTGACGAGAATTTCAAGGCTAAGCGTTCATTGGCCGTCATCCGCGACTTCGATGTTGCCCGTGACAACTATGTACCTAAAGATGACTGGGTCGCCAACCCCATGAACCAGCCCGGACAGGAGTATCCGCAGGTGAACAGCGAGGGTTATGCCCGCTTCCGCGTAGAGGCTCCTGATGCCAAGTCTGTGATTGTCAGTCTGGGGCTTGGTGGTCGTGGCGGTACTGTACTGCGCAAGGACAAGGATGGTGTCTGGGTAGGAACGACAGAGGGACCGATGGACCCTGGCTTCCACTACTATCATCTCACCATCGACGGTGGTGTCTTCAACGATCCCGGTACACACAACTACTTCGGTTCTTGCCGTTGGGAGAGCGGTATCGAGATTCCTGCCAAGGATCAGGACATCTACGAATGCCGTACCAACATCGCCCATGGCAATATCCAGGAGGTGTTGTTCTACTCGAAGAGTCTGGGTAAGATGCAGACCGCCTTGGTTTATCTGCCACCTACCTACGGAAAACTTACTGGCAAGGGAGCCAAGGCTACCCAGGAGCGGTTCCCCGTCCTCTACCTGCAGCATGGCTGGGGTGAGAACGAGACCAGTTGGGGCAAGCAGGGACATGCCGGACTGATCATGGACAACCTGATTGCCGACGGAAAGATCAAGCCGTTCATCATCGTGATGGCTTATGGTCTGACCAATGATATTAAATTCGGTACCATCGGACAGTTTACTGCCAAGGAGTTCGAGAAAGTACTCGTCGACGAACTGGTTCCATTTATCGATGCCAACTTCCTAACCAAGGCAGACAAGTGGAACCGTGCGATGGCTGGTCTGTCAATGGGTGGTGTAGAGACCAAACTCATCACCCTGCGTCGTCCTGAGGTATTCGGCTATTGGGGACTGCTGAGCGGCGGTATCTATATGCCTGACGAAATCAAGGATCCCAAGGCTGTGAAGGTCATCTTCGAGAGTTGCGGTGAAAAGGAGAAAGAGTTGGCCGATAATATCAAGGTTAGTTATGATGCCTTGAAAACAGCAGGCTTCAATGTAGATAGTCTTGTGTCAGAAGGCACAGCCCACGAATTCCTCACCTGGAGAAGAAGCCTGTATCAGATGGCACAACTGCTATTCAAGTAAGACGTATGAAAAAACTATCTTGACAATCCACTTAACCATTTGTGTGGCTGCCGCTATGGCAGCCACATTTTATTAGCAGGATGACGAAGACATTTCGCCCCACCTGTCATGCCGGGATTTCTTTCTTTTCTATTAAATAACTATCGAAAAAATTGCAGAATTGGCAAATAATGTTTATATTTGCACAATTGGCAACCAATATTATGTAATTATGAAGAAAATTATAATCTTTTTCGCTTGCATGCTCATTACAGACGTTACCATTGCGCAAGATGATTATCAGAAATATATTGACGCTGCCACGAAAGGTGATACCGCTGCTCAATATAAAATTGGTGAATACTACGAAAAAAAATTGGATTGGGGGCAAGCTGCCATCTGGTATCAAAAAGCTGCAAATCAAGGACATGCCGAAGCCCAAGTAGGCTTGGCCTTTATGTATGTAGCATCTGAAAGTACAAGAGATCATTCGCAGGCATTGTATTGGTACCTGAAAGCAGCCAACTCAGGAAGCACAAGAGGAATGCAGCGAGTGGCCACATACTATCAACAAGGTAAAGGGATACCAGTGGACTATACCCTAGCTGTATATTGGGCACAAAAAGCTATTGAAAAAGGAGATAATATCAGTTGTCTTATTTTGGCAGAATTATATTTATATGGTTTGGGCGTTCCACAAGATTTTAAAAAAACCACTTATTATTGTAACCAAGGAATTGAAAGAATGGAAAAATGGAATGATTTAGGCCGAGATGTGGCAAAAAATATCCTAAAGAAAGTCACAGAACAAGAAGAAAGCAAAAAACCTACGCATTTGCAATACATTGATAGCGATAAGATTGAAGATTATAACAAATACATTGAATCTGCTGAGAAGGGAGACCCCGAAGCACAATTTATTATAGGAAATTGTTATAAGTATAGGAACCATACTTTGGCATTAGAATGGCATACCAAAGCTGCCCAACAAGGGCACGTCAAAGCCCAAAGTAAAGTAGGAATTGCACATGCCATTGCCGATGGCACTACCAGAGACTACCAAAAAGCAGCCTATTGGCTTAAGAAAGCTGCTGAGAATGGAGATGCTGATGCACAAAAACACTTAGGCTATTGCTATTATTACGGTCGAGGCGTTACAAAAGACATTAAAACCGCCTATCTTTGGCTTGATAAGGCTAGAAAACAAGGAGCATGGATTGACAAACTATTATCACTCAACTATCTGGACAACTTCACGGTTTATAACAGTTACATCTTTCCGCAGCAAAATGAAGTATTAGCTGCTATCAAAGGTCCTGCTAATAAATCTGACTCAAAGAACAAAATCGCAAAGAACAAAACTACCAATAAAGATATTGCTCATACGGGTTCTGTTGGCATCGATGTTGTCGATAAGGACATACCAACTGTTAGCCGTGTAAATAGGAACACCTTTGCTATCATCATTGCCAACGAGGACTATCAGAAGGAGACGAAAGTGGACTATGCAAAGAACGATGGTGAAA
>JBGUNO010000058.1:0-14986 GCA_045117415.1 Prevotella sp. | reverse complement strand
CTCAGGTGACATCCGACGATTCCCTCTGACTCGCACAGCCATAATTGTTATCATCGTGCTCTACAGCCTTCGTGCCTTGGCAGGAGGTTGGGCTTGTTTGGCGGATTTCAGTTGGCTTCAATTTTTCTCGTCCGTCATTCCAGCCTTTATCGCGTGGTGCTATTATCCCGGCCTCAAAAAGCAATGAAGCATCTTCCTAACATCCTGTCAGCATCACGAATCGCATTGTGTCTGCCTTTGCTTTTGGCGGATGCAATGACTGTATCCTTCTGGGTGCTCTACGTGATAGCAGGTACGACGGATATGCTCGACGGCTTTCTGGCAAGACGATGGGGAGTGGAGAGTAAGTTCGGAGCCAGATTGGATAGTTTGGCAGACTTTGTGTTTGTCTTGGCTGTAGGATATAAATTGTTTCCGTGGCTGAAACTGCCTACTGCGCTGTGGATGATGATAGGACTTGTCGCATTGGTGAAAATCGTTAATGCCATCAGTCCTTATTTGGTAAGGCAAAGGATAGAATTTCTGCACACTATAGCCAACAAATTGACAGGCTTCCTGCTCTTTATTGGCATGATGACCATCGGGCAGTCATACTTCATCGCTGTTGCATGGATAATTGCATGTTTCGCCCTCTTCGCAGCTATACAGGAAGGACATTTGATACGTAGTAGATAGACCACTCGTCACAGAATCGTACCATTCGTCACAAATAGCAAATAAATCGCAACTTTAGTATATCCCGGCATCGTCAAACTGGCAAATTATTCAAAATTGCTAAGTTATGAACAAATTCAGTTTAAAGATGGTGGCCTTGATGGCTGCAATGATGATGAGCCTGACAGCTCAGGCTGAGACTCAGGACATTGGTGGAAGAGTGATAGACCAGAATGGTGAACCGCTCGGATTTGTAAGTGTAGCTCTGCTCACGGCAGACTCTACTTATATCCAGGGTGCTACGAGCGATGAGAATGGAGCGTTTATGATCCAGGCAACTGATGCGTGCTGCATTCTACGACTCTCGTTTATCGGCTATCGTACGCAATACGTGGATGTAAAAGGCACGGACGTGGGTACCATCCAAATGGAGGAAGACCAGCCATTGTTGAGCGAAATAATCGTTAAAGGACAGATGCCGAAGACGAAACTGACGGGAAACTCGATGGTGACCACCATTCAAGGTACCGTCTTAGGCCATTCGGGTACTGCTAAGGAAATGCTGGCCAAGGTGCCAGGTATGACTCTGAAGGGCGAAGACCTGGAGGTGCTGGGCAAGGGCACACCTATCTTTTATATTAATGGCCGAAAAATGCATGACAAAGAGGAACTGAAACGGCTACGTTCAGAGGAGATTGCGAGTGTGGAGGTGATCACCAATCCTGGTGCACAGTACGATGCTACGATATCATCAGTCGTGAGGATCAAGACCATCCGTAGGGAGGGCGACGGCTTCGGCTTCGACTTGAATACAGGTCTTAATCAGGATCTGAGGTTTGGCGAAAGCGACCCTAATGCCCAGTTGAACTTGCGATACCGTCATAACAACCTCGACCTGTTTGGTATGGTGAACTACTGGAAATGGGACCAGACGACACTTTTCACTGACGAGCAGTCAAACTATCTGCCGACCAACCGTGGAATCAAAAGCATTATCCAGGAATCTCATTCGAGAAATCATTTCAAGAACAATGGGATTGACTATAACTTGGGGTTCAACTGGCAGATAGCCGAAAACCACTCTGTAGGTGCCAGAATCCAACGCAACGACCGCTTCAACGCCACCACAGATCTGATGGTGGAGACAGATGTAGAGCATCGCTATCTTGATACCCAGGAGCGGCAGAAGGAGCATAACTCATCCACTCAGGACGAACATCGTCACACCTACTACAACTGGGAGGGCAACGCCTATTATAACGGTCAGGTAGATAAACTAGGCATTGACTTGAATGTAGATTTCTTGACGGACAAAACTGCTGTGAATAATCATATCAACGAACTCATCAACCATACTGACCGCCATACTATGGAACAGGACAACAGCACATTTACTCGTCTGTGGGCTTCGAAACTCGTGCTGACCTACCCCGTCTGGAAAGGACAGTTGGAGGCAGGAACAGAGCTCTCGTTTGTGACTCGCAACAACAGCTCTTCTATCACCAACTATCCATTGCCTGCTTCTGATTCGAAGGTGAAGGAAAATAATATCGCAGCCTTCGCAGCCTACAACTTCAACCTGGAGAAGGTGGGTACCTTCAGTGCAGGTTTACGTTATGAGCATGTGGGATTCGACTATACTGACAATCTCAATGCTGATAATAATATGACGCGCTATCAGGATGAGTTCTTTCCCAGTCTGTCGTGGGCCAGACAGTTCGGACCCGTGCAGACTTCGGTAGCCTACAGTTTCAAGACCATCCGTCCCGACTATAACAGCTTGAGCGACCGCATTACCTATATCAACTCCTATACGCTGTTACAGGGCGATCCTACGCTGAAGAATGCCACGATGCAGGAGGTGAGCCTCAATGCCCGCTACAAGTGGCTGAACCTCTTTGCAGCCTACGAGCGTCGTGACAACACGCTGTCGCAACTGCCATACGCATACGGCGATGAGGGCATGGTGATGATTAAGCGCGTAAACCTGAAAGACCCTGTACGCAACCTCGCCATCTTCCTCTCTGCCAATCCCACTTTCGGTATCTGGAGCCCCAATTGGACTATTGGTGGACAGAAGTTCTGGAACACGATGGAGTTTGACGATCCACGCTCAGAAACAGGCAAGGTAAAGGAGACTTACACCAAGCCAATCTTCTTCATCGACCTGAACAACATCTTCCGTCTGCCGCACCGTTGGCAACTGGAGGCCAATATGAACATCATGACCAAGGGTGATGCCGTAAACTTCCACATGGAGTCGACCTCATATAATCTTGGTTTCGTGGTTCAGAAGTGTTGGCTAAAGAATGATGCCCTCTGTCTGCGTGCCAGCATCAACGATGTGCTGCAGCGTAGCGTTCAGGACATACGCATGAGCTGTGGCGGTTATCAGAATAAGGAGAGCGCTGTGCGTAGCAACCATCGTCTGAACATCTCGCTGCGCTACACATTCAACGCCTCGAAGAGCAAGTATAAGGGCACTGGTGCCGGACAGGCAGAGCGTCAGAGAATGAGTAGCCATTAGCCATTCGTCACATTTTTACACCGTATATCCCAGAAATTAGGAGAATCAAATAGTATGTCATATCTTTGCGGTCGAAAACCGCGAAACTCGGTGTTTCTTGGGCGGCGGGGATATAAAGAATAAAAAATAAGAAAAATATAAATTTGAAAAGATGAAAAGAATTAACGTAAGACTAGCAGTTCTGATGGCTGCAATAATGATGACAATGATGAGTTTCGCTAAGACACAAGACTTTGGCGGACGAGTATTGGATGAGAAGGGCGAGCCGATGCCCTATGTGAACGTGGTGCTGCTGTCGCTGCCCGACTCGGCCTTTGTGCAGGGTGCGATGACTGACGAGCAAGGCATGTTCAATATTGTGACGGATATAAAACAAGGTCTGTTTAAGGTGACTAGCGTGGGCTATCAAACCTTATATATAAAGGCAGGTCAGGACTTGTCTATCCAGATGAAGGAGGACACTCAACTGCTCAGTGAAGTTGTAGTAAAAGGTCAGCTGCCCAAGACACATGCCAAAGGTGATGCCATGCGTACCACTGTGGCTGGAACCATCTTGGAGAAAGCCGGAACCGTAAGCGATGCCTTAGGAAAGATACCATCGATTGAGACTGAACGCGGCGGTAGTGTGACGGTGCTGGGACGCGGCGATGCTGAGGTATATATCAATGGTCGTAAGGTACAGGATCTGAATGAACTCTCTCGCCTGCGTTCTGACCAAATCCAGCATGTAGATGTAGTTCAGAACCCTGGTGCCCGCTATAAGGCATCGACCAAAGCCGTAGTTCGCATCACGCTAAAGAAAGCACAGGGCGAAGGTTTCTCGTTTCAGGACTATTTCAGTGGCATATACCAGTATGGTCACACGCTGACGAACAACCTGGATGTGAACTACCGCACAGGCGGTCTCGACATTACCGCCTCGCTGTGGGCAGGGCGCTACGGTCATGCAAAATCGTTGCAGGAGCATGAGCTCACCTACTTTGTAGGCCCGGATTACATCCAGAGCAACAACTCGCAGGAATCGAAGAGCATCTGGAAGGGTTATTCACCGCAATTGCAATTGAACTATATGGTCGACGAGAACCACAGTTTCGGTGCCTTTTATAAATACGACCGCCACCCCAGCAGCGACTTCAACAGTATGTTCTTTACCGACAACTACGTGAACGGCAAATACACGGAGCATTCAGAAAGTCGCATTTGGCAGGATGAGAGTTTCAGCAAACACATCTTCAATGCCTACTATAACGGCAAGGTGGGCAATCTGGGTATCGACCTCAATATCGACGGACTCTTTGACGACACCAAGACGCCTGGTAGCACCACGGAGCAGACAGCCCCTGCATCTGGAGACACTACAGCTCCTCGTACCATCGAGAGCAACACCCTCAGCGGCAACAACTTCTGGGCCACGAAACTCATCCTCTCCTATCCTGTATGGAAAGGAAATCTCTCTCTGGGTGGCGAGTATAGCTATAATCATCGCACTGACGCCTACTCGTTTACAGCCACCGACTATGTGCCTGTGAAGACCACCGACACAGAGATCAATGAGAAATCATCGGCCGTCTTCCTGGAGTATGGTCGCTCTTTTGGCAAAGTCTATGCACAGGTAGGACTGCGCTATGAACACCTGACAAACGACTACTTCAATTTTGGTAAAAAGGAGGATGAGGTCTGTCGCAACTATGGCGACTGGTTCCCTACGGCAGTCATCTCTGCCCCTATAGGCAAGGCACAACTCTCGCTCTCTTACCGTCGAGACATCCAGCGCCCGGCCTACTCAAATCTGACCAGTTCGACGGTTTATGTCAACCGTTATACTTACCAGAGCGGTAATCCATATCTATTGCCGACTTATACCCATAGTCTGGTGCTCAATGCTGCCTACAAATGGGCAAACCTGACGCTGAACTATGGCCGAGTGAAGGATGCCCTCACTATGTCGACAGAGCCTTTCCCTGGTTCAGAAGATCCCCTTGTCAGCCTGGTGCGTCCCATCAACAGCTGGGAGGATTACAACCAGTTCAGCATCCAGTTGTCTGCACGCCCCACCATTGGTTGCTGGCATCCGGCATGGAGTGTCATCACCCAGATGCAGGACTTCAAGTCGCCTACTGCTAATGGCTCTACCATCACTTTAAACCGCCCCTGGTTCATTATCGGCTGGCAGAATGACATCGAATTACCTCAAGGTTTCCGCCTCAATGTCTCTGCCCAGTGGTATTCTAAAGGTGACTACACCAATTTCCGCATGACCAAGACCCGTCTCTTCACCAACATCGGACTGCAGCGTGATCTCAACTTAAAGCGTATGGGTACACTCACTTTCGACTTGCGTTGCAGCGATATCTTCCACACCAACAAGACCGATGCCATCGTCTTCGGTTATCGAGAACTGACTACGCACAATCCTGCCCGTCGCACCTTTGTGCTTGACCTTACCTGGAAGTTCAACGAGGCTCGCTCGAAGTATCGCGGCTCTGGTGCCGGCGAGAAGCAGAAGGCAAGAATGTAATCAAATAGCACATTTTTTGGCAACAAACGGAATTCTTCGTAATTTTGCACCAATGAAACGTCTTTGCTATCTCGATAATCTGAAGGTTTGCCTGACCGTCTTGGTGATTATGCACCATGCCGGTCAGGCTTACGGCAATGGTGGTGGTTGGGCTTATACACCATCCAATCCTGCAGAATTTATGCCTTGGATTTGGCATTTCTTCTCTACCAATGCTGCCTTCTTTATGGGGCTCTACTTCTTTATATCTGGCTATTTTGTCCCAAGAAGTTTCGATAAGCAGGGAACCAAGCAATTCGTACACAAGAAACTGCTCCGATTAGGTGTTCCATTGCTTTTCATGGGTGGCATCATCAGTATCCTAAGCGGAAAGCCGGAGATTGGCCACATGTGGTTTGTCGAGAGCCTGTTGGTGTTCTGTCTCATTTATGCCTTGATACGTCAATGGGTACAACCTGTTAACGAGGCGTGCTACTCTAAGCCCACTATCATTGGACTACTTGTCGTTGCCCTGCTGATGGGAGTAGGAAGCAACGTCATCCGTCAGATAAGTCCTCAGGACCATTGGATCTGGCCGTTTGGCATCATCCCCCTCCCTATGGAGCCTGCACACTATCTCCAATATGTCATGATGTTCGTTCTTGGCATCCTGGCCTATCGCTTTCAATGGCTCGACAAGATGAGTAATAGTGTAGGATTTATGGCTCTGCTCATTGGCATCGCATTAGCTATGGGCAATTATCTTCGTGATGGTGGACCTTGGGATGCTTTTGTGTGGCAGTGGTTTGGCATCTACGAGTCACTGATGTGCGTGTTCATTAGCTTTGGCCTGATATGGTTATTCCGTGAATTCGTTAGCACCACATCCCGTTTCTGGCAATGGTGCGCCGCCCAGTCGTATGGCGCCTACATGTTCCACCTGCTACTGATGATTGTTTTGCAGAATGCTATGGACAGCATTTGGATAGGAGCCTTTGGCAAATTCCTTTTCATCGGTGTGGTCACCACAGTTCTTTCCTTCCACCTGACATGGATGGTCAAGATGATTCCTGGATTTAAGAAAGTATTATAAGATACAATTACCATTCATCACTTTTTCAGACAGAATATCCCAGATTTTTGTTGGTATTCGCAAATATTCGTAATTTCGCAGCGTCAAACAAATAATTAAAAATGAAACACGAGATTATTGAACTGTACGATATGCAGATTATTGGCATGTCCAAGAAGATTGCCTTTAATGAGGCAAAAGAAGAATGCCCTAAGTTCTGGGGTGAGTTTGTGGAAAAGATTATCAAGCCAGTGATTTTTGAAAAGCAAGAACCCAACGCTTTCCAGAAGGCCGCATTCGACAACGGTGTTGGCGAATTTGGACTCTGCACTTGCGATATTCCTAATCACAATTGTGCTACATGTGCTGAACAAAATTTTGGAACTTGCAGCAAAAACACCTTTACTTACGTCATTGGCGGTATTTATAAAGGTGGCGAAGTGCCCGCAGGAATGCAACTCTTCCCAATTCATAGCGGGAAGTGGCTGAAGATGCATTTCGAGGGAGGCATGAAAGTTTTTCAGATGCAGTACGAGAAGTTCCATAAGGAGTGGCTGCCTGCTCATCCTGAGTACAAATGGACTCCGAATTCCTGCTGCATGGAGTGGTATCAGGGTACTGACATCGAGTCGCCAGACTACCAATGTGGCGTAATGATGCCGTTTGAGGAATTCTGAAACAACAGATACTATCGTGAAACAATGAAAATAATATTATATATTTAAGGAAACTATGGAAAAGAGATTTTGTCAAAGTTTTATAAATCATTTAATATACAGATGAAAGAAATATTGTACATATTGCTGGATAATTATGCAGAGCACGAAATAGGTTTTATGCCAGGTGCAGTGAGCACCGATGCCACAGGCTTTCGCAAGGAGCCTAAGTATATTAACAAGATGGTAGCACCAACGATGGAGCCTGTAAAATCGATAGGCGGTATGCGAACCCTGCCCGACTATTCGTTCGAAACCATGCCTGAAGATTATGCTGCCTTGGTCTTGATAGGTGGTTTCGGTTGGATGAATCCCGAAGCTGAGCGTGTATTGCCCATTGTTAAGGATGCACTGAGCAAAGGTGTTGTTGTGGGGGCTATCTGTAATGCCGCTTCGTGGATGGCGAAACAGGGATTGCTGAACAACATCAAACATACAGGTAATGGTATCGACCAACTGAAATTGTGGGGTGGCAACAACTATACCAACGAGGCAGGTTATGTGAACGAGCAGGCCGTAACTGATGGTCGTATCGTTACTGCCAATGGCTCGGGATATCTTGAGTTTACACGCGAGTTGCTGAAACTGCTTGAGAACGATACGCCAGAAATGATAAATGGCTGGTACACGTTTATGAGCGTCGGACTGGTAAAGTTGTACTCGCCGCGTCCTCGATTCAAATTCAACACCATTGGCCTTTTTACCAGCAACAATAAGGCTACTGTTGATTTCTACACGAAAAACTTTGGTTTTACCACCGATTGGGATGGCATTCAACCTAACGTGGAGATGATGCTGGGTGACATGCGTATTATTCTCTATCCTCGTAGTGATTTCGAACAGATGGTATCTTACAAATTTCAATATCCAATGGGGTTCAACGGCTCTGTTGAATTAGCATTCGATGTTCCTTCGTATGCCGATGTTGACAAGGAATATCAGCATGCCCTCTACCATGGAGCGATACCTGTTCTTCCTCCCACCACAGAACCTTGGGGCCAGCGCACCTGCTATGTGGCCGACCCAGACGGAAATCTGATAGAGATTGGTTCGTTTTCGAAATAGTTCATAAAAACAGATACAATGAAAATGGGCGTCATCCATGCCACAGCTACTACTATGACTTTGGCAAAAAGTAAAATTAATGACGATAAAATGGAAATAGAAAATTGGTTCAAGGGTTTCGAGAAAGGTCTGGAGCGTCTCTCTCCAGAGCAACGGTCGGTCTTCTTTTCGGAATGCGGAAGGAACTGTGTGAATGGCGGTACGCTGTCTGTTTACCAACAGCTCCATGATCGTGCCCAAGGCGACATGGACACCTTCTTTCAGATGGCTAATGAACTGCAAGGTGTAAGAGGAGGGGTCGTTGAGAAAGGACGAGTTTATCGCCTTGTTTTCTTGGAATGCACCTGTAAGTTGTGCAAAAAAGGATATGTCACCACTCCATTGCTCTGCGAGTGTTCACGCCAAAGCGTGATTTATTCGCTGCAATGTCTATGGAAAGAGAAACACTTCACAGTGACGCTTTGCCATTCCATCTTGCGTGGTGGAACAGATTGCGAAATGAGAATCGAGGTTGGAAAATAAACTCAAAAAGATGAAAACTGAGATACAGCCACACGAAAGCAACCGTGCTGAAGCATTCCGTATGTGGATGGCATCGCCCATGCCGATGGTGACATTGGTGAAGACGTTGGATGTTTGCCGCTTGGTAAAGGTCAGCAAAAGGAACGGCATGAAGTTCACCATGATGATGTGCTGGTGCATAGGCAAGACGGCAAGCCAGGTGGAGGAGTTCTTTACGCTGCCTGTAGATGGAAAGTTATACCGCTACGACAAGCTTGCCGTCAACGTTATTGTAGAGAATAGTGAGGGAGGCATCAGCTCATGCGATATTCCTTTCACCGATGACATACAGCAATTCAATCGCGATTTCTTGTCATTGACAGCACAAGCAGCGAATGAATGTAAGAGTTCCTTCCTTAACGACTACATGGTTATCTGCACATCTGCCATGATACAGACAGAACTCGACTGCATTGTCAACCAATACACCGACCAGTTCTGCAATCCAATGGTGATGTGGGGTAAGTACCGAAAGGGGATGTTCAAGACAACAATGCCAGTATCATTCCAATTCCACCACGTTCAGATGGATGGCGGCCATGCTTCACGTTTCTTGGACATATTACAGAAGGAAATACTCTTTTTGTGTTAATGACTTTTTTAATGTCAATGACAAATGAAAACATTAGTATTAAACACATTAGGTAATGACTATACAGAGCAGATAAAGGCTCTGATTAAAGATAAAGAGATTGAGATCGTCGATACCTCGGGCATGAAGATTGCGCATTGCATGGGCTGTAACCAGTGCTGGCTGAAAACGCCTGGCATCTGTGCCATAAAAGACGATTACGAAGAGATTATAAAAAAACTGGTAGAGACTGAAAACCTGTGGATCGTATCCGATACGCGTTTCGGATTTCTGGATTATAAAGGCAAGCGGCTGATGGATCGTATTATGCCCATGCTGAACATGACAATAGGTTTTCGCGATGGCTGGATGCGTCATGAGGTGCGTTACCATCCACTCAACATCGGACTCCTATACAAAGGCGATGCCGATCAGGCGATAATGGAAGATTGGTGCAAGCGTACGGCAGCAAACATAGGTGGACATTCACTTGGCGCTAAAGCTCTCGGCATTAATGCGAAACAATCCGTTGGTGAAAGGGAAGCAATGCCTGCCATTACTAGCCGAGCAAAGGATGTCTTCATCATCAACGGCAGTCCACGTGTGGCAAAGTTCAGCAATACGGACAAGATTATTCATTCGTTTGTCAAAGGGTTGGAAGAAGCAGGCATCACTTGGAAACTTCACAATCTCTCCAGCCGCAAGGAATGGGAAGCAGCACGTGAAGCCTTTCTTACACACGAACGCATCCTCATTGCTTTCCCGCTCTATGTAGAGTGCATGCCCAGTGTGATGCTGGAATTTCTTGAAACGTTGCCATCAGAGCGTAAGCAGCCTGCCCAGTTGTCTTTCCTCCTTCACGGAGGCATGGACGAGGGAAATGAGTTCCGTTTCTGTGAGCGTATCTTGCAAGGGCTGCCCTCACAACTCGGTTGTAGCTTTGGCGGCACGCTGATTCATGGCGGAAGTTTTGGCATCCGAACCAGAGAGGATGCTGTAAAAGCCAAGATTGTTGCTCCTTACGAAAAGATGGGACGGCTGTTTGCGCAGAACGGCAACTTCCTCACCCCAGAAGCAAAGAAGTTCACTGGCCCAGAGCAATATCCCTGGCTGGTGCGTAAGATAGTGAGCCTGTTATTCCTGAAGAAGGTCAACAAGGGCTTTGAAGATTTTGCCAAAAGTTGGGGCTGCACTCGCCCGCTGGATGATAAACCGTATAGTTAAAATGAACGCAGTAATATACATACACGGCAAAGGCGGTAGTGCAGCAGAATGCGAGCACTACAAGTCGCTGTTTCCTGACTGCGAAGTGATAGGCTTGGACTATCAGACGTTCACACCTTGGGAAACAGGCAAGGAGATACACATAGCCGTAGAGGAACTGAAAAGCAAATACGAGAATGTCATCCTGATTGCCAACAGCATCGGGGCTTTCTTCAGCATGAATGCTGGCATTGATGACATGATTCAGAAAGCCTACTTTATCTCTCCTATCGTGGATATGGAGAAACTGATTACCAATATGATGCAGTGGGCCAATGTTACAGAGCAGGAACTGGAATCAGAAGGTGTGATTCACACTGACTTTGGTGAAGATTTGTCGTGGGAGTATCTGAGTTATGTTAGAAGTTATCTTGTTACGTGGCATGCGCCAACGCAGATTCTGTACGGCAGCAACGACCTTCTGACATCACTTGAGACCATCTCTGACTTTGCCAACAAACATCAAGCCACACTAACTGTCATGGAAGGCGGCGAACATTGGTTTCACACAGAAGATCAGATGCAGTTCTTGGATAGATGGATTAAGAAATTGATATAATGGCAATAACCGAAGACAGACTCAGACAGACGTTCAGCGAGGGCGGTGCTCAGGAAATCTACCAGGATGTGAAGGCAAGTGGTGATTTCCTGGGGTTTGCGCGTCAGTATGCATTCAGTGAGGATTATCTCGTAGCAAGGAGCGCTTTATGGGGACTGACCAAAGCCAACAAAGAAGACTTGTCCCAGCTGCAGGTGATACAGAACGAGCTTATCGATCAGGCAATGAAGACAAAAAACTCATCCGTCAGGCGACTGTCCTTGAACATCGTTGAACGATTGGATATGTCAGAAGATGACCTGCGGACGGACTTCCTCGATTTCTGCTTCGAGCACATGATAGATGTCGAGGAGTTCCCTGGCATTCAGTCCGTCTGCATGAAACTTGCCTTCCGTATGTGCAAGTTCTATCCAGAACTGATGGATGAACTGAAGCGAACCCTCGAAGCAATGGAGATTGACTATTACAAACCTGCCGTAAAATGCGCCCGTAGCAGAATTCTAAGTGGTAAGCTCAAATGAAAAGAGGACTATGCCGCTTGCAAAGCAAGAACTTTTACAATGGTAAGCGCATCTCGCTCAAGAAAAAAAGTATTTCTCTATCATTGTTTTCAACTGTTCTGGAGCAAGGTTTGCAAGACCTGTCTTCTCAATCAGCGCAAACTCTTCTTTGTTCTTGCCTATCACGAACTTACGTTCCTTGCCATCAATCTCAACAAGCAGATGGTAGTTACCTTTGTATGCCTGTTCCATGCGGATGTTGGAAACCGAATGACCGTTCATTGAGAACTCAGGCAATTCGGATTCATCCCATTCTCCCCATGCTTTCAGGTGACCGATAATGGTTGTCTCCACCCTACCCGTCCATTCATCAGACACACCGTATTTCGTGGCGATAGAACGGAACTGCTTCAGTGATGCAGCCACATCACGGATGATGGCATCAGGCCGGCGTATGCCGTTGTCACGGGCAAACAGAATGGCATCGTCACGAGTGATGCCACGAAGCTTGGCCCTGATATAGAGGCAATGATCCTCGTTAGGCAGGAAGCCACCATTATCAATAATGTAGGTGATATCATAGGCTGGTGACAGTCGCCAACTGCCATCCTCATCCATGATGAACGAGAAGTTCTTATTGTGGTCATCGGTGTTGTTGGCCAGAATATTGAAGACCATTCTACGGAACACCTCCTGGCAGTCGGATTCTGGTAGATGCAGCTTACGGCAAACGGCTATCAGTTGCTCATAGCTGTCAGCATCTGGACTGATGGCAGCTAACGTTTGGGTATAAATCTTCCTCTCACCGTCACGATCAAAACGCTTGGTGATGAAATGATTATTGCCGTCAACGGTATATAGTTCAGACGGCATCATACGGATTCCTGCCATCGTAGCCAACTCATAGTAGGCCATCTCCAATTCTGCAGAACTGTACTGCGTATTGCCGAACTTCAGCAGACAGTAGTCGTAGTTCTTCAAACCAGATATCTGCCCACTGCGAATCTCGCCAGTCTTTCGGTTGATGGCAATGATGGCCTTTGGCTGACGACCACCAGCAGATGTGCCGACAGTCAGCAACGACTGCATAGTAATGCTTTCATCTGGCATGATACGTGCCTGTTCCCTCTCCGTGTAGATGCGTTCTGCCAAGTCAGCCAATGATTTCATGTCTATCTTCTCAGCTTTACGCTCACGGGCGTATTCAGGCTGGAACTCCAAGGCACCCATACCACGTTTACCAATGAACGAGAGTTTATCCAAAGGAGTGATATCGGTATTGGCCAGATGGTTCTGTTGCCGCCAGAGGTCGAAGAGCTGATTACCCCAGGCATCAGGCAAAGAGTCTGCAACGAATGCGGGGAGCTTCTGGTAGATCCTGGCATCCTCACCCCAAACGGGTGCAAGTCCTCGTGCTCCATCGATGGGTGCAACCAAGGGAGAGATATTCAGTCCTCGCTTGATCCACTCAGGGTTGTACATGAAATAAGCCAGCCTCCTGCGCTCATCCCATGCCAAACGTCCTATCTCTTCTCCCCAAAGGATAACTTTCAATGAACTTGTCATAACCTACTTCTTATTCGTGTGACGTATTCTCTGAGCCTTCTTCTCTTCCCTGCGAACAAGGTAAGGCGACTCAGGCAACTCTGGCAGCACATCGTCCAGTGCATTCACCTGACCGACCACCCTGAGAAGCAAGATGAAAGTGGACAGCGACAAGTTGTTTGCCGTACCATTCTCAAACTTGTGGATGGTGGTCAAACCGATGCCAGACTGCTCTGCCACCTCCTTCTGGGTAAGGTTGCAGCGCATTCTGTAATCCTTGAACCGTGAACCAAGCAATCTTACCAGTTCAGGCGTAGAATATTCGTAAAAGTCTGCCATAATCAAAATATTTATTATTCAACAAACTGATATTTATATATCTCTTTAGATATTTATCTTCACTTTCTTGATATTTAATGCTGCAAAATTAAGCATTATTTTCCAATCATCCAAACTTTTTCGGGTAAATATGCGAATCTGAGGCTATCTTTTAACAGATGCGTCATAAGACCTGTATTCGGTCAAGAAACAACAGGTTTAAGGTTTAGGTTTAACCATGTATATATACATGCCTTCATAACCTCAATCAATCGTACCTGAATCACACGACGGGTTTAGTTTACTCCTTATATGTATATAAGCATCCATAAACTTAAACCTAAACTTTTCAGGGCAACTTTTTTTCTTGATAGAACATCGAATAAAAAAATACCGAAAACATTCTTTAGTTCCAGTTATTATTCGTACTTTTGCAACTGCAGAAGTCGCAAAAGAGAAGATGCCCGGATGAAGTTCCATGGATTTTCACGGAGGTACATCCTTCGATGTGATCACAGGCCTTCTGAAGGTTATAAAGGTGACGGGAAACGGAGAAACTGCAACCAAACAGTAGAATTTGCCGTTAACGAAACCTAAATATGTTAAAGTAAAAACGCCGTTTTCCGCTTGACACGCGGTTTTCAGACGTTGAATTTGATGTTAGATATTTTATTTGTCCCAAGGAAAGAAACGCCAAAATTAGGGTGTAACGTGCTGAAAATCAGCGGTTTAAATATTTTTCTACACTATTTCTACCCTTTTAGCGTAACTGATTGATAATCAAGTACTTACATTTCCTGCGTGGGCAAATGAAGAAATATAAGTATCAGATTATCAGATAGTTACATTTTTTCATAAAAGGCAAAACACTAGAATTTAATATTATTACAACTACCTCATTATCAACACTTTACAAAGTCTATTTCAAATTATTCCTAGTTATTTTACCTTTTTTTCTACCCTCTAGAAAATTTTTAATTTAGCATCAATTAACGAAAAAACAAAGTAATAAGCATTAAAAACGGCCATAAAACACACGTTTTCACAATATTCATCGACCCAGTTCCTACTCAATTTAGCCCTTGTGGACTCATTTTATTAATGTCACACTAAGGTGACTAAAATAATTATGAGTAAT
>JBGUNO010000057.1:0-79942 GCA_045117415.1 Prevotella sp. | reverse complement strand
CTTACCATTCTCGTCCAGGGGTACGTTGAAGTCTACACGTACGATTGCCTTCTTACCGGCAAAGTTGAATTCGTTAATTGTCATAATCGTGTTATTTAAAAATGTAGTATTTTCAAAATCGACTACAAAGTTACGAAAATAAGTTCATAGTTCATAGTTCATAGTTCATAATTTAAAACTTTTTTACGTACGACAGATAATAATGTAAGACGGAGTTAGCAAATCAGAATGTAAGACGCCATTTTGCTCCTGCCATGACCCAACATCCAGGTTGTGGCACATTGCCGTAGTCTACATATCGCTTGTTGGTAAGATTGTTGGTCTCTATATAGATGGAATAAGTGTCAGTATTCCAGCTCAACCTTGCGTCTACGATGGAGTAGGGATGATAGTCGCAAACTTCTCCATCAACAGTCGTATAGGATCCCATACGGTCTTGGAAGCGATACTTCACAAGGAGGTCGAGTTGTCTCGTAAGATGCCATAGCAATGATGCCGTCAACTTATGACGCAGGTATTCCAAGGAATATTGTGACTGCAGATAATCTTCCACGTCTTTGTCTTGATGCAGGTAGCAGTAGGATAAGTTGAGAGTTGAATGTGGATAGTTGAGCGTGGCATTTGTCTCGAGACCGATGGTGTTCACTTTGGTGTGGTTGACGCTCTGCCAGACAGGGTTGTCCTTGCGAGTGTCCATCACCCAGTCGATCATGTTTCGGGCATGATGATAGAAGATACTTGTTGACATATTGAAGACGTTTGACAGGAATCTTATGCCTCCCTCTAGTGCATGTAACTCTTCGGGTTTCAGGTACTTATCTGCTTTATGACCTCCTACGCTGTAAAAGAGTTCCGTGAAGGAAGGCATACGCAAAGAGGAGTTGTATGAGGCGTAAATCTTCCAGTTGGTGCCGATGCGATAGCTGGCATCAATACCAGGATAAACCTTAAACGGCATCTGGTTCCATGTGTTCTTCACGGCAACAAGACCAGCCGACAGCGTGAGGCGTTTTAAAAGGATATTATGCTCTAAGTGGAACGAGAGATTCGAGCGGTTCAGTCCAACTTGATAATGACTGAAAGGACTGGAGAGAGGTTCGCCGAGGTTCGTGCTCACAATATCCTCGTTGCGGAACTCAGTCCCTAAGGCAGTACGTCCTAACAACCAGTCGAAATAGCTGTTCAGGTTGATGCCCAGGACATCCGTGCGATGGTAGTTGAAGGGTACACTCTCCTCAGAGCCACGTATCAACTCAAAACGGTCGTAACTACGATTCCAGTATGTAGCACATTGAACATTGAAGATTGACCATTGACCATTGAACTTTAGTGCCGCATGGATTTTCGTGGTACGCTCGTATTGCTCGTCGAACTTGGCACTGTAGTAGGTATTGGAGCCGAAACCTCTGGTGGTGACTCCTGCGTACCAGTGTAGAGTTGAGAGTTGAGAGTTTAGAGTGGTGCTTCCTTGGTAGAAGGCTTTAAAGCCGTTGTAGTCGCTGTTGAGGTTGCCAGCCTTCGAACGCAGGTAACCATCGCTTCGGGTATAATTCGCTGAAAGGCTATGAGCGTCAATTGCCATACGTCCAGCAGTTGACAGATAACCAAACGATCCTCCTTCAGCTCTTACCTCTGACCTCTTACATCTGTCATCAGTAGTCACGACATTAATCGCCCCTACCAATGAGGAAGTGCCATAGACACGTCCGGCAGGTCCCTCTAGCACCTCGATACGTTCGATGTCTGAGAGGTCGCAAGGGATGTCGAAGGCGTTATGCCCCGTCTGGGGGTCACAAATATTGATACCATTGAGCAGGATGGTAATCTGCTCACTCGTACCGCCTCGTATGCTGATATCCGTCTGTGCGCCTATCGGTCCTCGTTGACGGACATCCACGCCTGCTGCGTATTTCAACAAGTCATTAATACTTTGTACTGGCGCCGCTTGAATCTCCTCACGACTCAGTACAGTGACCATTCTCACGGCTTGCCCTAATGCAAGTGGGGCGCATGACCCTGTGACCTCTACATCCTCAAGGGTCGCTTCTTTGTCCGGGGTGTCGTCAGTGGTAGCACTACCTGTTGTCGCCCCGTCAACCACAATCCCCTTATGGTCGATGGCTGCACTGGCGGTAGTCAGTGTCGCAACGCTCAGTACACTAATGGTTACCACTTGTCCCAAACAGGCAAAGAGGGCATATCCCTTCCTTGCAAAACGGTGGAAGCGGAAAGCCTTGCGCTGATTGAAAGTTGGTTTGTACATGTTGTTTTGATAAAAAGTCATGCAAAGATAGTAAATAATTTCAAATTACACATTCCTCATTTCCATTTTTTTCTTACCTTTGCATTCATGTATAAGGATACAGTGCTGATATTAAGTGGTGGCATGGATTCTGTCACCTTATTGTATGACGAGCAGGAGCGCATAGCACTTGCCGTCTCGTTCGATTACGGGTCGAAGCATAATGCCAAGGAGATACCCTTTGCCAAGATGCATTGTGAACGACTGGGTATCAAACATATCGTGATTCCTCTCGATTTCATGACGAAGTATTTCAAGAGTTCACTTCTGGAGGGTGGGGAGGAGATTCCCGAAGGTCATTATGCTGATGAGAATATGAAGTCTACTGTCGTGCCGTTCCGCAATGGTATCATGCTGTCTGTCGTCGTGGGTATTGCTGAGAGCAATGGTCTGAAATATGTGATGATGGCAAACCATGGGGGCGACCATACCATTTATCCTGACTGTACACCGGCATTTGTAGAGGCTTTCGACAAGGCGGCAGCAGCAGGAACCTTTGTCAAGGTGGGACTGCGTTCTCCCTATACGAATATCACGAAGGCAGATATCGCCCGTCGAGGTAAGGCTTTGGGCATCGACTATGCTGAGACATGGTCGTGTTACAAAGGAAGTGACAAACACTGTGGTAAGTGTGGTACTTGCGTGGAACGGAAGGAGGCACTTGCCGAGGCTGGTATCGAGGATACGACGGAATACGAAGATGAGTCAACCTGCCAGTAACAAAAGTAAAAACCACGTCGAGGAGCCTCGACGTGGTTTTAGTTTTATCATATCCCCAGTACGGAGCGGATGGCATCCTTGATGGTCTTGGACGCCTCTTCGTCACACAGCGACTTGTCCAGGAAGTTAGGGGCGTGGGTACCTATCAGGTTGGTGACCTTCCATACCTTGCGAGAAGGATTGGCAGCATCGTCACTGATGGCAGCCCCTGTCCATGGGTCGTTGTAGGAATAGACGAAGATGATGGGCTTTGAGGACACGCTGAATGCCCAGTTACGCACATCGGTCATCAGTTTGCCGCCGTCCCACTGTCCGTGATAGCGACCGCTGAATTCATTGGCAACGCACTCCATGTAGCCCACTTCATAGGCGAACTGCGGGGTCAGCCAAGTGCCGTCGACCATCGAGTAGTCGAACGTGTAAGAGCCCAGTTCACGGAAAGCCTGCACAAAATAGGGCATAGTGGGCTTTTCCTTGCGGAATTCCAGGAGTTCCTGGTCGTTCTTTACGCTACGAAGGGATGTAGAGGACTGTTGGTCACTATTGATTCTCTTTTCCAGTTCATTATCGTCTAAGAACACAAAGTCCACTACGTCAGCGATGTCTTTGTCAGTAGCTGTAGGTGCAATGGCCTTGTCGATGTCAGGAACGTATGATGCCCAGCTGCTGTATTGTACGTATGAGAATTTACCGAAGAGGTTATCGTAGTATCTTTGTATGATACCAGCCGTGGCAGCTTTCTCTAACAGTTCGCCCTGATAGCGTTCATAAATGTCGGTATAGTAACTGGGACTGTCCTGATGGAACCGGATCAGACAGGCATCGCGAAGCGGCTCGTTGTTGCAGATGGCGGCAGGGATGGCAAGTAGTCGCTGACGCGCCTTGTCTTCAATACTTCCTTTAGGATAGCCATTACCGCAAGTAGTCAGGAGATACTTTCCGATGATGTTGTTCACACATTCCTCCTTGGTACCGGTGATGAATGGGGCACAGAAGGGGACGTAAAGGTCGATGTCATTCCAGCCGTTCTTGTCGCTATAGTAGGCATAGAGTGCTGTAGTGATGCCGCTCTTGCTGGTACCCGTAGCTACCCATTTGTTATTACGGGGGAATAGGTGTTGCTGCAGCAGCGTCACAATGGCATGGAGGTCGGCAGCCGCCTGGTCGGTATAGAGGTAGGTGAAGTCGAGATCCTCGAAGGGCTCTGGCAGTGACTTGCCGAAATAGCGGTGCTCTACCGTCAAGTAGTTAGCTTTCAGGTATTCGGTTAGGTCGTCGGTATGAATATTGTCGATGGAGTCATTAATTTGATAGCCTTCAGTCCCTAATACCACGGGACTGTCGTAGCCTTTGAAAAACAGGAAGCAGCGTTGGTCGAAAGTGCCCTTGGAAGGGTCGCTATGGTCTGTTTGCTGGGTAACGCAGAAGGAATAGCCTCTTACGTTCTTATCTTTCTCTGACACCTGTATCTCGACACTGGTGATACCTGGTATCGACTCGAGTTTCTTTGATATCTCGTCACTCAGCGGCTCGTCTTCAGGCTGCTCATTATTGTCATTCACCAGAATTTCGTCCATGTGCTCGCTGTCTGCACAGCCTGTCAGGAACGGTGTGCCAAATGACAGCAGGCAGCAGACCAGCACATAGTGAAAGAGTGTTCTTATATTGATTTTTTTCATCGTCTTCATTTGTTTTATTGATTATTTTTATGCCTTTCTCAGTTTCCTGTCCGTATATATTGCAAGGCACGGTCAAGCTGTGTGTCCTTGCCTGTTGCATGGAACTGCTTCGTGTCGAGGTTGACCTCGATATCTGGCGTGATGCCGATACCCTCCAGCTGTTCACCTTCCCGGGTAAAGGTGGCTAATGAGGGCAGATACACATAAACAGGTGTCTGATCCTCCACACCGATGTGGCCGGAATAGTTGAATGAGAAGTAAGGGTTATCAATGACGAGGCATAGACCGCCCCATGTGCGTTTGCCGATGAGGCGGGCATTGTCGATGTACTTGGTACTGAGCGATGTAGCCTCAGCCATGCTGACTGATTTGCAGTTGGCAAGCACCGCGATGGGCTCGGTGACGACAACATGATCGGCATCCATGGTGCTGATCACTTCAGGCATGATTGGCGAGTAGTCCAGACGAGCTGTGCCACGCTTATAGCGCACTTTACCATATTCAAAGCCTCCGCTAGGCAGCAGAGCCCCCAAGACATATTCGTAGTCGCTCACCAAGCCTCCACCGTTGCCTCTGACATCGATGATGACTCCTCCCAGCTGTCCACTTTTGTGCAGTTGTTGGATGGTCTGGAACCAGCGTTCCCATACCTCTTTCACCATCATGACGTGATCCATGGTATTGCTGTCCTCACCAGCGAAATACGTGTCTTGGGAATTGTCGTCGATATAGGGAGACAGGAAGAAGTTGCTGATATACAAGTAGGCAATGTTGCCTTTAAGCAGGGCATAACTGGCTGTTACGCCATACTCGTTGAACTTGGTGCTGATGGAATTGAGACCAGGGATATCCAGAAGGGCATATTCGTTGACCAGTGCGTTGTATTTCTGAATACCCTGTTCACTGGAATCTATCTTCATGATGGCATCCTTCAGCGCAGTCAGATGCTGTAGCATCTTCACCTGTTGGGGCGTGGGCAAGGGCAGGCTCTTCAGCACCTTGATGCTGTCGTTGACCCATTGCAATCCTTGACCTGGGGTATATTTGACCTTATCGAGCAGCGAGTCCACTCTGGTGGAATACTGCAGGCAGATGGGATTGCCGGCTTCGTCGAGCACGATTTCACCGTTCTCTTTCTTGACATAGTATTCCATGTCGGGATGGTTCTTCTCGGACACCTCATAGTCGTCGCGTTGCTGGTTGCGTATAAAGCTTGGCGAGACTAAAATAGTTTCGTTTGTCTTGTAGTTCTTTATCATCACTACCATATGGCCGTCGTGCAGGGGGGACACCACCTTCGTCACCAGCTCCTTCAGCTCGTCGTCTGTCACCTCCTCCTTTTTATCGAGTGCTTCAAACTGAGGCAGATACTCGTCATAGACAGCATCCCAGTCGAGTCCGTTCTCTTTCTCATAGTCCCATAGGGCATAGTTCTGGTTCAGGGCATTCCACAGGACCTTGAATTGGGCGGCATAGCTCCTCGCGGTCTCACCGAACACCAAGTTATCTACATGGTCGTAGGGCATCAGTGTGTCGCTCTGTTCGTGACATGAGCTGACACCCAGCATCAGGAGCCAGGCTCCCATGATTGTCAATATCTTATTCTTCATAATGCTTGATTCTTAATGCTTCATTCTTAAAAGATGTAGTTCACGCCTGCCTGTATGGCTGTTGTGCCGTTGTAGCGGTAGTCCTTAACCTGCATATACTGCTTCTGCACACTGGTGAGGCTGTAATAGTAGCGCACCTCCATCTGGGCAGCCCAGTGGTTGGCAAAGCGGTACTCCAAGCCTACGCCACCTACGAGACCGAAGTCCCATCGCTGGTCGCGCTCGTTATCGAATGCGATTTTCTCGCTGAACGAGTAGTACTTATTCATAAAAGAATTGAATTCAACGCCTTCGCGATTGCTGGAGAGCCAGTAGCCGCCATAGAAACCCAAGTTGACAAAGCCGCGCAGCTTCTTTCCTCCCACGCTCAGCGATGCCATGACGGGCAACTGTAGGTAGTTGTTGTAGTAACGGTAGTCGATAGCTACCCTGTCGCGATAGCGGCGGTAGTTCTTCTGGGTCCAGTTCAGGTCTGCCCTGATGCCCAGCCAGTCATAGATATTATACTGTCCAGTAATACCCATGGTGAAACCCCAGCGACCATTACTCTGCCAGTCGCTCTCGTACTGCTTGTCCATGGTGAACACATTGTAGTCGGTACCTACTGTGGCACCAATGCGCCATTGTGCCTGAGCTGCCATTGACAGCATCATGACACAGGCTAAGATCCATTTTCTCTTTTCCATTATTAAATTGTTATTTTGATATGGTTTGTCTTTTCCATTACAGATTATAAAGCATTACCCAAACAGGGCACGGAGGGCTTCCTCCACCTTGCGGACAGGCACTAGTTCAATCTTGAACTTCTTACGGTCGAGTCCCGAGAGGTTGTATTTGGGAATGATGATATGATGGAATCCCAGTTTCTCTGCTTCCGAGATGCGCTGCTCGATACGTGCCACAGGACGCACCTCACCACTCAGACCTACCTCGCCAGCCATGCACCAACCCTCTTCGATGGGTGTATCGACATTACTTGACAGGACGGCGGCTATGACGCTGAGGTCCATCGCCATGTCGGTGACTCTTAACCCACCTGCGATATTCAGGAAGACATCCTTTTGCATGAGTTTGAAGCCTACTCGTTTCTCTAGTACGGCAAGGAGCATGTTCAGACGACGCTGGTCGAAACCCGTGGCACTGCGCTGTGGGGTCCCGTAGGCAGCACTGCTGACCAACGCCTGTGTCTCTACCAGAAAAGGACGGACCCCTTCGATTGCTGAGCTGATAGCCACGCCGCTGAGCCCATCATGGTCTTCTGTCAACAACAACTCGGATGGGTTACTGACCTGTCGTAGCCCTGTCTGCCGCATCTCATAAATGCCCAGTTCCGAGGTGCTCCCGAAACGATTCTTAATACTTCGCAAAATACGGTACATATAATGCTGGTCGCCCTCAAACTGGATGACGGTATCGACGATATGTTCCAGGATTTTCGGACCGGCAAGGGTTCCTTCCTTGGTGATATGTCCGATAAGGATGACAGGTACACCACTGGTCTTGGCAAAGCGGAGTAGGGCAGAGGCACATTCTCGAACCTGTGCGATGCTACCTGCGGAACTCTCCACGTCCTCCGTGGAGATGGTCTGGATAGAATCGACGACCACCAGTTCAGGTTGTACCTCCTTGATATGGTCGAAGATGGCTTCGAGGGAATTTTCGCATAGAATCAGGAAATTCTCAAGTTGAGCGTTGAGCGTTGTGCGTTGAGAGACAAGACGCTCGGCACGCATTTTTAACTGATGCGCACTCTCCTCACCACTGACATACAGCACTTTCTTCTCTGGTAGGCTAAGCATCGTCTGGAGCGAGAGCGTCGACTTTCCGATACCGGGTTCGCCACCTAACAACACAATGGAGCCCGGAACGAGTCCACCACCTAACACACGGTTCAGCTCTTCGTCATGCATATTGATGCGAGGGTCGTCATGGGAGGAGATATCACTTAACCGCAACACTTTTGCCGTATCCCTGCCTTTAGAGGAGATAGTTCCTCCTCCTTTTGAGAGAGAAGGGGTTGGGCTTACTTTGATTTCCTGAAACGTGTTCCACTGTCCGCATGCAGGACATTTGCCAATCCATTTTGCCGACTCCTGTCCGCAGTTAGAGCAGACGTACATGATCTTGTCCTTTGCCATATTGTCTGCAAAGGTAGTGCAAAATTTCGATTAAGCGAAGAAAATGAGACTGTATTTTCATTTTTGAGCGTGAGTAATTTATCTAAATTGTCTCATCTACATGTTTGGTGCCGCCTATCGATGCGTTAGGTGCCGCCTATCTTCACGCCCCCGTGCCTCACACGGGGAGAGTCCCTCTGTGAGTCTCCCCATCTCACCTGTTGCTTTTAGAACTTCACTCATAATTTAGATGGTTACCTCCATAACAGATATTGCCATGAAGCATAGAAGGCATTGGAATGTTAAATTTAAAAATTGGTGCTGAAAACGTGCACGTTTGGGGTGCCAAAATTTGGTGGCTGGTGAAAAAAGTAGTAACTTTGCACACTATATGAAGAAGATTATTTATGCCATCATAGCTTTGGTGTTACTGTCGGGATGTGGACAGTCATATGAAGAGACGAAACGACAGAACCAGCGACAGCGTCGGGAGGCGATGCGTAAGGACTCTGCTGCGCTGAAGATTGCCGTATTGCCGACAATGGACTGTCTTCCGATGTATGTCGCAGAGTATGAGCAATTATATGATACCCTGAATGGAGGAGTGCGCCTGAAGCCCTATGTGGCACAGATCGACTGTGACACCGCTTTAGAACGTCGACGAGTGGAGGGTAGTGTGAGCGACCTTATCAGAGCCGCATGTATCGAGAAGCGTGGGACGAAACTACGTTATGTTGCTACCACGAATGCCTATTGGCAGCTTATCACCAATCATAACTCACGTATCCGCCAGTTGAAGCAGTTGGATGACAAGATGCTGGCGATGACTCGTTTCTCTGTGACGGATTTCCTTTGTGATTTGATCGTTGACTCCGTGAAACTGCGTGACGAGCATGTGTTCCGCGTTCAGATCAATGACTTGAACGTGCGGATGGATATGTTACGTAATAATGAGATGGACGCCCTCTTCTTTCCTGAGCCGCAGGCAACGGAGGCGAGGCTGCTGAAGAACCCAGTGGTGTTGGATACCCGTCATCTTGACCTGCAGATGGGAGTGATCGTCTTCCGTGAGCAGGAGATGCGTCATCCTGAACGCCAGAAGCAACTTGACCTCTTTGTCAAGGCATATAATGCCGCTTGTGACTCTATCAATAAGAAAGGTGTTCATTATTATCGTGATTTGATTACCAAGAAGTGTGGCGTATCGAAAACGGTGGTGGATTCATTACCACAACCCATCAGGTACCAGCATGCCATCGGACCTCGTCAGAAAGATATAGACCGGGCACAGAAATGGCTTCAGAAGAAATAGGACATGACAGGAACGGAACAGCAAATACAACGTGTCGCCACTGAGCTGCATAGAGGTAATGTGGGTTTGGCGATTGCCGAGATGGAAACCTATCTTGCCGCTTATCCACAGCCTCAGACCATGGAACGGCTGAATGGTATCAAGGCAGAGTATGAGTTGATGGCAGACTATTGGAGAAGAGGAGTGAACGACCCTCAGTTAGACCAGCTCTACCATCATTTGCTACAGCGAGTCTATGTGCTCTATGCCAATATCTCCTCCTACCACCGGATGCGCCAGTATCCAACCTTATCAGGGATTTATAACCGTGTTCGTACTGAACGGAAAGAGTGGTCGTTGACGGATATCCGTAAGGAGATGGAGGGTTTCGTGAGTAACATCGCAATGCTGGAGCTGGAACCTGAGCATATCCGGCAGGAGCGGAGCGAACAGCTCTATCAGGAACATCAGGCAGCGGTGAGCAGTCTGTTCTGTTATGTGCTGACTTCCCGGATGTGGACAGATGGTGTAGGGCATGACTTTGAGGAGATCCTCCTTTCACCAACAATCGACAGTAATGACCAGCAACTACTGGTGTCGGCTGTCACCTTGTCGCTCCTGAATCAGTATGACGTGGTGAAATTCCGTATGCTGGTGAATGTCTACCGCCGCTCACAAGAGGAGACGGTACGTCAGCGTGCCTTGGTGGGGTGGGCGTTGTCGCTGCGGGAGAACGTCCGTGAGATATACCCGGAGCAAGAGGAACTGGTGAGTGCACTCCTTTCCTCAAAAAAGGTATGTGAGGAGCTCACCGAGCTGCAGATGCAGTTGATATATTGTCTGAATGAGGAGCAGGATACCCATACCATCCAACAGGAGATCATGCCGGACCTCATCAAGAATAACAACCTGAAGATTGGACAGTTCAGTATTGAGGAGCGTGAGGATGACCCGATGGAGGATATCCTGCATCCGGAGGCTTCAGAACAGCGGATGGAGAAGTTGGAGTCGACCTTCGGACGTATGATGGACATGCAGAAACAGGGCTCGGACATCTATTTCGGCGGTTTCTCACAGATGAAGCGTTTCCCGTTTTTCTATGATATCAGCAACTGGTTTGTGCCCTTCTATCTGCAACACCCTGATATCAGGCATTTTGTCAACAGGATGCAGGGTAATAAATTCATGGAGAAGATGATGAGGAAGGGTCCTTTCTGTAACAGCGACAAGTATTCGTTCGTCATCGCTTTCCAACAAGTCATTGACCGTATCCCGGAGAGCATGCGGAAGATGTTGGAGCAGGGAGAGGCAACGATGGGTGAGATACCAGCGGACGACTTGGCGACACCAGCCTTTATCCGTCGTGCCTATCTGATGGATATGTATCGCTTCTATCGCTTGTTCCCCAGTCGTAATGAGTTTGAGAACCCGTTCAATACCAGTGCTATGAATCTTGGGGCATGTGAGTTCTTCAGTCTGTGGCTGTTCAAGGGGTCGCCCTTAGAGCCTTATAAAGACCAGATTGTTCGCTTGCTGAAACGTAAGAAGATGGAAGAACCAGCCATGCGCTTGTTGGATTCGTATAGCGATGATCATCGTTCTGTTCAGTATTATATCTGGTATGGACAGTATCATGAAGCCTTGAAACTGGATCCTCATAATGAGAAAGCCCTGAGAGGGAAAGCTCGTGAGTTGTTCGATCTGGGGATTTTCGATGAGGCGATGGATGCCTATGACGACCTGCTGTTATTATACCCTGATCATCCTAACTATCTGTTAAACAAGGCTGTATGTCTTGTCAACATGAAAGAGTATGAGGAGGCGTTGAAACTGTTGTATCGTCTGAACTACGAACAGCCTGACAGTGATCAGGTGTGCCGTGTTCTGGCTTGGACGCATCTTTGTTGTCGTCAGTTGGAGCAAGCAGATAAGCTATACCAGAAACTGACAGCGGCGGACAACGTGTATAATGATGACTGGATGAATGCTGGTTATTGTTGCTGGTTCCTTGGCAGGATAGATGAAGCGATCCATTGCTTTAAGGCATCTCTGAAAAATGGCGACACCACTTTTTTCTCCTTTGACCACGCCCTCCTTGAAGATTATGGCATCAGTGAGACTCAGTCTAAGCTGATGTATGCTGCTGTCTGCTCTTGATACGTTGATAACACCATGTCCATCCCAAGGGGATACCTACTCCTGCGATGGCATAAAGCACCCAGAACCAGTCTTCTTTGGCATGCTCATGGATGACCATGTGGCATCCTATCTGTGCCATGTCAAGGTCGTAATACCAGATCTTCAGCAGACTGACTACTTTATAGCTGATGATATGAAAGACGAAGATGGGTAAGGTGTTGTCGCCGCAATAGACCAGGAATCGTTTTACCATCCCCTCATGACGGTCGAGACAGGTGGCGATATTATAGGTCATGAGGAAGCCGCAGATAGCAGGGACGGGCAAGGAGATGAACTGGGTGAAAGAGGAGCGCCAGTTCATATTAGCTGTCAGATACTGGGAGAAGAGAGCGACGATGACGGCGAAGACGATAGTCATCCACCATGTCACCTTATAATGTCGTTCCCATTGACGGAACAGGAACCCGCAACCGAAGAAGAAAGTACCCATGATCTCCCTATATCCTCCTTGTATCAGGGGGATGATACGCAGCCCCTCTGCCGTTTTCCATGCTGCCAGTAAGAGCATGAGGACACATACTCCGACGGGGACGATCACCTCCCGATAGGGGGTAAGACAGGATGTCCTGCCAGCGATATAGTCCATGCCCTTATATATAATAAGGTATGCGATACTTGCTACCAGCAGTCCTCTGAAAAACCAGAACGCACCGCACAGGAACTGGTCGTAGCCTCCCATTGCCGTCACCATGTTCCATAGGTTCTGTTGCATCTGATGCCAGGAGTAGGGATGGGTCACCCCACCGCTCCAGTTGCCATATTGCTCATTGAGGATACCCAGGTCGAACATCCAGTTATGGATGATCAGGAAGAAGACCGCCCACTTCAGGAAAGGGATATAGAGACCTTTGAAGCGTTTCTTCACAAAGGTCGCCTCATCATGGAGATAGCGTAAGGAGAAGAAGTAGCCTGCCGTGATGAAGAATACCGGCATGTGGAACTCATAGAGAAACTGGCAGACCACATCGGGGGCATCAGCATGTCCTATCACCATCAGGATAATGGCAAGTGCCTTACAGATAGAGATGACGGTATTACGCTGCATAGAGAATTACATGAAGGGGGCTAGCAGATGGGCGAACCAGCCGCGGAACTTCTGCCAAGGGTTACGGAACTGGTCCCATGACTCCTTGGTTAAGAGAAAACTCTTCTTGGTGTCCCGGGCAAACATGTCGTCCAGCTCCTTGGTAGTGTACTTGTCGATGATGACAGCGTTCTGCTCGAAGTCACATTTCAGGCTCCGGGCATCCAGATTAGTACTACCTATCGTGCAATAGCGTCCATCCACCATCATGATCTTGGAATGGTGGAATCCTGGCTCGTACATCCAGACGATGGCTCCCCGTTTCATCAGTTTGTGTGCCTGGTAGTAGGCACAGTCTGGCGTCAGGGGGATATCACTCTTTGCTGATTGCATGATCTCCACCTTCACCCCTCGTCTGATAGCCCTCGTCAGTGCTCGTGTGACAGTGGGTATCAGGGTGAAATAGGGGTTGATGATCTTGATGGAGTCTTGCGCCTGGTCGATAGCGCTGATATAGAACTCACGCATGATTTTAGGAGTAAGGTGGGGCTCCCGGGTGATAATACCTACCATCTTTTTACCTGCCGTGGAGGTGGTATCAGGCTTTAGTCCCTCAAATTTCGTCAGTGTGCCGCCACGATAGTATTTCATACCGTGTATGTTCTCACCAGTGACACGATTCCATATCCGAAGGAAAATCTTCTGTAACTCGTTGACGGCATCTCCCTCGATACGACAATGCATGTCACGCCATTCCCCCACTTGTGGCGTGCCCTTGATGTAATAGTCGGCGACATTCATTCCACCAGTATAGGCAATCTGTCCGTCAATAACCACGATCTTACGGTGGTCACGTCCGAAAATCTTGTTGATCCATGGGAAACGAATCGGCTCGTATTCCACAATGTCGATGCTGTCGTCCCGTAATGCCTTCAGGTGATGCTTCTTCAGGGGCTGGTTGTTGGAGTCATTTCCAAAACCGTCGAACATGGCACGTATCTCCACTCCTTCTTTCCTCTTCTCACGAAGAATGTCGAAAAGGAGGGAAGCGATGGAGTCGTTACGGAAATTGAAATATTCCAGGTGGACACTGCTCTTTGCTTGACGGATAGCCTTGAACATATCGTCGAACTTCTCCTTTCCGGACATCAGCAGCGTCACGCTATTATTGTCGGAGAAGACGATTCTCTTGGAACGTAATGTTTGAACAATCAGCGAGTCGCTCGTCTGAGCGCTCGCTGATAGGGTGAGGCATACCTGCAATGCGATAATCCAAAACCGCCGCATCTTACTTCTTGTATTTGAGACGGTATTCAAGTGGTGTCATACCGTATTTCTCCCTGAAGATATTGATGAAGTTCTCTGCTGTGGAGAATCCTATATTGATGGCAAGCTCACTCATATTGATATTTGTCTTCGTCAAGAGGACACAGGCATGTTTCAGTCTTATCTCACGAACAACCTCAGCGGGTGTCTTGGTCGTGATACTACGTATCTTATGGAAGAAAGGTACACGTCCCATACCCATGGAAGATGCCATCTCTTCCAGACTGATCTGTCCACGACTCATGTTATGCAGCACGTATTGCTCTACGTTCTTCATCAACTGGCGATCCATGATATTACTCATCGAGTAGTCACCGATGGTCTCGTCCTCACTGTAGAACTGGAAATTATTCTCTTGTTTGCTCGTGCCTTCTGCCGGTGTCTGCTGTACCGGTTCCATCTTTTCTTTTTCTTCTTCTGTCGCTATATCCTTGGAGGTGGGGGACTCGATGTCGTCATAAGCCATCGTAGCTGTCGTCATACTGGCGTTATGCCCCTCCAGCATACGTGTCTCACGTCCTTCAATCGTATTCTGTTCCATCTCGACAGGTCCGAGTCCCATCAGTTTGTTAAAGCGCATGACAGCCTCTTGTACATTGAATGGCTTGGCGAGGTAGTCGTCAGCAGCTAAGGTGATATTCATATCACTCATCATCTCTTGAGTCAGGACGGTGTCTGTCATCAACACGAACTTCACGTTCTGTGTGTGAGGATTAGATTTCAACTTGTTACACAGTTCACTACCGGTCATATGCTTCATGTCATGTTTACAGATCACGAGGTCTGCTTTCAGGGATTCGATATCTGGGATAGCCAGTCTTATATCGTCATAGACATGGAAGTCGTAGACCTCACGTAAATGAGCATTCATGAAGTTAATGAAGTCCTTGTTACTGTCAATAAATACCACGTTAAACTTATGGGTCTTCTTATCCAGGCGCAACGGCTGGATGGTGGCAGTCAGCTCCGCTGTGGCAATAGAAGGCAGTCTGACTTCTCCCTGGTCGTTGAGTTCCAGACGGTCTTTTGCCGTGGATTCTGCCTTTGCCTCGGGATTCTCCAGGATGGTCTGCATCTCAGAAATACGGGTGATGACCTGTAGCATCTGGAAATGTAAGGAGTTCAGTTGTTCACGACCTTCCAGGTCTCTCTCGCGCTCGGCAAGATTACCGATGATTGTTGTCATACGTGCCATGGGCTGGCGTAGCTCATCACTGGTCGTCTTGATCTCTTCACGCTGGCGTTTCAACTCGTCGATGACTGTACGCTTCCTGGTCAGGAAATTCTTGAGTTTCTTATATCCATAGCGCCATATCAGCAAGGCAATGATGGCGATGATGACATAGGCAGTGAGCATCCACCATGTCAGCCACCAAGGACGTTCAATGTTGATCTCCAGTTTGCGTTCCTGATTACTTACGGCACCATCGGCACTGACCGCTTTTACGTGTAGGGTATAGCTGCCGCTTCCCAGGTTGCGGAACTTGACTCCATGTAGCAGGGCGTCTCCGTTTCTCCAGTCATGGTCGCGTCCCTCCATCCAATACATGAATTGCAGACGCTCGCCTTGGTTGTAGTTGCCTGCGGCGAATTTGATGGTGAAGGTGTTCTGCTTGTTCTTCAAATGGATCTTATTACTTTCGTTCAGAGCCTGGGCAAGAATAACATTTCCGTCATATTCATGTCCGACCATGACCTCCTCTTCTCCGATAAAGAGTTGAGTGAGCATGACACGGGGTAGGGTGTTCTGGTCCATTTTCGCACCCTGACGCACCCAGTTCACACCGAACAAACCACCAAACAGGACGGTACCGTCAGACTTCGTCAAGATGGAACCCGTGTTGAACTCATTGCTCTGTAATCCGTCTTTTATATCATAGTTATAGAGCCCATATCCGAAGGTTCCCTCTTCTCGGTTACGTTGTACGACAATACGGCTGATACCATTGCTGGTAGTTACCCACATATTGTTGTTCCTGTCTTCTGTGATACCACAGATGGAGTTGTTACAAAGTCCTTGTCTCTCTGTAATATAGTTCAGGGAGTCCGATACCACATTAAATACATTCAAGCCCTCACGGGTTCCCACCCATATCAATCCTCTGGAGTCCTCAAAAACCTGGGTGATATAGTTGTTGGTGAAGGTCTTGAGATTGGTGGAGTTACCTGTCAGGAGAACCTTCTCGCGGTTAGACAGGTTCAGTATTACCAACCCTTCTGAGGTACCAATCAGCAACTTGTTGCTCTTTCCATAGAAAAGGGAAGTGATATTGTTCGTGTTCAACATACCATTCTCCCGGGTATAGGAGGAGAAGGTATTCATTTTCGGGTTATAGACTTGCAAACCTCCGTTCGTCGCTATCCATAGGTTACCGCTATTGTCTTTGGCAAGGGCATTGACATGGTCGTCTATCAAGGTCCTCATACTGTCACGGACTACTGAGAAAATGTGTGAGGAGCCGTCCTTGATACGTGTCAGACCGTTCTGGCGGGAGCCCACCCAGACACTTCCGTCCGTGGTTGCTGCCATGCAGGTTACTTTCTGACTTGCCAACGGACCCTCATACCCGATAACGCCTTTATCACTCGTTCCGTACCAGACGGTACCGTCCATATCTTGTGCGATAGCGGTGATGTCACCATTGAAGGTCGACTGGAACTTATAGATATTGTCACCGTAGAAAGCCACACCAGACTTCTCCGTTCCTATCCATAGCAGGTCTGAATCATCCACATAGACACTCTGGACACCTACTGTCTCTTGTGTCATCTGGTCGTTTTTGCCGTTATGAGGCTGTACGGATTCTATCTCATGGTTGTTCACATTCATCCTGAGAAGTCCCATCCGGTCGGTTCCGATCCAGATATTTCCATTGTTATCGCCCGCCATGCCGTTCACGCTCCTGTCGACGGCGATACTTGTCAGTCCGATACTGTTACCGATGGCAGTATCCCAGACATTGGTACTCTTATTATACATCATCAGGGTTCCCTGACCATAGAGCCAGATATTGTCCGACTGGTCGGCGAAGACCTTCAGCGAGCGACTCTTGCGAAGGTGTTGCTGGGTGATATGCTCGGTCGCCCATACGGTATGTTGCTGATGCATGATGTCACAGCACACCATTCTACCGTCCTCATAGACGATGATGGCACCGTCACGACACTCACCAATGGAGCAGATGACACCCTGTGGCACTCCGTGACTGTCATCGGTATATCCAAACTCGTAGAGTAGCTGTTGTTGCATGTTATAGGCTACCACCCCTTTGTTGGGGATGGATGCCCACAGGTTCTTATGGTGGTCGAAAAAGACGACGTTAGGTTGTCCCTCGATACCCATTCGGGCATAGACTTGTTTCATGTCCCGCTCAAAGGTCTCCGTTTGCGGGTGATAAATACAATAACCTGCTGAAGTAAGAATCCATAGGTTACCGTCCAGCGCCTCCTGGATACTCAGGATATAGCTGTCGGGTAGGGAGGAGCCGTCCTTGGAGTTACTTTGGAAGTTCCGGAAGGTGTAACCGTCATACCGGTAGAGTCCCGCCGGTGTTCCGAACCACATATATCCACGACTGTCTTTCAGGATGCAGTTAACCTGACTGCTGGTCAGTCCGTCTTTGATGTCCAGCGTCTTGAACAGATAGACACCTGCCACAGCCAGAGGCAGTGCAAGCATCAGCATCAATACTATTTTCTTCAGTCCTTTCATAACCTGTTTTGTTTTCTATTTATAAGATACATGCATAGCGGTCTACGACACCTAACAGCCTATTGTCCTTGTCGGAAACCAGTACGTTATGTATTTTGTTCTCGTTCATCATTCTCTGTATCTCGGCAATCTTTGTCTGCGGAGAGACCGTCTTGGGCGATCGCGTCATGATATCACAGACGCTGCGGTCGAAGAATTCCGCTCTCCATCGCTCCATGGCACGTCTGATATCACCATCGGTAATGATACCCGCTATCCTGTCGTCCTTCATGGCGACACCAAGTCCCAGCTTCCCCTTACTCACCAAGATAATAGCCTCTCCTAGATGCATCTTCGGACTCAGGATAGGCAGATTCTCTGTGATCATCACGTCTTGCGCAGTGGTCAAGAGTCGCTTTCCCAGCTCTCCACCAGGATGGAACATGGCGAAATCCTGAGGTTGGAAATGACGTCTGTTCATCAAGGCGACAGCAAGGGCATCTCCCATCACCAGTGTCACCGTGGTACTGCTTGTCGGTGCCAGGTTCAGTGGGCATGCCTCCTTCTCCACACTGACATTCAGATGACAGGTGGAGTATTTCGCCAACAGCGACTGCGGGTTGCCGCTCATCGCAATGATGGGGATCTCCATGTGGAGCACCATTGGGATGAAACGCAGCAGCTCATCTGTCTGTCCGGAGTTGGAGATGGCAAGAACGACATCCCCTTTCGCCATTACCCCCAGGTCACCATGGAACACATCCAGAGGGTTGATGAAGAAAGACGGCGTACCCGTCGATGCCAGGGTGGCAGCGATCTTAGCTCCGATGTGTCCGCTTTTCCCGACACCTGTCACGATGACTTTACCAGTGCAATGCATCATCAAATCGACAGCTTTCTCGAAGTTGTCGTCAATCTTGGCGATCAAGTCCAGTACGGCTTGTGCCTCGTCTTTGATACATTGTATGGCGTTCTCTTTTGTCGTCATATTTTTTCATAGCTCCTATAGTGACTATAGTACCTATAGTTCTTATAGCATTAATTTCTCTATCAGTGCTTCCAATTTGTCCAGTTCCAACATGTTGGCGGCATCACTCAGTCCATTGTCAGGGTCGGGATGCACTTCGAAGAACCAGCCTGTGGCTCCGAACGCTTTGGCGGCAAGAGCCATCTGGGATACATAACGGCGGTCACCGCCAGTCTTCCCGTCGACTCCTCCTGGTCGTTGCACACTATGGGTGCAGTCCATAATGACTGTCGGTACGATCTCCAGCATGTCCGGGATGTTCCTGAAATCCACCACCAGGTTGTTGTATCCCATCATATTGCCACGCTCCGTCAGCCATACCTCTTTGGCTCCTGTGTCACGTGCTTTCTCCACAGGGTAGCGCATGTCCCGTCCACTGAGGAACTGGGCTTTCTTGATATTCACGACCTTGCCTGTCTTGGCAGCGGCAATGAGCAAGTCAGTCTGTCGGCAAAGGAAAGCGGGAATCTGGATGACATCCACCACCTGTCCCACGGGGTCGGCTTGCCATGACTCATGGATATCTGTGAGCAGGCGGAGCCCGTATTTTTCCTTGATGTCATGAAGCATCTGGAGACCTTTCTCCATGCCCGGACCGCGATACGAACGGATAGACGTGCGGTTCGCCTTGTCAAAGGAAGCCTTGAATATGATGTCAGTCCCCTGTCTCTTGTTGATATCCACCAGTTTTGTCGCTACGATATCCAATAGCTCGGCGGATTCTATGACACATGGTCCTGCGATAAATGTCCTTTCCATATCTGTAGTACACATTTCCCTGCAAAGATAGTCATAATTCTACAAATAAAATAATCTTTGATTAATTATTTTATGTATATGGATGAAAATTTATCCTTTATTTAATATGTACGTCCTGTTGCGGGAAAGGTATCTCGATGCCGTTCTTGTTGAGTGTGTCGTAAATGGTATTGAGCACATCACTGATGACATAGGACTGCTTGGGGGCGTCTGCCCATACGAACATCTTCAGGTTAATACCTGAGTCTGCAAGCTCGCCGATGACGGACTTTGCCTTCTTCGACTTGTCCATCCACTTGTGCTTCATCTGGTTGACGGCATCGTCGACCAGTTCGATGACCTGTTGGAGGTTACTGCCATAGGCGACACCATAGGGGATTACTGCAAGCACATAGCCGTGGTTGCGGGTGAGGTTCTTGTAGTTCTTCGTAAAGAGCTGGGAGTTCTGGAAAGTGATGACCTCCCCGTAGAGTGACTCCACGACGGTGGAGGTATAGCTGATCTTCGTCACCTTACCCATCGTACCGTCCACCTGGATCCAGTCACCAACCTTGATACGTCCCGCCATCAGCGTGATACCATAGTAGATATTCTCAATGATGTCTTTCGAGGCGAAACCGATACCTGTTGACAGGCCTCCTGTCACTACCAGCAGCCATGCGAGAGAGATGTTCAGGATACTCATGGTAACCAGGAACCATAGTCCCCAGATGATGACTTGTATGACATTCCTGCCCATCACCTCCTTGCTGGCGGCAGTGGACGGGTCCGTGATTTGATAGTGCATCCGCATCAGTTGCAGGATGGTCTTGCTGAAATAGGAGAAGAGGAACCACAGGCTGACCACGATGGCAAGAGAGATGATGCTCAGTTTCAAGTTCTTCAGGTTGATAAAACTCGTATTGAAGATCTTCCAGCAGAGGTCACTGAGGTTGAACACATCCGCTGCCCAGTAGATGCTGAACATGACGGATGCCACTCCGGCGACGGGAAGCAGCACTTGGTAGAGGAGATGGTAGGTCCATGTCTGGGTAATAGGCTTCTCTTCCATATGGTGTCTGATACCATAGTACTTCATGTACTGTAGGGCGCAGGTGATGGTGAGGATACATGTCAACTGCATGGTCCACCAGATGAGCATCTGCACTGCCATCAGCGTATAGCCTGCCCATGAGCAAATGACAGACGCGATGAACACCGTCAGGGAGATATAGCTGTAAAACATGTCGGACCGAGGGATGTTCTGGTTATGTCGACCTATCGTGCTCCATTGCCAGATGGCACAAAGGAGAAGGACAGGGGGGAAGAGCATGTTAACCAGCTCGTTGGGTATCAGAATGATACGGAAGGCAATCACCAAGAAGCTGATGGCGATTAACGGGGTGTAGATACGGAAAGCACTTCTGATCTGGTCACCCTTGACGCGCAACAGCAGGGAGATGAGAATCACTCCTGTCAGCCATGCGAAATGCACCAGCAGGTTACATGCCATGATGATGAAGTTCTGTTCTGCGAAGGTCAGCGCGATACCCAGTATGATGGCAAAGGTCACCGTTGTGGTGGCGAGTGTGATACAGGTGCGTTTCTTCATGAACTCATCGGTACGGAAACGCTTGGGGACGATGAAACGGATCGCGACGAAGTTCAACAAGGATGCGATGATGATATAGATGATAATCGTGATGAGCAATCCGAAAATCCATCGGCTGTCCCATTGCGAGTAGGCGTTCGGCTTGTATTTCTTTGCCACTGTCTTAGACATCATCTGCCATTGTCTTCCCCAGTCTTTCAAGATATTGAAATAGCTGTCGCCACCATTCTTGAAGATACTGGTCTGGATGTCGTTATACCGTTTCTGGGCATAGTTGTTCAGATAGGAGAGACGCTGCTCCGTCATATTGTAATAACGGATATAGTCCTGCATCGTGGAGCGGTTCTCTTGGAGCGAGTTGCGGATATTGGTGGCAAGTGTCAGACAGACGCTTCTGTCTATCTTCGCCCGTTCGTCAAGGGTCTGTACAGGCATCGCCTTCAAAGAAGAGATGAGCGAGTCGTACCTGGCAATCTCTGAGTCTGCTTTGTTCAGGAAGTTCTTATAAGGTGTCTTCTGACGTTGAAAAGCATGGTATTGTTCTGTCGCCTCATGGCAGGCATATGTCAGGTCGAACACATACTCCTGTTTCTGGGAATAAAGCATTAGCGAGTTCTGGTTCGACTGTTTCATGGTCTTTATCAACTGGTCCCTGATCCGCTCGCTCTGTTTTTTGTTGATCTCCAGCATCTGTGACATCTCCCGATGGAATGTCGTCAGTTCCGTACGTAGGATCTGCAAGGTCTGCGGGAGGTCTTTCTCTTTCAGGACGGCATGTGCCTCTGAAACACCTATCAATATGATGAATAAAAGCAGTATTTTCTTCATGTTTTTGCGTAATTTCCTGCAAAGATAGAAAATATTTCTCAATTCTTCGTTCTTCATTCTCAATTATTTTGTATCTTTGCCAAAAATTAAAAGACGAAACGATGAAACTGATAGCAGACAGCGGAAGTACCAAGACTGATTGGACGCTCCTCCATGACTCAGGCAGGATTGCCGATGAGGTATTCGTGAAAACTTTCAAGACGCAGGGAATCACTCCCATTCATCAAACGCCGGCGGAGATTCGTCAGATATTGGCACAGGAACTGATGCCACAGCTCTCGACCTTCTCGCGTGCTCAACTTGTTAATTCGAAAATTCTTGAAAGTCCCTTGCTTTCAAATATCAGTGTGTTCTTCTACGGAAGTGGTTGCACTCCCGCCCATGTCCCTACGGTAAAACAAATCATTGGAGAGGTGCTGTCCCTGCAGAAAGTAGAGGTATACAGCGATCTGATGGCGGCAGCCCGTGCATTGTGTGGTCATGAGGAGGGCATCGCATGTATCCTTGGAACAGGAGCTAACTCCTGTCTATATGATGGTGAAAATATCATACAAAACACGCCGCCTCTTGGCTATGTCCTTGGGGATGAGGGAAGTGGGTCGGTATTAGGCAGACTCTTTATGAATGCCATCTTCAAGAACCCGCAGTTTGCAGAGATTCGTGATGCTTATTTGGCAGAGACCAAGTTGACGATGCCACTTATTATTAATAAGGTGTATAGGGAACCCCTTGCCAACCGATTCCTTGCGTCTACCTCCTCCTTCATTCAGCAGCATCTTGATTTCAAACCCTTGCGACAGATGGTGGTCAGCAATTTCCGTTCCTTCTTCCAGCACAACCTGGTCCAGTATGGACGACGTGACCTGCTGGTACATGCCATCGGCAGTATCGCCTTCTATTATCAGGAGGAGTTGAAGGAAGCCGCAGAGAAAGAGGGATTCAAGCTGGGCAAGGTGCAGGCAACGCCCATGGAAGGACTGATAGAGTATCATAAATAAAATGCAAGCTGAAATTTGGAGGTTCCGAAAATAATTGTTACCTTTGCAACGAATATGGTCATTCCTGAGTGTATGGCATACGTGAAACAAGAAACTAAAAATACATTCTATATTAACAAACAATTTAAAAATTAAACGCTTATGAAGAAAATTTTTACGCTTATTGCTGCTGCTTTCATGGCAGTGGGTGCTAATGCACAGTCAGAGGTAACCTACACATTCAACAACCAGGCATCAACTTATGTGCTGGGCGACAATTGTGAGGCAACAACTTACACTATGGATGATAAGCCTGGCTTTGCTGTAAACTATACCTCAACTACTGGTGAGAAGATGCAGGTGAAACTTGCTGCTAATGAGAACATCTTCTTTGAGTATAAGAATAGTAGCGCGAAGAATAACGCTGTAAAGACTGGTGAGAATTTTTTCCAGTGCGATGCCAAGAATTTCATCATTATGATTCCTGTACAGACGGGTGATGTTATTTCTGTTAAGTTTTCTGCAAAGGGAGATAACCCGCCAACTCTTACCATCGATGGTTCAGAGCCTCCTATAACAATGAATGACGGTTCCGAAACGACATGTTCTGGCAAGACTGAGGCTGATGCTGTTGTTTTTAGTGCAACTGCTACAAAGGGTGGCACTGCAAAGATTAAGGAAACAGCAAAAGGCATGCGCGTTTATTCCATCTCTATCAAATCATCCACTACCGGCATCCAGAACGTCAAGGCTGCTGCCAACAACGACGGTGAAATCTATAACCTCGCTGGTCAGAAGGTGAACGAGAACCACAAGGGTATCGTGATCAAGGACGGTAAGAAGTACATGAATAAGTAATCGAGGTAAGAGCTTCGACAGTTATATATTATAAATAAGGTGGGACTTCTAACGAGTCTCACCTTTTTCGTTGAATTATTTGGATGTTACGAAATAATTATTTACTTTTGCTAGCCAAAAGGAATGATAAACCAATACTAAAATGAAAAAGCTATTACTACTAATGATGGTGGCAGCTGTAGCTGTTGCCTGTCAAGAGAAACAGGAGATGACAACGGACTTTGTGAAAGTGGAAAACGGGCATTTTATGCGCGCGGGCAAACCTTATTATTATGTGGGAACCAATTTCTGGTATGGCGCAATCCTTGGCTCTGAGGGACAGGGAGGTGATCGTGCCCGTCTGGGTCGTGAGCTGGATGAGATGAAGCGGATGGGTATTGACAACCTGCGTATCCTCGTAGGCTCGGATGGCGAGCGGGGGGTGAAGACAAAGGTGGAACCTACACTACAAGTATCACCTGGTGTGTATAATGATACTATTTTAGCAGGTCTCGACTACCTGTTGATGGAGATGGGCAAGCGTGACATGGTTGCCGTGCTCTATCTGAATAACTCATGGGAATGGAGTGGGGGCTATGGCTTCTACTTAGAGCATGCCGGGGAGGGTAAGCAGCCACGACCTGATGAGGCAGGCTATCCCGCCTTCATGAATGCGATGGCGAAATATGCCACTAACGAGAAGGCGCACCAATTGTTCTATGACTATGTGCGTTTCATCATCAGTCGTACCAATCGTTATACGGGGTTGAAGTATACAGACGACCCCGCTATTATGTCGTGGCAGATTGGTAACGAGCCTCGTGCCTTCTCCAAAGAGGCACTGCCTGCCTTTGAGAAATGGCTTGCTGAGGCTTCCGCACTCATCCGCTCGTTGGACAAGAACCATCTGATCTCTGTGGGTAGCGAAGGCTCATGGGGGTGTGAGAACGACTTGAGTTCTTGGACCCGTATCTGTGCGGATCAAAATATCGACTATTGCAATGTGCATCTGTGGCCCTATAACTGGGGATGGGCGAGACCTGACTCCCTCATCGAGCATCTGCCCAGAGCTTGTGAGAATACCAAGGTATATATCGACCAGCATCTTGCCGTATGTGACAGCTTGAACAAGCCCCTCGTCATGGAGGAGTTCGGCTATCCACGTGATGGTTTTAAATTTGCTATCGGCACTCCCACTCAGGGTCGTGACGGCTACTACAAATACGTGTTCTCACTGGTAGCTGATAATGCCGAGAATGGTGGTAAGTTCGCGGGTTGTAACTTCTGGGGATGGGGTGGCTTTGCCGAGCCGAGGCATGAGCAGTGGCAGGTCGGAGATCCCTATACCAACGACCCCGCCCAGGAGGCGCAAGGTCTGAACTCAGTCTTCGCCTCTGACACCACGACTCTCGAAGTCATCCGCTCGCAGGTTGACAGAATGAGTCGTGTAAAATAGTGCAAAACGATATTGTTGTTTTTACACTAATTAGCACATTTTGGGTATGTTTTCTTAAAAACAAGGAGAAAAAGGGCGTAAAACGTTAAAAACATTATTACTTTTACATAATTTATGATGATATTAGAAAATATTATCGTATTTTTGTGCTCGTTATGGTGGAAATGCCAAATAGCTTTTTAGCGTAGCTACTGTTTGTAAACCATAATTTAAAAAAGTATTATTACGTAACTTAAATTTATAGTATGAATCAAAAAATCAGAAAGACTGTGCTGTTGATGGGTGCATGCCTATGGGGTATGTGTTCCCTTCAGGCGTATGCTGGAGGCGGGGAGTCTCCTCTGCCATCCGTCCAACAGACCAAGAAGATTACTGGTACCGTCAGTGACGCGCAAGGTCCCGTCATCGGTGCTAGTGTAGTTGTGAAAGGAACATCGAATGGTGTCGCCACTGACTTCGATGGTAACTTTACACTAAATGTCAGTCAGGGACAGACTTTAGTGATTTCCTACATTGGATATCTCACTAAGGAAGTCAAGATTGGTGCACAATCCCATTATGACATCACCATCGAGGAAGACAAGAAGATGCTTGATGAAGTGGTTGTTGTGGGATATGGTACGATGAAGAAGAGTGACATCTCTGGTGCCTCTGTTTCATTGGGCGAGAATGCTGTAAAAGGTTCTATCATCACATCTCTCGACCAATCACTACAAGGACGTGCGGCAGGTGTGACCGCCGTGTCGACCTCTGGTGCCCCTGGTTCCTCATCCTCTATCCGCGTCCGTGGTACCGCCACTATCAATGCCAACGCTGAGCCGTTGTATGTGATTGACGGTGTGCCCATCCAGAGCGGTGGTAAGTCAGGTGCCGACTACGGTCTGGGCGATGCCCTGGGTAACGGTGCCGTGTCCACCATCTCTCCGTTGTCCACCATCGATCCTTCAGACATTGTCAGCATGGAGATCCTGAAGGATGCCTCTGCCACCGCCATCTACGGTGCACAGGGTGCTAACGGTGTCGTGCTGATCACCACTAAGCGTGGTAAGGCAGGTGATGCCAAGTTCAACTATAACGGTATGGTTGCCTGGAACCGTCAGGCAAAGCGACTGGACCTGATGAATCTTCGTGAGTATGCAGATTATTATAACTCCTATGCCGAAGTTGGTGAGGCAACCTATACAGGTGCTCTCTCTGATCCTTCTATCTTGGGCAAGGGTACCAACTGGCAGGATGCCGTCTTCCAGACAGCTCTTCAGCACTCGCATCAGGTAAGTGCACAGGGCGGTTCTGACAAGATGCAGTATTATGTCAGCGGTAGCTACATGGATCAGAAAGGTACCATTATCGGTTCTGAGTTCAAGCGTATGTCTTTCCGTGCCAACTTGGATGCCCAGTTGAAGAAATGGCTGAAGATGAGTCTGAGCGTCACCTATTCAGATACCAAGGATGACCTGAAACTCGCTGACTCTGACGAGGGTCTGATTGGATACTCACTGACCACCATTCCCTCTATACCTATTTATAATGTAGACGGTAGCTATTCTTCCGTTTCTCAGGAGGGCTATACGAACCCGAACCCCATTGCCATGGCGATGATGGACGATATCAAGCTCAAGCGTCAGAAATTGAACGGTAACGTGTTCTTCGAGGTAACACCTATCGAGAACCTCGTATGGCATGCTGAACTTGGTTTTGACTTCGGTTGGAACAAGGCTGAGACTTATGAGCCGATGGTAGACCTCGGTACTTGGAAGCGAGCCAGCAACGAGAGCCGCATCCAGAAGAACAGCAGTACGTTCTGGCAGTTGAAGAACTACCTGACCTATAGCCGTACCTTCGGCAAGCATTCTGCTACTGCCATGCTCGGACAGGAGTGCTGGGAGTCGAAATATGACTACACCTCTGTGTATAATACGGGATTGCCCTCTGACGAGGTACATAACCCTGCACTGGGAACAGGAACGCCGCAGATTGGCGCTGGCTTCGGCAGCAGTTCGATGGCATCGTTCTTTACCCGTTGGACCTACAGCTTTGACAATCGTTATAATGCGACCTACACCTACCGTTATGATGGTAGTTCTAACTTCGGTCCCAACAAGCGTTGGGCAGGCTTCCACTCCATTGCCGCCTCTTGGCGCTTCTCCAATGAGAAGTTTGTCGAGAGCTGGGCAGGCAAGTGGCTGAGCAACGGTAAACTGCGTGTCGGCTGGGGTCAGACTGGTAATGCTGCTATCGGTGGTTACAAGTGGGGCTCTCCGCTGTCCAAGATGGAGACTGCACTGGGTATGAGCTACCGTCCTGCACAGATTGCCAACAAGGATATCAAATGGGAGAGTCAGGAACAGTGGAACATCGGTATTGACCTCGGTTTCCTGAACGACCGTATCAACCTGACCATCGACTGGTATAACAAGGAGTCAAAGGACATGTTGATGCAGATGCAGCTTCCTTCCTATATGGGTACCAGCGGTAACGGCTCTTCAGCACTTGCCGCACCTTGGGGTAACTTCGGTCATATCCGCAATACCGGTGTCGAGATTGCCCTGAACACCCATCCGCTCGTTGGTAAGTTCCAGTGGGACTCTGAGATTCAATTCTCAATCAACAAGAACAAACTGATTGCCCTCACTGACGGTACTGAGACTGGTCAGTTGATAGGTTACGGACAGTGGACGGATGTCGTCAGCCGTACCCTGGTAGGCGAGAGCCTCTTCAATTTCTACGGATATGTCTGTGACGGTGTGTATACCTCTCTGGAGGATATCGAAAGCTCACCGAAGCCCTCAGCCTATCCTTCCAACGGTGTGTTCACCAAGAACTCCACCGTCTATGTCGGCGATATCAAGTACAAGGACCTGAACGGTGACGGTATCATCGATGAGAACGACCGTACCAATATCGGTTCTCCTCTGCCTAAGTGGACTTTTGGATGGAACAACACCTTCCGTTGGAATAACTTCGACCTGAATATCTTCATCAATGGTTCTGTCGGCAATAAGGTCGGTAACTATCTGAAGATGAAGATGACCCATATGAATTCTACATGGACCAACCAGCTGGTGGATGTCAACAATCGTGCCATCCTTGAGCCGATTGATCCTAACAAGGACTATAGCGGAGGTATCGACCGCGGTGACGGACAGTTGATATACAATTGGTATGATGACATTACCAATGTACGTCTGAAGAATCCTGAAACGTCAATGCCTCGCGCATCCATCAACGATCCGAACGACAACGACCGTTGGAGTGACCGCTATATCGAGAATGGCAGCTATATCCGCCTGAAGAATATCTCGTTGGGATATACCTTCCCCAAGAAGTGGATATCCAAGTGGGGACTGGAGAGCCTGCGCGTATATGCCAATTTCCAGAATCTGCTGACCATCACCAAGTATAGTGGTTATGATCCTGAAATCGGTGTGAGCACACAGAGTGCTAATGTGATGGGACTGGACAATGCCCGTTATCCTTCTCCTACTACCTATTCATTCGGTCTTAATGTATCCTTCTAAACCAACTAAAGACTTCAAGTTATGAAATTATCAAATATCAAATACATTGCCGTTGCAACGTTGTTGGGATTCACTATGGCATCCTGCTCTGATTTTCTGGACAGACCGAATGAGGACGGTTACAACGTTGACAACTATTATAAGACTGACGACCAGTGCTATTCTGGCGTCAACTATCTGTATAACTCTCCCTGGTATGATTTCCAGCGTGGATTCATCAAAGTGGGTGAGGTGTTCTCTGGTAACTATTATTGGGGGTCTTCTCCCTATCTGAATTTCTCCGTGAACGGCTCTGACCAGGATCTGGTCAACATGTCGTACTCCCTGTGGGCTGTCATCGGTCATGCCAATACTGTCTATACCAACCTGAAGGGGGCATCAGCCTCACAGGAAGTCATCGACCAGTGTATGGGAGAGTGCTTGACTTGGAAGGCCTTTGCCTATTTCTTCCTGGTCCGCTCCTTTGGTGACGTGCCCATTATCCATGACAATGGTACGGAACTGGTCTCTGGTTCTTATATTACCGCCACGAAGGTAAAGCGCTCTGATGTCTATGAGTATATCATTATGACCCTCGAGAAGGCGATGGAACTGTTGATGAAGAAGGCACCGCAGGCAGGACGTATCGACTACTACGCCGCTGAGGCACTGCTCGCCAAGGTATACTTGACCAGGGCTGGTGTAACAGGCTCGCTGAATGCCAGTGACTTGTCCAATGCTGCCAAATATGCCAAGGATGTCATTGATAACTCGGGTCGTAAGCTGACGGAGAACTATGGTGACATCTGGAAACTGACTGAGGCTTTGGCTGACGAGAGCCTGATAGCATGGCGCTGGACGGTCGGTTCTAACTGGACGAGCCAGAACACGCTGCAGAGCGACCTCGCTATGGAGGGTATGGATGAGTTCGGTGACTGCTGGGGTGGATGGAACGGTCTCTCCGTGGATATCCAGGAAGCCTTTGGCATCAAGCTGCTGGAGAACCAGCCGGATGCTTGGTTGAATAATGTGGATACCCGTCTGAAGGCTACCATGTTCCTGCCGGGCTTTACCTATGACTATCTGTGGGCAGATCATGGCGGATATAATTACCTGAAATTTATCTATGATAAGGATTATAATGAGGCTGCAACAGGTACGCTGCAGGCTCCGACAGGTGCTAACTGTGCGAAACACTTGTATGGTAACACCGCTGACCACGTGGCTGCCTTGAACATCTCACCGGCACGTATGTCATATGCGCTGCCGACCCATATCCTGCGTCTGTCAGATGTTTATCTGATCTATGCGGAGGCTATGCTGGGTGTAGGCCGTACCACTTCCACTAATGCTGATGTGCTGGATGCCTTCTACGCTGTCCACCATCGTGCCGTACCTTCTAGCAACTATCCTGTCAGCGTCTCTTGGGAGGATATCTGGAAGGAGCGTCGTCTGGAGTTTGCCATGGAGGGTGACCGCTGGTATGACTATGTACGTGTCAGCTACTACGACCCTGCTTCCTGTATTCAGGAACTGACTGCCCAGAAACGTAATGCCTTCTGGGGACTGGATGCCTTGTATAAGGCTTATTACCAGACCGGCTCTTGGAAGGTAGACGCTTCTAAACAGGGCTATGACGGCTCTGTGGCTCCTCCTAACGTCAACGTGATGTTGCGTAAGGACTCTGAGGTGTCTAACATGGGCTATTTCGCATTGCCGATGTGTGCAGAGGATGTCCTCTTCAACCCGAACCTCGGTTCTAACGTGGAGGGTGAGCATGTGGATGTCCGTGAAACTTACAGTTATTAATCCATCTAAAGGAAGATTTTAATATGAATAAGATCAATCAATATACAAAAGGGTTGCTTTTCGCGGCGCTTGCCGTGGCAGGACTGACACTGTCTTCCTGTAAGGACCAGCCCGATGCCTATGAGGTAGCAGACGGAACTCCTTCTGTTTACTATATACGTTGCCTCTCGACAGAGGTTAAGAACAACAACGATGCGAGTGACGTGCACTATACCAATGGTGAGTTGGTGGAGAAAGCATCTCCTCAGAGCACCCTGTGTCTGGTAGGTGATAACCTGCGCAGTGTCTATGAGCTTTATTTCAACGACTGTAAGGCAGTGCTGAATACCAGTTATATCACGGACAACACCCTGATCGTGGACGTTCCTAAGAGTGTGCCCAAGGAGGTGACTAACAAAATCTATATGGTGACCCGTGATGGAGCAGTCGTAGACTATCCCTTCAGTGTGGAGATTCCTGCTCCGAATATCTCTGAGATGTCGTTGGAGTATGCCAAAATCGGCGACCGTGTGACTTTCAAGGGTGACTATTTTGTGAACTATGAGGATTTCCCATTGGAAGTGTACTTCACGGATGCCGCCGACAACTTGATTCCTGCAGAGATCAACAGTATTGCTGAAGACTATACTTCTGTGGAGGTGACAATTCCGGAGGGGGCTGCCGAGGGTCCGGTTTCCATGACTTCTATCTATGGAACCTCTACCTCCGCCTTCCATTATCTTGAAAGCCGCGGTATCATGTTCAACTTCGACAACGGTCGTATCGACCAGGGCTGGCATGCTCGTATCATTTCCAGCGAGGGCGGTATCGACGGCAACTATATGCAGCTCGGTGACGGCACTGCCACGATGGCTGAGGACGGTGCCTGGGACGACAGCAACTTCTCGTTCGAGTACTGGCCAGGTGATCCTAGCTGGAGTACGAATGGTTATCCCAGTCCCCAGGGTATCCGTCTGTTCGACATTGAAGGTGTTGATATGTCGAAGCCCGAGAAGATGATTCTCAAGTTCGAGATGTGTATCCCTGCCAGCAATGCCTGGAAGGCTGGTGCCATGCAGATCATCTTCGCTCCGACAAACTATGTTCATCTTACTGGAACAAGTCCTGATGTCTATGGCGACGAGGTGCATGGTGCCAACAACATCTTCTTCCGCTGTCCGGGACTTGCCGATGAAGCATGGGAGAAAGATGAATACTTCAAGGACAAGGATCCATTGCCACGTGCTCTCTATCGTCCTTGGACGACGACAGGTTCTTATGACACAGGCGGTCAGTGGCAGACAGTGACTATTCCTATCGCATCCAGCTTCGTCTATGCTTTTGACGGTTCTGGTCTGACCTTTAACTTGAAGGAGAAAGACTTTGCTAGTCTGACGATGTTCGTCGTAGGCGGTGGCGTCAAAGGAAAAGAGTGCCAGCCAATCATCAAGATTGACAATATCCGTGTAATTCCGAATAAATAAATAATGTATACAGATATGAAAAAGATAAAGAACATATTCGCTCTGTTGGTGGTAGCCCTCGTCGGGCTATCCCTGACAGGCTGTAGCAGCGATGACATGGGCACCAACCAGTATCAGGGTGGGGTCAGTCTCAATGCATATGGACCGAACCCCGTGATGCGTGGCGGTCAGCTACGCTTCGTGGGTAGCAACCTTGACCAGATTGCCAGTATTACGATTCCCGGTGTCGGTGAGATTACGAGTATTGATGTTGTCAAGGCTGGCATCCCCAGTGAAATCCGTATTACGGTACCCAAGGATGGTCCTGAGGTAGGTTATGTCACATTGAAGACGAAGACAGACCAGACCATTACGACCAAGACTCAGTTGGAGTATATCGAGGGTATCGAGATCACGAAGATTCCTGAGGAGGTTGTAATGCCAGGTCAGACCATTAAGATTGAGGGTGACTACCTGAACCTGATCTACTCGATGGCGTTTGCTGACGGTGTACTGGTTTCTTCCAACGACTTTGTATCACAGGACCGCTACTTCATCGAGGTGGTTGTACCTGAGGAGGCGAAGACCGGTAAACTGGAATTCTACACGGCTGACCTGACGATCCAGCGTACGGCAAAGGAGGAGGATGAACTGACCTATCAGACCATCATCAGTGACGAAGCCCTGACCGTTGGTCTGCCTACCACCACCAAGATTACCACTCAGCATGGTGAGGCTGAGCCGGAGGGTGTGATTACCGCTAAGGCTGGTGAGGAGATCAAACTGACCGGTGAGTATTACAATGTCATCAATGCTATTAAGTTCGGCGAGGTAGAGTTTACTGACTTCAGCATGAGTGAGGACGGAACATCGTTGATCTTCAACCTGCCTGCCGAGGCTCCTGATGGTGAGATGATCCTGGTATGTAAGTCAGGCGAGGAAGTTCCTGTCTGCACATTGGTGACGGTGAAGCCCAGCAACTGCCAGGTTGCCCCGAACCCAGTGAAGGCAAATACCGCCCTGACAATCAGTGGTCAGGATATGGATGTAGTGACGGGCGTACAGTTCCCCGGTGCTGATATTGTTACGGGTGACAATCTCAACGTGTCTGCCGACAAGGTCGTTGTGGCACTCGTTCCCGAGACGGCTACAGAGGGTAAGCTCCAACTCGTCATGGCAAACGGTGCAATGGTAGACGTTGATTTCGAGCTTGTGAAGCCTGTTGCCACCACCTATAGCTCTAATCCTGTGAGTGCCGGTGGACAACTCCGGATTACAGGTACTGACCTCGACCTTGTGAAGAGTGTTGTCTTCGGTGAGGCTGCCTATACACTGGAAGAGGCTGACTATAGTGGTACGACGATTATCAACGTGACCGTTCCTATGGAGGGTAAGTCCGGCAAACCCCACCTCGTTCTAGCCAATGGTACCTTTGTCGAGGCTCCTGATCTGACCATCGATGAGGCTGTGTTCTGTTATGCCGTAACAAAGCCTTGGGAGGAAGAAGGTGTTGAACTGAAGGCAGGTACTTCTATGACCTTCATCATTGCCAATGGTGACAAGTTGACTGGTGTGGAGATGAATGGTGAGACTTGTCAGTGGATTCTGACTGGTGAGGATAAGAACCAGTTGATTGTCGGAATTCCTGAGACTGCCTCTGCGAAGTCTACGTTAAGACTGGTTTCCTCTAACGGTGAGATTTCTTATGAAATCACTGTGATTCCTGCCACTTCTGTCAATAAGACCATTTGGACAGGCCTGATAGAGCTTACGTGGAATGACGGTGGACGTGTCGCTGTTCCTGCTGCATCCTTCGAGGGTGTTCCCGCAGGTGCCATCCTGACGTTCTGCTATACCCAGAAGGATCAGGTATGGGGTCAGGCACAAATTAACTATGGCAACTGGACCGGTATCAACTTCGATGCGGCAGGAGAAGGTGTTGTGACCTTCAACCAGACACTGGTGCCTACCGATATCTATGGCTGGTTCGAGGACGGTATCCTGAATCGTGAGACCTCTGTCATCCTTACCCAGGAGATTCTCGATAACATTCAGGCTAAGAAGGGTGGTTGTGAAGGTCAGGAGAACTGTGGTATTATCATCCAGGGTCAAGACCTCATCTTTACGAAGCTCACCTTGTCATGGGAGATTTCCTTGGAAATTGACCTGGCAACAAAGGTCAGTAATATGGATGGTAGCGCGATTACCTATCCGTATACATTTACTTGGGATGACACAGGCCGATTCAACTTGTCTCAAGACTTGTTGCTGAATGATATCGGTGTCAAGAAGGGCTCTAAGATGTTCTTCTATAAAAATGCGTCAGAATCAGGACAAATTCAAATCAACAACTCATCATGGAGTGCCATTACTTATCTTACTGACTGGAGTGAAGGAAAGGATGTCTTGGAACTTGAATTTGATGATGCGATTATGGAAGCTGTGAATAATGGTGGTCTTGTCTTACAGGGGGCTATCAGTGGTATTACAAAGATGACAATTCTTCCTTAATTAAAATATGATGATTATGAAACTGAATAAAATATATAATACACTGTCAATCGCAGCTGTGGCACTCTTCGCCACAGCCTGCGCTGACACGGATGCTCAGTATGAGATTCCCGTGGTGGGTGCACCGGAGTATGTCTCTGTCACTCCTGCTGAAGACGGGGTGTTGCTCTTTGGTGAGAAGACCATTAAGGTGAAGTTCGACAAAAAGGTCAACTTTATGACAAAGAATACTAGTCAGATTACGTTGAATGGTGTGCCTGTGAAAAAGGCACTGGTACTTGGTGCAGACTCTTCGTTGACCATTACGGCAGACGTTGACTTTAACAAGAGTCAGAACCTGGTGATTCCCGCTGGTCTGATTACTGGCTCTCAGGGAGATGCCTACGATAAGGAAATCAATGTGACATGGACTGTCAATCCTCTGCCCAGCAATACAGCTACGGCGATGACCGAGAAGTTGGGCTGGGGTTGGAACCTCGGTAACCACTTTGATACCAGTAATATGGAGTGGGGCTATTGGGACGGTGTTGATGTGATATCGGCTGCACCTTTCCAGACACTGGCTGCCGCTGGTGCCAAGACACTGCGTCTGCCGGTCACCTGGACGATTCACATGGATGAGAACAATGTCATCGATGCTGCCTATCTGGACGAGGTGGCTGGTGTTGTTGACAAGGCGATTGCCGCTGGTATGAATGTGATTCTGAATACTCACCATGACTCCTTTGAAACAGAACTCGGTAATGCTGTTCTGGTTCCTGATGCAGGAGAAAAATATGCCGCTTTGATAACGACCCTCTGGACACAGGTCGCAACCAGGTTTGCTGACTATGATGATAGGCTGATATTTGAGACCTTTAACGAGGTTCATGCAGGTGATGACTGGAGTACTGGCTCTGACGCACAGTTTGAACTGCTGAACACGTGGAATCAGTTAGCTGTGGATGCCATCCGTGCTACGGGCGGGAACAATGCTACCCGATGGATTGGTGTCGCTGGCTATGCTGCCAATATCGACCTGACGATTGCCCATCTGAAACTGCCAACTGATCCTGCCAACCATATTATGGTAGCGGTACACTGTTACGACCCGTATGCTTTCTGCCTGAATCCCGTCGACAGTAAGTCAGGTAAAGTTACCGTCAACAGTTGGGGACATAATGCTGATCCCAAGAAGTCAGTGGCAGGTGCCAATGAGGACTATGTGATTGCCCAGCTCTACAAACTGCGTACTGCCTATATCGAGAAGAACATCCCCTGCTATCTGGGTGAGTATGGCTGTGTATGGCAGACAACGGATGTGGCGAATGCCTTCCGTAAGTACTATTTTGAGTTCTACTGCCGTGCCGCCAACCTGGCAGGTATCCCGATGTTCGTTTGGGATAACAACGCTAAGGATGCCGGCAACGAAGCCAACGGCTACATTGACCATGCCAATGGCAACTGGCTAAACGACAGTGAGACCACTGTTCCGATGATGATCAAGGCATGCACCAGCACAGATGCTTCTTACAGCTTCGACGTTATCTGGACGCACTCTCCCGCTCAACCGCCTTCGGAAGATGAAGAGTAAATATATATTATATATATAATAGGGTATGAGAAAAACTCTTAATATCATTGCCGCCGCACTGGTCTTTGCCTCGTGCGGCGGCAATCAGCATAAGGCGGATGATCCGCTGGCTGACAGTGGAAGGACGCAGCGGACAGAGAATCTGTTGGCGAATCTGAAAGTGTTAGGTGACAGTGGGGTCTATCTCTTCGGGCACCATGATGATACCGTCTATGGCATCGGATGGGAGGGCGACGAAGACCGCTCTGACGTAAATAGCGTCTGCAACGACTATCCTGCCCTGCAGAGTTTCGACCTCGGACACATTGAACTGGGTGACACCGCCAATCTGGACGGCGTTCCTTTCAACCGTATCCGTCAGGAGATCATCAAACAGTATGATCGTGGCGGTATGGTGACGCTGAGCTGGCATTTGGACAATCCGTTGAGCGGTGGTACCTCGTGGGTGGCAGACTCCTTGAAGGACATAGAGATGAATACGGTGGCTGCCGTATTGGAGGGTGGTGAGAAACATGAGCAGTTTCTCTCCTGGATTGACAAGGTGGCTGACTTCCTCAACACCTTGGAGACACCCTATGGGGTCAAGGTCCCGGTATTGTTCCGTCCTTGGCATGAACATACCGGCTCATGGTTCTGGTGGGGACAGGATCTCTGTTCTGCCGATCAGTATAAGGCTTTGTGGAAGCTGACCGTCAACCGTCTCCAAGAGAAGGGCGTGACGAATGCGCTATATGCCTATTCTCCAGGCACGGAGCCTGATGGTGACGAGGCAAAGTATATGGAGCGCTATCCGGGTGACGACATTATTGACCTGATGGGACTGGACTGCTATTGCTGGGCTCCTGAGGCTGATACCACACAAATCGCTCAGTATGCCACCACACTCGATAAGAACCTGACAATGGTATGTGCCGTGGCGAAGAAACATGAAAAGGCGGCGGCTCTGACAGAAACGGGCTATGAGTGTATCAAGACGAAAGACTGGTGGACGACAACGCTGGCACCTGTCCTTGCCAAGCACCCCATCTGTTATGTCTTGGTATGGCGTAATGCTTATAACCGTCCCCATCACTATTTCGCTCCATATCCAGGACAGCAGTCTGCCGCAGACTTCGTTCGTTTCTATAACGACAAGAAGACGTTGTTCCTGCATGATGTCAATGGCTTGTATTTAAAGAGGAATTAGAAAAGTCCATAGTACTTGAATTTTTTTTGAGTGCACTCAAAAAAGTTATACTCTGTACTCGCATTATTTAATAAAAAAGTATTACCTTTGCAAACGAGTAATATTACGACTAAAGATAAGATTAATAAATGAGACGCTTAGAAACCCTTTTGTCGTTTCTGATGTTTACCTGTGCGCTGATTACACAGGCTCAAATTCGTGGTTATGAGATTCAGGTGAATGTCGTGCCCGACCATCAGGACTGGACCTATGCTGTAGGTGAGACCGCCACCTTCAAAATCAGTGTGACACGCTCTGCAACCCTGATAGACAATGTGACCATAGACTATGAGGCAGGACCGGAAATGTATCAGGATGTCAAGAAGAAGGGCGTGGTGTTGAAAGACGGTACGTTGACCTTGAAGGGTAAGATGACAAAACCAGGTTTCTATCGTGTCGATGTCAAGGCTTACGTAGATGGCAAGGAGTATAAAGGTGCCTGTGGTGCCGCTTTCTCTCCAGAGGAGTTGCAGCCGTCAACAGTGATGCCGAAGGATTTTGAGGAGTTCTGGCAAAATGCCATCAAGGAGGCTCGTAAGACTGATCTGAACCCCACCAAACGGTTGCTACCAGAGCGTTGTACCAAGGATGTGAATGTCTATGAAGTGTCGTTCAACAATATGCAGTGGGACTATCGTACCTACGGCATCCTGTGTGTCCCGGTAAAGGAGGGTAAATATCCTGCTTTGCTGAGAGTACCGGGCGCTGGTGTGCGTCCCTATGGTGGTGATGTCTATACAGCTTCCCAAGGTGCTATCACCCTGGAAATAGGTATCCACGGCATCCCTGTGACGATGGAACAGAAGGTGTATGACGACATCTTCCATGGTGCCCTGAACTGGTATTGGGAGTTCTATGCCGACGACCGTGACAAGAATTATTACAAGCGTGTGGTATTAGGGTGTATCCGTGCCCTCGACTATATAGAGGAATATACTCCATGGAACGGTAAGGAGATGGGTGTGTCAGGCTCCAGTCAGGGTGGATTCCTGACCCTTGCCACAGCAGCTCTCGACAAGCGTATCACTTACTATGCTCCTGTGCATGCCGCCCTCTGCGACCATACCGCCTCTCTGCAGGGTGTCGCCTGCGGATGGCCTCATTATTTCTATTGGAACAAGGGCAAGGGTCAGGAGAAGCAGATAGAGGTGTCACGCTATTATGATGGTGTGAACTTCGCCCGTCTGATTACAGACCAGCAGACCGGTTGGTTCTCGTTCGGTTATAACGATGATGTGGTGCCCCCCACAACGGCATGGGCTACCTACAATACCGTGAAGGGTCCCAAAGCGATCAAACCTTTTCAGGCTACATGGCACTTCTGGTTCCAGGAGCAATGGGACGAATGGGAAGAATGGATGCTGAAACAAATGCATTTAAGATAATATGAAGAAGTTTTTTTTAATCGTTGTGGTAACAATGATAATGGTAGCGTGTGCCACGAAACAGGCTGAGCCCCAGAGAACTATTGCTCAGCAGTTGGAAGAGCGTTTGGCAGCTATACAGAAGAAAGGTTATATGGCAGGTCACCAGGATGACCCCTTCTATGGAATTGGTTGGGCTTATGAGGAAGGTAAGAGTGATGTCTTGCTGACCGTAGGTGACTATCCTGCTGTGATGGGCTTCGAACTGGGTGGCATCGAGATGGCTGATCCAAAGAACCTCGACAGTGTACCTTTCACTAAGATACATGATGAGTTGATAGCACACCATAAGCGTGGCGGTATCGTTACATTGAGCTGGCATCCTCGTAATCCTATCACAACGGCCCCTATGGGTGGACTCTCAGGGCAGAAGTTCCCAGAGGGCTCTTCATGGGACGTGACAGATACTACCGTGGTACGTAGCATATTGCCTGGCGGAAAGAACGCACAACTTTTCCAAACATGGATGAAGCGCGTGGCTGACTTTGTGGAGACGCTGAAGACAGAGGACGGACAGCCAGTTCCCATTATTTTCCGTCCTTGGCATGAGAACAATGGATCATGGTTCTGGTGGGGACAGAAACTCTGCTCGGATGAAGAGTTCAAGGGCTTATGGAATCTGTTGCAGGACTATATGAACGAGCGTGGTTTCACGAACCTGCTTTGGAGCTACTCTCCTAATCTTGACGGTGGCTGGACGACAGAGCGTTTCATGCGGCGCTATCCGGGTAATGACCGTGTAACACTGATCGGTGAGGATGCTTATCAATGGGGTACTGAGGAGGATTTCGTCAAGCAGTTGAATGCCGACCTTACCTTCCTGACACAGTTTGCCAAGGAAAATGGCAAACTCATAGCAATGACGGAATGCGGATATAAAAACAATCCTGACTCCACGTGGTTTACACGTGTGTTGAAGACGCAAATGGATAAGTATCCTATCAGTTATTTCCTCCTTTGGCGTAATGCTGGTGAAGAATATTTTGGTCCTGTACCAGGAACACCTTGCGGTGACGACTATAAGAAACTGGCTGATGCGGAGAACACACTCTTCCTAAAAGACATAAAAGATTAAAACATAAATATATGAGCGATTTTAAAACGAAAGTGGCAGCATTGCGTGCACATCACGAAGAACTATTGACACGCAAGAACGAACCCGTAGAGTGGGGCAATGGTATTTACGATAAGTGGAAGTATCCTATCTTGACAGCAGAGCATACTCCGCTGGAGTGGCGTTATGACTTCAATGAGCAGGATAACCCCTACTTGATGCAACGCATCATGATGAACGCTACCCTTAACTCGGGTGCTATCAAATGGAATGGTAAGTATATTCTCGTGGTCCGTGTGGAAGGCGCCGACCGTAAATCGTTTTTCGCGGTGGCAGAGAGTCCCAACGGTGTGGATAACTTCCGCTTCTGGGAGGAGCCTATCACCATGCCAGATGATGTGATACCAGCTACTAATATATATGATATGCGTATTACCGCTCATGAAGACGGTTGGATATATGGTGTTTTCTGTGCTGAGCGTCATGATGACTCACAGCCTGGCAACCTGAGTGCCGCAACGGCAACAGCAGGTATCGCTCGTACGAAAGACCTGAAGACATGGGAGCGCCTGCCTGACCTGAAGACGAAATCGCAGCAGCGTAATGTGGTGCTGCATCCGGAATTCGTCAACGGTAAGTATGCTTTCTATACTCGTCCACAGGATGGCTTTATTGATACTGGCTCTGGTGGTGGTATCGGCTGGGCACTCGTGGATGATATCACAAATGCGGAGGTGAAAGAGGAGAAAATCATCAATGCCCGTCACTACCATACTATCACGGAGGTAAAGAACGGTGAGGGTCCGCATCCTATCAAGACTAAGAGAGGATGGCTGCATTTGGCTCATGGCGTTCGCGCCACTGCCGACGGTCTCCGCTATGTATTATATATGTATATGACATCCTTGGAAGATCCCACAAAGGTCATCGCACAGCCTGGTGGTTTCTTCCTCGTACCCACTGGTGACGAGTATCTGGGTGATGTGATGAATGTCGCCTTTGCCAACGGCTGGATAGCCGATGAAGATGGAAAGGTGTTCATCTATTATGCCTCTGCTGATACTCGTATGCATGTTGCAACTTCAACCGTCGATAAACTGATAGACTATTGTATGAATACTCCGGAGGACGGGTATTATACGGCAGCATCGGTGGAGACCATTAAAAAACTAATTGAAAAGAATAAACAGAATGGCTAAATCTAAGTTATCAGAGAAAATAGGTTACGGCTTTGGTGATATGTCATCCAGTATGTTCTGGAAGATATTCTCCTATTATCTGCCGTTCTTTTATAGTAATATCTTCGGCTTGTCGCTGGTGGATGCTGGTATACTGGTGCTCGTCACCCGTATCTGGGATGCTGTCAGTGACCCGATGATGGGTGTTATCTCTGACCGTACCAACACGAAATGGGGAAAGTATCGTCCTTACCTGTTGTGGGTAGCGCCGTTCTTCTCCATCTGTGGTATTCTGTTGTTTACCACACCTGACTTGAACTACGGCGGAAAACTGATCTGGGCATATGTCACCTACATTTTGATGATGACCGTCTATACGGGAATCAACGTGCCATACGGCGCGATGCTGGGTGTGATGACGGATGATACCAATGAGAAGACGGTATTCTCTTCCTTCCGTATGTTCTTCGCTTATGGTGGTTCGTTTATTTCCCTGTTCCTCTGGGAGCCGTTGACGAATCTGATGGGTGGATATAACACATCAGAGGGATGGTTCTGGGCTATGGTGCTCATCGCCGCCGCTTGTTTCGTGATGTTCATTCTGTGCTTCTTTATGACGAAGGAGCATCTGAAGACAGTCTCTACTGTCAGTGTGGGAAGTGACTTCAAGGCATTGCTCTCTAACAAACCTTGGTGGTTGCTCATCGGTGCCGCATTGTGTTTCAATTTGTTCAATACCGTTCGTGGCGCTACTGTTGCCTATTTCTTTCAGGATATCATTGGTGCGGATGTCAACTTGGTATTCTTTGGCTTGGTATTTGCGTTCTATGCGGGATTGTTCCTCGGTATCGGCGAGGTGTCTAACATGGTGGGTGTCGCCTCATGTGTAGCGATCTCTGGTCGCTTGGGTAAGAAGACGACCTTTATTCTGGTGAATGCCTCGTTGGTGGTGCTGAGTGTCCTGTTCTATTTCATTCCATGTACACCCACAGGCTATTGGATGATGTTGGTCTTCCAGATTCTGATATCTATCCTGACAGGTATTATGTCACCACTGGTATGGAGTATGTATGCTGACGTGAGTGACTATGCCGAGTTGAAGTTCCAGACAGCATCAACAGGTTTGATTTTCTCATCCAGTTCGATGGCTCAGAAGTTCGGTGGTGCCATCGGTGGTGCTGCGGTATTATGGCTGCTTGACGGTTTTGGCTATATCACGGATGCCACACAGCTTGCACAAGGTGTTGCCCAGCCAATAGAGGCACTTAGTTGTCTGCGTTGGTTGATGAGTTTTATTCCAGCTTGTGTGGCTTTGTTGTCTATGTGTGTGGTATGGTTCTACCCGTTGACGACCGAGCGTATTAAGGCGATTAATGCAGAACTGAAGGAAATACGTGCTATTGAAGACTGATATGATTAAGACGATGAAGAATGAGATGCAGGATGTTGTTCAAAACAACATCCTGCACTTTTGGATAGATAAAATGGTTGACCGTGAGAACGGTGGCTTCTATGGAAGGGTGGATGCCCAGGAAGTGTTACATAAGGACGCGGAGAAGGGTGCCATTCTCAATGCCCGTATTCTGTGGTCGTTCTCTGCCGCCTATCGGGTACTGGGAAATCCGGAGTATCTGAAGATGGCGACTTATGCCAAGGAATACTTTATCTCGCATTTTATAGATAAGGAGTATGGTGGTGTCTACTGGAGTGTTGACTATAAGGGCAATCCGTTGAATACCCGCAAACAGTTCTATGCCATCGGTTTCGCACTTTATGGTATGTCGGAATATGCCCGCGCCACAGGTGACAAGGAGGCTCTGGATTATGCCCTGCAACTCTTCGACTGTATAGAGGAACATGCCATAGATCCTGTGTACAATGGGTATATCGAGGCAAAAACTCGTGATTGGCAACCGATTGCTGATATGCGTCTGTCGGAACTGGATGCTAATTTTCCTAAGTCACAGAACACGCATCTTCATATCATTGAACCATACGCCAACCTCTATCGTATCTGTAAATTACCCAAGGTGGAAAAGGCATTGCGTAATATCATCAATATTTTCACAGAGCATATCCTCAACCCAGAGACGCATCATCTGGACCTCTTCTTCGAGAACGACTGGACACGTGGTGCCGGACAGTTGGAGAGCTATGGTCATGACATAGAATGCTCGTGGTTGATGCATGAGGCGGCATTGGTATTGGATGACAAGGAGGTTCTTGCCAAGATGGAACCGGTTGTCCGTATGGTGGCGAAAGCTTCAGAGAAGGGATTACGCCCTGATGGCTCTATGATACATGAGGCAAATCTGGATACAGGACATGTGGATGATGACCTGCATTGGTGGGTTCAGGCGGAGAATGTCGTGGGCTGGATGAATATTTATCAGCATTTTGGTGATGAGGAAGCCCTTCAGCATGGTATCCATTGTTGGCAGTATATCAAGGATAAACTCATAGACTGGGAGAATGGTGAGTGGTATTGGAGCCGTCATCCTGATGGAACACTGAATACGGTAGATGACAAAGCTGGCTTCTGGAAGTGTCCGTACCATAATAGTAGAATGTGTCTAGAGATTATAGAAAGAGTGTTTAAATGAGAAAGAGGCTGTTCTTCATGATTTGGATGGTGGGCATGGTGGTGACAACATCGGCAGGCAATAACCGTCCTTCATTCGGGGAGAGACCCAAATTGGTGGTTGGTATCGTCGTCGACCAGATGCGTTGGGATTACCTCTCTATATATTACAATAGGTTCACGTGTGATGGGTTCCGTCGCATGATAGATGAGGGATATAGTTTTGACAATTGTCTGATTAATTATCTCCCTACAGTGACTGCTATTGGGCATACCAGTGTCTATACAGGAACTGCACCAGCTTTCCATGGCATCTGTGGTAATACCTTCTTTATTGACGGTAGGCGGACTTACTGTTGTGCTGACAGTACGGTACAGACTATTGGTACAGATAATAAGAATGTCGGCAAAATGTCGCCTAGGAACTTGTTGGCTACCACCATCGGTGACCAGTTACGTTTACATACTGGTTTCCGCTCTAAGGTCATTGGAGTTTCCTATAAAGACCGTGCTGCTATCTTCCCCGCGGGTCGTGCTGCAAATGCTGCCTATTGGATGGACTTGAGAAACGGACAGTTTGTCACTAGTACCTATTATATGAGAGAATTGCCCCAATGGGTGAGAGAAATCAATAAGCAGATGGCGAAGAATGAGCAGTTGAAGAAACTGGGCGTGGATGTCGGCTTGTCTCCACTGACGGGTGTGCTGATTACCGATATGGCGATTGCTGCGATTCAAGGAGAGAAAATGGGACAAGGGGATGAGACGGATATGCTGTGTGTCAGCTATTCACATACCGATGTCATCGGACATAAATGGAGTACCCGTGGGGAACATACTGATGAGGCTTATCTGGAACTTGACAAGGAGCTTGCCCGCCTCTTTGACGCACTTGATGCTCAGGTGGGAAAGGGAAATTATATCGTTTTCCTGACAGCGGACCATGGTGCAGCCCATAACTCACAGTTTATGGAGGACCATCGGTTGCACGCAGGGAAATGGTTGTCAGAAAGACTGCGAAAAGACTTGGATGCTTATGTCGCCTCGAAATTGGGGAATACCAAGCCATTGATACTGGGTATCCTTGACTATCGTTTCTTTTTGGATAAGGCGGAAATCCGTCAACAGGGACTTGACTATCAGCGGGTGAAAGATGTAATCATTGAATATCTTCAGCAAAGCTCAGATCTCTCTTTTGTAGTCGATTGTGAGAAAATCGCGACGTCAGCGATTCCTCCTGTTCTCCGTGACCGGATGCTGTTAGGATATAGCTATCACAGGGGAGGTGAGATATTTGTCGTCCCTGATCCTGGCTATTATGAGTATAACTCATGGACATCGCCTGTAGGAACCACTCATGGCGAGTGGAATCCATATGATGCACATATCCCTTTGTTATTCTATGGATGGCATGTCCCACATGGCAGTCACGCACAGGAAGTACACATCACAGATATCGCTCCGACGGTTTGCTCGTTGCTACATATTCAACAACCCAATGCCTGTATAGGTAACCCGTTGGCATTTGATTGAGTGTTGAGAAAACAATTTCTACAATAATGTACTGATATATTGGAATTTATTGCGTACCTTTGCCGACGGAAAGTAAATAGTAGAATAACCAACACCGACAAAGACAGATGAATATTGGTAAGCACATCGAAGAAATTTTAAGGAAGCAGGGAAAGTCAGCAGCATGGTTGGCTACACAGATTCCTTGTGAGCGTACAAATGTTTATAACATTTTTAAGCGCAAAAGTCTGGACGTACGTTTATTGATGCGTATCAGCGTTATTTTGGAGTACGACTTCTTTAAGGAATTGTCCGAAGAAGCATTTCCTAAGCACAAATAATTAAAGCCGTTGCCTTCAAAAGAGGCGACGGCTTTTATTTTTAAATAAAGTTTTTGATATTTATACTTTTTCTTTGCAAATTATTTCGTACCTTTGCACTCAAATTGAATTCAATAAATATTTAAAAACTTTTTATGAACTTTACTTTGTTAATTACCGTTATCTTGACGGCTGTAACATTGGTGGTGGCGGCTTATGTCATGGCTAAGTTGATAGGACCGCGGTCCTATGCCAGGGCGAAAGGCGAGCCGTATGAGAGTGGTATCCCCACGCGGGGGAGTTCTTGGTTGCCTATATCTGTAGGCTTTTATCTCTTCGCCATCTTGTTCCTTATGTTTGATGTAGAAACGGTGTTTCTATATCCATGGGCAGTGGTTGTGAAGGAGTTCGGCGCGTCTGCTTTGCTTAGCATCGGATTCTTCTTGGTAGTTTTGGTATTAGGCTTGGCTTATGCCTGGCGGAAAGGAGATTTGGAATGGAAGTAAAGAAACCGTCTATCAAATCGATTCCGTACGAAGAGTGGAACGACAACTCGTCGTTGGAGAGGATTATTAACGAGCTCCATGAGGGCGGCGTTAATGTTATTACCGGTACATTAGACCAGCTTATCAACTGGGGACGAAGCAATTCCCTATGGTCGCTGACTTTTGCCACTTCTTGCTGTGGTATCGAGTTCATGGCATGCGGATGTGCCCGATACGATTTTGCCCGTTTCGGATTTGAGGTAACACGTAATTCTCCCCGACAGGCAGACTTGATTATGTGTGCGGGTACCATTACTCATAAGATGGCTCCTGCCTTGAAACGTCTGTATGACGAAATGGCTGAGCCTAAGTATGTGATAGCTGTTGGTGGTTGTGCCATCAGCGGTGGCCCCTTTAAGTCGAGCTATCATGTGGTGAAGGGTATCGAGGAGATTGTACCCGTCGACGTGTTTATCCCTGGTTGTCCCCCGCGTCCGGAGGCAATCATGTACGGTATGATGCAGCTGCAGCGTAAGGTGAAGATTGAGAAATTCTTCGGTGGTGCCAACCACAAGCAGACTGCTGCAGAACGTGAACTGGGTGTGTCTAATGAGGAGCTGACATTCCGCAATAAGCTTGGTGACCACCGTCGTGAAAGGCTACGGGTAGGCGATGGCACGTCGGGAATGCCGATTGTGGTAACGGAAGTACCTAAAGAATTTACAGAAGAGCTAAAGGCTAATAGCCAAAAGCAAACTGCTAAAGTAGAGGAGGGCAAGGCATGAAATTAGAATTCTTATCATTCGATTTTGACAAGTTCGCCTCTGAGATGCAGAACTTGAAGGACAAGAAAGGCTTTGACTATCTTGTCACCATCGTGGGTGAGGACTTTGGAGAAGAAGGCTTGGGCTGTATCTATATCCTTGAGAACACCCAGACTCATGAACGCTGTTCCGTCAAGCAGATTGCTAAGACGCAGGTTTGTGGCGATGGTATGCAGAGCAATGGCGTTAGCGCTATGGAGGGTCAGCAGGTTGCTTATCTGCCTACCGTTAGCAATATTTGGAAGGTTGCCGACCTGCTGGAGCGTGAGGTATATGATTTTTATGGTATCGTATTCCTCGGTCATCACGATATGCGCCGCCTGTACCTGCGTAACGACTTTGAGGGTTATCCATTCCGTAAGGACTGGAAATTCAATGACAAGTATACGTTGGAGGATGATGTGGAATCCGACTATGGCTTGGAATACTACATCGACAAGGATGGTAACCTGCAGTCTAAACAGAACAAACTCTTCGGTGCTGATGACTATGTGATCAATATAGGTCCCCAGCATCCTGCTACCCACGGTGTGCTCCGTCTGCAGACCGTACTTGATGGTGAGATGGTGAAACGTGTATATCCGCATCTTGGCTATATCCACCGGGCTATTGAGAAGATGTGGGAAGGCATGACCTATCCCCAGACGCTGGCATTAACCGACCGTCTGAACTATTTAGGAGCCATGCAGCATCGTCATGCACTTGTTGGTGTCATTGAAGAGGCAATGGAGGTGGAACTGACAGACCGCATCAAGTACATCCGTACGATTATGGATGAGCTACAGCGTCTCGATTCCCACTTGCTGTATACCTCTTGTGTGGCTCAGGACCTTGGTGCTCTCACGGGTATGCTATATGGTATGCGTGACCGTGAGCATGTGCTGAACATCATGGAGGAGACTACGGGTGGACGTCTGATTCAGAACTACTATCGTATCGGAGGTCTGCAGGATGACATTGATCCCAACTTCGTTAAGAACTGTAAGGACTTGGTTACTTACCTGCGTCCAACCATCCAGGAATATATGGATGTGTTTGGTGATAATGTCATCACTCACAACCGTTTGGAGAAATGTGGCCCGATGTCGCTTGAGGATTGTATCAACTACGCTGTGACCGGTCCTGCCGGACGTGCTTCTGGCTGGAAGAACGACGTGCGCAAGAACCATCCCTACGACATGTACGATAAGGTGAACTTCGAGCAGTGCACGCTTACTGGCTGCGACTCTATGGACCGTTATCTTGTTCATATTAACGAGATGTACCAGAGCCTGAACATCATCGAACAGCTCATCGACAACATTCCTGAGGGTGATTTCTATGTAAAGCAGAAACCCATCATCAAGGTGCCCGAGGGACAGTGGTACTTCTCTGTCGAGGGTGTGGCTGGCGAGTTTGGAGTATATCTTGACTCTCGTGGCGACAAGAGTCCGTACCGCATGAAGATGCGTCCGATGGGACTCTCATTAGTTGGTGCCTTTGACCCGATGCTGCGTGGTCAGAAAATTGCCGACCTGATTGCTACTTGTGCTGCTATTGATATTGTAATTCCTGATATTGATCGCTAATTGATAATTGACAATTATGATGTTCGACTTTTCTATATTTACACAATGGTTCGACCAATTACTTAGGGTTACGATAGGTTGTCCTGACTGGTTGACGATATTGATTGAATGTGTACTAGTAGGTGTGTGTATCCTTGCAGCATACGCTGTGTTTGCCATGATTCTCATCATGATGGAACGTTGGGTATGTGCCTACTTCCAGTGCCGTATTGGTCCGCGACGTGTGGGTCCTGGGGGTACACTCCAGATCTTTGCCGACGTGCTGAAGATGCTCATCAAGGAGATATTCTTCGTCGACCGTGCCGACAAGTTCCTCTATGCCGTTGCTCCGTTGCTTGTGGTCATCGCTTCTATAGGCACGTTCAGCTTCTTGTCTTGGAACAAGGGAGCTCATATCCTTGACTTTAATGTAGGTATCTTCCTCGTTACTGCCATTTCTTCGATTGGCGTAGTAGGAATTTTCCTTGCAGGATGGGCTTCTAACAACAAGTATTCTGTGGTTTCAGCCATGCGTGCCGCTGTGCAGATGATTTCTTATGAGATGTCACTCTGTCTCTGCCTCATTACGGCTGTCATCCTGACAGGCACGATGCAGGTAAGTGGTATCGTTGAGGCACAGACGGGTCCTTTTAAGTGGCTCATTTTCCAGGGACATATCCCTGCGTTGATAGCATTCTTCGTATTCCTCATCGCCGGTAATGCTGAGGCCAACCGTGGCCCGTTCGATATGGCGGAGGCAGAGAGTGAGCTGACCGCTGGTCACCATACCGAGTATTCGGGTATGGGTTTCGGCTTCTTCTATCTTGCTGAGTTCCTTAACCTGTTTATTATCGCGGGTATTGCTGCAATGGTATTCCTCGGTGGTTGGGCTCCAGTGAACATCGGTATCGAATCCTTTGACACGCTGATGAACTATATCCCAGGCATCTTCTGGTTCCTGGGTAAGGCATTCTTTCTGGTTTGGATTCTGATGTGGATCAAGTGGACGTTCCCCCGTCTGCGTATCGACCAGATTCTGAAGTTGGAGTGGAAATATCTCATGCCGCTGTCGCTTATTAATCTGGTTATAATGACAGTAGTGGTCGCTCTCGGCCTATATATTAAATAAGGTATAACAATGGAAGATAATAAAACATATTTCGGAGAAATCGGGCATGGCCTGAAGACTTTGGCAGTTGGCATGAAGACCACCTGGAAGGAATACTTCAAGGATTTCTTCACCAACAAGTCTACAGAGCAGTATCCCGAGAACCGCAAGACGACTCTCCACGTGGCTAAGCGTCATCGTGGTCGCTTGGTTTTCAAGCGTGATGAGAATGGTGCCTATAAGTGCACCGCCTGCACATTATGTGAGAAGTCTTGCCCCAACGGAACCATCAAGATTACCAGCCATATGGCTGAGGATCCCGAGACGGGAAAGAAGAAGAAGGTGCTCGACGATTATCAGTACGATCTGGGTGACTGCATGTTCTGCCAGCTCTGTACGAACGCCTGCAACTTCGATGCCATCGAGTTTACGAATGACTTCGAGAACGCCGTTTTCGATCGCTCTCGTCTGGTGCTCCACCTCGACAAGGAGGTCTATAAGGGTGGGTCGCTGCCTAACCTGCTTGAGGGCGGCGCAGACTGGCAAGTAGGTAAGTTTAATACTAAAAAGAAGTAAGGACTATGGCAAATTTAATCATGTTTGGCATTCTTGCTGTTGTCATTATCGGCTCTGCCCTGATGTGTGTGGTGACAACGAGAATCATGCGAGCCGCAACATTCATGTTGTTCGTGCTCTTAGGTGTGGCAGGTCTTTACTTCCTGCTTGACTATACGTTTTTAGGTGCTGCCCAGGTAGCGGTCTATGCTGGTGGTGTGACGATGATCTTCGTCTTTGCTATTCAGTTGGTGAGCAAACGTTCGCTTCAGGGTACGATAGAACGTATCAAACTCAGCCGTGTCCTTTGGGGAGGTTTATTGAGTGTGATAGGCTGCGCCGTTGTCATCTTGGTTTTATTGAAGAATCAGTTTATGTATATAGCCATGGTAATGCCGGATGAGGAGGTGCCGATGAAGAAGATCGGTATGGCTCTTGTGGGAGCGGATAAGTATCAGTACATCCTTCCCTTTGAGTTTATCTCTTTATTCCTGTTTGCCTGTATTATCGGTGGCTTGGTTATTGCAAGAAAGGAGGAGAACAAATAATGGTACCTGTGGAATATTATTTTGTGCTGAGTGCACTATTGTTCTTTATCGGTGTTTTCGGATTTATCACCCGTCGAAACTTGATTGCTATGCTTATCTCTGTAGAGTTGGTGCTTAATGCCGTCGATATTAACTTCGCAGCATTCAACCGCCTGCTCTATCCGGGCTCTATGGAGGGAATGTTCATGACATTGTTCGCCATCGGAGTATGTGCGGCAGAGTCTGCAGTGGCTATTGCAATTATCATCAATGTATATCGCAATTTCAAGAGCGATACTGTTGACAGTATTAAGAATATGAAATGGTAAATGGTTATGGAGATATATAGTTATTCATTTCTAATCCTTCTGCTGCCAGCGCTCTCGTTTGTGATACTTGCGTTGGCTGGTATGAAGATGTCACATAAGACCGCCGGTCTTATAGGTACTACATCCTTGGGACTGGTAACGGTATTGTCTTATCTGACGGCATTCGCTTATTTTAGTGCGGACCGTCTTGCTGACGGTACCTTTGCTACCATCGTTCCTTATAACTTCACCTGGCTGCCTTTGGGTAACCTGCATTTTGACATGGGTATCCTGTTGGATCCCATCTCAGTGATGATGCTCATCGTCATCAGCACGGTGTCGTTCATGGTACATATTTACTCCTTCGGCTATATGCATGGTGAGAAGGGCTTCCAGCGTTACTATGCTTTCTTGTCGCTCTTCACCATGTCCATGCTTGGACTGGTGCTCGCCACAAATATCTTCCAGATGTATACCTTCTGGGAGCTGGTGGGTGTGTCGTCTTATCTGCTGATTGGTTTCTACTATCCGTTGAAGCCTGCTATTGCAGCTTCTAAGAAGGCATTTATCGTGACGCGCTTTGCGGATATGTTCTTCCTCATTGGTATCCTGCTCTTCGGTTACTATACTGACTCGTTCAGCTTCTCCTTTGCCGGAGATATCGTGATGGGACAAGGTACTACTCCGTTTATCGAGGGTAATGCCGCGAAGGCAATGGCGGCAGGAGCATTTATCCTGCCTACTGCATTGGTGCTGATGTTCATCGGTGGTGCCGGTAAGAGTGCGATGTTCCCGTTGCATATCTGGTTGCCCGACGCCATGGAGGGTCCAACCCCCGTGTCTGCGTTGATCCATGCTGCTACGATGGTGGTTGCTGGTGTGTTCCAGATCGCCCGTATGTTCCCTTTGTGGGTGGAGTATGCACAGCCACAGATGAGTATTGTGGTGTGGGTCGGTGTCTTTACCGCTTTCTATGCCGCTGCCGTAGCCTGTGCCCAGAGTGATATCAAGCGTGTGCTAGCTTTCTCTACCATCTCGCAGATTGCTTTTATGATGGTGGCACTGGGTGTATCTCTCCCTGGTCATGAGGCAGTCCTTGACAACCATGCGCAGTTAGGTTTCATGGCAGGTATGTTCCATTTGTTCACCCATGCCATGTTCAAAGCTTGTCTGTTCCTAGGTGCTGGTTGTATCATTCATGCAGTTCACTCTAATGAGATGGCGATGATGGGTGGCTTGCGTAAGTATATGCCGATAACGAATATCACGTTCTTGATCTCTTGTTTCGCTATCGCAGGTATTCCTTTCTTCTCTGGTTTCAGCTCGAAAGATGAGATTATCACGGCATGTTTCGCTTATAGTCCTGTCGTGGGATGGATCATGACGGGTATTGCTGCTATGACGGCTTTCTATATGTTCCGCCTGTACTACGGTATCTTCTGGGGTACGGAGAACAAGGAGGCACATGCGCATCATACACCTCATGAGGCTCCTGCCACGATGACTATTCCTCTAATTGTGCTTTGTGTGATTACGATGGGGGTAGGTATCTATACCACCATCGCAGGTTTCGCAGGGTGGGGTGGTTCTTTTGGTCAGTTTGTATCTGCCGCAGGAACCAACTATACCATTCATTTCGATACACAGATTGCATTGACCTCTACCATTATTGCGATTCTGAGTATCTGTCTTGCCACCTATATCTATAAGGGAGAGAGCCAGCCCATTGCCGACCGTTTGTATAAACAGTTCCCGCGTCTGCATCAGGCAGCCTATAAGCGTTTCTATCAGGATGAGATCTGGCAGTATGTCACTCACCGTATTATCTTCCGTTGTATCTCCAAGCCCGTTGCGTGGTTCGACCGTCATGTCGTTGATGGGACCTTCAACTTTATGGCATGGGGAGCTAATGAGGCGGGTGAGTCGTTGCGTCCTTGGCAGAGTGGTGATGTTCGTCAGTATGCCGTATGGTTCCTGACAGGCACTGTGGCATTAACGTTAATCCTATTGGCACTATAGCCCCTATAGTAACTATAAGAAAAAAGTACAATTATGAATATATTAAGCTTATTTGTATTAATCCCGGCACTGATGCTGCTTTGCCTCTGGTTGGCGAAGAATCTCAATCAGGTGCGTGGCGTGATGGTGGCTGGTGCCTCGTGCTTGCTCGCCCTGTCTGTTTGGCTGACGGTCTATTTCATCCAACAGCGTGCGGCAGGTAATACTGATGTGATGTTGCTAGCAGCATCCACACCTTGGTTCAAACCATTGAATATTGCCTATTCAGTGGGAGTTGACGGTATCTCCGTGGTGATGCTGCTGCTGTCCAGTATTATCGTGTTCACGGGAACGTTTGCCTCATGGCAGTTGAAACCGATGACGAAGGAGTATTTCCTTTGGTTCACCCTGCTCTCCACGGGTGTGTATGGTTTCTTCATCTGCACAGATATGTTCACCATGTTCATGTTCTATGAGGTGGCACTGATTCCTATGTATCTGTTGATAGGTGTGTGGGGAAGCGGTAACAAAGAGTATGCTGCTATGAAACTGACCTTGATGCTGATGGGAGGTTCCGCCCTTCTGATTCTCGGTATCCTGGGCATCTATTATTATAGTGGTGCCACGACGATGAATGTCAATGAGATAGCAGCTATGCACAATATCCCTGTGGAGACACAGAAGGTGTTCTTCCCCTTCATCTTCATTGGTTTTGGCGTGCTGGGAGCCTTGTTCCCCTTCCACACATGGTCACCTGACGGTCATGCCTCGGCACCTACGGCAGTGTCTATGTTGCATGCTGGTGTGTTGATGAAACTCGGAGGCTACGGCTGCTTCCGTGTTGCCATGTACTTGTTGCCGGATGCCGCCAACGAGTTAGCATGGATCTTCCTGATCCTGACGACCATTTCTGTCGTATATGGTGCTTTCTCCGCTTGTGTACAGACTGACCTGAAGTATATCAACGCTTACTCGTCTGTGTCACACTGTGGTCTGGTACTCTTCGCCCTGCTGATGATGACGAAGACATCCTGTACGGGTGCTATCCTGCAGATGCTTTCCCACGGTTTGATGACGGCACTCTTCTTTGCCCTCATCGGTATGATCTACGGTCGTACTCATACCCGTGATATCCGTTATTTGGACGGACTGATGAAAATCATGCCGTTCCTTGCCGTAGGCTATGTGGTGGCTGGTCTTGCTAACCTTGGTCTGCCAGGCTTCTCTGGATTCATTGCTGAGATGACCATCTTCGTGGGTTCATTCGAGAATGCGGACTCGTTCCACCGCATCGCAACGATTATCGCTTGTACCTCTATCGTCGTTACTGCAGTCTATATCTTGCGTGTGGTTGGTAAGATTCTCTATGGTGAGGTGAAGAACAAACATTACCTGGAGTTGACGGATGCTACATGGGATGAGCGCATCGCTGTTATCTGTCTCATCGCTTGTGTGGCAGGTCTCGGTCTGTTCCCTTTGTGGGCAAGCAACGTCATCTCTGATGCAGTAGGTCCTATTTTGGCTAACATTATTTAAAAAGGAGGGTATAAGATATGAATTACGGACAATTCCTAAATATGATTCCCGAGTTTTATCTCGTTATCATTTTGTTAGCAGTTTTTGTGATAGATCTCATCGTACACCATAGTGAGAAGAAACATGATATTCTTTTTTCAGTAACTGTAGCTCTGATGGCAGTACTGCCCGTGCGCATCGCATTGATGTCAGAACCCTCGCAGGCTTTTGATGGCATGTACGTCGCCTCTCAGGCATCCAATGTCATGAAGATAATTCTGAGTGTTGGTACCGTAATCGTGCTGATCATGGCAGAGCCGTGGTTGAAGAATGAGGCAAAGAAGTATGATGGTGAGTTCTATTTGCTGATACTCTCCACACTCTTGGGTATGTTCTTCATGGTGTCGAGTGGTAATTTCCTCATGTTCTTCCTCGGATTGGAGATGGCGAGTGTGCCGATGGCATGTCTGGTCGCCCTCAACAAATTGAAAAAAGACTCTGCGGAGGGTGCCGCTAAGTATATTATCACCGCTACGTTCTCCAGTGCTGTGATGCTGTATGGTATCTCGTTTATTTACGGCTCTGTGGGTACGCTTTATTTCGATGATGTGATGCAACGCATCGCTTTCTTCGGGCAGCAGAAAAGCCAGGTGCCTATGCTTATTATGGGTCTGGTGTTCTTCTTCAGTGGACTGGGCTTTAAACTCTCACTGGTACCCTTCCATTTCTGGACCGCCGACACCTATCAGGGTGCTCCGACACCAGTGACTGGTTATCTGAGCGTGGTGTCAAAGGGTGCAGCCGCCTTTGCGCTGATGACTATTCTGATGAAGGTCTTCGCACCACTGACGGCTTATTGGGAGTATATGCTCTACATCGTTATCGTTCTCAGCATCACGGTAGCCAACCTCTTTGCCATCCGTCAGAAGGAGTTGAAACGTTTCATGGCATTCAGCTCAATCTCCCAGGCAGGATATATCATGCTTGCTGTTATCGGAAGTAGTCAGGCAGGTATGGCAGCGCTGATGTATTATATCTTGGTGTATGTCGTTGCCAATATGGCTGTGTTCACTGTCATCTCTACAGTAGAGCAGAATAATGGTGGTACGACGATGATGCACAGTTATAACGGACTCTATCAGACGAACCCCAAATTGTCGTTCCTGATGACACTCGCCTTGTTCTCGCTGGCAGGTATCCCACCGTTCGCTGGTATGTTCTCGAAGTTCTTCGTGTTCATGGCAGCAGCGGAACAGGGCTCGTTCTGGGCGTATTTCGTGGTGTTCATCGCCTTGATTAACACTGTGGTGTCACTCTACTACTATTTGTTGATTGTAAAGGCGATGTATATCAAGCCTTCTGAGAATCCGTTGCCTACCTTCAAGACAGAAAGTAGTACGCGCCTTGCTCTTGCTATCTGCACGGCAGGTATCGTACTATTCGGTATTTGTTCTTGTATCTACGACTGGTTGTTTACAGCTTCTGCCATGTAAATCATGCCAAATACGTAATAAAAAAGTGCGTCTTCGGATGCACTTTTTTTATGCTTTCTCTTGACATATATCATCTAAAACACCCTTTTTGGGTATTTTGTGTGCGCAAACAGACACGACAAGCCAAAATTGTTCTTACCTTTGCAGCGTCATTCAGAAATGAATGCTAAAAGAGAGAATTTAGGATATTATTAATTTAAAAAGGTAAAAAGAATTATGAAAAAGATTATGATGACTCTCGTTGCTATCGCAATGGCAACAACAATGAACGCTCAGTGGTATGTTGGTGGTGCTGTAGGCTACAACTATGCTAAGGACAAGAACACTGATGTTACTTCTAACACTTTCAAACTCATTCCTGAGGTAGGTTACAATCTGAATGAGAAATGGGCTGTAGGTGTGAAGGTTGGTTACGCTTATTCTAAAGTTGGTGATGATAAGGTTAATGAGTTCATGGTAAATCCTTACGCTCGTTACACTTTTGCTAAGCTTAACAAGGTAAGTTTCTTCGCTGATGGTGGCTTTGAGTACAATTACATTAAGGTTGATGGTGAGAGCGCTAACGGTTTTGGTCTCAATATCAAGCCAGGTGTTGCTGTAAACCTGAACGACAAGGTTAGCTTTGTAGCTCATATCGGTGAGTTCGGTTGGGCATCTGCAAAGGCTAAGAACGCTAAGTCTGTACAGTCTGTTGCTCTTGGTCTTGACCTCACCGCAATTGACTTCGGTTTGTATTTCAACCTCTAATTAAAAAGGAAAAGCATTATATTTAAATAAATTTCCTGAACAGGGGGCACGTCTTCGGATGTGTCCCTTTTTTGTATGTTCTTTTTATGCGATGTGGCAATAATATCTACCCTCTAAGCGTTTATAATAAAAACGAAAGATCATGAATAGGATCATCACAATCATTGCTTTCCTTAGCCTTTCCATGGGCATGAAGGCACAACAGGAGACTGGTTCGTGGACACTGACGCCACGTGTGGGTATCAACTCGTCGAACATGTCAGTAGAAGACTTATGGACAGATTTTGACCATGCGGTTAGTGCGAAACGGAAATGGGGCTTTGTGGGAGGTATTGACGCGGAGTATCATGCATGGCAGCAAATCGGCATCTCAGTGGGTGCCTACTATTCCAATGAAGGCTATACCTATGGCACTGTGGACAATCTGGGTAAGGTGACGCAGACGCTTCACTTCATCAATATCCCTGTCCTCGTCAATTTCTATATAGAACCGAACATCCTGCCTGGTCTTGCCTTGAAGGCGGGTGTGCAACTGGGTTATCTGGTGAGTGGGAAATACAAGGATAACGTTACCTCCATTACAAATACGAGTGATTTCAAGCGTGTCAACGTATCCATTCCTGCTGGTATCTCCTATTGCTATCGGAATTTCGTCGCCGACCTCCGTTATAATATCGGACTCATGAACCTCTGCAACGTGGAACTGGATGTGGAGGACTCGTGGAAGACCAACTCCCTCTGGTTGACGCTCGGTTACCAGTTTAAGCTATAGCTTATTGTCTTCTCAACTCCTCTTTCAGGAACTTGGGTGTATAGCCCTTCTTGCTCTTGGCTATTTCCTCTGGCGTACCTGTGGAGAGGATGGTGCCTCCGTTGCGTCCACCCTCTGGTCCTATATCGATGATATAGTCGGCGAGTTTGATGACATCAAGGTTGTGTTCGATGATGATAACGGTATTGCCACGATCCACGAGTTTCTGTAGCACGTCCATGAGGATGCGGATATCCTCGAAATGCAGGCCGGTAGTAGGCTCGTCGAGGATATAAAGGGTCTTTCCCGTGTCTTTCTTTGATAGTTCGGTAGCGAGTTTCACACGCTGGCTCTCACCACCGCTGAGCGTCGTGGAGGGTTGTCCGAGTTTGATATATCCCAGTCCCACCTCCTGGATTGTCTTGATCTTTCGCAGGATATCAGGAACGTTCTCGAAGAACTCCACCGCTTGGTTGATGGTCATGTCGAGTACGTCGGCAATCGACTTGCCCTTGAAGCGCACCTCTAAGGTCTCGCGGTTATAACGCTTGCCATGACACTCCTCGCAGGGAACCTGGATGTCAGGCAGGAAATTCATCTCAATGGTCTTATAACCATTGCCACTGCAGGTCTCACAACGCCCTCCTTTCACGTTGAAAGAGAAACGTCCAGGCTTGTAACCACGAATCTGTGCCTCTGGCAGATGGACGAACAAGGCTCGGATGTCTGAGAAGACACCTGTATAGGTGGCGGGGTTAGAGCGTGGGGTACGACCGATAGGACTCTGGTCGACATTCACCACCTTATCTATATATTCCAGTCCCTCGATGCTGTCATAGGGCATTGGAGCCTGCATGGAACGATAGAAATGCTTCGACAGGATGGGGTAGAGTGTCTCGTTGATGAGGGTCGACTTACCCGAGCCGCTGACACCTGTGACGAGAATCAGTTTACCCAATGGGAACTCTACATCGATATTCTTCAGGTTATTACCACGACAGCCACGGAGCCATAAGCTCTTACCATTGCCCTTGCGCCGGGATGTCGGTATCTCGATATTCCGGTCACCGCTCAGATATTGTGCTGTCATGGTATTCGCCTTCATCATCTCATCGACGGTGCCTTGGAACACCACCTCACCGCCTTTGCGTCCAGCCTTAGGACCGATATCCACGACATAGTCGGCATTGAGCATCATGTCACGGTCGTGTTCCACCACGATGACGGTATTACCGAGGTCACGCAGCTCTTTGAGGGAGCGGATGAGCCGGTCATTGTCCCGTTGATGCAGTCCGATACTGGGTTCATCAAGGATATACAACACATTGACGAGTTGAGAGCCGATCTGTGTGGCAAGACGGATACGCTGGCTCTCACCACCAGAGAGAGAGGCTGACTGACGATTGAGGGCAAGATAGTCGAGTCCCACTTCCAACAGGAAGTTGAGTCGGGTACGTATCTCTTTCAGGATCTCCGAGGCTATCTGTTGCTGTTGATGGTCCATATGCTCTTCCACTTCATCCAGCCATTCCCGCAGTTCCGTAAGGTCCATATGGGCAAGCTCTGAGATATTCTTGTCCCATATCTTATACGACAGTGCCTCGCGATGGAGCCGTTGCCCATGACATTCGGGACACTCACACTCCGCTAGGAACTGGTCTGCCCATTTCTGTCCACTGGTACTCTCGTCGTTCTCCATAACATTCCGCAGGTATTTTACTATTCCGTCGAAATTCACGAAGTAGTCGCTGGAGGTATGTACCAGTTCCTTGTCTATGCGGATGGTCTCCAGTGAACCATAGAGGATCTCGCTTAAAGCCTCTTCTGGAATGTCACTGACGGGTGTCTTGATGGTACAATCATACTTTTGAAGGATGGCATCAATCTGCCAGAAGATCATCTGGTTCTTATATTTCCCCAAGGGAACGACGGCACCGTCATGGATACTCAGTTGACGATTGGGAATCACCTTCTCCAAGTCGATCTGGTTGATATACCCTAAGCCTTTACAGCGAGGACAGGCTCCCTGTGGGGAGTTGAACGAGAATGTGTTGGGAGCGGGATCACTATACGAGATACCTGTGGTGGGACACATCAGCCGTTTGGAGAAATGCTTCACGCTGCCTGTCTCATAGTCCATGATCATCAAGAGTCCCTCTCCTTGTTTCATAGCGATGTTGATACTCTTCTTGAGACGGTCGGAAGGGGTGGACGGTTCGTCAGGACGGATAGGGTCGATGGCGAGACGGTCGATGACGACCTCGATGTCATGGTTTTTGTAACGGTCGACTTTCATGCCACGGGTAATCTCCTGTACCTCTCCGTCTACACGGACATGGAGGTATCCCTTTCGTCGCATACTCTCGAAGAGCTCGCGGTAATGACCCTTACGACTTCTTACCACAGGGGCAAGGACGAGAATCTTCTTCCCGGCATAGTCGTGCATGACCATCTCAACGACTTTCTCTTCCGTGTATTTCACCATCGGCTCCCCCGTCATATAACTGTAAGCCTTTCCGGCACGGGCAAAGAGCAGTCGCATATAGTCATAGACCTCCGTAGTGGTACCTACGGTAGAGCGGGGATTCTTATTGGTGGTCTTCTGCTCGATACTGATGACGGGTGAGAGACCAGTGATCTTATCCACGTCAGGACGCTCCATACCTCCCAGGAAGTTACGGGCATAGGCGGAGAACGTCTCGATATACCGGCGCTGCCCCTCGGCGAAGATGGTGTCGAAGGCAAGGGATGACTTCCCTGAGCCACTGAGACCAGTGATGACAGTCAGTGACTGACGGGGAATCTCCACATCCACATTCTTCAGGTTGTGGACGCGTGCACCCCAGACATTGATTTTCTGATCACTGCTCATTGGTGTTTGTTACCGTGTTATAACTGCGTAGCAGATTGACATCCTTCTTGATGTCATACTCTTTTCCATCACCTCCTCTGGCTCTGACACGGACGAAATAGACACCGTCCTTGACGGGTCTTCCCTTGTAGGTCCCGTCCCATCCTTTCTCTATGTCCGTCCAGTCTGTCCAGACATAGAGGCATTGTCCCCAGCGATTGAAGATCATCGCCTTGAACTCCACGATATTCTGATAGGTGGATTTCGCCTGATACTTGTCATTGTGACCGTCATTGTTTGGAGAGAACGCATTAGGCATCTCCAACTTACTGGGTTGCAATGCGGTAGAGTCTGTGGTGGAGTCGGTGAGCTCATCGTCACCATCCTCACCTACGACAGCGAAAGTGGGCATTGCCACAAGGGCTAAGAGCAACAGAAAAGCATATAAAATTGATTTCATTCTGCAAAAATACGAAAAATCGTGTGCAGAACAAAGGAAACTCGTTTCTTTTTTGTAATTTTGCACCATAAATGACTAAAAATGGAATTATGAAGCGAATAATAAGATATGTTACGCTAGCCGTCCTGATGGTGCTCACCACCGAGACAGCCCTTGCCCAACAGTCGAGGATACGGGAGCGTCATGAGGTGAAGCGGAAAGAGACCATCTTTGGTATTTCCCGTATGTATGGTATTACCATTCAGGAACTTATTGACGCTAATCCTGAGATGAACACCCCAGGCTATGAGTTGAAAAAGGGTGACTATATCAATATTCCCTGGCCGAAGAACCAACCACAGGCTGACACTCCTCAGCAGCCCACAGCATCTACTCAACAACCTTCATCAGTCTCTCAACCTAAGGAGGAGGTGGATGTGCGCAACCGTGAGATCCGCGTGGGAATCATGCTCCCCTTGCATAAGGTCAATGGTGATGGCAAGCGCATGCTGGAGTACTATCGTGGCATCCTGATGGCGTGTGATAGCCTGCGTGCCAACAATATCTCCACCGATATCCGGGCATGGAACGTGGCGGAGGATACGGATATCAACACTTTCCTTGCTGATCCCAAAGCTGCTGAGTGTGATGTGATTTTCGGTCCCTTGTATTCAAAGATGGTGAAACCTCTGGGTGATTTTGCCACACAACATGATATCAAGGTGTTCATTCCTTTCTCCATCAACAGTCATGAGATACTGACGAACCGTCATCTCATGCAGGTCTACCAGCCCCCTACAGAACAGAATGAACTGGTCATCGACCATTTCCTGGAGTATTTCAGTGATACCCATCCCGTTTTTATCGATTGTAACGACACCACCAGTCAGAAGGGTATCTTTACCTTTGGATTACGCCGCAGGCTGGAGGCAAAGAACATCGCTTATAAGATCACGAACCTGAACTCCAGTGATGGCATGTTTTACAGTTCCTTCAGTCCTGCCAAACGGAATATAGTGATACTGAACACGGGACGTTCCAAGGAGCTCAATGCCGCTATGGCAAAGCTCAATGGCTTGCGCCTGTCACATCCCGAACTGCGGATCAGTGTGTTCGGCTATACCGAATGGATGCTCTATACCCGTCATCAGCTGGAGAACTTCTATAAGTTTGATACTTATATCCCTGCTCCCTTCTATACCGACCTGTCGTCTCCACGCACAGAACGTATCATGCAGAAGTATCGTTGGAACTTCCATTGTGACATGATGCCCAACGCACTGCCGCGTTTTGCCATCACAGGTTTTGACCATGCGTATTTCCTGTTGAAGGGCATTCATATCTATGGCAAGGACTTCACGGGTGGATCGGGAATGGTTGGCTATACCCCCATCCAGACACCCCTTCATTTCGAGCGGATAGGTAATGGCGGTCTGAAGAACCGTAGCATGTTCTTCGTCCATTATATGCCGGAGCGCAAGACAGAATTAATCAAGTTCTAAGTGATGAGAAGACTTTTACTGTTTTACTTTTTTGCCTTTATACCTATTTTCGTGAGGGCTCAGGTGGGTGAGTATCGCACCGACTTTGCCATAGGTGTGAATGGCGGTTATATATTAAGTAATGTCGGTTTCCAGCCCGATGTCCCGCAGAGCATGCTGGGGGGCATGACGGCAGGTGTTACTTTCCGCTATACGTGTGAGAGATATTTCAAGAGTATCTGTTCTATTGTCGCCGAGGTGAATATCGCCCAGGTGGGATGGAAGGAGAAGATACAAGGACTGCAGAACCAACCGTTGTACTATGACGGGGATGACGCCCCCTTGCATTATGAGCGTAAGATGACGTATCTGCAGATACCGCTTTTTGCCCGACTGGGATGGGGTAGGGAGCGTAAAGGACTGCAAGGCTTCTTCCAGGTAGGTCCTCAGATGGGTATCTTCCTGAGTGAGTCGACAAATACCAATATAGTACCGGGTTATGAGCCGACAGAGCCCCGCAGCTCAAATGTCGTGGCACAGGAGTCTATGCCTGTTGAGAAGAAGTTCGACTATGGTATTGCAGGTGGTGCGGGTATTGAGTTTTCCGTACCCAAGGTGGGACATTTTATGCTGGAGGGTCGTTATTACTATGGCTTGGGCAATATCTACGGCAATTCGAAGAGTGACTATTTCGGCAAGTCTAATTTCGGACAGATCGTCATCAAGGCGACCTACCTCTTCGATATCATCAAGACTAAAAACGATAAAATAAAATAAATTATGTTTGAAGGACAGCCAAAAGGTTTATTCGCACTGGCTCTCGCCAATACGGGAGAACGCTTCGGTTATTACACGATGCTCGCAGTGTTCGCGTTATTTCTGAGGGCAAACTATGGATTGTCACCAGCTCTTGCCGGTACTATCTACAGTGCTTTCCTCATGTTTGTGTATTTCTTTCCGTTATTCGGTGGTATGCTCGCCGACAAGTTCGGATTCGGACGTATGGTGACCACGGGTATCATCATCATGTTCGTAGGTTATATGTTGCTGAGTGTTCCCTTGGGAGGCGACACCTTTGCCCTCGTAGTCATGCTCGCCGCCCTGTTGCTGATAGGCTTTGGCACGGGACTCTTCAAAGGAAACCTGCAGGTGATGGTCGGCGACCTCTATAATGACCCGCAATATAAGGACAAACGTGACGCTGGCTTCTCCATCTTCTATATGGCTATCAATATCGGTGCGTTATTCGCGCCTACCGCTGCCATTAAGATCAAGGAATATGCAGAGACCGTGTTAGGCTATTCTAGTAATGATGCCTACCACTTCTCCTTTGCCGTCGCTTGTGCGTCACTGATCCTGTCTATCGCCATCTATTATCTCTTCCGTTCTACCTTCCGTCATACGGAGGGAGGCTCGAAGAAGACTGCCGCTGCTGCCGCCGCTCCTGTAGAGGAACTCTCAAAGGAAGAGACCAAACAGCGTATCGTCGCCTTGTGTCTCGTCTTTGCCGTGGTGATCTTCTTCTGGATGGCTTTCCATCAGAACGGACTGTCGTTGACATATTTCGCTGACGAGTTCACGGCAAACTCAGCCTCTGGGTTACAGGCGATGTGTTTTGACGTGTGGAATCTTGTCGCTGTCATCTTCATCGTCTATGGACTGTTCTCCGTCGTACAGTCGAAGAGTCCTAAGGCACGCCTGATCTCCTTCGCTGTCGTTGCCCTTGCGGTGGCATATCTCTGTTGGCAATATGGACAGACAACCACTGTTCCTGTCTCTGCTCCTATCTTCCAGCAGTTCAACCCCTTCTATGTGGTGGCTCTGACACCAGTGTCTATGGCGATCTTTGGTGCTTTGGCTGCTAAGGGTAAGGAGCCTTCTGCTCCCCGGAAGATCGCTTATGGCATGATAGTTGCTGCTATCGCTTATGCCCTGATGGCATTCGGCTCCTTTGGACTGCCAATGCCTCAGACGGAGATAGGTGCCGATGGCAATCCTGTCGCTGTGCATGTCGCTGATGTGACACCTAACCTGCTGATCTCCGTTTATCTCATCCTGACCTTTGGTGAGTTACTATTGTCGCCGATGGGTATCTCTTTCGTGTCCAAGGTGGCTCCTCCCAAGTACAAGGGTATGATGATGGGTGGCTGGTTCGTAGCTACGGCAATAGGTAACCAGCTCGTGGTCGTTGGTGGCTTGCTGTGGGGTGCTGTCCCCCTCTGGCTCTGTTGGAGTGTGTTCCTCGCCGTCTGCCTCATTGCTGCCGTCTTCATGTTTGTCATGATGAAGCGCCTGGAGAAGGTTTGTTGATAACAAAGCAGGAATTGTTTAATGAGAAAATGAGTGATGAGGGGTACTGTCTTAAAAGTAATCATCATTTCTCATTTCTTCTTCCTTATCCCAGTGTCAGCACAGACGCTGACACTCGTGGAACTGAATTGCGAGAATCTTTTTGATTGTCGTCACGACACGTTGAAGCAGGACACCGAGTGGTTGCCTGTCTCAACGCGTCATTGGACACCTTCTCGCTATTGGCAAAAAGTCAACCGTATCGGACAGACGATTCTCTCCTGTCAGGAGGAGGGCGTTCCAGATCTTGTCGCCTTGGTCGAGGTGGAGAATGACTCGTGTCTCTTTGACCTGACCCGTAAGTCGTTGTTGCGGAACGCAGGCTACCAGTACCTGATGACAGAGTCGCCTGATGTGCGTGGCATTGATGTCGCCTTGCTCTATCAGCCTTTTACGTTCCGTCCGCTGTGCTACGACTATCTGGATGTCAAGCCCTTGGAGGGGATGCGTCCTACCCGTGATATCCTGTACGTCATGGGGGAGACGCTTCATGGTGACACCCTGCATGTCTTTGTCGTCCATGCTCCCAGCCGCTATGGTGGTGAGAAGGCGACGCGCCCTAACCGCCAGTTGGTGGCGGACAGACTGATACAGGCGATAGACAGGCTGTCTCCTGGGGCGAAGGTCATCGTAGCGGGTGACTTTAATGATGATGCCGATTCACCTGCCTTGCGCTTCCTGGAAAGTCATGCGCTGAAGAATGTCACCTGTGAGGCGAGAGGAACACATGGTGCCAAGGCGACTTATCGTTATCAGGGCGAGTGGGGGAGTATCGACCATGTCTTCGTCAGTCCCGTGTTGCTCGACCATGTTGAGCAAGCATACATCAATGACATCCCTTTCTTATTGGAGGAAGACAAGAAATACGGAGGAGTCAAGCCCCTCCGTACCTATAACGGGATGCGCTACCAGTCTGGCTTCAGTGATCATCTGCCCTTGGTGGTGCGCTTGCGGTTCTGAGATCACCTGCTGACTCAGTGTCCTTATTCGTTTTGTCGACTAACATCCTAAAGACTTGGAGGTATTTGTCGGCAGCTACTTTCTCAGAGTAGCCGTCGCCAATCTCCTCGGCATTGCTGAGACGCTCAGTGCAACGTCCGTTCTCGTCGAAGTAGTAGCGCCACTCGCGCTCTTCACCTTCCTCACGACCACGGGAGTAGGAGAAACAGAGATCGTGGGTCTTCGGGTCGAAGAGGTATTCCTCGTATAAGTCGAACATCATACTGCTCTTGTGATAGGAGATGAAATAGCATTTCGGATGCTGCTCCTCGTTAAAGTAGTAGTTGAGTTCAATCGTCTCAGGCGCATAGTTCTCTATCTTCTGGTCGTGGCAAAGGACGGTGATATGATGGGGTACTTCGGATTTTTTGTCCTGCTCTATCTTCTGCTTCGCCTCGGCATAGGCGCTGCGGATGGTCTTCAGACGGTCTGCCTTCGAGGCAGTGGCACGGTGGGTCTCGTTGGAGGTACCGAGGAGCCCCTCTGGTGTCATCAGGCGTTTAAAGATGTCGAGATATTCCTGACACTTCTTGCGTTCACTGACGGCATCGTTCCACGAATGGCTGTCGGGACTGGTCTCTGTAAGACCTTGTCCTTCGTTGCCCATCTTGTGGATCTGGTGGATGAGGTTACCCTTGGCATCGTAGTAGTAACGTGTCTCCACGATGAAACCAGCATCCGTCTCTCCCTTCATATAGGCGAAGAGGAGGTGACCGTCCTCAGGGTCGAGGAGGAACTCGCGAGAGCGGTCGTGACCGTGCGATGTCCAGTAATCGCTGATGAAATAGCAAGAGAACTCCTCAAGGAAATCGGTGTCGGGCTCTTTCTTCGAGCGTATGAAATAGTAGTGGACATCAGTCTCGTCGTCAAGGGCAAAGTCTTCCGACACCATACTGCCGTTGCTCACGTGGATGTACATGTCGAGGGGCGGCTGACCGTCCTTGCCATTGTCTGCGACCTGCTGTTTTGCCTGTGTGTAGATGGCGCGGATGCGCTTCAACTGGTCATCCTTGCTCTGTGCCTGCACAGTGAGACTCATAAGGCAGCAACATAGTATAACAAAGTATGTTCTCATCTCAATACCTTTTTTAAAATCCTTAACCCTTAACCATGAACCCTTAACCTTTAACCTTTAATCTTTCATCTTTCATCTTTAATCTTTAATCTTTAATGTTCGCCTCTTCCAGTCCGATACCCTTCTTCTTGTCGACGGCTTTCAAGATGAAGCCGAGGATGAGGGCGGCGACACCCAAGCAGGCGAGCATCACCAGCGGAGCGGTGTAGTCTAACTCGGTGGCACTGGCTCCCTCTGGGTTAGTGGCATCGAGGACCTTACCGATGAGCAGGGGGAACAACCAGAGTCCGATATTCTGAATCCAGAAAATCAGGGCATAAGCAGAGCCAATGACCTTGGCGTCGACCAGTTTGGGCACGGAGGGCCACAGCGAGGCAGGTACCAAAGAGAAAGAGGCTCCCAATACCAGGATGGTGGCATAGGCGATGATGACTCCTCCTACGGCACTGCCCTTGAACATAGGCAGGATGAAGGCGAAAGTCAGGTGACAGCCGATCAGCAGCAAAGAACCTAGGATGAGCATGGATACTGCCTTGCCGTGATTGTCGAGATAGTTACCCAAGATAGGGGTGATGAGCACGGCAAGCAAGGGGAACACGGCAAAGATACTCTCAGCTGTCTGACGCATGTAACCCATATAGCAATAGGTGATAAGGGCAAGGACGGAGATACCCAGCAGGGTGTACTTCATGTTTGTCTTCTTCTGGAAGTTAGAGGCGAAACCTGCGGCAGCCACCAAGAGCATGATGAGATACTGCACGATGGTTACTGATGGACTGGACCAGAAGGTGTCTGAACCTGGCTCTGTCAGGGTGAGGTTGCACTGCAACATGTTCACGGCATACTTCTGGAAGGGGAAGATGGCAGAGTAGTAAAGGACACACAACAGGGCGACGAGCCAGAAGCCACTGTCGCTGAGAATCTTCCCGATATCGCTGATTTTGAAGGGATCGTCTTTCTCCTCTGCCTCACCCGTCTGTGCGTCGAGCTGCTTATCCATGAAGAAATAGACAATCGTCATGATGAGGGCGATACACATCAGGACAACACCAAAGGCGACACTGCGGCTGACGCTGACCTCACCGCCTAACTTGGCGAAGAAGGGGGAGAAGATCATACAGGTAGCGACACCCAGACGTGCCAGTGCCATCTCAGAACCCATGGCGAGTGCCATCTCACGTCCCTTGAACCATTTCACGATACCACGGCTTACCGTGATACCTGCCATCTCACAGCCACAACCGAAGATCATGAAACCGCAGGCAGCAAACTTGGCGGAGGCGGGCATGCCTTGATAGAAAGGTGAGACGCCTAACTCGTCGAAGATGGGGATGTAGTTGAGGTTGTTGGTAAACCAAGTCTCGAGTCCACTGCCGATAAAACTCTCACTGACGGCATACCATTTCACACAGGCTCCTACCAGCATGACAGCGGCAGAGAGGACGGCGGTGAAGCGTACACCCATCTTGTCAAGGATGATACCGGCGAAGATGAGGAAGAATACGAAGACGTTGAGGAACACCTCAGAGCCCTGCATGGTACCGAAAGCGGTGGAGTCCCAGGCACGGGTCTCTTGCATCAGGTCCTTGATAGGGGAGAGGATATCCATGAAGATGTAGCTACAGAACATCGCGAATGCCAGTAGCGTCAGTGCTGTCCACCGCATAGCGGCGGAGTCGCGTAGGGTCTTTTGAATTGCTTGAGTCATTATTGTTTATTTTTATTTATAGTTCCTATAGTCCCTATAGTTCCTATAGTCCCTATAGTCCCTATAGTTATTTATTTCAGCCAACGGTCCAGCCAGTTGAAGAACGTGCGCTGCCACAGAATACCGTTCTGGGGCTTCAATACCCAGTGGTTCTCGTCAGGGAAGACAAGGAACTCGGCGGGAATGCCCTTCATGCGGGCGGCATTGAAGGCAGCCATTCCTTGGGTATAGTTGATGCGGTAGTCTTTCTCACCGTGGATACACAGGATAGGGGTATCCCATTTCTCCACCATCTTATGCGGCGAGTCATGATAGGTCTTCTTGGCATTCGGCATCTGTGGACGGTGCCAGTAAGCCTCGTCATACTCCCAGTTGCTGAACCAGTTCTCCTCCGTCTCCAGATACATGGCGGCAAGGTTGAAGGCTCCGTCATGGGCGATGAATGCCTTGAAGCGTTTCTCATGGATGCCGGCGAGGTAGTAGACGCTGAAGCCCCCGAAGGAGGCACCGACAGCCCCAAGGCGGTCTTTGTCTACGAAAGGAAGGTTCTGGGCGGCATCATCGATGGCGGCGAGATAGTCGCTCATACACTGTCCTGACCAGTCGCCGCTGATCTCCTCTTTCCATTCCTGTCCGAAGCCTGGCAGTCCGTGACGGTTAGGAGCCACGACGACATAGCCGTTGGCTGCCATCATCTGGAAGTTCCAGCGATAGCTCCAGAACTGGCTGACAGGACTCTGTGGTCCTCCCTCACAGAAGAGCAGGGTGGGGTATTTCTTGCCTTCCTCGTAGTTGGCGGGCAAGACGATCCATACCAGTTCCTCCTTGCCGTCGGAGGTCTTGACCCAGCGCTGCTGTACCTTGCCAAAGGTCAGTTGGTCGAGGATATGCTTGTTCTCGAAAGAGATCTGTTGTATCTTTGTTTCTCTTACATCAGCCTTCTTACTTCTTACATCTCCTGGGGTCACCATATAGATATCTGTAGGAGCAGACAGGCTCTGGCGGGTGGCAAGGATGCGCTTGCCGTCGTTGGCGGGTTGCAGACTGGTCCAGTCATCCCATGTCTCTGTCAGTTGTCTCACCTCACCCTTCCAGTTGACGCTGTACATATTATTACAGCCGTGCCATACACTGAGGAAATATAACAATGCCGACTGATCCTTCTGTGGTGCCCAGCAGAAAGCCTCCACGTCACTCTTCCAGTCGATATAACGTTTGATGCCTGTAGCCATCTCATAGATACACAGGCGGTTGAGGTCTGCCTCATAGCCGTCACGCTCCATCGACAGCCAGGCGACATACTTACCGTCTGGTGAGAACTGTGGGTTCTGGTCATAGCCCACGTTGTTTTTCAGGTTCTCGGGGGCATTGACGGGTTGTATCTTCAGCGTTCTGGTAGGATCATTGGAAGGAGCCACATAATCAGCGGGTTTACAGAGATTCGTGGTTTTACGCGTACCTATTTCATAAAGATAGATATCTGAGTCGGTGGAGATGGAATACTCCAGTCCCGTCTTCTTACGACAGGTATAGGCAATGGTCTTGGAGTCGGGACTCCAGGCGAGTTGCTCGATACCGCCGAAGGGCTCCATGGGGCACTCGTAGGGCTCGCCCTCGAGGATGTCAACGCCGTCAGTGGCGACGGCAAGACCTTCACCTACAGAGAAGACGAACGGATGCTGGATGCTCTCCACATAATGGTCCCAGTGGCGGTACATCAGGTCGGTGATCCGTCGTCCCGTCGCTTTGGGCAGGTCGTCGGGATTCTCCTGGATAATCTCATGGAAGGGGATGCTCTGGAGGATGATGACCTTTGTGCGGTCGGGCGAGAACTTAAAGCCCTCCACCTTGCCGTCGGTCTTCGACAACTGCTTGCGGTCTGTGCCATCCGCCTTCATCGTCCATATCTCTCCGCCAGAGAGGTAGGCGATGGTATGGGCATCTAACCAAGTAGGCTCTGTCTCGCTCTTGCTGCTGACAGTCAGTTGTCTGTTGTTCTTGCCATCGGCATCCATGATACAGAGGACCTGATGACTCTTATTCGCTTTCACACTGTAATAGCCTACCTGATAGACCACCTGTTTGCCGTCGGGTGATGCCTCCACACTACCGATGCGTCCCATTGCCCAGAGAGCCTCTGGGGTCATCATACGACTATTTAGCTTAATATTACTCTTTCCGATTTTCACTTCGTCTTGTGCGCTCAAAAAAGTTGGCAGCATCATGACTGCCAGCAAAAAGACAATCTTCTTCATATCTCACCTCTTACATCTTCCATCTTACATCTTCCATCTTACATCTTCCATCTCACTTCTTCCTCACTGGGTCGCAGGTCAGTCCGCAACCGAGTTTCTTGAAGATCTTACGGTCTACCTCAGAGAGCATCACAGTGGAGTGTACCTGACAGTCACGCAGGCGAGGCAACTGCTCCAGTGCTTTCCGACATTGTTCGTCATCTTTGGAGAGCACGCTGAGCGCCACCAGTACCTCATCGGTATGCAAACGGGGGTTCTTGCCGCCCAGGTATTCAATCTTGGTCTTCTGTACCGGTTCGATGAGGCTCTCCGGAATCAGTTTAGCCTCATGACTGATGCCTGCCAGGTGCTTGGTGGCATTGAGCAGGAGTGCGGCAGAACAGCCAAGCAGGGGTGTCGCCTTGGCGGCGATAATCGTGCCGTCCTCCAGTTCGATGGCTGCTGCGGTATGTCCTGTGAGCTCCTGTTTTGCCTGGGCAGCGACTGTCACCCTTCGATAGGCGGTACTGATCCTCGCCTGGTTGAAGAGCATCAGGATCTTGTTCAGCTCACTCTCGTTGTCAGCACCGTCAGCCATCTTATTGGTGGCATCGTAGTAACGACGGATAATCTCGTCACGACTGGCATTACAGCATGCCTCGTCGTCAGAGATACAGAAACCTACCATGTTGACACCCATATCGGTGGGAGACTTATAAGGATTCTCCCCATAGATACCCTCGAAGAGGGCGTTAAGCACAGGGAATATCTCAATGTCACGGTTGTAGTTGATGGCAGTCTTACCATACGCCTCCAGATGGAACGGGTCAATCATGTTCACATCGTTGAGGTCGGCAGTGGCAGCCTCATAGGCGATATTGACAGGATGCTTCAGGGGGAGGTTCCATACAGGGAAGGTCTCAAACTTCGCATAACCGGCGCGGACTCCGCGCTTGTTCTCGTTATAGAGCTGGGAGAGACATACTGCCATCTTACCGCTACCAGGACCGGGAGCAGTCACGATGACGAGCTCACGACTGGTCTCCACATAGTCGTTCTTGCCAAAGCCGTCATCCGAGGCGATGAGCTTCACACTATGGGGATAGCCGTCGATGAGGTAGTGGACATAGCTCTTGATGCCCAGTCGCTCCAAGCGGTGGCGGAACTGGTCGGCGGCATGCTGACCATTATAATGGGTGATGACGACGGAGCCTACCATGAAGTCACGGCTCATGAACTCGTCACGCAGTCGCAGCACATCCTCGTCATAGGTGATGCCCAGGTCGGCACGTACCTTGTTCTTCTCGATGTCCTCGGCACTGACCACGATGACGATCTCCAACTGGTCACGCAACTGGGCGAACATACGCAGTTTGGAGTCGGGTTTAAAACCGGGGAGCACACGACTGGCATGATGGTCGTCAAACAGTTTTCCTCCCAGTTCCAGATACAGTTTCCCATCAAACTGGGCGATACGCTCTTTGATGTGCTCAGACTGTATCTTGAGGTATTTGTCGTTATCGAATCCTATTTTCATATATAATAAATTAAATATTAAAAATTAAAAATGAAATATTAAGATTGAAAAATGTGAATATTTAAGTTTTTGAAGCCTTTATAATATTCACCAGAGTCCCGATAATGTTTTTGTTGTCTGTGAGCATAGATTCAAATTCATTGTCATTGATATAACCTGAAGCATGAAGAATTCTTAACCAGTATTTTGTCTCATTGGCTTCTTTTAGGGCAATGTGCATCTTTGATATAAAATCCTTTTTGCTTTGTGCATAGATGCTTTCGTTGACGTTGGCACCAATGCTGGTTCCACTTCTCAGGATCTGAGTCGGTAAAGCAGGGCTTACCTTATTATCTATAAGATATTGGAAAAGTTTAACAATTCTAACACCAAATGAAAAACTGATATCCAGAATTTTGTTATAACGCTCTTCTTCCATCTTAAAATACTCCCATTTTAATCTTTAATCTTTCATCTTTAATTTTTCATTTTTCTCTTCCTCTCCAGCTCCGCTTGTTGCTTCTGCAAAGCCTCAAGACGGGCGGCAAGACCACTCTGCTTCTTCGGGTTGTTCTTGTTCTCCTGGTATTTTGCCTCCAGGATGGCAAGCAGCTTCGCATCATCCGTGGTCTTGCGGAGCGTCCACATGATGGCGGCGGAGAAGAACAACGAGATGAAATAGTAGAAGTTCAGACCTGACGAGTAGTCGTTGAAGATGAAGAAGAACATCAGCGGCATGATATACATCATCCATTGCATCATCTTCATCTGCTCTGCCTGTGCCCCGATCATCTGGTCTTTCTGCTGGCGCATGCTGATCCATGTGTAGATGAGCTGGGCGCCACAGAACAGGATACAGGTCAGCGACAGGTGGTCGCCGATGCCCCAGATATTATTCGTCCATTCAATGATGGGGTCGTAGGTCGAGAGGTCGTCCATCCACAGGAAACTCTCTCCACGCAACTGGATGGCGTTGGGCACAAACCAGAACATGGCGATCCAGATAGGCATCTGGACGAGCATAGGCAGACAACCACCCATCGGACTGACGCCGTATTTCGAGTAGAGCGACATCATCTCCTGTTGTTTCTTCATCTGGTCCTCCGGCTTGTTATACTGCTTGGTGGCAGCCTCGAGTTTGGGCTTGAGGACACGCATCTTGGCACTTGACATATAGCTCTTCTTCACCATCGGGTAGGTGATGACCTTCAGCAAAATGGTGATGAGGATGAGGACGATACCCATGCTGAGTCCGAAACTGGCGAGCCAGTCGAAGACATACAGCGTGAACCAGCGGTTGATGAGGCGGAACAGCCACCAGCCGAGGTTGACGAGCTGCTCGAGGTCGAGGTCTTTGCCAAACAGGCTCTGCTGCTCGACATCCTGTATCAGTCGGAAGTTATTAGGACCGATATACATCTCAAACTCAGAGGGCTTTGCTCCTGTGGGGTCGAAAGCGGTCTTGAGCTTGGCGTCAAAATGCTTCAGGTAACCCGTGCCTTTCTCGTCGAGGGTACTGATGAGGTTGGCGTTCTTGGCGAAGTTATCCTTTGAGATGAGGGCGATACTGAAGAACTGGTTGCGGAAAGCCACCCAGTCGAGCTCTTCCTCGATGGTCTCGTTCTCATCGGATGCCTCCGACAGGTTATCGGTATCTCCGTCCTTTGATTCTTTATAGAAGATAGAGGTATAGCGGTTCTCGAAAGAGAAGCCTTTCTCATGCTGGCGACAGTGGTCTGTCCATTCTATCTCCATCTCCTTGTAAGAGGGGGCGAAGGCGCTGGCAAGTCCTTTCGCCTGCAGCGAGAAGCCCAGCATATAGTCCTTGCCCAGACGGTATTTCAGGATCACCTGTCCGCCATTGCCTGCTGTGGCAGTCATCGTCACTGTGGAGTCGCTCTGCTCTGAGGGCGTGAAATACAAGTCGGCAGTGATGATATTATCCTGTTTTCCTGTCAGCAGGAAGTTCAGGTTCTGGTCTTTCTCATCGAAAAGCGTGAGGTCTTTGTCTTCGTTAAGGTCCTTATAACCAATGATTTTCGCTTTTTTGATAATGCCTCCCTTTGAGTCGAGGGTGAGCTCCAGCTTGCCGTTCTTCAGTACCACTTGCTGGGAGGTGCCGTTGAGTGCCTGAAAGAAGAGGGCGGAGGAGTCTGTCTTGGCAATCTCTTCCTGTTCCTGCTTCTTCTCTGCTTGTTGCTGGGCTGCTTTTCGGGCGCTCTCCTGTTGGACGGCAGCGATGGAGTCTTGTAGTCGTGCGGCTTCCACTTCCTCCTTCGACGGACTGTTATACCAACTGAATCCAATCAGTACCAGCGCGATGAGGACGAAACCGATAATCGTGTCTCTATTCATAATTTATAATAATATTATACTTCAATTTAGTTTACAGCCGACAAAGGTACAAAGAAAAAATGAGATTCGTGTTTTAACTTCAATGTTTTTTTCGTATCTTTGCACTCAAATTCGTATAAATGATGAAATACAGATATCTACTCTTATGTTTGATGGTGACACTGGTGGCTTCAAATGTCAGTGCCCAGAAGAGTCAGCGTCAGCAGATACTGAACGAGTTGAAGGGCTATGTGGACTCTATTCAGGTGCTGCGCCACCAACTGGACTCCATCCAGCAGTTGAATGATTCGTTACGTAAGGAGACGGTCGATGGGCGGTATTATCGTCTGTTTGCGCCTCCCACCTTCTATCACTCGGGTGCCAACAAGGTGTTGTCGCTCCATCCTCAGACGGGGGATGAGGTGACGGATGCCATCGATGAGGCGATGATGAGCCTCTATATGCGCCGTCCCGACTTGGTGAGGAGTACGGAGAGCCAGTTGCAGAAGGTGGGCTCTGTGCGTGAGGATGTCAACCAGGAGGTGAAACAGAGTGTGGAACTGGTGGAGCATGTGGATCCTGTACCTGTCGAGCCGGAGGTGGTGCCGACAGGTATCGTGGTCACCAAACCGAATTTCTGGAAGTTCAAGGGCGACGGCTTCCTGCAGTTCCTCCAGAACTACGTGTCAGGCAACTGGTATAAGGGTGGTGAGAGCAACTACTCCGCAGTGGGTGCCGTGACGCTGGAGTTGAACTATAACGACAAGGATAAGTATCTCTTTGAGAACAAGCTGGAGATGAAACTGGGCTTCCAGACGTCCCGTTCTGATACGGTCCATAAGTTCAAGACCAACAACGACTTGCTGCGTCTGACCAGCAAACTGGGTATCCAGGCTTCCAAGAAATGGTATTACAGCTTGCAGCTGCTCGCCTACACGCAGTTTACCAAGGGCTTGAAGGCGAACGACGAGTTTGTGTATTCTGACTTCTTGTCTCCCCTGGACGTGAATATCGGTCTTGGTATGGAGTATAAAGTGAATGCACTGAAGAGCAGACTGACGGGTACGCTGAACTTCCTGCCATTGGCATATAACTTACGCTATGTGGGGCGTACCACCTTGTTCGACAGGAACGGCATGGACGGTCGTCATACCAAACATGAGTTCGGTGCGCAGTTCACGGCGGACCTGCAGTGGAAGATCGTCGACCAGGTCAACTGGAAGACGCGTCTGTATGCCTATACTTCCTATAAGCGTGCCTTGATAGAGTGGGAGAACCAGATAGAGTTCAAGGTGACGAAGTATATCTCCGCCAACCTGTTCCTGTATCCTCGCTTCGACGATGCGGCGACAAGGGATGACGACAATGGCTACTTCCAGTTTATGGAATACAGCTCTTTGGGTTTGAGTTATAGTTTCTAACTCAAACCCAAAGAGATTAAAGATTAAAGATGAAAGATTAAAAATGAAATATTAAAGATTAAGATGGAAAGATTAAAAAATGAAAGATTGGCGAGAATGAAAAAATGAGAAGATTCCCATCTTCCCATTCTCCCATATTAATTTTTCATCTTTAATCTTTCATTTTTAATTTTTAATCTTTATTTCGCTTCCGTCATGTCTCCCTCAATATAGAGGCGGGTCATCTCCACAGCACCATTGGTGCGAACGGTGATAGACTTCTTGAAGTGTCCGGGGAATTTGCCGGTACCGTTATAGGTCACCTTGATCTCACCCTTCTCACCGGGCTGTACGGGCGTCTTGGTGTACTCAGGTACCGTGCATCCGCAACTTGCCACTGCCTGGTTGATGACCAAGGGCTGTTCTCCGACATTGGTATAAGTGAACGTACAGGTGACTTTCGGCTCTTTCTCTGAGAAGGTTCCGAAGTTATGGATTGTCTTGTCAAACTTGATCTGAGCAGGTTTCTGTGCCATCACTGCCGTCATGCCACATACCAGCATCAGGGTCATTAAAATTATCTTTTTCATATTACTTCTTTTTTGTTATCAAAAATCCATGCAAAAGTAAGCCTTTTCCGCTACACTTGTATCATTTGAGGTTTAATTTTTAACAAATTTAATAATTATAATTGGAAGTTGATGATAAAAGTCGCATTTTTAACGCTAAAAGTTTGGAGGTTAACAATTATTTGATTACATTTGCCACCGAACAATTACTGAATAGACAATGGACAATGAAGTGTTCTCGGACACAGGAGCGAATTTAAATCCTTTTGTGAAGGCAGTAAGGTTACTCACTGCCATCATTGTTCTATTATTATTGTTCATCCCAGTGCCTGGCGAGGCACAGTCTCGTATCACACCCTGTGACCTGGCGGTCAAGACCAACTTGGCGTATGATGTCCTGGCGGCACCGTCATTAGGAGTGGAGATAAAGATGGGAAAAAGATGGTCTGTGGCTGCCTCCGCCGCTTATAAGTGGGGTGACACGTGGGCTTGGAAAGACCAGGTGCATGTGACGACAGCAGACATCTCATTGAATTATTGGACAAAGAAAGCGGATCGTCCCGTATGGCAGGGACTGCATGTCGGTCCTTATGTGGCGCTCTATCGCTACGACTTCCTCTTCGGCAGTAAGGGCGAGCAGGCGAAGATCAACTGGGGCGCGGGTGTCACCTGTGGCTACTCACTGCCTGTCAGTCGTTATTTCAGCTTCGACTTCGTCATCGGACTCGGTTATGTCGGGGGAAAGTACAAGAAGTATGAGGTCAGCGACGACAGCTACCGCCATAATGTATGGACTGCCGACAAGAAGCGCCATTATGTGGGACCCACCAAGCTGGAGGTGTCGCTCGTATGGCATGTCTGTGGCGGATGCCCTAAGATGCAGAGAGGAGGCTCACGATGAGGTGGCGTTCGGTGATGGCAGCGTTGTGCTGCGCCATGATGCTCTGCTCATGTGATGCAGACCTCCGTGACCTGTGTTACGACCATAGTCACGTGACGAACCTGAATGTGGTCTTCGACTGGCAGGAGTCTCCCCATATCCAACCTTCTGGAATGACAGTACTGTTCTATAGCGTGGAGCAGACGACGGGAGAGCCAGAGCGCTACGACTTCGTGGGAAACGAGGGGGGCACGGCAAGACTGGTCAATGGCAGCTATCGTGCCATAGCGTATAACTACGACACAGAGGCGATTCGTTATCGGGGAATGGAGAATCCTGCGCTGTTAGAGGCTTACACCCGTAACTCCAGTGTGGAGGAGGGAACCCAGATGGCATCCTTCACTCGTGACGTCAGTATGCCGAGGGCGCCTGGTACGGAGCAAGAGCCTGTCATCCTGGAACCTGACCCCTTGTGTGGGGTAGGGAGTGAGACGTTCACGCTGAATGGTGATGACTCGCAACGCCTCGTCATGTTGCCCGAGATGCGCACCAAGGAGGTGAAGATCGTCATCCGTAACGTGCCGAACCTGCAGTACACTGGTCAGATTGGTGCAGCGCTCTCAGGACTTGCCCCTTCCGTCTATATGGTATCGGGCGAGTTGGGTGAGAGCCTCGCTACGGAGACGTTCACGGGCTCTGTCGTCAACGAGACGACCATTGTGATGCACGTCCGCATCTTCGGACACTGTCCGAGGGCGCACCAGGGGGAGTTTAATGCGCATAAGCTCACCATCTATGCCGTCCTCGCTGACAACAGCAAGTGGTACCACACAGAGGATGTGACGGACCAGATGCACGACTGGTCGCAAAACCCGGAGGATGCGGAGGAGATCATCATCAACCTCAAAGACCTGCCCATCCCCAAGCCCATTGTCAACGGCTCTGGTTTCCAGCCCACCATCGATGGCTGGCAGGGCATCGAGATTGATGTGGGAATGTGATAGAAACAACTACTTTTCAATATATATGAGAGATAATAAATGTAATAATAACGAAAACTTTTAAGATTATGAAAATGAAAAAGAACAATCTATTAATCCTTGCAGTCGCAGCCTTAGGCTTCGCTGCTTGTTCAAGTGATGAGACCACAGCGGTTAACGAGAAACTCGCTGAGTCTAATGCGATTAGCTTCAGGGCTAATGTGAATGGACAGATGCGTGCTGCTGACATTAATGCCACAACTTTGGAAACAACAGGTTTTTATGTGTCAGCTAGAAAGCATAGTCCTGATGCAGAGTATTTCACTGATGCGGCTTACACTATTTATGAGACTCCCGGAGGTGTAAAGACATGGACTTGTGCTACAAAGTATTACTGGCCCTCAGATAATTCAGAACTTGATTTCTATGCTTACTCACCAAAAGCTATAGGTGAAGGCCACAATGCACAGATTACTGCACATGCTAATTACAAGACATTTACTGTCCAGCCTTCGACGACAATTTCTGAACAAGTTGACCTGATTTTTGCAAACACAAACCAGAAGAAAAAGTCTACAGATAACACAGGTGTTATTCTGAACTTCCGTCACACAGGTGCTAAGATTGTTTGTAAAGTTCAGAACACTTCATCGTCTTTGAAATTTGGTGTTGAGGGATGGAAAGTCGGCTATCTGTCTCCTTCTGGCACATTTACCTTTGCTGATGCAAATACTGATGGACGGAATACTGGCTCGGGAACAACTTTAACTTTTGCACAATGGAGTGGTTGGACTGCAGCTTCGGTAGCTACAGAGTATGCTTCAACATTTGATAAAATAAATATTGCTGCAAGTGCTAGTGCAACGCTCCTTGATGGTGAGATGATTCTGGTTCCTCAGCGCATTACCGCTGCTACAGACTATGATGCTACAACAGCGAATGCTAGGTTGAATGGTACTTTTATTGCTGTTAAACTCTACATCTTAAATAACGCTAATAGTGAACTTATTGCAGGTGGAGGAACAACTGCTTCCCCAACTACAATTTGGGCTATATGGCCTATTGGTGATGATGGAGGAATTACACCTTTCAATTGGGAGCCGGGTAAGAAGTATACTTACACCATTGACCTTGCTAGTGGTGGCTACTATGAGAAGAATAACAATGATAGTGATGATGACCTTGATCCACTTCTTGAAGGTGCAGAAATTAAGTTCGTTTCTGTAACTGTTGATGATTGGACTGATGTGGCTAAGACAGTTCCTCAATCATAACGATACAAAGGGACTTCCCCTTTAAGATCGAAGATTACTAATATAACCTCGTTGGGATGATTCCTAACGAGGTTTTTTATTTCGCAACACAGGGTAAACAAAGGAATACCTTCTATCACTTGTTCGGATATCTCCTATGACGTATTCTAAAGGCTACTATGTCTGATACTAAAGGCTGTTATACCCCCATAGGAGATACTGGAACACACCTTAACAGATACTGAAACGGTTCATGGTTCAACCTCACAGAGGGACTGCCCCTCTTTAAGATCATTTATATCTGCGAGTCTAATAACTACTCCTTTAATTATCAATCACTTACAGATAAGCAAAACTTTAATAGGTAATGGTTTAGAAACTTCCTGTCTGCGTCGTTCTGCTTTGTTTCAATATGTCAAATATCTGATGCAAAGGTAATCATTTTCCTCGAAATCA
>JBGUNO010000056.1:0-30502 GCA_045117415.1 Prevotella sp. | reverse complement strand
CATGAAATCTGTTCCGGGAACTGCATCTTTTGCGGCACAAACAGTAGCCAGCAGTACAGTGTTGTTCATGCGGAGCATCACACTGCCGTCGGCCTGCTTTGCCACTTTCCCGGTTTCAATGGTGATGGTTCTTCCATCAGGCAATTGAATACTTTTCGTAATTACGTTCATCTTGTAAAAAACATCTAAAAATAAATAAAACTGCGTCTTTGCGCAAAATTGGCGACAAAGGTACACATTATTTAATTAGAAAACGAATAAACCTCCATTATTTTTCTTTTTTTATGAAATTAGTCACATCTTTACCCTCAAACATGTATGATCATCGCAGGAAAGCAAATCGTATTTATTACCGTTTTTTCCACGCTCAAATGGCATGGTGTACTTACTTCATCAACAAGGCGGAAAGTTCCTTCATACCCTCACTGGCTCCCTTTTGGATCTGTTGGACATTAGCGCCAGCGGAGACAGGTTTGGGATCGATGAGGTAGATGGGAACTCCCGGACGGACATAGTGGATGAGTCCTGCGGCAGGATAGACAGCTAATGACGTACCGATGATGATGAAGATGTCCGCCTGCTGGGCTTCCTCAGCAGCAACACTGATCATAGGCACTCCTTCGCCGAAGAACACGATGAAGGGACGAAGCAAGGAACCGTCACCAGCCTTTGTACCAGGCTCCACCTCACAATTCTCTGGGGTCAGGGTAATCTGGTAACGGGGATCATCGACGTCGCGGCTGGAGCATACCTTCATCAGTTCGCCATGCAGGTGGATGACCTTCGATGAGCCAGCCATCTCATGGAGATTGTCGACATTCTGGGTGACGACGGTCACATCGTATTTCTCTTCCAGCTTTGCCACCAGACGGTGTCCCTCATTGGGCTGTGTGCCTATGCATTTTTTACGTAGCATATTATAGAAGTGGGTCACCAAGGTAGGATCTGCCTCCCATCCCTCATGAGTTGCCACCTTTGCCACGGGATAGTTCTCCCACAAACCGTCAGCATCACGGAAAGTCTTCAATCCACTCTCCACCGACATTCCTGCACCAGTCAATACTACTATCTTCTTCATAAGCCTTTCTACTTTATTTTTGCAAAAATAATAAATATTTGAGAGTTGACGACTGAGAATTGAGAAATATTTGTTATTTTTGCAAAATTAAACAGAAACACCATGAAAGTATTACGCGACAGAATCATGCAAGACGGACGTTGCCTAGAGGGTGGCATCCTGAAAGTAGACCGTTTCATCAACCACCAGATGGACCCTTACTTGATGAAACAGATTGCCATTGAGTTTATCCGTCGTTTCGCTGACGAGGACATCAACAAAATTGTGACTGTGGAGGCATCAGGTATCGCCCCTGCCATAATGCTGGGTTATCTGATGGAATTGCCCGTCGTCTTTGCCAAGAAGAAAAAGCCCTCGACGATGGGTGAGTTCTATGAGTCGACGGTACGTTCGTTTACGAAGCAACGTGAATATCCCCTGACGGTAAGTTGTGAATACCTGTCCAGTGAAGATAATGTGTTGTTTGTCGACGATTTCTTAGCTTATGGTAATGCGGGACTGGGTATTATTGACCTGTGCCAGCAAGCAGGAGCCACTATCGTTGGTATGGGGTTTATCATCGAGAAGGAGTTCCAGCATGGAAGAAAGGTTTTGCTGGATCATGGCATTCATCGTATCGAGTCGCTAGCCATCATTGAATCATTGGAGAATAATGAGATTAAACTAAAATAAAGTATCATGGCAAAGAATAACAGCAAGCTCTACGAGTTGGACGGCAAGGTGCCTTTAGCGCAAGCCATTCCTTTTGGACTACAACACGTATTGGCGATGTTTGTGGCGAATATCACCCCTATCATCATCCTTGCCAATGTGGCAGGAATTGACGCAACCATCAGTTCGACACTCATCCAGAACTGTATGATTATCGCTGGTATAGGAACCCTCATCCAACTCTATCCCATCTGGCGCATTGGTTCCCGTCTGCCCATCGTGATGGGTATTAGTTTCACATTTCTCTCCGCCTCTCTTGCCATTGCCACGACACAAGGCATGGGTGTCCTTATGGGAGCCGTCATCCTCGGTGGTATCATCGAAGGACTATTGGGATTGTTTCCTAACTACTGGACTAAACTCATCCCCCATGTTGTGGCAGCCACGGTAGTGACAGCCATCGGATTCTCACTGTTGCCTATTGGTGCCAACTCGTTTGCTGGAGGACAGGGTTCTGCTGACTTCGGCTCTATGAACAACTGGATTGTCGGCTCTTTCACCCTATTGGTGTGTCTGGGTTTCCAGATATTCTCCAAGGGATTTCTTCGTTCCCTGTCTGTCCTCATTGGTTTGATAGTCGGTTATATCCTTGCCGTCTGCATGGGAATGGTCGACTTCTCTGGCTTGCAAAATGTCGGGGTTGTATCCCTGCCAAACTTCATGCCCTTCAAGCCGGAATTCAACTTAGGAGCATTCCTTTCCATCCTCGCCATCTATTTCGTTTCTGCCACAGAGACCATTGGTGACACCAGTGCGCTGTGTTCAAGTGCCTTGAATAGAACCACCCATAAAAGGGAAATGGGATCCAGCGTTGCCTGTGACGGTTTTGTGAGTAGTGTGGCAGGACTCTTCGGCTGTACGCCTATCACCTCATTCAGCCAGAATGTGGGTCTGGCCGCTATGTCGGGTGTCGTCAACCGCTTTGCTATTGCCACTGGTGCCTGTATTATGATATTAGGTGGCATCTTCCCTGCCGTGGGCGCTCTCCTCACAACCATCCCACAGGCAGTACTGGGCGGTTGTACCATCATGATGTTTGGCTCTATCATGTTTGCCGGTTTCCGCATGCTTTCCAACTGTGGGTTCAGCGACCGTAATATGATTATCGTCGCCATGTCATTGAGTGTGGGACTTGGATTTACACAGGCAGCAGGGATGTTTTCTATCTTCCCTCAGATAGTACAGACCGTCTTTGCTGAGAACTGCGTAGCAGTAGTCTTTATTTTAGCTGTCATCCTCAATCTGATATTGCCTAATAAAGATGGCAGTGAGAATCCGAAGAAGATGAAAGGATGAGTGAACTGACCTTCCGTAAGCGCATTGCTTTGGAAGCGGCGGCTCAGATGAGTCGGAATATCCGCAAGGAGCATCCCTTGAGACAACTGTTTTGGGAATGCACCTTGCGTTGTAATGTGAGTTGCCGCCATTGTGGCAGTGACTGTAGGAAGTTGTCGGAAGTCAAGGACATGTCACGTAAGGATTTTTTCCATGTGCTTGATAGTATTGCCCGCAAGACCGATCCTCATCAGGTGTTTGTGACTGTCACAGGGGGAGAGCCGTTGCTGCGTGACGACCTGGAAGTTTGTGGAAAAGAGATTTTCGAGCGAGGGTTCCCCTGGGGAATGGTGACCAACGGACTCCTTCTTACCCCAGAGCGTTTTGATTCGTTGCGGAAGGCAGGGATGCATAGTATCACTGTCAGTATGGACGGACTGGAAGAAAGCCATAACTGGATGCGTCGTCATCCCCAGAGTTTCCAAATGGTCGATCAGGTTTTAGACCTCTTTGTGCAACATCCGCAGATTGCTTCTGATGTCGTCACCTGTGTCAACCAACGTAACTACGAGCAGTTGCCGGCTATCCGTGACTATCTTATCAGTAAAGGTATCGGTTATTGGCGAATTTATTCTATCTTTCCTGTAGGACGGGCAGCCAACAATCCTGTGATGCAGATTAGTAATGAGCAATTTCGTGGGATGCTTGATTTCATCCGTAAGACTCGTAAGGAGGGAAGAATCCATGCTTCCTATGGTTGTGAGGGTTTTCTCGGACGTTATGAGGGTGAGGTTCGTGAGCTGTTCTTTAACTGTCAGGCGGGTGTGACGATAGGTTCTGTGATGGCAGATGGTTCTATCGCTGCCTGTGCAAGTATCCGTGCTGACTATCATCAGGGCAATATCTATGAGGATGACTTCATGGAAGTATGGGAGAACCGCTATGTTCCCTATCGTAACCGTGACTGGATGCGGAAAGGTGAATGTGGGGATTGTCGCTATTGGCGATACTGTCGGGGAAATGGTATGCATCTGCGAGACGGAGACGGTAACCTCATCCTTTGTCATCTAAAACGCATCCAAGAAGCAGGTCAGACCGTTAAATAATCTTTTTTTCATCAATTTTCTTTGTTTTGTCCTCGCTTAATAGTACCTTTGCACCCAAAATCATCAAGCGCTTGAGTTATGAAAAAGATTCGTTGTTTTATCAATCTGGTTCTCTCTGCTGTCATTGTAGCATTGGGTTTCGGTTCTTGTGTGTCTCAACAGAAGTACCGGGAAGCTCAGGAGGAGATTCAGCAATTGAAGGCAGAGAATGACGCATTAAAGGAAGATAACGCAGGTTTAAAGCGTGAAATGCAGAAGATCATGGAGTATAAGAAGCGTATAGAGGAGCGTGTGGTGGTTTATGGACCACGTCCAACCTCTTTCCAGGAGAAGATCAACAAATAGTTTTACTTATATATATTTATAGAGAAAGAAAATGGATAAAGTTAGTTATGCGCTGGGCTTGGGCATCGGTCGCCAATTAGCCCAGATGGGTGCTACTGAGTTAAATATCGATGATTTTGCCACAGCCATCAAGGATGTGATAGCCGGCAATGACCTGAAGGTATCTAATCGGGAGGCACAGCAGATTGTACAGGACTATTTTGCTGCTCAGGAGGAAAAAATCAATAAGCAGCGTTCCGAGCAAGGAAAGGTTCATAAGGAGGCTGGTGAGAAGTATCTCGCAGAGAATGCCAAGAAGGATGGCGTGATGACCCTGCCTAGTGGACTGCAGTATCAAGTTTTGAAGGAGGGAAATGGTAAGAAACCTACTGCAAAAGATAGTGTGAAGTGCCATTACGAGGGATTCCTCATTGATGGTACCGTCTTTGATAGCAGTGTTCAGCGTGGTGAGCCAGCCGTCTTCGGACTGCAACAGGTAATTGCCGGATGGACAGAAGGTCTGCAATTGATGCAGGAAGGTGCCAAGTACCGTTTTTTCATTCCTTACCGCCTCGCCTACGGAGAGGGCGGCGCAGGAGCTTCTATCCCCCCATTCGCAGCCCTTATCTTTGATGTGGAGTTGATTCAGGTGATGTAATATAGAAATATTGATATAATTTAAAAAAGAAATGAGAAAGTTTACTTTTGCTGCTATTGCAGCAGTAGCCGCAGTTACCATGTTCTCGTGCGGCAATGGTACTCCGAAGGCTAACCTGAAGAGTGATGTCGATACTGTTAGCTATGCTATCGGTATGGCTCAGACTAATGGTCTGAAAGATTACCTCGTTAATCGTCTGGACATTGATACCGCCTATATGGACGAGTTTATCAAGGGTCTCAACGAGGGTGCTAATGCTGGTGATGACAAGAAGAAGGCAGCTTATTATGCTGGTATTCAGATTGGTCAGCAGATCAGCAACCAAATGGTAAAGGGAATCAACCATGATCTTTTTGGTAATGACTCCACACAGTCTATTTCCCTGAAGAACTTCATGGCAGGTTTCATCAGCGGAACAACTGGAAAGGGTGGTCTTATGACTATTGACTCCGCCCAGATTGTTGCCCAGAGTCTGATGCAGTCTATCAAGGCAAAGAACATGGAAAAGGAGTTTGGTCCCAACAAGGTTGCTGGTGAGAAATTCCTCGCCGAGAATGCCAAGAAAGAGGGTGTGAAGACCCTTGCAGGTGGTGTACAGTACAAGGTTATCAAAGAGGGTAATGGTGCCATTCCAGCTGACACTTCTCGTGTAAAGGTCAATTATGAGGGTCGTTTGCTTGACGGTACCGTATTCGACAGTTCCTACAAGCGTGGTGAGCCTGCAGAATTCCGTTGCAACCAGGTAATCAAGGGATGGACAGAGGCTCTCGTCCATATGCCCGCAGGTTCTGTATGGGAAGTATATGTTCCTCAGGAGCTTGCCTATGGTCCACGTCAGCAGGGTAATGACATTAAGCCATTCTCTACGCTTATCTTCAAGATTGAGTTGTTAGAGGTTAATCCTAAGAGAAAGTAAATGATGAAAAGAATCATCGTGGTAGCACTCACCCTTATGGTGGGTGCTACTTTCAATAGTATAAAGGCACAGCAGTTAAATACCCGTATTGATTCGCTGAGTTATGTTATCGGTATGTCACAGACACAGGGACTGCTGGACTTCCTGAAGAACCGTCAGCATATGGACCTTAACTGTATGGATGACTTTATACAGGGTCTTCGTGATGCGTTTGCCAGCAGTAGTGACCACCACAAGGCAGCGTATTATATGGGTACGCAGATCGGTCAGCAGATAGCCAATCAGATGCTTCCGGGTATCAATAAGGAAGTCTATGGCAACGACTCCACCAAGAGTATCTCCACAGACCTCTTCTTGTTGGGTTTCATCAGTGGCACCAACGGTAAGGGTGCACTGATGACGGTGAAGGAGGCTAACGAGAAAGCCCAGATTCTCATGAAGGAGGTGAAGATGGAGCAGGCACTGCTCAAATATGGTGACAACAAAAAGGTTGGTGAGGATTTCCTTAAGGCGAATGCCAAGAAGAAGGGTGTGAAGACCTTGCCATGCGGTGTCCAGTACAAAGTCCTGAAAGAAGGCAAGGGAGCCTTTCCTACTTCCTCCCAGAAGGTGAAGGTCAACTATGAGGGTCGTACTGTCGACGGACATATCTTTGACAGCTCCTATCAGCGTGGTCAACCCACAGAGTTCTTTTGCAACCAAGTCATTAAAGGATGGACGGAAGCACTCACCCACATGCCAGTCGGTTCAGAGTGGGAGGTGTATATCCCCTATGAACTTGCCTATGGTGAAAAAGAGGCAGGCAATGATATCAAGCCATTCTCGATGCTCATCTTCAAAATCGATCTTTTGGAGATTATAGATAAATAGAAAACAAAAAGAGCAGACAAAAATCTGCTCTTTTTGATTAAAATACTGCAAATTTATTGTCAAAATGTTGCTCATATCGATAAAATTACCTACTTTTGCTTACAATTTGTAAACAAAGACCTTATTTTTAATATGGCAACAACAGAAAAAATTGATCAGCTCGACAAGAAAATCCTGAATATTCTGTCGAAAAACGCACGCATCCCTTTTAAGGATGTAGCAGCAGAGTGTGGTGTCTCACGTGCCGCCATACATCAGCGAGTACAGCATCTGATAGAAGCTAATGTGATTATGGGTAGTGGTTTCGATGTCAACCCAAAGAGCCTGGGATACAGCACCTGTACCTATGTGGGTATTACGTTGGAGCGTGGTTCTATGTATAAAGATGTGGTAGACTGTCTCCAGCATATCCCTGAGATTGTAGAGTGTCATTTCACCACGGGTCCATACACTATGATGGTAAAACTATATGCCCGTGACAATGAGCAACTGATGCATTTGCTCAATGGTCGTCTGCAAGATATTCCTGGTGTTGTCGCTACAGAGACCTTGATCTCCTTGGAACAGAGTATCAAGCGTGAGATTCCTGTTAGTATAGGTGAATAGCTTATGAATCCATTTGATTGGCAGTCGCAGTTGGCTCAGCGAGTCTATGCGACATTTCCAGAGGCAACAGAACGTCCTGTTATCGGTATTACAAGTAATTATGGTGACATGACCAGTAAACTCGCAGAGGGTTATTATAAATCTGTCGTTAAAGCTGGGGGTGTCCCAGTCATCATCCCTCCTGTTGCTGATACTGATGTGATTATCAATACTTTGGAAAAGGTTGATGCCTTGATACTCAGTGGTGGTGGTGACTATGACCCCCGTTATGCGAATGAGGAGCCAGATCCTAAGCTTGGAGAGATCAACGAGGAGCGTGACCTTCCTGAGTTGTTTATTACCCGTCTTGCTTATAATCGTCAGATTCCGATACTGGGAATCTGTCGTGGTATCCAAACCCTTGCCATGGCATTGGATGGAAAGGTCAAACAGGATATTACGGATATTGCCACCATTAACCATTCCCAAACGGAGGATCGTAGCGTGGCTACCCATCAGGTATTCCTGGAGAAAGACTCTATCCTCTCCCAGCTCTATCCAGAAGTCTCAGACCACAGTCCTCTCCACGTCAACTCCTTCCACCATCAGGCAGTATGCGATTGTGGGAAGCGTTTCCGTGTCACGGCGAAGTCAGAGGATGGTATCATCGAGGCGATGGAAAGTACGGAGTTCAAGCCTATCATGGGTGTGCAGTGGCATCCTGAGTGTCTTGCTGACGGGCTGCCTGTTTTTGAGTGGATCGTTCGTGAGGGAGCATTGTTCCGTGAGGCAAGCAACCTTCATATTAGCATATTGTCGCTTGACTCCCACTGTGATACCCCGATGTTCTTCCCTCAGAATATTGATTTCGGCAGTCGTGACGAACGGATACTTGTCGATTTGCATAAGATGACGGAGGGTCATCTGGACGCTTCCTTTATGGTAGCCTACCTGCCTCAGCCTACAGAGAATCCTACTGCCTATGCCGATCAGATCTTCGACAAGATAGAGGAGATGGTAAAGCAACATAAGGACTATCTTGCCATCTCGAAAAATCCTTTTGAGATTTTAAATAATAAGAGTGAAGATAAAAAGACAATCCTGCTGGGTATAGAGAACGGTATTGCCCTTGATGGTAATTTGGACAACCTGAAGCATTTTGCCGATCGTCGTATTGTGTATATGACACTCTGTCATAATGGCGACAATGATATCTGTGACTCCGCAAAAGGTAATCAGACACATAATGGTCTTAGTAAGTTTGGTAAGAAAGTCGTCAAGGAGATGAACAAGCTGGGTATCGCAATAGACCTTAGCCATGCTTCTGAGAAAAGCTTCTATGACGTTATGAAGATAACTAAAAATCCTGTCATATGCAGCCATAGCTGTTGTCGTGCCCTTTGCGACCATCCTCGCAATCTTACTGACGACCAGATGCGTGCCCTTGCTAAGAATCATGGAATGCTGCAAATTACGCTCTATCATGGTTTTCTGCGCTCTAATGGAGAGGCAACTGTTGAGGATGTCATTGCCCATCTGGAGCATGCTATAGAGATAATGGGGGTCAAAAATGTCGGCATAGGTTCTGACTTCGATGGCGATGGAGGTGTTCGTGGCTTCGCCAATGCTTCTGAGGTGATCAATTTCACACGCCTGTTGCTAAGACGTGGTTTTTCCCATGAGGATATCATAAGAATATGGGGGAGAAATCTCTTTGAAACGTTACTCTGTGTACAATACACAAAAAAACAGCTATGGTCACTTATCAAGTAGAGAAAGTCCGTTTCCCGAATATCAAACGTCGGGAGACGACAGCCTGGATTCGTCGGGTAGCTGCCACCTATGGGAAGAAAGTAGGGGAGGTGGGTTATCTCTTCTGTGATGACGAGCATATTCTGGAGGTCAACAAGCAGTATCTGGGACACGACTACTATACGGATATCATCACCTTCGACTATGATGAGGGTGATGTTCTCAATGGCGACCTGGTTATCTCACTAGATACTATACGCTCTAATGCCGAACTTTTCCATAAGGAGTATGATGAGGAGTTGCATCGTGTCATTATTCATGGTATCCTTCACCTTTGTGGAATCAACGACAAGGGACCTGGTGAACGTGAGGTGATGGAGGCAGCAGAGAACAAGGCTCTCGCTATGCGTTAGTGAGTGACTGGATATACTTCCAAAGCTGGAGATAGAACGGATGACGGGTCAGGGTGGCGACATCACCGAGGATGATGACTTTCATACGAGCACGGGTGATGGCGACATTCATACGACGGAGGTCACGCAAGAACCCAATCTGTCCGTCTTCGTTCGAGCGTACCATGGAGAGGACGATGATATCACGCTCTTGTCCTTGGAAACCGTCCACTGTATTGATACTGATCTGGCGACGGAAGGGTTTGAAGAACTCACGCTTCATCAACAGTCGACGGAGATACTGTACTTGGGCACGATAGGGTGAGATGACACCCACATCGATACACTCATCCAACAGACGTTGTTTGCCAATGCGTTCAAAATACCGCTGGAGGGTGTTCAGCGTCAGTTCTGCCTCGTCTTTGTTGACACGTCCGAACGACTCGCCGATGAAGGTTTCTTTGAAAAAATTCTCCGAGTACTCAGAGTTCTCGGAGGGACTAATCCACTCCATCGCCACGTCGAGATCGAGGATGCCACGATACTTTACGGTGGGGGCACTTTCTACCTGTCCGTCATAGAAATAGTTGGACGAGAAACGCATGATATCGTCGTTCATGCGGTATTGTATCTTCAGCAGCGTCACTGCCTCTGGATGCGTCTCCACGAGTCGCTCCATGAGTGTCTTGCCAAGTCCAGCCTTTAGGGCAGCGATACTCTTGACAGTTGGAGGCAACTGACAATGGTCGCCTGCGAGGATGACACGACAGACACGTCGCATGGGAATCCAGCAAGCCGCCTCTAATGCTTGTGCCGCCTCGTCGATAAACAAGGTGCCGAACTTCTGTCCGTCTAACAAGCGATTGGCTGCCCCAACTAACGTACAGGCAATGACACGAGCCTCGCCGAACAACTCGTTGTTGATACGGATTTCCAACTCAGTAGCACGACTCTTCAGACTCTCTACCTTCTGATGAAAACTCTCTCCTCTTTTCTCTCTCCTCTTTCCTCTCAGTTCCCGAATTGCCTTACGGATTGCCCACAGGTGGGGATAGTCAGGATGTGCCTCGAAGCGTCGTTCATAGGTAAACGACAGCATCTTATCGTTAACGCGAGTAGGATTGCCGATACGTAAGACATTAATCCCCCTGTCGACGAGTTTCTCTGAAATCCAGTCGACAGCCATATTACTCTGTGCACAAACCAGCACCTGACTCTCTCGCATCAATGTTTCACGGATGGCCTCTACAAGGGTTGTCGTCTTACCAGTACCTGGAGGACCATGGACAATGGCGACATCTTTAGCCCTCAATACCATATTGACAGCGTCTTCCTGTGTCGAGTTCAGATAAGGAAAATGCATGGGAGGAAAGACAAAAGACTCTGTCTTCTGATGTGAGTAGAAGAGGTCACGCAGATAACCCAAGCGTCCCTTCCCTTCGATAGCACGATCGAGGGCTTCCATCATCAAACGGTAACTCGTCTCGTCAAACGAGAGTTGTACACCTAGGTTCTCAGTATGCTGCAGAGTGACGGAATAGCCTTCGTTAGGCAGGATACACACCATACGGTTGCCATCCACATAACTGACGGTGGCTGAAAACGATAGGTATTTGACTTTGTTGTCGTCCAGATGGAAGAACATCACCGTTTTACCAAACTCGAAGGTATGCTCGATATCCTGTTCGGCAGTGCGGAAAACCTCTATCACCAGTTGATTGAGTGAGTTATAATAACTCTTGCCTACCTTCAGTGGATACCACGCATCACCCCTTTTGACCTTTCGCTCAATACCCGTCTCCTTCGTTTGTTTGCGGAACACCTCCTTCTCTGTCTGGTACTCCAGTTCGAGCAGCAGCCGTTGTTGTTGGAGGGCTTGTATGGGCGAGTTCTGTTGGGACATTAGTTCTTGATAATCTTCATCGTATGGATATTACCTTTGGTATCCGTGGTCTTCATGATGTAAATGCCATGTGACAGCATCTGACTGACCTGCTTGCCATCGGTGGTGAAGAACTCACGCTTGGCAACCTCGATATTGTCTTCGCTCCATACGGTTGGGATGCCAGTAGTCTCACCTGTCACGGCAACGTTGACACGCTGTGTCCATTGGGTTTCACCATCATTGACAGTAACCTTGATGACAGCTATGCCTCCTTCGTTATGGGTTGTGACATTGATGACAGAGCCGCTGACACTGGCATTGACGAGACTGCCGTCGTAATTAACGGTATAGGTAGGCGTTGCCTTGTCGTAGTTACCGTTCTGTCCATAGAATCCTGCAAAGAAAGGCTTCACATCAAATTGCCGGGTGGTGTTAGGCTCTGCGATGAGATAGGGGTGAGCCATGAACTCTAGATAATCTTCCAAAAGAGTCCAGCCGTCTCCGTCAGGGTCATCGTTCTGGTTGGCGGCATCAGGATTACTGCCAATCACTTTCTCATACCAGTCGGGCATGCCATCCTGATCGGTATCCCAGTCGGCAGCACGTGTTTCTTCGGGATAAGACTCCCAACCTTTACCGGCAGCGTGCTCTGTAATATCTTCCTCAGTGTCAATTTCTCCCTTGATGCCTGACTTCGAGCCTTTGTATGTCCAGGTGCCGCTCAGCGTCTCCTTGATGTTACGCAGATGGTGTTCGTCACGCTGGGGCATCGTCGCACCCGCATAACTGGTCACAATCTTCAAGGCATCCTTGGCGGAGTGGATGGTGGCTTCAGAGGGGAAGAAGGGCGTATCATACCATGTACTCTCTTTATCAGGACCTGAAGCATCATAGGTATCGCCTAACTTGTCTGTGGTCAGGGTATGGTTCTTGTTCTCACGGATGTTGCCACTGACGTATGCAAACTGCTGGCGTGTACTTCCAAAGTCCTCATTCTGGGCGATGAAGAGTTTCTTCTGACTGCTTGCCTCGCCCATTTTGTAGTAGTTATTGACGAACTGCATCCATCGGGCTCCTCCGTCGGTAGTACGTCCACCCCAGTTGTAGCACACATTATTAAACATATCCAGTTCTCCGGCAGCATGGCCGGCACCATCCATTCCACCACCCATCGACCAGTTGCGACCGTTGCAGTTGACGAGCAGGTTATGGCTGAACGAGCCAATGCTTCCACCAATTGTGGCAGCAAAGCCGTGGTTCTTGCCGTCACTATAGTTCTTATGCCCGGTGATGCCCAATGCCTCGGTAATCATGGAATACTGGAAAGTAATATTCTTGGCACCACGGCTGGAGAAAGTCTCGTCCGACCCCCATGCTGCTGTGGTATGGTCTAATATGGTATTGTCATTACCGCAGCCCAAGGCGTTGCCAGTATTCTCGCCATAGACACCCAGTCCTCTTTTGAAGCGCATGTGGCGACAGATGACATCCGATCCCAAACCGATATTCGAGGCTTTGATGCAGATGCCCTTGCCAGGAGCCGTTTGTCCGGCAATGGTGATGTTGGACTTGGTGAAATGCGAGTTGAAGTCAAGTTCTATGATACCACTCACGTCAAATACGATGTAGTGGGGTTCTTCGATCTTTAGCAGACCATAGAGCAGCGAACCCTCTACGTTTTCATCACCGCTGAGGTTCGTCACATGATACACACTGCCACCACGTCCTCCGTTGGCATAGCGCCCATAGCCTTCGGCTTCAGGGAATGCCAACTGACGGGGTTTGAAACTCCAGACGCTACCCTTATGCACCGTACCGTCACTCTCTACCTCGTCCACTCGCCAGTAGTAGGTCTGCATTGAGTAAAGACCAGTCTTGGTATATTCCGTAGATGTACCTTCGTATTCATAACTGGTAGAAGTGGCGACCAGGTCAGGATCGGTGCCCAAGACCAACCGATGGCTGGTGATACCGTCAGCCTCCTTCCAGGAAAAGTGGACCGTTCCATCATCTGTGCCGGCATGGAAATCCTGATTGGCTGGCACAGGGTCTGTAGCGGCAATGGCTGCAACGTCAAACTCCAGACCATTCAGCATCATGCGAGTGTTGGTATAGGTCTCGCCCTCTATAGGCTTGGTAGTATAGGTTACAACGACAGACTGACCCTCAGTAGCAGTAAAGCGAATAAACGACTGACCGGCATCCTTGACATTCTGTGCCGACGAGGTGAATTTCTGACCAGTGGCTACCACCGTACCATTGACGCTAACTTCGATATCGGGTTGGGTCTGGTTCTTGTCAGAGTTGTTATGATAGGCTCGTAAGGTATGTTCACCAGCAGTCAAGCCAGTAATGGTCAGCATCAGCGAGGTAGACTTATCCGTAATCTGCGTCAGGTTGCCGTTATCCAGATTGGTAACCAGCACCTCCTCGCCAATGAGTTTCAGCTTGTTAGTCTCCACGTCCACCTTGCTCCAGTTGCTACCCAGCGATGTTGCGGCACCACCAGGTGTCAGTGTGATGGAAACTCCATTCTCAAAAGTCTTGTTAGCACTAGGCACTCGTCCTACTGCCCATGAAGTATATCCTACTTCTGTGTGTTTGTCTGGATTTTCTTTTCCAGGAAAATCAAAATCAATTCGCTGTGCTGTCACCATCACGGTGCAGCAGAGCAGAAACGCAGTTGCTAGTAGTTTTTTCATTTTGTTTTAGTAGTTTATGTATAGATGGTTTTACGATTTTTCCTTGCCCTTGAACGACTTTACCTTCATTCCCAGTTTGTCGGGCATGATGGCATTGAGGAAGATGCCTACGATGGCGGCAATGGCAAGTCCGGACAGGTGGATGGGTCCCATGGCGATATCGTCATTGGCACCATATTTCACACCGATGGCAAGTACCAGGATAAGTGCTGCGACAAATACGTTGCGCGAACTTTTCAGGTCAACCTTCTCCTCAACCAGATTGCGCACACCCACCGCAGAAATCATGCCATAGAGTATCAGGCTGACACCACCGATGGTGGCAGCAGGCATCAGTTGTATCAGACTTGCGAACTTAGGACAGAACGCCAGTATGATAGCCAGACAGGCAGCTATGCGTATCACCTTCGGATCGAACACCTTGGTCAGGTTCAGCACACCCGTATTCTCGCCGTAAGTGGTGTTAGCAGGGGCACCAAAAATGGAGGCTAAAGCTGTAGCGACGCCGTCTCCCGTCAATGTACGGTGCAGGCCTGGCTCTGCCAGAAAGTCCTTACCAACGGTAGAACTGATGGCAAACATATCACCGATATGTTCCATAATCGTCGCAAAGGCAATAGGCATGACTGCCAGGATAGTTGACAGCATCAGTGACGTGTTGCTGTGTTCAAAAACCGCCCACAGCGTACGATCCTTTTCTATTGGGAAACCCACCCATGCCGCCTCGCCTAGTGGTGCAAAGTCGACCTCGCCCATACAGGCGGCAATGACATACGACACGATGACGCCCAACAGTACAGGGATGATCTTAACAATGCCCTTGCCCCAGACAGATGCTACTATCACGGTGACAATGGCAATGATGGCTAGCAACCAGTTGGTCTGACAGTTGTTGATGGCAGAACCCGAAAGCACCAGACCGATGGCTATCACGATAGGACCCGTCACTACGGGTGGGAAAAACTTCAGGATATTCTTCACGCCAAACGACTTGATGAGGGCAGCCATGACGAAATACATCAGTCCGGCACAAGCCACACCCAGACAGGCATAGTCCAATGCCAGCGTCTCAGAGAGTCCCTGTGCCATGCCCATCTCCTTCACCGAGGCATATCCCCCAAGGAAGGCAAACGATGATCCCAGGAAAGCAGGTACATTCCACTTCGAGATGAAATGGAACATCAGAGTTCCTATTCCTGCAAACAACAGTGTTACAGATACGTCCAGACCTGTCAGCAATGGCACGAGCACCGTTGCTCCAAACATGGCAAACAGATGTTGCACACCCAGTATCATCATGCGGGGCAGCCCTAGTTGACGTGCGTCATAAATGGCATTTTGCGGTTCCATATTTTCTTATTTATTTAGTTTTAGTAATATTTCTGTCTGCAAAGGTACGAATTAGGGAGAACAAAGACGAAAGAAAAAGGTATTTCTTTTTCAAAATATTTTCGTACCTTTGCAAACAGATGGGATTTCTGCATTCACTAAATACTGATGTCCAGGCTCCTGAGCGGTTTACCTATCCTTTCTGCTATGAGCCGCATCCGCTATGTGAAATGGCGGCTAAGGAGGTGCAGGCATATATTGCCGCTCATGCGGAGATCAAGGAGGATGCCGACCGTGGGAAGATGTTCGGGGTACTTGTGGTGGAGTGTGATGGGGCTAATGAATTAAATGAGGGACTTGGGTTTCTTGCCGCTTATAGCGGTTTGTTGGCAGGAAGGAATGACTGGGACTATTTTGTACCGCCGGTCTATGACGCTCAACAGCCTGACGGCTATTTCAAGACCAGGGAGCGTGAGATATCTCAGACATCAGCACTCAGCCCTGAGACATCTAAACAGATGTCCCAAAAACTGCAGTTATGGTTGTTTCATCAATACCAGTTACTGAATGCACGGGGAGACTCGAAAGATCTGGTGGATATTTGGCAGGAATATTACGACCGCCCCAAATTGAGGACAAAGTACCCACTGCCCCCTGGCGGTACAGGTGACTGTTGTGCCCCCAAGCTTTTGCAGTATGCTTATCAGCAACACCTGAGACCCGTCTGTATGGCAGAGTTCTGGTGGGGACAGTCTACCAAAGAGGAGTTGCGGCAGCATCTGAACTACTATCCTGCCTGTAGGGGGAAATGCAAGCCCATCCTCACGTGGATGTTACAAGGACTTGATGTAGATGTGAACCCAGAGACGCTGGGCTTTCCACATTTAGAAGTCAAGACAATCTATGAGGACGATGCCTTCTTGGTGGTAGACAAACCCTCAGGGATGCTGAGTATACCAGGAAGGGTAGAGGAGTATAGTGTGGAGACCATCATGCGACAGCGTTATCCGGATTCATACATCGCCCATCGGTTGGATATGTGGACGTCAGGGCTGCTTATCGTGGCGAAGTCGTTGGAGGTCTATCGCTCCCTACAGGAGCAGTTCATCAAACATCAGGTGCGGAAGAGATATATTGCTATTCTAGAACATTTAGAAAATCCAGACCATCTAGGAAAAACTGGCACCATCTCTCTTCCCCTCCGTCCTGACCCGATGAACCGTCCGCGTCAGGTGGTGGATCATGAGCATGGCAAACGAGCCGTCACTGACTATGAAGTCATCAAAAGCCTTTCCTCAACAGGGGAGGTTGGAGAGGTCGTGATTGCCCTCTATCCCCAGACAGGTCGTACCCACCAGTTACGCATCCACTGTGCTCATCCTGAAGGACTCGGCAGCCCCATCAAGGGTGATGAGCTCTACGGTACCAAAGCCGATTGTCTGTATCTGCATGCCGAACAACTATGGTTCCGTCATCCTGTCACTGGTGAGGACATGCATCTGATATCGCCCGCTCCCTTCTTATAATTAGGACACAGAAAAAGCCCCACCAAAAGGTGAGGCTTTTGTCTTATCATAGCCTCCCCTCAACAGGGGAGGTTGGAGGGTCTCGTTATTTCTTGTTCAATGCGAGGTCGATAGCTACGGCGATAGCAACGGTAGCACCTACCATCGGGTTGTTACCAATACCGAGGAAGCCCATCATCTCTACGTGAGCAGGAACAGAAGAAGAACCTGCGAACTGAGCGTCAGAGTGCATACGGCCCATCGTGTCAGTCATACCATAAGAGGCAGGACCTGCAGCCATGTTATCTGGGTGCAGGGTACGACCCGTACCACCACCGGAAGCTACTGAGAAGTAAGGCTTGCCAGCGAGGGTGCGCTCCTTCTTATAGGTACCTGCAACGGGGTGCTGGAAACGGGTGGGGTTGGTAGAGTTACCCGTGATGGATACGTCTACGTTCTCTTTCCACAGGATGGCAACACCTTCACGGACATCGTCAGCACCATAGCACTTTACCTTCAGACGGCTGGGGTTGTTGCCATAAGGAACCTCCTTGACCACCTTCAGCTCAGAGGTGAAGTAGTCGAACTGAGTCTGTACATAGGTAAAGCCGTTGATACGGCTGATAATCTGGGCAGCATCCTTTCCAAGACCGTTCAGGATGACGCGGAGAGGCTTCTGGCGAACCTTGTTAGCCATCTCGGCAATCTTGATAGCACCCTCAGCAGCAGCGAAAGACTCGTGACCTGCCAGGAAAGCGAAGCACTCAGTCTCCTCGCGGAGCAGACGGGCAGCCAGGTTGCCATGTCCGATACCTACCTTACGGTCGTCGGCAACAGATCCGGGGATACAGAAGCTCTGCAGACCGATACCGATAGCCTCGGCAGCGTCAGCGGCGTTCTTCACACCCTTCTTGATAGCGATAGCAGCACCACAAACGTATGCCCACTTAGCGTTCTCGAAACAGATACGCTGTGTCTCCTCACACATCAGATAGGGGTCAACGCCTGCCTTGTCGCAGATCTCGTTAGCCTCTTCAATACTATTAATACCATTCTCTTTCAGAGCAGCAAGAACCTGATTGATACGGCGCTCTTGACTCTCAAACTGTACTTTTCTAATCATCGTCGTATCCTCCCTTATTCTTTACGTGGATCAATAGCCTTTACTGCACCCTGCTCCTCAGTCGTACGACCATAAGAGCCAGTGAACTTCTTAATAGCCTCGTTGGCATCCATACCATTCTTCACGGCTTCCATCATCTTGCCGAGATGTACATACTCGTAACCGCAAACCTCGTTGTTAGCATCGAGGAACTGCTTGGTGATGTAACCCTCAGTGAGCTCCAGATAACGGGTACCTTTTGCCATAGTTCCATAGAGCGTACCAGTCTGTGAGCGAAGTCCCTTACCGAGGTCCTCCAGACCGGCACCAATAGCCAGACCGCCCTCAGAGAAGGCACTCTGTGTACGTCCATAGACAATCTGCAGGAACAACTCACGCATGGCGGTGTTGATAGCATCACATACCAGGTCAGTGTTCAGTGCCTCCAACAAAGTCTTGCCGGGCAGTATCTCACTTGCCATAGCGGCAGAGTGGGTCATACCGGTGCAACCGATGGTCTCCACCAGTGCCTCCTGGATGATACCGTCCTTGACGTTGAGGCTCAGCTTACAAGCACCCTGCTGAGGTGCACACCAGCCAATACCATGTGTGTAACCTGAGATGTCTTTGATCTCCTTTGCCTGAATCCATTTGCCCTCCTCAGGGATAGGAGCAGGTCCATGGTAAGCGCCTTTGCAGACACTACACATGTTTTTCACTTCCGTTGAATAAATCATTGTTATTTCTAATTAGAATTAAATAAAAGTATCTCTATTTTGCAAAATTACGTTGATAATTTCAACTATCCAAACCGAAAACCACCTATTTAAGAACAATTAACAGAGAAAAATACCTATTATTTGTGATGTTGCCGGAATCTTCGTAACTTTGTCAACTGAATGTTGCAAAAGAAGAATTTTACAGTTGAGGAGATAGACGAATGCGTATCACATGCCGTAGAGAACTTCATGGCAGGTTACGGGTGTTGTCAGAGTGTGGTGGCTGCCTTCGCTGATTGGTATGGCTTGGACGATGTGATGGCGAAACGGATTGCGGCAGGCTTCGGTGGTGGTGTCGGCAGGATGCGGATGATGTGTGGTGCTGTGTCTGGCATTGTGATACTCGTCGGACTGGATTGTGGACAGACGGAAGGCAGTGACCGGGAGGGCAAGTCGGCATGCTATAAGGTCGTCCAGGAATTACTCGCTAAGTCCAAGGAGGCGAACGGCAGTCTGATCTGTGCGGAGATTCTGGGGCTGAAAGGTGTGGAGAAGGCGGTGTCGAGTTATGTGGCTTCCCCCCGTACCGCAGAATACTACAAGACACGTCCCTGTGCCGCCAAGGTGGAGAGTGCGGCACGTATTTTTGCCGACTATCTGAGGCAGAAATACCTCCCCTGACTTGATGTTTGTCAAGAAGATGGCAGATGGTGGGAAAAAAAGCATAAAATGTTTGCTGTGTTCGCACACAATCACTACCTTTGCATCGTCAAAAGACAAAAGGTTGTTTTTCAGGAACACAAAGAGAGAGATTGTTTCAGGTATTAATTTAAAAAGGTTAGGATTATGATTATTTTGAATTATGTAGTACTTTCGCTCGCAAAGAAAACTATTTCAATGATGAAGAAATAAGCTGCGAGCTTTGATTTAGACAATTAGGAAATTTGAGAGAATAGACAAATCCCTGTGAGTCGGATGACCCGCAGGGATTTTTAATTCTTTTAGTCGCTTCGCTTTGTAAAAGCGTCTTATGACGATTATTTAATCTTTAATCTTTAATTTTTAATTTTTAATCTCTCCCTGCATTCCTCCAGAATGCGGAGAAGGTCGTCGACCTTTTCCGCCCGTAGCATGGCGATGCGCGTCTGTCGGAAATCAGGAATCCCTTTAAAGACAGGCGAGGCGGCAAGATGCCGACGAGTGTGGAGGATACCCCGATACTCGTCAATACGCTCCACGTTGATACGCAACTGCTCCTCCAGCACATCAATCTTCTCATCCAGGGTCAGCTCATGGCGACTGAATATCCACGGACAACCGAAGGTGGCACGCCCAATCATCACAGCATCCACGCCATATGTGTCGAAGGCACGGTCAGCATCCCTCAGCGACTTGATGTCACCGTTGCCGATGATGGGGATATGAATACGAGGGTTCCTCTTCACCTTCCCGATGAGTGTCCAGTCCGCCTCCCCTGTGTACATCTGTGAACGGGTACGCCCGTGTATCGTCAGCGCCTGGATACCACAGTCCTGCAACTGTTCCGCCAGTTCCGTGATGATCAATTGCTCGTGGTTCCATCCCAGGCGCGTCTTCGCCGTCACAGGCAGTTTCACGGCATCCACCACCTTGCGTGTGATCTCCAGCATCTTCGGGATATTCTGCAGCATACCGGCACCAGCACCCTTGCCAGCCACCTTCTTCACCGGGCATCCGAAATTCAGATCGATGACATCAGGACCCGCCTGTTCCACGATCTTCGCAGCCTCCACCATCGCCTCCACGTCCCTGCCGTAGATCTGTATACCCACAGGACGCTCCTCGTCGGCAATCGTCAGTTTCTGGATGGTCGACTTCACATCCCGCACCAGTGCCTCCGCAGATACGAACTCCGTATAGACCATGGCAGCCCCGAACCGCTTGCATAACATGCGGAATCCGATATCCGTCACGTCCTCCATCGGTGCTAGGAACACCGGACGCTCCCCCAATTCTATATTTCCTATTTTCATACTTCTTACATCTTACATCATACATCACACATCATACATCATACATCAAATGAACCGTTCCCCCCGCCATAGCCCTCACGATTCCCTTCATCTCCAACTGGAAGAGGACAGCCGTCAAGGTACCCACGGCGATATTCGTCTGCACACTGATGAAGTTCATTTGCAAGTCATTCGTCTTCCGCAGCACAGCCACCACCCGTTTCTCCTCCTCCGTGAGTTCCGGGAACAGTTCCCCCTCCGACATCTTACCTCTTACCTCATCCATCTCACATCTCATATTCCATCCCATCGCCTCCACGAAGTCCTTTGCCGACGTGATGAGAGCCGCCGTGTTATTCCGGATCATACGGTTACACCCCTCCGAGAACGGCATCCCCACCGCCCCGGGGAAGGCAAACACGTCACGCCCGTACTCCTGGGCGATACGACAGGTGATCAGCCCACCCCCCTTATAAGCACTCTCTATGAGGATGGTGGCATCCGACATCCCTGCCACGATACGGTTCCGTTGTCGGAAGTTGTTAGGTAGCGCCTGTGTCCCGCTCATATACTCCGTCAGCAGTCCCCCATGCCGTACCATCTCCGCAGCCGTGTCCCTATGGTGATGCGGATAGATCTGGTCCAGTCCGTGGGCAAGCACCCCTACCGTCTCATAGCCGTTCTCCAGTGCCTGCCGGTGCGCATGGATATCCACACCATAGGCAAGACCGCTGACGATCAGCACGTCAGGACACAGCTGTCGCAAGTCACCGACGAAGCGTCGTATCAAGTCCTGACCGTACGACGTACACTGTCGCGTCCCCACGATATTGATGACCCGTTGCCGGTTCAGATCCGCCGTCCCCTTATAATATAATATAATAGGTGCGTCAGGACACTCCCTCAGACGGGCAGGGTAGTCCCTGTCATTCATCGTCAGCACCCGTATGCCGTTCCTCTCGACGAAAGTCCGCTCCGCCTCCGCCCTTTGCAGCGCCTCGTCCCAGGGGGACCGTTGCCTCGTCTGTTCATAGACAGCCTTACCGCCCCCCATTTCCCGGTACATCTGCACCGCCGCCGGCAGGCTCACCCCCGCCAGCCGTGACAGCGCCATCGAGTAGAGAATCTCCTCGTTGTCAGTTATCTGCATCTGATATTCCTGAATTTCCAGCTACTTGAAGGTTCCACGAGTTCAAACTCCTCAGCAGTGACGGGCAGAGCTGGGAAAATCAGGGCGAAGCGCAGTTTCTGGTACGGCCATGGTATCTCCGTCACCACGGGAGCCACCGATACATTCTCCACCCCGCGCAGGCGCAGTTTGTCACTGCCCTTGCTTCTGATATAAGTGTCCGACTTGATATAGAGCTTGTCGTTAGGCATATCCGCCTCACACTCCAGTTCAATACGCGTCTCCGTGTCCGAGCAGCTCACGCGTACGATCCTGGTGGCAGTATTATCCTTCTTACCCTTGCTGATAGGGTTCTGCAAGGAGAAGCGATAGCGAGAGTAGTCAGGAAGAATCGTCGACTTGTTGTTAAGCACGCTGGGACCCTCCTCCGTACGTCCAGCCTTCTCATAGAGACTGTTGATTTTCAGCGTGAGGCTCTTCTGGTCCGTATAGCCGTAGTCACAGTTCAGTTTGGCGGCCTCCTCGAACTTGTCGAGCGCGTCAGCCCATTTCTCCTCCGCCTCCAGTTCCTTAGCCTCATCATAAGCCCTTGCGAAGGTAGACTGATACTGAGCCTTCTCCCGTTCAAAGATCTCCATCGCCTTCTTACGCTCCGACGAGGCTATAATAGAGCCCAAGATACCGATACCGCCGCTAACGGCTTGAGTCGTGTTCCAGTTCGTCCACTGTGCGTTCGTTTGCATGGCAATTCCCGCCATGAGGACCATTATCAGAATTTTTTTCATCATCGTTGTTATTGGTTTAATATTAATTGTTTACTGTTTAACGTTTACTGTCTCCTGTCTCCTTCTTCACGTACGGTTCAAACGCCCTGTTATAGTCCTCACTCTCCCCCAGTCGTCCGTTGATCAGACAGACCAGCATGATTTTCCCTTTGAAGCATATCGCCTCATCCGAGGCACGGTAGATATCCTGGTGGAAGATATACTTAAACCCGTCCTTCTCCAGCCACAGGCGAGAGATGAACTCATCGTCGCAGCGCAGCGGCGCCTTATATTGTAGTTCCATGCGAGCCACGACGGCATCCACCCCTTTCTCATGCATCTCAGCGAAGCTCAGTCCGCAATGTTTCAGGAACAAATGTCTCGTATGTTCCGTATAGTGCAGGTAATTAGCGTTATTCACGATTCCCTCGATGTCGCACTCATAGTCGCGCACCTCCATTTTGGCTTCAAATATGTATTTGCTCATAAATGTATAAGTTTTAATTCTTCGATCTTTTTAGATATTCATATCCGATGCGACAACGCAGACACTCCTTCTTGTCGCAGTATTCTTTTTTCAATTGGATAAGAGCCTGTGAATCGCCTGCATTCTTCACATTCAGTCCACACTCTTTCCAGAGTCGGATAATGTAATTGTTTTCTGCCTTAAGCTGTTCTAGAAAATCAAAAGCACGGTTGCAAAGGGCCTCTTTGGCGGAATGTCGTCCATATGCAAAGAGCATAGGGATACAGGTGTTGATCATCAACAAATTCATAGAGAAGGGTGACATATTCTTCTTGTTAAGGTCACTGATTGACCCAAAGGTATAGTGGGTCTCCCAATATGGTGTCACTTTTGTACTCAACAGGTCTTGCAATGACAATAGATCTTTGCATTCTACGAGTTGCGATAGCCCTGTTTTACGTTCATAGTAAAGGTTGGCGAGTTGTGACAACCGTATATGTGGGAAATTTTGGGGACGTAGTCGTAGAAACTTCCATCGTTTGTAATCCATAGGATGTAATGAGAATTTGTGGGCAAGGTAAAGATATTCATTGCGCAGTTTTGCAAAATAACCTTCGTTCAGAGCTTCTTGCTGATAACGCCCAGGAATCGCATTGATATCCAACAATCCTGCCTGTCCCATGAAGACGGCTTCTATCTGGAATAGCTTGTCCCGATGATGCGCAATAGCGGAGAAAGGGATATGGGTTGCCCATTCCTCAAAGGTGTCTCCGTTAATGCCAAAACCGTAGTTACGGGCAAGAGTTAAGAAATAGGCATTTTCCCACGAGCCATTCATCCGTTCGGCACGTCGTTTGATTGCTTCTGTCTTTTGTTCCAACCGTTTTGTTTGCAGTGCCGCCATCCAAGCGTGGATGGTCAATGTCGTCAAGTCAGGGATAATCTGATAACAAGGTGGATATTGGTCAGTACGTAGCAATTCTTCGTAGTTCTCCTTGACAGTGGAAGGCACCTCTAACACCATCTGCGGGATATACTGTCCTGTGGTGTTCGTCACTTCCATATCAGGTTTCCCAATCACATGTAGCACAACATTGTCGTATGCCTGATCTTTGTCATGACCATGCAAAAACCAATCGCTTGATTTGTCGTGAATCTCCACATTACCTATCCAGAGAGTCTGGTTGATTCTCACTTTGGCATTGAAGAAATCAGGACCACTATTGTGGTTATGTAGTCCTGGGTCAATTATTTCGACGGGTTTTCCGTCCGTTGTTTTAAGTTCGACTAATGGAAACATTTTATGTTTCCAAACGTAATGTAATAGTTGTTCCATACTTATTTATATTTCATTCCCTGTATATAGTTGATAATATTTCCCTTTTTGTTGTAGCAGTTGCTCGTGGGTGCCTTGCTCGATGATGCGCCCGTGGTCGAGGACGATGATCTGGTCGGCATTACGGACGGTGGAGAGGCGGTGGGCGATGACAAAGGTGGTGCGACCCTGCATGATGGTGTCCATGCCTCGTTGTACCACCTGCTCGGTACGGGTGTCGATACTGGAGGTTGCCTCGTCGAGGATGAGGACGGGGGGATTGGCAACGGCAGCGCGGGCAATAGCGAGTAACTGACGTTCACCCTGGCTGAGATTACCACCATCACCAGTGAGTGGTGTCTGATAGCCATTGGGGAGACGGCGGATGAAGTCGTCGGCACCGACCATCTGGGCAGCCTTGACACATTCTTCATCGGTGGCGTCGAGTTTGCCGTAACGGATATTCTCCAAGACTGTGCCCGTGAAAAGGTGTGTCTCTTGGAGGACGATACTCATACTCTTACGCAGCGACTCCTTGCGGATGTCGGTGATGGGGATGCTGTCGTAGAGGATACGCCCGTTTTGTGTCTCGTAGAAGCGGTTGATGAGGTTGATGATGGTGGTCTTTCCGGCTCCCGTGCCTCCCACGAAGGCAATCTTCTGTCCCGGGTTGGTGTTGATGTCGATGTCGAAGAGTACCTGTTTCTCTGGGATATATCCGAAGTCCACGTCTTTGAAGTCCACATCACCTTTCGGGTCGGTGAGTTCGGTGGTTCCCTCGTCCACCTCTGGCTCTGCGTCGCCCAGGGCGAAGACACGCTCGGCACCTACGGAAGCGTTGAGCACACTGTTGATCTGTTGGCTGACTTGGGAGATAGGACGGGTGAAACTCTTGTTGAGTTGGAGGAACGCTACAATCGTTCCCAAAGAAATCATGAACCATGAACCCTGAACCGTTGAACCATGAATGGCTATGGCGGCGCCGACGGTGGCGAGGAACACAAAGCCGAAGTTGCTGATACCACCATTGACGGGCATGACGATGTTCGCGATGCGGTTGGCATGATAGGCAGAGGAACGCAGTTGTTCGTTGATGGTCTCGAAGTCACGGATTGCCTGTTGTTCATGACAGAAAATCTTCACGACCTTCTGACCTGTCATTATCTCCTCGATGAAGCCGTTGACACCCGCCAAGCGTTGCTGCTGGGTACGGAAATGACTGCGTGACCGTTTGCCAAGTTGGGTGGTGGCAATCATCATCACGACAGCCATCAGGACACTCACCAACGTCAGGGGAACACTCAGTACGATCATGGATGTGAAGGTGGCGACGATCGTGATGACGGACGAGAAGACCTGTGCCATCGCCGTGGAAATCATTTGACGCAGGGAGTCCACGTCGTTGGTATAGACGGACATGATATCACCGTGTGACCGTTGGTCGAAGTAACTGACGGGCAGGTGCTGCATTTTCTCGAAGATGGTCTTGCGGAGCCGTAGCATCGTTCCCTGACTGACATGAATCATCAGACGGTTATAGGTATAGGAACAGACGGTGCCGAAGAACAGGATAAGTCCTAAGATAAACAGGGTCTGTGCCAACGAATGGTATTCGGGGTTATCCACCTGTGTCAGCGGCACGATATAGTCATCGATGAGTGTCTTGGTAAACAGCGAGGACACCAATGAGGTCAGCGAGGAGATGAGGACACAGGCAAGGACCACGACGATAGCCCATTTGTAGTGTTTGAAGACGAAGGAGAACATCCTTAGGAGGGTGGCACGCTTCTCTTTGTCTACTTTCTGGAAACCAGCTTGTGACCGCTCGCGTGGCGGTCCGAATGACGGCTGTCTCATGCGGCACCTCCTTTCACTTCGTCGAAGTCTCCGACATGCTCGTTCTGGATAGCATCAATCTCTTGATAGAGCGTGTTGTTCTTGAGCAGGTTCTCGTGGGTGTCGAAGCCCGTGATGACACCATTGTCCATGACGAGGATGCGGTCACAGTCCTTGACGCTGAGGATGCGCTGGGCGATGATGACCTTCGTCATCTCTGGCAGTTGGGTATGGAACGCCTCGCGTATCTTCGCATCGGTAGCCGTATCACAGGCAGAGGTGGAGTCGTCGAGGATGAGTATCCTCGGATGCTTCAGCAAGGCACGTGCGATACAGAGACGTTGTTTCTGACCGCCACTGACATTCGTACCGCCTTGTTCGATATGGGTATTGTAGCCTTCCGGCATCGCGCTGACAAAGTCATCCGCCTGTGCCATCTGACAAGCCTTGCGGCACTCCTCCAAAGTAGCATCGGGATTACCCCAACGCAGGTTGTCAAGGACACTGCCGCTAAACAGGATGTTCTGTTGCAACACCACCGATACGGCATGACGCAGGGCGGTGAGGTCGTAGTCTTTCACGTTACGTCCACCCACGATGACCTCTCCCTGGGTGGGGTCGTAGAGGCGACTGATGAGACTGATGAGCGTTGACTTACCAGAACCAGTACCACCAATGACACCAATCGTCTCACCACTATTGATCTTGAAGTTGATGTTAAAGAGGGCAGAACGTTTATGAGAGGAGTCAGGAGTCGGGAGACAGGAGTCAGGAGATTTATAATCGAAGCGGACATGGCGGAACTCAAGACTTCCGTCGGTAATCTCAAAGACGGGATGCTCGGGATTCACGATGTCAGGCTCTTCTTCGATAATCTCAGCGACACGCTTGGCAGAGGCTGCACTCTGGGTAAGCATCACAAACACCATCGAGAGCATCATCAGCGACATCAGAATCGACATGACATAGGTGAAGAGGGAAGTCAACTCACCCGTTGTCAACGTGCCATCCACGATATAATGGGCACCAAACCATGAGAGGGCGATGATACAGCCATATACCACCATGTTCATGATGGGGTGGTTCCATGCCATCAGACTCTCTGCCTTGACATATAACTTATAGAGGTTCTTGGCTGCACGGGCGAACTTCTCATTCTCGTAGTCCTCACGCACAAAAGCCTTCACCAAGCGGATACCTGTCACGTTCTCCTGCACGCTCTGGTTCAGTTCGTCGTACTTCACAAACACCTGTTGGAACAGTCTCGCCACGCGTGAGATAATATGGTATAAGGAGAAACTCAGGATGATGAGGGCGACGAGAAAGATCAGTGACAGACGGGCATCGATGACCAGGCACATCAGGATGGACAATACGAGTTTGAAGGGAGCCCGCACGCTGATACCTAAGATTTGCTGGAAGGCACTCTGCAAGGCGTTCACGTCAGTCGTCATACGGGTAATCAGTCCAGAAGTGGCGTATTTGTCGATGTCTGAGAAGGCAAAACGCTGGATGTTCTGATACATCGCCAAGCGCAGGTTAGCGGCAAACCCCGTGGAGGCGTACGCAGAGAAACGTCCCCCGATGATGCCGAAAACCAGACTCAGGAACGCCATGCCGAGCATGATGGCTCCATAAAAATAGACCTTCTCCATATCCCCGGCATTGATACCCTTGTCGATGAGCGAGGCAGTGATATAAGGTATCAGCACATCCATAGCCACCTCCAGAGCCGTGAAGGCAGGGGTGAGTAGTGATGCTGTACGGTATTGCCGAATCTGTTGATAGAGAGTCTTAATCACTTCCTTTTAGGTTATGGATGGCAAAGTTACGAAAAAACGAGAGAAATGCCAAAAGAAATTATTCTTTTTTTACAGATATTCCATCAGCACATCCCAGACGGCGATGATGTGGCAGAGACTGCCTGCAAGGACAAAGAAATGGAAGACGGAGTGCATGTAACGCTTCCGGTGGAAGGTGTAGAAGACGGCACCGGTGATATAGGCGACACCCTCAGCGATGAGCCATATCACAGCGGCGGTGGAGACAGCGTGGAGGAGGGGCTTGAAGGCGACGAGGATGCTCAGTCCCATGCCGATGAAACAGAAGGTCTCGATGTTGGAGTGCTCCTTGAGCTTGACGAAGCTGATGATGGTGCCAGCAAGGGCACAGGTCCATACGAAGATGAAAAGGCTCCATCCCCAGTTGATGGTCAGATGAGCGTTGAGCGTTGAGAGTTGAGCGTTCTGCTGGAGCAGGGCAATGAGTGTCAGGGGGGAGTAAGAGCCTGCGATATGCCAATAGATGGCGGCATGATCCCATTTACGCAACCGCTCCTTCCATTTCGAGCGGCGGGGTAGGGTATGGTAGATGGTGGATGCCGCATAGGAGCCTAACATGCCGAAGAGGTAGAGGCAGACGCCCAGTCGCGCCCAGGGGTTGTCGCCCTTGAACGCCATGACGAGGAATATGATGCCGAAGGTGACACCCATGAGGATGCCGCCGGCATGGCTCCAAGCGTTCCAGAGTTCTTCTCTATGTGTGTATCTGATTGCCATGGGCTGCGAAATTACGAAAAAATTACGAAAAAAACCGCAAAGGTGACTATTTTTATTATTGAGAGAATTAAAAAAACTAAAATATGGTTTTTTTTACTATCTTCTTTGTATCTTTGCAGCAATTAGTAGCTAAACAATACTTATTAATAACATTGAACAACATGAAGAATGTACCTGAAATGAAGGTTGGAATCGTCGCCGTTAGTCGCGACTGTTTCCCCGAGTCACTGGCAGTTAACCGCCGCAAGGCAGTGATAGCCAAGTATGTAGAGAAATTCGGCAGTGCCGATATCTATGAGTGTCCTATTACTATCGTGGAGAGTGAGATTCACGCTCAGCAAGCACTGGCTGACGTACAGAAAGCCGGATGTAACGCACTATGTGTCTTCCTGGGCAACTTCGGTCCTGAGATCTCTGAGACCATGATTGCTGACTGGTTCCAGGGTCCAACGATGTTCTGCGCTGCTGCTGAGGAGACGCAGAATGACCTGATTGACGGACGTGGTGACGCCTACTGCGGTATGCTGAATGCCAGCCAGGCGCTGTCACTCCGCAAGACCCGTGCTTACATCCCTGAGGAACCCGTAGGCGACGCTGCCCAGTGTGCTGAGATGATCCATGAGTTCCTGCCTATCGCCCGCGCCATCGTGGGTCTGCAGAACCTGAAGATCATCAGCTTCGGTCCTCGTCCCAACAACTTCCTGGCTTGTAATGCTCCTATCCGTGCCCTGTATGATCTCGACGTGGAGATTGAGGAGAACTCAGAGCTCGACCTGCTGGAAGCTTTCCAGAAGCACCAGGGCGACCCACGCATCGACGATGTTGTGAAGGATATGGCTGCTGAGCTCGGTCATGGTAACAAGATTCCTCAGGTGCTGCCTAAGCTCGCCCAGTATGAGCTGACGCTGACAGATTGGATTGAGGCTCACAAGGGTTCTCGTAAGTACGTGGCTATGGCAAACAAGTGCTGGCCAGCCTTCCAGACGATGTTCGGTTTCGTACCCTGCTATGTGAACAGCCGTCTGACCGCCCGTGGCATCCCCGTAGCTTGTGAGGTTGACATCTACGGTGCTCTGTCAGAGTACATTGGAACCTGCATCTCTCAGGACGCCGTTACGTTGCTCGACATCAACAACACCGTTCCTCAGGATATGTTCGAGGAGAGCATCAAGGGCAAGAAGTTCGCTTGCGACAGCTATACAGAGAAGGAGATCTTCATGGGCTTCCACTGCGGTAACACCGCTTCCAGCAAGGTTTGCAACTGCCAGATGTGCTTCCAGCGCATTATGGCACGTGCCCTGCCTGTTGAGGTGACCAACGGTACCCTGGAGGGTGACATCCAGCCTGGTCTGGCTACTGTTTATCGTCTGCAGTCTACTGCCGACACCAAGCTCCGCGCTTACATCGCCCAGGGCGAGGTTATTCCTGTAGCAACCCGCTCATTCGGTTCTATCGGTATCTTCGGTATCAAGAACATGAGCCGCTTCTATCGTCACGTCCTCATCGAGAAGCACTACCCACACCACTGCGCCGT
>JBGUNO010000055.1:0-64164 GCA_045117415.1 Prevotella sp. | reverse complement strand
GTCTCAGCACCCAATTTGTCGGCTATCTCTTCAGCAATAGCCTGACAACTGTCGTACACGACGACGATTGATTCATGTTTCATAATCCCACAAAAGTTTACTTGCGCCTCACGCCCTTACATCGAGAGCATTCGGCAGGTTTCCGAAAAAGGCAGGTCTTCAGACTTTCCTCCACTCCCAAGCGCCTTCTCGAGCAATAGCTCAATGGCGTGATTTAGCGAGAACAAAGCCGAATGCATTCGTGCTTTGTCGAGCGTGAACGCTATCAAGCGAAGCTTAATGGCGTTTATGCTTAGGAGCCATAATGGAGTTCACTGCTGCGGGACAGTTGGAGATTTCCACTCACATTCCCAATTAATCGCGGCTAAGCGAACCTTTACGGGCAACACATTTCTGTATTGCACTGCAAAGATAGTGCAAAATTTCGATTTAGCGAAGAGAATGAGAATAAATTTATCATTCTTTTTTGAAAGTAAGTATGTTTTTCTAAGATTTTTTGCGTATATTTGTGGCAAAATTATTTGAACTAAAACAACTAACGAATACTATTATGAGTAAGGTTTTGATTTTACAAGGCTCTCCGAGAGCTAATGGTAACACCGCTTGGATGGCGGAGGAGTACAAGAAAGCTGCCGAGGCAGCAGGTCATGAGGTGACACTGGTGAATGTGTCGCGCAAGAAAATTGCAGGCTGCTTGGCTTGCGAGTACTGTCATAATAAGGGCAATGGTGCTTGCATCCAGAAGGATGACATGCAGGAGCTGTATCCCCTGATGAACGAAGCCGAGGTGATAGTACTGGCTGCGCCTATCTATTACTTCACCCTTTGCGCCCAGATTCAGGCTCCCATCCAGCGTATGTACTGCGTCAACAAACCAGCCAAGGTAAAGAAAATGGCATTGCTGATGTCATCCTATTCGCCCAATGTCTATGATGGATCCACAGCCGAGTTCCGCGATATCTGCAACTACTGGGAGGTCGAAAATATGGGTTATGTCTCAGCCAAGATTGACGAGCAGAAAACAGAGGAAACCAAACAGAAAGTGATAGCGTTGGCAGGGAAACTATAATTCACTTAGAAGCCGAGGAACTCTTTGACGGCTGGGGCTTTCTCGAGGTCTTCCTTGGTGACGTAGAATGAGCCAGGGGGGACCAGGTCGAGATACTTGTCAAGGAACTCTTCCCAAGTCAGTTTGAAATAGGAAGCAGGTATGAAGAACGTCCTCGACCCGCCTGCCGAACGGTTGCCGGCTGTGACATAAGCCGAATAGCCGCCCAACTCATGTTTCCGAATCCGATAGATTTCCAGATACCAGTCACCACGGCATGTGTTGGCTGCTGGCACATCAATGCTTTCCTTCACGGGATTGGCCCTCTGTAATTCCCAGTCACGACCACTGGCGAGCCGACGGAGAAACTCCTCACAATCGATATCTTCTGGATATGGTTTCAAGGTACCATCATACTGCGAGTGATAAGAGACGTACTGGTAATCATCACCAACTTTCTCAACACCCAAGTTCGTATTCTCTGCTATCATCTCCCTCGTTGCCCAGGGAAAATCCGCCTTCATCTGTTCGAATGCTTTGTCGATATAGGCATTCACGTCGTAACCGTATGGGAATCTCTTATTCATATTCAACTTTTTGTTAATAATCGCTGCAAAGATAGCGATAATTCTGTAATAAATATTATTTTTGCATCACAAAAACTGAGACTGCATGAAATAGCATGAACAAGTAACTCACGCTCATGGCAAACCATTCTCTAAAACGACAGTTGAAAGTGCTTACTGTACCAGTGTTTATCGAAATAGCACTGGTCATGCTGCTTGGTGCTGTTGATACAGTGATGCTAAGCCGTTACAGCGATAACAGTGTGGCTGCTGTAGGACTTGACAACCAACTTATATCACTCGTTTTCCTGGTCTATCAGTTCTTCTCGATGGGAGCAGCCATCCTTTGTGCGCAATATATCGGGGCAGGACTGAGAAAACGACTGGTACAAGTAGTAGGCATGGCACTGGTGGTGAACCTGATGCTGGGACTCACCGTGAGCGCTCTGCTCTTTCTGTATGCCGAACAACTGCTGCAACTGATGGGGCTGCGCCCTGAACTAATGGGCGACGGACTGATATATTTGCGATTGACCGGTGCCCTATCGTTCTTTCAGGCCTTGTCGCTCACATTTTCAGCCTCGCTGCGCAGTGCCGATAAAGTCGTATATCCGATGATGGTCACGGGTATCGTAAACGTGCTGAACATTATAGGAAACTACGCGCTCATCTTCGGTCATTGGGGGTTCCCGCAGATGGGAGTTGAGGGTGCTGCCATATCTACTGCAACATGCCGGGCCATATCTATGGTTCTATTGGCCGCTATCCATTTCAGGGTTCATATCCCCCGATTCCCACTCAGCTATTTCCGCCCTATGCCCTGGCAGGAGCTGCGCAATCTGATGAAGATCGGTATTCCTGCCATGAGCGAGAACATCAGCTACAGTCTCTCACAGGTAGCCATCACCTACTTTATTAATATGATCAGTAACGAAGCACTTGCCACACGTACTTACTGCTACAACATGATTATGTTCGTATATCTGTTCTGTGTCAGCATCACCCAGGGCGGCGATATTCTTGTGGGACACCTTGTCGGGCAACAACGGCATCAGGCAGCCTTCGTATTGGGCAACTACTTTTTCCGCTGGGCGATGATCATCACACTCACTGGCTCTGCCCTCCTCGCTATTACAGGACGGAGCATTCTAAGTGCCTTCACTGACAATCAGGAAATCATATCCATGGGTATATGGATTCTCATCATCGACTGGTTCTTGGAGATAGGGCGAACTTCAAACATCTTCGCCGGCAGCACACTACGTGCCACTGGTGACACCATCTATCCATTCGTTATAGGTGTCATCTTTCAGTGGAGCGTCGCCGTGGGTCTTAGTTACGTCATTGGCATTCCTTTAGGCTATGGCCTGGTAGGTATGTGGGTAGGCTTTGCTCTCGATGAGAATATCCGTGGCATTATTCTGATGAGACGTTGGAGGTCAGGCAAATGGAGAACGAAGGGATTTGTACATAAAAATGTATCTCGATAAGCCTCGTGATGTCTCGAAGGTGAAGATTAACCTTCATAAATGAATTAGTCCTCACCATCGTCTTCATCCTCTTCCATACGACAGATTCGATGTGTTTCTCGGCGTGCCTCACGCCAGCGGGGAAAATACTTGTCCATGAGGGCATGGAAGCGGGCGTTGTGACTTGGTTCTAAGAGGTGACATAGTTCATGAACAACCACATGCTCAACACACCATTCCGGCAACAGCAGGACGTAGACTGAGATGCAGATACTACGGTCTTTCACGTTACACTGCCCCCAACGAGAGATGGTTGGCTTGTAATAGACTCTGCTAGGATGGACGCCCATCTCCTGGGCATGACGTTCTATCATCGGTTCTACAAGTGCCTTCAATCGTTTCAATGCTTCGTCGGCTTGGGTACGAGTGGTCAATGGTAGTTTGTTGAAGAACGCTGTCCGCTGCTTCTGACGCTCATACGTCTTCTTCCTCGCCTTGTCAATCCAGTCTTTGTGCTCCTCGATGAATGCCACCACCTTCTTGCGAGGCATTCCGATAGGTGCCGACACATGTACATCACCGTTCTTCACGATACGCATTGACAGCCTCCTGGTTCTCCTGTATGTCACCTGTATAGCCATATCAATCAAGAGAAAAAGTGTAAAGTTGTCTGCAAAGATACGAATAATAAAAGGAAAATGAGTACCTTTGCAACATCATTTAGGAAAAATAACGATGGCAAATCAAAGACCCAATCCAGATAAGGCTTTTCCGAAGCCCAAGATAGAGACACATCAAGTGTTGAAGTTCATGGTCTATGACAGGATGGCGAGGAAAGGCTCTTCTGCCTATTCTCCCAAACCCCACTCTGCCCCGCATTTCGAAGGCCACTATGTTGAGGGAATGGAAGAATGGGCCAGCCACTACTGTTTCATCAAAAAGGAAGACGGGACTTACGAGGCAGAACTTGACGAAGCCTGGGACGAGGGCAGTCACTATGGCGGTGGAACGATCCATGTGGCTATTCCCAAGGAATGGTTTGACCTCTCCTACGATGAATTCCTTGAACGTGTCGTCACACTTGCTTCAGCAAAACATTATGGTTTCACCACTGATGACCTGAAAGCGAAGGGAGGTCTGAAGGAGTTCTTTGGATTTAAATGATTGCCATAAACCAAGCGTTTCTATATTATCTGATAGTTATTAATGTCGTGACCTTTTGGCGCTTTGGGATTTTTTTTGTATCTTTACACCCACATTAAATATGTTTTGTGATATTTATCATTGATTCAGAGACAGGCGAATTGGAAGAGATATTATGATTAGAAAAGCTGAGAAAAGGGATATACCAAGTATCATCGAACTGCTGCATCAGGTGAATATGGTGCATCATGTGCTGCGCCCTGACTTGTTCAAGCCGAACACAACTAAATACGATGAGCAGGAATTGGAAGCGATGTTAGAGGATGACAATAAACCCATATTCGTCTTTGTCAACGACGGTGTTCTGGGCTATGCCTTCTGCATGGTGACCGAAGTGAAGGACGATATATTGCTGCAGGATATCAAGACGCTGTATATTGATGACATCTGCGTGGATGAGAAGGCTCGCGGCCAGCACGTCGGCAAGGCGTTGTATGAGTATGTCCGCGAATATGCCCAGTCCGTTGGCTGCAACAACGTCACCCTGAATGTGTGGGATGGCAACGATGCTGCATTAAACTTCTACAGGAACATGGGCATGAAAGTCCAGAAAACGACGATGGAAATTGTGTTGTCCCAATAATCATTTGTTCCCTGCATCTTCAACGGTATCCCCGATGTTCAACTCGTCCTCTTCGAGAAGTCGCTCAGATGATACTTGAAAATATGCTATAACTACTAAATAAATGAAGAGACAGATTCTATTATTTGCCGCAGTGCTGATGGGTTTGACGCTGACAGTCAACGCACAGCAAAAGTCAACGTCCAAGCCACGCATATTGATTTCTACCGATATCGGCGGCACTGACCCTGACGACAACCAATCGTTGGCGCATCTGCTGATGTACTCCGAGATGTTCGACCTCGAAGGGTTGGTATCGTCACCCTCGTTTGGTGATGGCAGTACGAGCGAGATCTACAGGATGATTGATGTCTATGAGAAAGACCTGCCGAAACTGAAGAAGCATGTAAAGGGACTGATGAAACTCAAAGCACTACGCAAGTTGGTGAAGCAGGGACGCACAGATGAACTGCCGCCATGCGGTTTTGGCGAACCAACAGAGGGCAGTGAATGGATTGTCAAGCAAGCCCGCAAGAACGACCCTCGCCCACTCTACGTCCTGGTATGGGGCTGTCTGGAGGACGTGGCACAAGCACTGCACGACGCACCGGATATCGCATCGAAGATTCGCGTCTACTGGATTGGTGGACCCAACAAGAAATGGGGCGTCAACGGCTACTGCTATATCGTGGAGCACTTCCCCACCCTGTGGATGATAGAGAACAACACCACGTATCGCGCTTTCATCTACGACTCGAAGAACCGCGACAAATATAACAAAGGCTTCTTCGAGACATTCATCAAGGACAGCGGACATCTTGGGCGTGACTTCGCTGCCTACTACAAGGGTAATCCCAAGTTAGGCGACACCCCTTCCCTACTATATATGATGCACGGCGATCCTACACAACCCGAACAACAGTCGTGGGGCGGCAAGTTCGTGAAGTGCAGTCGCACCCCTCGTAGCGTGTTCTATGGAGCCACGACTGCCAGCGACACTGCACAGATCTGCGGCATCATCGAATGGCAGTTGCAAGGTCCTGTACGCTCAGACATCGCCATCGACTCTGCCTGCGTCACCCTCGACATCCGCAAACAGCAGTGGAAAGGCTATTATAAGGGCAACGGCCTCTATGTCATTCGCCACTCTACCTACTATACTGGCACCCTCGACTATACCATCACCTCTACCATCGACGGCTTTGCACCCATCACGGGACAGATTACCGTTGAGAACACATGGGACGTTCCTGCCAAGGATACCGACTATAAGGTTGGTTCGCAGTGGTGGACTGATAGTTATGCACCCGCCGACTATTGGCACAACTGTGCCGGAGCCCGCAACCAGCTCATTGTGCGCGAGGAAATCATGGAAGACTGGGGTCAACGCTGGCTATGGTTGAGAGAATAGGCAAACGTCGAAAGACGTGGGGGTAAACGTCGAAGGTGATTTGGAAGCAGAAGATATAGTTCATACCTTTGCAATGTCAAAACCGCGATTAAGCGAGCAAAGAGCCGAATGCAATTCGAGCTATTTCGAGCGAAAGCGGTTTCGAGCGAAGCTCAAAAGACAGAAACATAGTATTAACAATAAAAAAAGTAAAAGGTATGAAGAAAATGTTTTTCGCCCTCGTGGCAATGGTGATGATGACAATGAGTGTTAACGCTCAGAGTATTGACAACAACAGCAAGCTGACCTTCGATCGCATGGCAAGTTATCTGGAGCTGAGAGTAAACCAGATAGAACCAGTGAAGACTGCTATGGCGCAGTTTGAGAGCTCGATGCAAGCGTACTATCAGTTACAGGATGTCTCGAAAGGTGGAGAGGCTTGGGAGAAGATTCAGGCTCGTCACAAGGCTACGATGAAAAAGGTGCTCGACGAGAAGCAGTACGACAAGTACATGGCTATGCTCGACCTGACAGTCAAGAACACTGCTGAACGGATGATGGATCAGCAGCAGTTGGCCAGCAAATAATTTCACTATTCAGGCTCGACCCCCTGCGTAAGCCGCTCCTCTCGTGGAGCTCGAATATCTCTTCCGCATAGAGATTATGTGGGAGAGATTTTGTTGTTTCAAAAAAGATACGTATATTTGCAGTGATGAAGAAGATACAGATAAAAGATATGTGGCTGTTTGTGGCGCAGGTGCTTCTGTTGTCGCTGGTCCTGTTGTCACCAGGTCTTATTAGTTATGTCACGAGTCATGACTCGCGGTTGGTCTGGGAGTCGTTGACGGTATCAGCCTATTGGCTGGCACCGGCTGTAGCGGTATATCTCCTGAATTTCTACCTGTGCGTCCCATTGCTGTGGTTCCGTCATCGTCGTTGGCAATTTGTGTTAGCTAACATATTTCTTATCATCGTTAGCAATAGTCACATAGTGCTCAAAGACTTCAATACGCTGCCTGAAAGCCTCATAGCAGGCTATTCCTCATTTCTGATTTTTGCCCTGCTTGTCAATCTGATGGCCGTTTTCATCGCCATCAGTATCCGTTATGTGATACGCCAGGGTGAGAAAAAACAGAAAGAAGTGGAGGCAGAATTAGCATGGCTGAAAAATCAGATCAATCCACATTTCCTCTTCAATACGCTCAACAACATCTCAAGCCTGACACAGATTGATGCTGACAAAGCCCAGGATACAGTGATGCAACTGAGCGACCTGTTGCGTTATGCGATGTATGAAACCAACAAGCCGAAAGTGCCATTGGATGGAGAGGTGGAGTTTATGCGCAACTACATCGAGCTGATGAAACTGCGCTGCAATGAGATGACGACAGTCAATGTTCAATGGTCAATTGTCAATGGTCAATCAGAGGTAGCCCCTTTGCTTTTCATCTCGCTCATCGAGAATGCCTTTAAGCATGGTGCCAACAGCAATGCCCCTGCTATCATCAATATCGGGCTGACGCAGCAAGACGGCACACTCGTCTTTACCTGCGACAATACCAATAACCCCAAGCCCACCAAGGATCGAAGCGGTTCTGGCATCGGACTGGAGAACACTCGCCGCCGTCTCGACCTCCTCTATCAAGGTCGCTACCAATGGGAGCAGACCATCACGCCTGAGAATATCTATCACGTCAAAATCACCCTTCAGCAATGAGAACGCTCTCCTGTATCATCGTCGACGACGAACCTCTCGCCGTACGTCTTTTGGAGTCGTATGTTGAGAAGACTCCTGATCTTGAGCTGATGGCATCGTTCACAGACTCCATTAACGCCATTAACGCCATCAAGGCACAGAAGCCCAATCTGCTGTTCCTCGATATCCAGATGCCGAATATCGACGGAATGGAATTGGCTCATAGTCTTCCAGAAGAGACGCGTGTAGTCTTTACCACCGCTTTTAAGGAGTATGCCTTTGAGAGCTACGAGGTGAACGCCCTCGATTTCCTGTTAAAGCCCATACGCTATAATAAGTTCCTCGCTGCAGTAGAGAAAGCCAAGAAGGCTTTTCAACAGCAGCCTGTCGTCCAGCCTCAACAGCCAAATACCATTTTTATCCGTGTCGACGGCGAATGGCGTAATGTGCCCATCGACCAGATAACCTACGTCAGTGGTATGAAAGACTATGTACTGTTCTATCTCGATAACGAGTCGAAAGCGCTGATTACCCATCTGACGATGAAAGCCGTTGAGGAAATGTTGCCCAAGGACAAGTTTCTGCGCATCCATCGCTCCTACATCATTGCCGTTGATAAGATTCAAAAGGTAGACCGCAATGATTGCGTCTACATCGGCAAAGAGATTATCCACATCCCTGAAGGTTACCTACAAACTTTCCGCCAGTTCCTCGAAACACGTGCAATAGAAAAAAGATAGCTTGCCATTTCCCAATAAAACATAAATCCCAAGGCATATTTAACCTGCTTTGAGTTTTTTTGCGTATCTTCGCAGCAGAATAACAAAAACTATACAACCCTATGCAAGGAAACTTTTCTTATTACAATCCCACCAAATTGTATTTTGGTGATGAGTCTTTGAACTTCCTCAAGGACGAACTGAAGAACTACGGTCCTGTGGTGCTGCTCAACTACGGTAGCGGCAGTGTGAAACGCAACGGTATCTACGATCAGGTAATTGCTATCCTGAAGGAGGCTGGCAAGACCATCGTGGAGAATCCGGGTGTGATGACCAATCCCACGCTGGAGAAACTGAACGAGGGCGTAAAGATTGCCCGCGAGAACAACGTGGATCTGATTCTTGCCCTTGGTGGCGGTAGCGTGTGCGACTACTCGAAGGCAGTGGCAGCCTCAGCCTATTACGACGGCGACTACTGGGATAAGTTCTGGTTGAAGCAGGAGAACCCCGATGCCGATCAGAAACTGTTGCCCGTAGGCTGCGTGCTGACGATGGCAGGCACTGGCTCGGAGATGAATGCCGGAACGGTGATTACCGATGCGGAGCATACGTTCAAGATGGGTCACGTATTCGACAGTCGCCTGATGCCAAAGTTCTCCATCCTGAACCCCAAGTTCACGATGACCGTACCCGAGAACCAGATGAAGGCCGGTATCTACGACATCATGAACCACATCATGGAACAGTACTTCTCTGACTTCGACGACAACACCAGCGACTACCTCGCCGAGGGTCTGATGCGCTCAGTCATCCACAGCAGTCGTATCGCCGTGAAGAACCCACAGGACTACGAGGCCCGCTCGAATATCATGTGGACAGCCACGTGGGCACTGAACACCCTTATCGGAATGGGTAAGGCGCAAGACTGGATGGTACACATGATTGGTCACAGCGTAGGAGCCTGGACGCATGCCCCTCATGGTTATGCCCTCGCCTCCGTCTCGATGGCATATTATCGCAGAGCGATGGAAAAGGGACTGTCTAAGTTTGCCCGTTTTGCACACAACGTGTGGGACATCCCCACAGAAAGCAAGACAGAACGTGAACTGGCAGAGGCTGGGATGCAAGCCCTGAAAGACTGGATGCTGGAGATTGGTCTTCCACTCACCATCAGCGAACTCGGTGCTACTGCCGAGATGATTCCCGGCATCACCGAAACCACCGTCGTCTATCCTGCAGGCTATCTGGATCTGACGAAAGAGGATATCACGGAGATATTAAAGGAGAGTATGTAGACTATGGCAGACAAAATAAACTACGGCATTCTCCCCAACCCACGACCCGACGAGGAGGGCAACACCACCTATCAGGTACGCCACATGCCCGACGGCACGATGGACGAGAAAGTATTTCTGACTCACCTAAAGTACCACAACACCTACAACCCCATCATCATGCAGTCGTCACTCTGCGTGTTGAAGAACGAGATTATCGAACAGTTACGTAACAACAAGCGATTCCGCATTGATGGCGTTGGTACTTTCCAGATGAAGGTCGGTCTGAAAACAAAGTACGATGAGGAAGGTAACCCCATCAAGCCACACTTCACCGATCCCAACAAGATCACCGCCAACGATGTAGAGGTGCAGGGTGTGTCTTTCACGCCTGACCCCAGTTTTACAAAAGCACTGAAAGAAAAGACATCCACTCGCAACAAATACGGTCGTGGGGCAGCAGGCAAGAACCAGCCTTACACCCGTGAACAGATTGTCGAGTTCCTCAACAATTACCTGAAAGAGCACCATTCCATCACTCGCAGGCAGATGGAGTATGCACTGCACATCACAGCCTATCGTGCCCAGAAATGGCTTGACGAACTAACGGCGGAAGAATTCTCGAAATACTACTGCAAGAAGCAAGGCACCACCTACGTCTACTATCGTTACGGTTGGGAATAAAATCTCCGCCAGCCGAAACCTCATTATAGAGCGCTTGAAGCCATCAAAAGCAGGAGCTTAAGTCTCTTTTAAGTCCCTGCTTTTTAATATGCTACTTATGTCCTAGCATCTTACTACTTATGTGGAAGCATCTTTCTACATAAGTCGTAAGATCTTTCTACTTAAGCAGTAGATTCGAGAAGTGCTACCTTTCAACAACTCAGAGCCTACCTACACCTCATCCAACTTTTGTTAAAACTCGGTACAAAGGTGGCAAATATTCATGGATTATTCGTATATTTGCAAATAAATTTGTGAAAACAGGCAATAAACTACTAAAATAAAAACGATGATGAAGAAGATACAGATAAAGTTTGTGATCACAAGAAATAACATATGAAGCTAATAGACGAACAGTTATTGAACGGACTGGCAGAGGAAGCCAAGAAGTCGCCGAGGCTGAGGAAGAACTATAACTTCCATCAGAGCCTTCAGGACAAGTGCCACCGATTCCTCAATGCCTTGGAGCCTGGCACATTTATCCCAGTGCATCACCATCCTGACAAAGCAGAGACTTTCGTCGTTCTGAGAGGCAGAGTCAAGGTGTCAACCTACAATGACGATGGTGAGGTGCTAGAGTCCTATATCCTAAGTCATGAGGATGGTCTCTATGGTGTTGATATCCCTGAGAATGTCTGGCATGGACTGGAATGTCTGGAACCAGCCGTCTTGCTGGAGTGCAAGGCAGGACCTTTCGTCGAGCACGAAGTGGACGGAATATTAGAGATTAAGAAATAATCATTCAAAAGTACCTGATTTAGCAGCTTCGGTGCGGAAATCAGAAGGAGACATGCCGTAATGCTGGCGGAAACGGTCGCTAAAATAGGAGCTGCTGCCAAAACCACAATCGGTGGCAATTTGTGCGACAGTGCGCTCTGGCTCATCGGCCAGCAGGCGGGCGGCATATTCGAGACGCAACTGCAGTATATATTTATTGAGCTTAGCATACTCACTACCCTTGGAGAAGACGGCACCCACGCGCTCCTTCGACAACTGGAAGCGGTCGATGATGGTCTGGCGTCCGAAACTGGGATCGAGGAAAAGACGCTCGTGCATGACAACCTCGTTGATTTGCTGGAAGAGCTGTTCGTCGGTGAGCGCTTTCAGGTTGTCAGAGTCGGCGGCTTGTGTCGGTATCTGTGTCTGTGCCCATTTCTCGTCCCAGTACATCTTCTTGTAATTGATGGCATCGGTGATCTGGGCGGCAAGCGACTTGTTCTTTCGACTGATGATGCGGTTCTTGCGGATAATGACGACAACCAAGACCATGACACCGATGAGGACGGCGAGGACACTGAACAGCAGGTAGCGCTGGCGGGTGTTCTCGACCTGCTGCTGCATGATGGTTTGCTCCTGCTCCTTATCATGATAGACAGCGGCCAGTTCCTGAGCTGTTTGCTTGGCCTTGCGGCTTTTCAGCGTGTCCTGTATCTCGAGCACCTGCTCGTAAAGGATGGCGGCATGATTGCTGTTGCCCATCTTCCGATATACCTCCGCCAGACCCCATTTGGCGGTGTTCACCATCTCGCCTAAGGTGTCGCCCTGCTGGCGTATGCGCTGAATCAGCTCGTTATAGATAGGAACCGCCTCCTGATAGCGACCGCGCTTCTTCAAATAGTCCACGATGAAATAGTCGCGGGTATGGTTACCTTCGTACTTCACTGCCTTCCAGGCGTTGTAGGCAGAGTCCGCCTGCTGGTAGTACTTGCTTTGCAAGCGGCCAGAAGTCGAGCGCCCCATCTGTGCGAGTACTGACGCCATCTTGGCCAGTGCCATGCGGCGGTCTATCAGTTGCTGGTTTGGAGCTGCTCCCCAGCGTGTGCCCTGCATCGTCAGTTGCAGGTTACGCTCGTTGGTTTTCATCGCATTGTCATAGTCCTTCATATTGCCATACATGCTTGCCAGCATAGTCAGGTAGCCATGCATCAGGTGGTCGGTATTCTCACGGTTGGTCTTCGCCATCAGGTCGATGGCCTCAATCACATTCTGAATGCCCTTCTCACGGTCGCCCTCGTAGAAAAGGTTTTGGCCCATCGTCATATGCGCCAGGGACTGATAGTAGTCGTTGCCCGTCTGCATGGCCAGGTCGTGCAACTGCTGCAGCCATTTATGCTGCTCAACCTTGTGTCCAGATAGTTCGCTGGTGTTGCAAAGGTTATTCAGCACGCTCAGCCGTTTCTCGCTGTCGGTCTTGACCTCCTTGCTGTCTAACAACTGCAGGTACAGGTCGTAGGCATCGCGGAACTGCATATGGTTGTAGAGCGAATCGGCTATGCCCTTGGTCTGGTCGAACCCAGTATCATATGAACGACCAGCCGCATCCTTCGGGTCACCACTGCCTCCACAGCCTGTCATCATGGCTGCTATCATTAGAAACAATAGGTATAATGTTTGCCGCATAGTCTATACTTTTTTCTTGAACATCTGACCTATGCTATTCACATAGTCCGATGGCGTAATGCCGAAGGAGAACTTGAAAGCACTGTTGAATGCAGCTATATTCTTGAAACCACATTTGCTGGCAATGTCATTCATCGAGATGTCTGAGTGTTCCATGAGTATCTTTGCAGCGTATTCCGCCCGTAGGGATTTGATGTAGTCTTTTGTTCTATCGGGATCTGTATAGCGCGGCACCAATTTGCAAAACGTCTCCAGATCGACATCCATAAACTCAGCCAGTGCCTGCTGGTCAAAATCTGGATTAGTAAAGGGTTTCTCTTTATTCAAGCGGGCATCCATCTTCACATAGAAAGAAAGATTCTCGTCCATTAAGGTCTCCTTATCAGTTTTCGGCTGTGCCTTGGACTGTTTATTCTTCAGTATCTCTTCCTGCTCACCCAATGACAGTTTCCCGTCACCCACTATTGCCCGGTATTCATCCAGTGCATTGAGTATTCGGCGAAGTTGTTCATTTCGCTGACTGATAATCCTATTATAATATAGACTGATGCCTCCAAGCACAAGGAGCACAATCACAATGACAACCAATATTACTATGATGCTATCAGCCTCATCCAACACGTGTGCATTTAATAATTGTTCCATGGCTACAAAGGTACTGCTTTTTTGTGGCACGAACGACTGTTTTCATCAAGAAAATACTACCAATTTTCGCCTTTTTGCTACCAAAAGGTATGATTTTCTGCTGTAGTTTGAAAGAAAAGATGTATATTTGCAGCGGAAAAAGACAAGATATGATACAGATTGACGCAACAACAGCCCAAATACTACAGTCTGTCGAGCAGAACGGTGTGTGTGTGGAAAAAGAGGTGCAAGGCCACTCCGTAACCGGTGTAGATATGGTGTTTCCGCACGTCATGATTATTTTATGCCTGCGCGGTAGTGCACGCGTCATGTTCGACATGCAGGAAATTGCGATAGACAAGAACGACCTTGGAATCCTGATGCCTGGCCATTTCTTGCGACGCATATCGTGTTCGGACGATTACACCTTTGCATGTGTTCTCATTTCAGCAAAGATGTTCAACGAGGTGAAAGCACATGCCTTCAGCCACGACCATGATAAGTTCAACTACGCACCGAAATGTCATCTGACCGATGTGCAAGCCCAGCGCGTGATGGCGCTGAACGAGCTATTAGAAGCGATTGCTTCACACGACAGCAAAGACCTGCAACTGCGGCAACAGATGTTGCTGTCGCATCTGGCAGTGAGTTTTGAGTTCATCAACTATTATCGTCGAGAACAGGACAAAAAGTGGGCGGAGAGTCGTTCGGCGACACTTTACACGCAGTTCTGCGACTTGGTGGTGGAGCACTACAGAGAGAACCGCAATGTCAATTTCTATGCCGGACTGTTGGACTATGACCCACGGTATTTCTCGAAGTTGTTCCGACAGTTCAGCAACGGCCGCTCACCCTTGGAATGGATTCAGCAGTATGTGGCGACGCAGGCGAAGCTTATCATGGACACGCATCCCAAGCAGACGGTCAAGGAGACTGCTTTCCAACTCGGTTTCCCCACCACTGCTAATTTCTGCCGTTACTTCAAACGTGCCACTGGTATCTATCCGCAGGAGTATAAAAAAAGGTAAGAAAACAAATATATTAAAAAATAATACGATTATGAAGAAAAAGATGATGATTTTGAGTCTGTCCTTGTTCTCGCTCATGGTACAGGCGCAGACAGCCAGGAAATTTACTATTGATCTGACGGAAGACGGGAAGGCACAGATGGTATGTTTCTTGCCAGAGACTCCTTCTGGCAAGGCTATTGTAGGTGTTCCGGGCGGCGGCTACTCCGTGTTGTCGAATGGTCATGAGGGATATCTTGCCTCAGACTGGCTCAACCAACAGGGTATTGCCTATTTCGTGGTGAACTACCGTCTGCCTGACGGTGACCGTACCAAACCGATCAGTGATGTGGAGAACGCTTTCCGCATCGTCCGCGACTCGGCAACGGTGTGGGGCATCAATCCACATGACGTAGGTATCATGGGTTTCTCGGCAGGCGGTCATCTGTCCTCTGTCATCTCCACGCATGCTGACTTCGATGTGCGTCCCGACTTCTCCATCTTATTCTATCCTGTCATCTCAATGGATGAGCGGGTGTCGCATAAGTGGTCGTGTGTCAACTTCCTGAGTGAAGAAGGACAGAAGAATCCGGAACTGGTGCGTGACTTCTCAACCATGAACGTGGTGCGCCGTCACCTGACACCTCCTGCCGTCATCATTTCTGCCAGTGACGACCGCCTCGTGCCTTTCGTGACCAACGGACTGGAATATTACAAGGCGATGCGTAATGCGGGTAACGACTGTGCGATGTATGTCTATCCTACAGGAGATCATGGTTTTGGCTTCGGTCCTTGGTTCAAGTATCACGATCAGTTACTCACCGACCTGGGTAACTGGTTGAAAGACCGTCAGGCTCCAAAGCAGGATGCTATCCGTGTGGCATGTATCGGCAATAGCATCACCGATGGTCACGGCATCGATATGGCAACAGCGTATGGCTATCCTGCCTTGTTGCAGAAGAAACTGGGTAACGATTACTGGGTGAAGAACTTCGGAGTAAGTGGTCGTACGATGCTCAATAAGGGCGACTTCCCCTATATGAACGAGGTGGCATGGAAAGACGCCCTTGCCTTCAAACCTGACATCGTCGTTATCAAGTTAGGCACCAACGACTCCAAGCCTCAGAACTGGCAGTATGGCAAGGAGTTCAAACAGGATTTGGAACAGATGATAAAGGAACTGCGAGCAGTGTCTCCCAAGGCTCGTATCATTCTCTGTACACCGATTCCTGCCTTCAAGTCGTCATGGGATATCAATGATGCTGTAATAGTCAATGATATCATCCCCATCCAACAGAAGGTAGCGAAGAAACAGGGACTTCAGGTCATCGACCTGCATACGCTCTTTGCGAACAGTGAGGATCTCGTATTGCCCGATGGTATCCATCCCAATGGCAAAGGTGCGGAACGTATGGCTGAAATTATCTCCGAACAGTTGAAGAAATAGAAAACCTCACAAATATTAAATCTCCGACAGACATGCCGGAGATTTTTTTCTTTTATTTGTATAGTTTTCTTGGGATTATTAGAAAAAAAAATGTATATTTGCAGCACTATTGCTAACTAAAAACAAATAAGACGATGAAAAAACTTTTCGTGATGGCTGCCCTCTGCCTGGTAGGTATGACAGCACAGGCTCAGCAGAACCTGAACTGGGGACAAGGTCCGCAAGTGGCATCTCCTGATGTACATGCAGACAATAGTGTGACTTTCAACCTGATAGCCCCTGAGGCACAGAAGGTACAGATTACTGGTGACATGCTGCCCCCGAAGAAGGTGGAGTACGCCGGCAATACCTACGACATGCCAGGTGTGGTGGACCTCGTGAAAAACGATAAAGGTGTGTGGAGCTATACTACTGAGCCTCTCAAGCCCGAACTCTATACCTATAATATGATTGTAGATGGTGTGAAGATCATCGATCCGCTGAATGTGTATAACATCCGTGACATCAATAACCTGTTCAGTGTCCTGCTCATCGGCGGTGATGCCCGCACTGATCTCTATAAGGTAAACAAGGTGGCTCACGGCACTGTCAGCAAAGTATGGTACGAGAGTCCTACGGCAGGTCTGACCCGTCGTCTGACAGTATATACGCCAGCAGGCTACGAGACCAGTGGCAAGCAGTATCCCGTGCTCTATCTGTTGCATGGCATCGGAGGCGACGAGAACGCATGGAGTGAACTGGGTCGTGCTGCCCAGATTCTCGACAACCTCATCGCACAGGGTAAGGCTGAGCCGATGCTGGTGGTGATGACCAACGGCAATATCTCACAGGAGGCTTGTCCTGGTGAGACCAGCGAGGGTTTCAAGGTGCCGACCATGATGCTGCCCAAGACGATGGAGGGTAGTTTCGAGACCGCCTTCCCCGATGTGGTGAAGTTCATCGAGAAGACCTACCGTGTGAAGAAAGACAAGGCTCACCGTGCCATTGCCGGTCTGTCGATGGGTGGTTTCCACAGCCTCTTCATCAGCATCAACAATCCCGATATGTTCGGCTACGTAGGACTGTTCTCTGCCGCTGTTGACCAGCAACAGCCAGACCCCAACGGTCATCCCGAGATCTATGCCGACCGTAATGGAAAGATTGACGGTCTCTTTGCCAAGAAGCCCAACCTCTTCTGGATTGGCATTGGCAAGACGGACTTCCTCATTAAGAACAACAACGACCTGCGTGCTTACCTCGACTCCAAAGGTCATAAGTACACCTACCTCGAGACTGACGGAGGTCATATCTGGCGCAACTGGCGTATCTATCTTTCTGAATTTACACCATTATTATTCAAATAAAGCCTATGAAAAAGTCTATGTTTTATGTGCTCGGTATGGCAGCCCTCATCATGGGTTGTAATTCTACCGACAAGGTGGCAAAGAGCACAATCGATCAGCAGGAAGTGATGAGTAAGTTGTCGCTGGAGGACAAGGCTCACTTCGTCATTGGTTCTGGTATGGAAGGCTTCTCCGGTGACAATGCCGTGATAGGTGCTACCAAGAACCTCGTTCCTGGTGCCGCCGGTACTACTTATCCGCTCGACTCACTGGGCATCCCTGCCGTGGTATTGGCTGACGGACCTGCTGGACTGCGTATCGACGCTACCCGTGAGGGTGACTCTGCCACCTACTATTGTACCCATTTCCCCATTGGTACCTTGCTAGCCTCTACCTGGAACACGAATCTCGTGGAGCAGGTGGGACAGGCTATCGGTGAGGAGGTGAAGGAGTATGGTGCCGACGTGTTGTTGGCTCCTGCCTTGAATATCATGCGTAACCCACTTTGTGGACGTAACTTCGAGTACTACTCCGAGGATCCTGTGGTGGCTGGTAAGACCGCTGCTGCCTATATCACTGGTGTTCAGAAGAACGACGTGGGAACGAGTATCAAGCACTTCGCCGCCAATAACCAGGAGACGAACCGTATGAACACGGATGCCCGTATCTCACAGCGTGCCCTTCGTGAGATCTACCTGAAAGGCTTCGAGATTGCCATCAAGGAAAGTAAGCCCTGGACGGTGATGACCTCCTATAACTACATCAATGGCACATACGCCTCTGAGAGCAAGGACCTCGTGGAGACCATCCTGCGCGATGAGTGGGGCTATGAGGGAACAGTGATGACCGACTGGTTCGGTGGAAAAGATGGAGCCAAGCAGATGTGGGCTGGTAATGATATGCTGCAGCCTGGTAAGGCTGAGCAGTTCGACAGTATTGTGGCTGGTGTGAAGAGTGGTAAACTGGCTGAGGCTGACCTCGACCGTAATGTCGCCCGTATCCTGAACCTCGTGGAGAGGAGTCCACGTTTCCAAGGCTATCAGTATAGCAACAAGCCCGACTTGAAGGCTCATGCTGCCGTGACACGCCAGAGTGCTGCCGAGGGTATGGTACTCATGAAGAATGAGAAAGCACTGCCGTTTGCCGAGAACGTGAAGAAAGTGGCGCTCTATGGTATTACCTCTTATGACTTCATCGCTGGTGGTACAGGTTCCGGTAATGTGAACCATGCCTATGTCGTCTCACTGCTCGACGGTATGAAGAACGGTGGCTATACTGTCTCTGAAGAACTGAAGACAGCTTACGAGTCCTATATCGCTGACGCCAAGAAGAAGGCGGAGGCTGCCCTTGAGGAACAGGCCAAGAAGGATCCTAAGAACGCCATGCTCGTGAAGTTCCTGCCCCAGCCACTGCCAGCCGAGAAACTGTTCTCTGCCGACGAACTGACAAAGCAGGCTGAGGCTTCCGACATCGCCGTCATCACACTGGGACGCTTGTCTGGTGAGTTCCTCGATCGTAAGGTGGCTGACTTCAACCTCAGTGACTCCGAGCGCCAGTTGCTCCAACAGGTATGCGACGTCTATCACAAGGCTAACAAACAGGTGGTCGTACTCCTGAACATCGGTGGTGTCATTGAGACAGCCTCGTGGAAGGATATGCCCGATGCCATCCTCTGTGCATGGCAGGCAGGACAGGAAGGCGGCAATAGTGTGGTTGACGTACTTAGTGGCAAACAGTCACCCTCTGGTAAGTTCACCATGACATGGCCCGTGAAGTTTACCGATGCCTACTCTTCAAAGAACTTCCCCATCGACGAGGATCCACGTATCGATATGCTGAATCAGGGAAAGAAGGGTAATGTCCGCAATGTCGACTATACCGAATATGAAGAGGATATCTATGTGGGCTACCGCTATTTCGACTCCTTCGACGTTCCCGTATCCTATCCCTTCGGCTATGGTATGAGCTACACCACCTTCGAGTATAGCGATGCCAAGTGTGCTGCGGAAGGTGATGCCATCGCCGTCAACGTAACGGTTAAGAACACTGGCAATCGTGAGGGCAAGGAGGTTGTAGAGCTCTACGTCTCCGCCCCTGACAACAAAGCTGCCAACAAACCTGCTAAGGAACTGAAGGCCTTTGCCAAGACGAAGAACCTGAAGCCTGGTGAGAGCGAGACACTGACCCTCAAGGTCAATACCGCCGACCTCGCTTCCTTCGATGAGGCTGCCTCCGCATGGGTGGTTGCCGAGGGTGAATACCAGTTCCTCGTTGCCGCCTCTGCCCAGGATATCAAGGCTACGCTGCCTGCCAAGGTGAAGGCTCAGCAGACGAAGGCCAACGATGTGTTGAAGCCCCAAACGAAGATGAACCTCTTAAAACGATAGAAGTCCATGAACATCCATCGAATTAGTAATATATGTATCGCTGTAGTCGCCCTGTGCGGCTACAGTCTTTGTGTGTCTGCCCAAAAGCTCACGGCAGATAATATCGACGAGGTCGTGAAAGCAATGACGCTAGAGGAGAAGTGTCACATGGTACTGGGACGTGGTATGCACTTCAATGACGATGCCAAGTTTCCTGGTACGGCAGGCAGTACCTTCCATGTAGACCGCTTGGGTATTCCCGAGACCTATTGTGCTGACTCTCAGCAGGGGTTGCGCATGAATGCCACTCGTGCATGGGACCATAATGATTATTATCCCACCGACTTCGTGGCTTCGATGACCCTCTCTTCGACATGGGACCGTGAGGCTGCCTTTAAGATAGGACAGGGTATCGGCAATGAGGTACGTGAGTTCGGACTCGACTGGATATTGTCGCCTGCCATGAACCTCATCCGTAACCCGTTGTGTGGACGTAACCATGAGTACTACTCAGAGGATCCCTATCTCTCTGGAACTATCGCCGCAGGTTATGTGCGTGGTGTACAGAGTGAGGGGACGGCTGCTTGTCCGAAGCATTTCGTAGCCAATAATCAGGAGACCAACCGCAACAACAATATCTCGCAGGTGTCACAGCGTGCGCTTCGTGAGATTTATCTGAAGGCTTTCGAGATCATGGTGAAGGAGAGTGATCCCTGGACTATCATGACATCGTATAATAAGTTGAATGGTCCGTATGCCGTACAGAACTACGAACTGTTGACTACCATCGTTCGCGACGAGTGGGGATGGAAGGGTATGTACGTCAGCGACTGGAATGCCGGTGACGATGCCGTAGCCGCCATGTTGGCGGGCAATGATATGTTACAGCCCGGACAGGACAAGCAGTATGAGGCTATTCTCGCCGCTGCGAAGAATGGTACGCTGCCTATGGAGGTACTTGATGCCAATGTGAAGCGTATCCTCGAATATGTCATTAAGACGCACACCTTCAAGGGTTACAAGTATAACAACGAACCGGACCTGAAGGCTCATGCCCAAGTAGTGCGTGAGGTGGGTGCCGATGGTATCGTGCTGCTGAAGAACAGTGGTATTTTGCCGTTGACAGGAAAGCGTGTTGCTCTCTTCGGATGTACTTCGTACGACTGGATCTCTGGTGGTTCCGGCTTTGGCGGCACCAGCGTTGGTCACTATACCGTTTCGCTCATCGAGGGTATGCGTTCAGCAGGCTATGAGGTATACAAACCTCTCATTGCCACCTACACACAACATCTCGCTGCAGAGGAGAAACGACTCTTCCCCAACGGTCGTCCACCCTTCTCATTGATGCCCCCGGCACGTGCCGACGAGAAGCAGTTTACTGCAGACGAGCTCAATGCCGCCATTGACGGTAGTGACGTGGCTATCATCTCACTTGGGCGTAAGAGTGGTGAGGCGGCTGACCGCAGTGAGGCTGACTTCTACCTGAAGGATGGTGAGAAGCAACTCATCAAGGCTGTCAGTGAGGCTTATCATGCCAAGGGCAAGCAGGTCATCGTATTACTCGACATCTGTAGTCCTATCGATGTTGCCTCTTGGCAGGATCAGATTGACGCCCTCGTCTGCACATGGCAGGGAGGACAGGAAAGTGGTTTCTCCGTGGCTGACGTACTCAGCGGCAAGGTGAACCCCTCAGGTAAACTGCCGATGACCTTCCAGATCAAGTATGGTGATGCCTATGCTGACAAGAACTTCCCTGCCAATGTCGACGACAAGACGCTGGGTGCCATGTTCATGTGGGGCTATAACAAGGATGCCGCTCCCAAGGAGCGTAAACCTGAGGCTAATATCGACTTCACCAACTATGAGGAGGATATCTATGTCGGTTATCGTTACTTCGACAGTTTCGGCAAGCCTGTGGCATATCCCTTCGGCTTCGGACTCAGCTACACCACCTTTGCCTACGAGAACATGAGTGTCAGCGAGGCTAATGGGGTGTTCACCGTTAAGGTTGACGTGAAGAATACTGGCGCAAAGGCTGGTCGCAATGTGGTTGAACTCTTTGTGGCTGCTCCTAATAGCAAGAAACTGAACAAGCCCGAGAAGGAACTGCGCAACTATACCAAGACACGTCTGCTCCAGCCTGGACAGAGCGAGACTGTCACCATGCAGGTGAAGACCGAAGACCTCGCATCCTTCAATGAGAAGGCATCGGTGTGGAAGACAGACGCAGGTGTCTATTCCTTCCTGATCTGTTCTTCTGCCAACGATGTCGAGGCAACAGCCACGGTGAAGGTGAAGGCTTGGACCAAGAAGGTAAACAACGTCATGAAACCTAATGTGAAACTCAACTTACTAAAAAGATAACATATATGAAAAAGACGATCATAACATGGGCACTGGCAGTGGTATGCTGTCTGAGTGCCTCGGCACAGGAGAAGCTTTTCAACAGTGCCAGCGTGATATCTCCCGTCGTCAACCCTGACGGCACAGTAACATTTAACCTGTATGCCCCCAAGGCCATCAAGGTAGAGGTGACTGGCGACTTCCTGCCTACACAACCCATCGAGGTTCCTGGCTATGGCAAGTACGATGCTCCAGGTGTCGCCCAGCTGGTGGAAGGCAAGAATGGTGTGTGGAGCTATACTTCCGACAAGCTGGCTCCTGAGATGTACAGTTATACTTTTAACATCGATGGTTTGACAGGTGTGAAGGACCCTGCCAACATTTACGTCAATCGTGACATCGTGTCGTTCACCAATATCTTCATTGTCAGTGCAGAGAAGGGTGACAAGGGCGACCTGTATAAGGTCAACGAGGTGCCTCACGGCAACTTGAGCAAGGTATGGTACCCCAGTCCCACACTGAAGATGCAGCGTCGCATGACCATCTATACACCCCCCGGCTATGACAAGGGCGGTAAATACCCCGTGCTGTATCTGTTGCATGGCTCTGGTGGCGACGAGAATGCCTGGAGTGAACTGGGTCGTGCTGCGCAGATTCTCGACAACCTCATTGCTGCCGGCAAGGCAAAGCCTATGATTGTCGTGATGCCTAACGGCAATCCCAACTGTCAGGCAGCCCCTGGTGAGTGGTCGTTCGGTATGTACACACCTGGTTTCCGCGATGGTGGTACGGGTCCTAAGACGGAACCTGTTGCATCGATTCCTGAAAGTTTCATGGATATCGTGAACTATGTGGATGCCAACTACCGCACCCTGAAGGATCGCGCTCACAGAGCCATTTGCGGTCTCTCCATGGGTGGCGGTCATACCTTCCACGTCAGTCTGCTCTATCCCAATACGTTCGACTATTACGGTCTCTTCTCTGCTGGTCTGCATTTAGCCAACGGCGGTTACCAGGATTCATTTGCCGAACAGATCAAGAACAATCCCGACTTTGCCCAGCAGAGTGCCAGGCTCTTCGGCAGTAAGCCTAAGCTCTACTGGATGGGTATGGGTAATACCGACTTCCTTTATCAGAGTACCGTCGATCTGCGCAACTTCTGGGATTCGAAGGGTTATAAGTATGAGTACGTAGAGACCGACGGAGGTCATATCTGGCGCAACTGGCGTATCTATCTCACCATGTTCGCCCAGAAGATTTTCAAGTAATTTCCCTTTCCTTAACACTAGAATCCGCAAGACCTAGCTGTCTTGCGGATTCTAATTGAAAATAGTTTTGTAACTTTGCTCATAGAAGGGGCGGAACACACCATTGGTATGGGAGACAGACAGGTTAAGAAGATTGTGAGAAAGACGCTGATGCCGAATTTCACGGCAGAGCTGAGTCTTTCCGCTACTAACTTGGTTGACGGCATCGTGGCAGGTAACTTCTATGGCTCAAAGGCACTGGCGGCGGTGGGTCTGGGCAGTCCTACCATCTTTGTCTTCTCCATCATAGCCGGACTCATCGGTACTGGCAACTCCGTACTCTGCTCTCGCTCCTTCGGACAGTCGTCGAAGGATGAGACCAGTCGCATCTTCTCGTTGTCTGCCGTGTGGGCTATCGTCCTGTCTGTCATCTCCACTGCCGTTATCATCCTTGCCGACGGCTTCATAGCCAATCTCTTCTGCGGCACGAACGACCACTACATCATCCCTGACGTGATGGACTATATCACGGGGTTCTCCCTCGGTGCCGCATTCATCGTTCTCAGACAGTTGCTCATGCCGATGGTGAACATTGAGGGTGGCAACAGGCACATCCATCTCTCATCATTCCTGATTCTCTTCTCGGACGCTGTGTTCGACATTCTCTTCTCGGCATGGCTCGACTGGGGGACCTTCGGTCTTGGCGCAGCAAGTGCTTTGTCGTACGTCTTCGGATGTCTTCCACTGATATGGTTCTTCATAGGAAAGAGGGGCGGTGTGTCAATTAAACTCAGGGGCTGTTTCAGTTGGGCATTGACCCGCGACATCTTCAAGGCAGGTATGCCGATGGCGACGAAGCGTGCATGCAGCATCGTGGCACCTGTGCTTGTCAACAGGTATGTTCTCTATATGGCGAGCGTAGGGACGGTAGCTGCGTTGTCTGTCCAGAACTCCGCCACGAGGTTTCTGCTCTGCTTGGCACTGGCGCTCTCAACGACAGCCATGCTCATCGCAGGGGCTTTCTATGGAGAGGCAGACCGTGTACAGATAGTGTCGGGCATGAAGGAGATGTTCCGCCAGACGATGATATGGGGCATCGGCTCCGCTTTGATATTCATCGTCTTTGCCCATCCCATAGCCTTTATGTTCATCAAGGACGAGCCTGAGGTGATGAGCCAGTCGGTATATGCCATCATCTGGTATGCTATCGGTGTACCCTTCATGGCACTAAACCAGTGTGCCGCGGCTTTTCTTCAAGCCACCAAGCGTATCAATGCCTCGCAGATAATTCTTATTGCCGAGCGTTTCTTAGTTCTGGTTGTGCTTGTCTATCTGCTTGGTTACCTGATGGGCGAGAAAGGCGTATTCATGGCTTTTGGACTCAGCGAAGTTCTTCTGACGCTGATTATCTATGTTGTTGTCTGTGCCAAAAAGAAGAAACTGATCACGAAGTTTGAGGATTTGGTGGTGCTTCCTGCTGACTTCGGCGTGACCGATGACCATTATATCCACGACAGCATACAATCTGTTGAGGGGGCTGTCACCTTCAGCAATACCGTACACCAGTTCTGTATCAGCAAGGGCGTAGATAGCGAGAGAGCTGATCATGTGGCTTTGTGCATCAGGGAACTCTCTGAATCGAGTCTCAACCGCAGTCTTTCTGAACAGGATACCAACCTTTTAGTGCGTGTATTCGTGGAAAAAGACGGAAGGGTTGTGATACGACTCAGGGATGACAGCAGTCCTCTTAACCTTGACGACAAGCAGCGACTCATCGATGGGCAGATAGGTGCTGTAGCAAAGGAAATCAGTTATCACGCCTCATACGGCATGAATAACACGATGGTAGTACTCTGAACTTTACTCAGGCTCACCGAAGAAAGATGCCTCAACATCCTTGTCGTTGAGTTTGAACACCATGAACTTCGGATTCTGTTCAGTGCAAGGAGCCCATACACCGCCCTTCGGTCCGTTAGGGTCACTATACTTCACGAAGTTGGTCCAGGCAGTCAGCATCTTCTCCGAGAGATCCCAGTCACCCTTAGTCCAAGGACGCCAGCAATGTTTCAGTGACTTGAACACAAACCAGAGGTCTGAAGAGTGGAAGGCGCCCTTCAGGCGTACTGTTACCTCAGGATGGGAACCATCGTCAGGTAATGGACGAGCAAACTCATAAGCCCAGGCTTTACCGCCTTTCTGTGCACGAACCTTACAGAACTCAACGATATTAGGAGCCATGTGCCCCATATCGTTAAGAGTGAAACCAATCATATAAGGCACGTCTGCCAGAGTGCCTTGACGGGTAGCGTCATCGAAACTCTTTACGCAGACATAGCCGTCAATCATCGGCATGAAAGGAAGACCACGGCGCATCCAAGGCAAACCACTGCCTTCCATCTGACCCTCATTGATTTGGTAGTAAAGGGTATTGAGTGCGAAGATAGTCTCAGTAGAAGCCTGACGCATCTTCTGAAGATCGGTGAGTCCTGCCCAGTCAAACACTTTCTTAGCGTTGGTCTCTGCATCGGCAAAAGTACCGCCACTATAACGGGCACCCATCGGATTGCCATCAGCATCAGGGATGGCGAGACCTTGGGCACTCATGATAACAGCCTTGTGGAACAGCCCACGAGCGAGGGGAGACTCACAGAGGGTGCGTACACTGCCACCACCTGCACTTTGTCCGAAGATAGTTACGTTATCGGGGTCACCACCAAACTGGGCGATATTTTTCTTAATCCATTTCAAAGCTTCTATCTGGTCGAGAATGCCGTAGTTGCCTGATACATGATGAGGACTCTCCGCAGAAAGAGCAGGATGTACGAGGAATCCAAACACACCGAGACGGTAGTTGATAGAAACGAGCACCACATCCTTGGCGCCCCATTCCTGTCCGTCGAACTCAGGCTCAGAGCCGAAGCCCTCGCGATAGCCGCCACCATGTATCCACAGAGCTACAGGGAGTTTCTTGTTGACTTGACCCGGAGCTTTCGTCCATACGTTCAGATACAGACAGTCCTCGCTAAAGGCTGCCTCTTTGCCGTAACCCCACTCAGTGTAATAGCCACCAGGATACTGAATAGCTTGGTAACTCGGACGACCAAAGGTGTCACAGATCTTCACACCCTTCCAAGGCACAATGGGTTGAGGCTCCTTCCAACGGTTCTCTTTGATAGGAGGTGCAGCGTATGGAATACCACGATAAACGTACACGTCAGGATGGTCGTCTGCCAAGACGCCTTGAACCAGACCACCTTCAATCGTCAATACTGGGTTTTCTGCCGCATTTGCTGACACTGCCATCATGAGCAGAAGAGGTAAAAATAGTTTTTTCATAATGGATCGGTTTTATGTTTCTGTCTTAAGTATGTGGCAAAATTAATCAATTTTTCCCAAATAACCATCAAAATAACACCTTATAATATTTTGTTGACTTCAATAAATACGGGGAACCTCATTGCTGAGATTCCCCGCGAGTCCTTTTGCAAGGCATATTATAGAGTAAATGGAGCTCACTTGCGCTTGCCGTGCTGACCAGGAGTATTCTTGTGGTGGCTGCTGGAAGCCTGTGCCACATGACGGTCGGAGGTGTTGTGGTGACCTTTGTCACGCCAAGTCCTTTCGTTATGACGGGCAACGGACTTGCGAGGATGACCACCCTTATAACTTACGAATGCCTTCGGATGTGCATTGTAGAAATGACCTCTGTCATAGTGAGCATACACTGCGAACGTCCAGCCACCAGCCTTCCAGGCTACAGGGCGATAGAAGTGACCGATGCTCATGTACTTATTAAACTGCAAAGAGCTCAATACATCATGGAGGTAATCATTACGGCGATCCCACCAGATGCCATACACATCGGCTTGTCCGTTCAGGTTCATCAGGTAGTCGAGATTAATCTCATAGACTGCCTCATACTGTGCAGCAGTAAGGTTCAGTTCGTAAGCCATCTTGTCGCTGAGGAAGAGAGCCTCGTTCTTTGCTGCGTTATAGTTCATGGCGTTGGCAGAGATGGTCATAACCATCATCATTGCCAGAATCATCATCTTCTTCATATCCTTATCTCCTATCTTTAAATTGTTATTAATCCCCGGCTTACACCAAGGGTCTTCAAATGTTTACAATGGCAAAGTTCGGAAGAAAACGGCAGGTTTGCAAAGGATAAACTCTAAAATGGAAGGGGTAAACTCCTAAAGATTCGAGGGATTCCCCCCTAAAATATTTGGCAGTCTCGGCAAATATCTGTATCTTCGCAGCGTTGACAGATAAGATTATGAAAAAAGAATATGTTATGCGAAGACATTGGATTGACAACTTACGATGGGTGACAGTGCTCTTGGTGCTGTTCTACCATGTCATCTATTTCTATAATAACAAAGGTGTGATTGGCGGTATAGGTGGCTTTGGGGCTTATCCTGAGTACCCACAATACCAAGACTTTGTGATGTATATCCTCTATCCATGGTTTATGCCGCTACTATTCCTGTTGGCAGGAGTAAGTGCCAAGTATGCGCTGGACAACCGTTCAGGCAAGGAGTGGTTGAAGGCAAGAACACACAAGTTGCTGGTGCCTGCCACCATCGGTCTTTTCGTGTTCCATTGGATGACAGGCTATTTCAATACCCAAGTAACAGCTATGACTCAAGCACATGAGCTTACAGCGGGTGTACCTGGTCCCATCAAATATGTCATCTGGGCATTCAGCGGCACCGGACCTCTTTGGTTTATCCAAGACCTGTGGCTGTTCTCCATTGTCATTTTGATGCTGAGGAAGCTCGACTCGTCCGATAAGTTCCATTCCTGGTGCGGCAAGCTGTTCGAGGGTAAGGCAACAATCGTTTGGACGATCTTGTTGGGTTTAGTCTTCTGGGCAGCACAATATACGCAAATCATGGATGTCACCCATCCATTGGCAGGGTTAATCAACCTGTACAAGCCGTTTTTCTATCTCATCCTATTCCTGATGGGCTACTATGTGTTCTCCCACGATCAGGTGCATGAGACACTGGGCAAATATTGGATACCGCTGGTAATTATTGCCATAGCAAGTGGTGCATGGCTGGTGTTCACAACCTTTGGCGAGGTCAACACTACCCCTCAGTACCTGAGCAGTGTACCTAATTGCGTCTTCGGCTGGTTTGCCTGCCTCGCCATGATGGGCTTTTTCCATGCTTGCTTCGACAAGACCTCGGCATTTGCCGGCTACATGACCCGCAGCAGCTTTGGACTCTATATAGTACACTATCTGGTCATCGCCGGCTTGGGCACAATACTGAAGCTCCATACGACACTGCCTCCATTGGCTATCTATATCACCCTGACGATAGCGGTTTTCACCCTGTCGCCATTGATGTACGAAGGAATCAAACGCATCCCCATCATCCGCTGGTGTGTGCTGGGAGAGGTAAAGAAATGATTAGAGTTACCGATTTATGTATAAAACCCGAAACCTCCCCAACACCCGTATTGATGTGGCAGATGCCTTGAGAGGTATCGCTGTGGCAGGTATCATCCTGTATCATTCCGTAGAGCACTTCAACATCTTCACCCAGGAGCCGATAGCCCATACACTGGCGTGCGACCAGACAGTGGCTGACATACTGGCATGGCTCCTCTCAGGTAAGATGTACGGTATCTTTGCCATGCTCTTCGGACTGAGTTTCTTTATCATGAACGACAACCAGCAACAGAAAGGCAAGAACTTCTCAGGTCGCTTTGCCTGGCGTATGTGTCTGTTGTTTATGTTTGGTATTATTAACGTGGCTTTCTACGATGGTGACATCCTGATGCTCTATGCCTGTTATGGCTTACTGCTCATCCCTATCAGTTACCTGCCATCGAAGTGGGTATGGTGCATCATCGCCCTGCTGGCTATCCAGCCCGTAGAACTTTACTGTCTGCTGACAGGCACCACCATCGACCACAGCACCATGTGGGAGTTGTATGGCATCATCAACAGCGCCCACGAACATGGTACGTTCTTGGAGAATACCCTCACCAATCTGCGATACGGATTTGAGGTGAACTTTCGCTTCAATATTTTCAGCGGTCGATTGACACAGTTGCTCTGTCTGTTTATCCTCGGTATGCAGTTAGGGCGGCAGAGACTCTTTTACAATGAGGGACGAAATCTGAAGATATGGCATAGCATCCTGATTGGCTCTGCCATCATTGTCATCACACTGAGTTTTGTGGATTTCGGTGAGTTGGACTCATGGCTTAAGCCCATCTATAACCTCATCATCCTGTTGATGATCGTCTCGGCGACAGTCTCTGCATGGTATGCCTTCGAGGGCGTTCGCCGAGTGCTCCATCATCTCTGCGTCTTCGGTCGCATGAGTCTCACCAACTATCTGCTGCAGTCCATCATCGGCTGTGCCATCTTCTGTGGCTATGGTCTTGCCTGCTATCACCATTTAGGCATCACCTACGCCGTCATGGTGGGATGCGGAATGATTATTTGCCAGTACCTCTTCGCCCGCTATTGGTTTAGCAGTCATCCTCGCGGACCGTTAGAAGGTCTTTGGAGGAAACTGACATGGATATAGATGGACATTACCAATTCGGAGGCAGAATGATGTTCTCCACATCATGAGCCTCAGCAAAGAGCGGAGCTATTTCATCATCCGTAAAGCCTGCGATGCCACAGCCAATGCGAGTGACGAGGAATGTCAGTTCCTGATGTTCCTTGGCGAATTGGATAAACTCATCCACATACGGGCGAATCGTTTCTACCCCACCCTGCATCGTGGGGATGCCATAGCTCTGTCCTTGCAGACCTACTCCCTGCCCCATGATGGCTCCAAACTTGCGGTAGGCGATATAAGCCGCACCACCACCATGCATACCCTTCAGATTGCTGCCGAATACAAAAATCTCGTTCGGCTCCAACGATGTAATAAACGCTGGTGTCGTTCTCTTTCCCATAATCCCTGTTTTTGCAAAATCCATATCCTCGTGTGCCATTGGCTCGAACTTCGATGCCTTTGACCTTGACATCGTTGCTGGCATTGAAGCCTCTCCCATCGCAACCTCCTCGCGCAGCATAATCATCTCGTCCATCACCTCTGGCATATCCAAGTCCATGTCGAAATACTTCTTGAAATAAGGTACGATGATTTCTTCCTTCAACTTCTTGTACTTCTGTGAGATGGCAGATGGAGACATCCCCATCTCTGCCGCTATTTCCTTCCCTTTGAAGCCACGCAACAGCATCATATCGATAAGCATTCGCTCCTGTCTGTCAAGTGGTGCATGATCACAAACATCCTCCACCATCTTATTGAACTGCAGTCGCAAATCACTGGTCACATCGAACGACATCAGATAGTCCTCGAAAGTGATGGTGCCATATTCCTTCTTATACCATTTCAGCGCATCAAGCACCACATATCGGAAACCATTGATCAGCCAAGTCCTCAGACTGACATTCGGCGAGTGATCCTCCAAAGGTTTCCAGTCGTGCTCCATCAGGTACAACGCATACTGGTGAGCCAGCGACATAAAGTCAAGGTTCTCCTTCTCATGTAGTTGATAACGCTGGTCAAAGATGTTGTAGCCCACCCGACAGTACCCATAGAAATACTCACGGATCACGCTAGCATCCCCTTTGCGGAACCCACTCAGAATCTCCTTATCCGATAATCGCTGATAATACATATCTGGGGAAAGGAATATGAGGAGGACGCCCTATTCTAATAGAATAACATCGACAAGAGGTAGGCGACGATGGTGGAGGTGCTCACACATATCAGACCAGGCATCATGAAGGAGTGGTTAAGCAGGTATTTTCCGATAACGGTCGTACCTGACCGGTCGAAGTTCACCGTGGCGATATCCGACGGATAGTTCGGGATGAAGAAGTAACCATAGACACTGGGAAGTACACCCAGAAGTATCGGTCCCGCAATACCCAAGGAATAGGCAAGGGGCAGCATGGCGACAACTACGGCTCCCTGTGAGTTGATGAGCACTGACACGAGGAAGAAGACGAAGGCGATAGACCAGGGATACTCCTTCACGATATCTGTCAGCAGCGTCTGCATGGTAGCCATATAGTTGGAGAAATAAGTATCGGCAAGCCATGCGATACCATAGATGGCGACGACGGCCACCATGCCTGACTGCCATACGGGACCAGCCACAGCTTTCTTTGGGGATGCCTTACAGAAGATGATCATCAGGGCGGCTGCCGCAATCATCACAATCTGAATGACGAGGTTCATGGCGAGGGGCTTCTTGAAAGTCTCTGTCAGTCCTGCCACCGACAACTTTGCCTTCACCAGTTGGTCGGCAGTCAGGGTGACGGAGTCGCTGACCACCAGTGGTTCAGCACCTTTCACTGCACGTAAGGTGTCATAGGAAGGCAGTGCATTCTGGAAGATAGCGAAGAACACGATGACAGCAAGTGCGCCTAAGAAGATGAACACCGCATTCTTGGCAGATTGTGGAATCACCTTGTCAAGCGTGGTTGCGGAGCCACCATAGATATAATCACGCTGGACAGGGTCTTTCAGCTTAGCCTGGAACTGCGGGTCCTTGTCGAGGTCGAGTCCGCGATGGTAACTGGCAGCGGCGGCAGCCATCAGTCCACAGACACAGGCTGGAATGGAGATCATCAGTACACCAGGGATAGAGATGTCAAAGTGGTTGGCATTCGATATACTGACAAAAGCCACGACGGCAGCAGCGATAGGTGAACAGGTGATACCCACCTGGGAGGCGATAGAGGCGACACCACAGGGACGCTCAGGACGGATGCCTTTCTTCAGGGCAATGTCACAGATAATCGGCATCAGCGTATAGACCACATGACCCGTTCCCACCAGAACGGTGAGGAAGAAGGTACACAGCGGAGCCAGGAACGTGATGCGGTCCGGATGCTTGCGCAGCATCTTCTCCGCAATCTGTATCAACCAGTCCATACCGCCTGATGCCTGCATGATACCTGCACAGGTCACGGCGGCAATAATGATGTAGATAACATCTGTTGGAGGATTACCTGGCTTCAGTCCGAAGCCGAATACCAACAAGGCAAGTCCGATACCACTGATGGCACCGAGTGCCAGACTTCCATAACGAGATCCCACCCATAGTGCTCCCAGCACTATCAAGAGTTGCAGAATCATTAGTAGACTCATAGGCGTTTTTAGGTTTTTGTTTTTATAACTGCACAAAGATACGGTTTTTATTTTAAAAAAGACGGCAATAATCAAAATATTTTTCATTCTTACTTCATTTTTTTCTGAATTCTTCTTTAAAGAGATAAAGACATGTCAAAAAACAGAAGTATTCACCTAATTAAAACATGACGATTATGACAGATTTAATTCCAACGAGAGTTCACAACTTGATTATTGTTGACGAGAGCGGTTCTATGGAGTGTATCCGCAAGCAAGCCTTCACTGGCATGAACGAAACCCTGCAGACTGTCCGCATGATGCAGAAGAAGTATCCCAACCAGTTGCAGTATGTCACACTGATCACCTTTGACAGTGACCATACTAAACTGCACTACGACAACACCCCTGCCGACAAGACCAAGGATATGGCATGGAAAGCCTACAATCCCTGTGCCGGCACTCCTCTTTACGATGCTATCGGCAAAGGCGTTTCCAAGGTTAACGCTCAGGTGGAAGAGGGCGACCACGTCCTTGTCACCATCATCACCGACGGCTACGAGAACAGCTCCGACGAATGGACGCTGAAGATGGTCCGCACCCTCATCGAGAAGCTGAAGAAGCAGAACTGGACGTTTACGCTCATTGGTACCGACAACCTCGACGTCGAGGAGATGGCTCATTCCTTTGCCATTGACGATCACTTGGAGTTCCAGCAGACCGAGGCAGGCACCCGTGCCATGTTTGCCCGTGAACGGCGCAGTCGCGAACGCTACAACTGCTGTTTAGCTGAGGCTGCACCCATGCCAAAGGGTAAGTTCTTCGAGGAAGAAGGGTCTTTATCTGACACATGATCTTCTTCTGTTATCGCTGCAGTTTTGTAGTCAGGAAATCCAGGTCGTAGAAATGGTCATAGCCGAAGGCGTAGCCATCGGTAGGCGTGATGCCTGCATCGGTATTTGCGAAGTTCTTGTCGGTGGAACGGTCGCGATAGGTGGAGATTATGAAATTCTGTCCGTCGGCTGTCTGCATCACCTGTATGCAACAGGTTCCGCCACCCGAACGCTCACCCATGATAGGGAAGCCGTAATCCTTCATGAGTGTGGGGAACTGGTGTCCACACGAGAATGCCACCTCGCTGCAGAGCACGCCGATATTCATGCCACTGCAGTCGACCTTGGGCTGTGTGTCATCCCGCTCATCGAACACGCCGTCGAAGTTGCTGTCGACATAGTAGGTGGCAATCTTGTTGCTACCCTCCAGAGCGTCCTGCGACCAGAACTGCACCGTGCGGTTCTTGCGCAGCATAGCAACGCTGGCACCCACGAGGTCACAGGAGCCGCCACCATTGATCGTGATGTCAATCACGAGGTTCTTCACGCCATCGGTCTTTGCCTGCTGCAGTCCATAGAGTAAACCGACTAAGATATCTTTCTTGTAGCTGTTCATCAGCTCATGCCAGTCGGCATCGTTCTTCTGGCTGGCATAGTATCTGTTCCATGCCGCTTCGTCCATGTCCATGAACGAGTTCAAGATGATGACGGCGGTGGTCTTGTCGTTGTTTGCCTTATAGAGTACGTCACCGTAAGCCTGTTTGCGCTTTTCCTCCAGCAGTTTTTTCTCTTGGGAGCGCTCTTTGCTGACGTTCACCCATTGCTGATACATGGCATAGGCCTCCGGATAGTTGCCTGAGGCAGCCATCAGACGTTCAACATAATCGCCTTCGATGTTCTCAGGTAGGCCTGCCATGGCCCCAAAATCGGTATGACCGCCATCGTTAATCAGGTATTGCGTCGCCATCCTGCCCCAGGCAAAATCCATGTTGTTGGCAGATTGCAGCAACCGTTTCACCACCTTGCCATTCTGCACCACGTCCAACGTGGCGTCGAAACCCCTCTCAGTCATACCATTCTGTTCCATAATGGTACGCCCAGGGTAGCCGAAGAGGTTGTCGAACACGAAGCACAACTCCTGATAGCGGAACTTAGCCATGTCGGCAGTGACCTCTGTCCGCTGATAGGGCTTGGCAGCATATTCCGGGGCAATGGTATTGATGGAATAGGTATCCAGTTTGGTGCTCACGACCACCAAGTCGTCGTGACAGGAAGCATTGTGAAAATTACAATCGGAATAGATGTCGGCGAGCGTGGCAAAGGGGAAATAGACGTTGCTGCCATCGTCGTGCAGGTCGATGCCATACTTGCTGAAGTCCAGATGGACGCCAGTGGCAGGCTTGAAGGTCGATACGTTTTCCATCTTGACGAACTTGATATACTTACTGCCATCGTACATCGTGTTGGGAGCAAGCGTCGGGTCCGTCATCCACATCAGATCCACGAAACCGGCATAGGTCGTGGAGTTCAGGTAGTCCGCCTTGACATCCACTGTTGCCGTCCCGTTACGGGTAGCCAATTGGTAGAGGTCGCCCTGACGAGAGACCTTCATCTCCTCACCAGCCGTCATCACCTTGTGGAAGTCGGCAACAGAGATATACGCCACACTGGGCATATCGCTGTAGAAGCGTAGTGACACCTGTCCGTAGGTTTTTCCGTCGCGGTTCACATCCACCGTCTTGTCGGTGTACGAGGACCCTGCGTCGACAGGTGTTGACTGAGGATTACCACCAGGATTGTCGTTGTCGTCCGTACATGCTGCCAATACCATGAAAGCCAGCAGCGTCAATATCCTCGAAATCGTTTTCATCATTGAATTCCTATTCATCTTGAATATATTGATTAATTCCTTTTGTAGGAGGATAGTCGTACATCACCCTGGCATGATTCGTGCGGATGAGTTGTTTCTCGATGCAGTTGCCAGATACCCGGTCGAAGACATCCCTATAGACCTGTCCGTTACGATAGTAGACATCCCCTTCCCTATCGAAGCTCTCGTTCTCCACATGGATATGGAACGAATGCTGTTGAGCCACAGTGGCACGCAGTTCCCCACAGAGATATTCCCCATCCACCCAGAGATGAAGCTGGTACGTGTTCTCTGTCTCGTTCTTCACCCGATAGTCGATATAGTTATACGAGATACTGGTTCCTGTGCCAAAGGGAATCTGTCTGCCAAAGTCAGGGAAGAGGTCCAAGCCGTCATGATGATGATGCTCCGTAATTGTCAGGTCACTATGCAGCACCATCCAGTGGATGAGGTTAGACAACTGGCACAGACCACCTCCGATACCCTGTGACGGTTGTCCTTTGGCGATGGTCAGTCCCTCTTTATACCCCTTCCGCTTCGTGGTACGTCCCACCAGTCTCCAGACAGAGAAGGTCTCACCCGGACGCACCAACAGTCCGTCAATCTGCCTCACTGCCAAGGCAAGGTTCACTGCCTTGTTTTCCTGCAGTTGCATGTTGACATTCCCCAAACGTCTGCGAATCAGGGATTTATGACTATACACAAGGACCGGCAAAGATTCCTCCGTACGCACTTTGGCGAAACACGTCTTTCCGAGGAAGTCCTTCAGATGACGCTTTAAGATCTCTTTCTCCATCGACAACCGATAGGTGAAAGGGCATAACTCGCAAAATAATATCCGTCTCATATCAAGATGCAAAGATACATTATATTATAGAAAAAACCAAATTTTTGCGAATATGAAAAGAAAAATGTGTAACTTTGCGCCATATCCATCAAACCATCACAAAGATATGAAAAGAATAAGCATGCTATTACTGTTGGGACTGATGGTCCTGACGACATGGGCACAAGAGGGAGACGCGATCAGTCAGTTGAAGGCGAACCCGAGGAAAGCCTACGGCAACGACCTCCCCTATCTGTTTACCAATGCCATCGACACCAAGGCGCCAAGTGGCTACAAGCCGTTTTACATCAGCCATTATGCTCGTCATGGGTCACGCTACAACTGGAGCTCCAAGCTTTATAAAGACCTGGACACCCTGTTGACGACAGCCCATGAGAAGCAGTTGCTGACCCCCGAGGCAGAGACTTTCTATCGGAAGTTCGAGGCTGTCAAAGACGAGTTGATGACAGGTGTCGGAGAACTGACCCAGTTAGGATGGGAGCAGCACCAGGGTATCGCACGGAGGATGTACAACCAGTTTACCGATGTCTTCAAGAAAGGTGGTAACGTCCTTGCCGTCTCCTCCCTCTCCGGACGTTGTGTACTGAGCATGGCGGCATTCTGCCAAGAACTGGTACAGTGTAATCCCAAGATAGAGATCCGCGAGCAGTCATCCCGTTTCACCCTTGACGCCGTCGTACCTGACGACCGCCAGAATCCCCACAAGCGTAACTTCCCCAAGGCGAAGCCCCGTTATGAGGAGCATCGGAGCCAGTTCAAGAGCGAGAACACGTTAGTGGACAAGGTGTTGGCAAGGACTTTCATCACGACGGAGGGACTGCCCGGCAGCAAGCATAAGAACGCCTATGTCCTCATCGACTTCTACAAGACACTGCCCAGCATCAACTACGAAGGGATGATGGGTAACCTGATTACTGACGAGGAGATTGCCGAGCAATGGGAGGCGTCCAACCTGGGTTCCTACTCCTGGGTGTTCTCTGAGAAATATGTGGTCATCCCCATCCTGCAGGACATCCTTCAGAAAGCCGACGCCGTATTTTCCGGCAGCAGCGACCATCTCGCAGACCTGCGTTTCGGACACGACTCCTACATCGGACCGCTGACCGTCCTGATGGGTATCAATGGCGCCGACCTTGACCCGGAGGATCCCTATGAGGTCAAGAACTGCTACCAGAACTGGGAGACCTGTAAGGCATGTAACATCCAACTGGTGTTCTATCGTAGCAAACAAGGACGTAACGACATCCTCGTGAAATGCCTGCTCAACGGAGAGGAGGCAAAACTGCCCGTACCTACCACCCAGGCACCTTATTATAAATGGACTGACTTCCGTGACTTCTACACGAAACGCTGTCAGGACGGTGAGGCGCTCATCACTGATTAGCAGAAGGAGAACAACATCTCCACGGGGTATTTCAGGATGAGGTGGAAGAAGTTCCGCTTTCCTGTCATCACTTCCTGCAGGATAAAGGAGCCCTTGGAATCCAAGGGCTTTACTATTTGTACCTCTGGCTCCAGTCCGAAGACCTCGTGCATCACCCACATGACACCACGGGCAAAACCCAACAGTCCAAGGCCACGTAGTACTTTCTGATAATTGATGGTCGAAGCCTTCTGATGGGCAGAGACACGCTTCAGGGCAAAGAAGCAGTCCATCAAATCCCGCAAGGTAATACGGTCATACAAGAACCGCCAGTAGAGTGTGACCATCAGGTACACCACATTCATGGAAGCAGAGGGACGGGTCAGGTCTCCATCCTTCACGAACAATGCCATGCGGTTTTTCTCAAACCACCGTTTCAACATCCTGTTCTTAACAGGGTTCTTGCCCATACCTATCCTATCGTGGAGACGCACCTCCTCGTCACTCCATTTCCCCAACAATGCCTGGAGGTCCTCCTGACTACCATCCACAAAGAGATCAATACCGTCAGACTGACGCAAGAACCGCAACTGATCACCATAGTCACAGGCAATCCCCTGTCCTGCCAGTACACTGGATTTGACACCCTTGGCAAGGAGCTGTTCCTGAACCTCCACACACCGCCGGTATAACAGCCCGTTGCGCTCCTCTATCTGCTCTGCCTCCGACATCCAGTCGATAATCAACTCATGAGGCACTCTTAGTCCGAACTCAAACAATGCCTGTGCACCACGATAGCAGATACCCGACAGTTGCTGTTGATGCGCCATTTTATACAATTCCTGCCATTCCTCCGGCTCAGCCCCACGACTCAGACAGTCCAACTGTCCCGTAGATACCCGTATCAGTTCAAAAAACAGTTTCTCCATAGTGTCAAATCCTTCTTAACGAAGCAAAAATACTTCTTTTTTATGATTCCGCCAAATATCTTTTATGGATTTTGTGGATTTTTCGTACTTTTGCATAGATTGTATATGATTTTTTTATTATCTTTGCAGCCGGAAATCATACTTAATCATTATATTCTTAAATTTTTAAACATTATGGCTTTTACAGAAACAACAACAACTGGTTACGGGACCCGTGTAGGGAACTCGTTCAAGAGTATTGGTACCGGTTTCGTCTTGCTGATTGCCGCCACGGCATTGCTGTGGTGGAACGAGGGACGTGCCGTGAAGACTGCTAAGATGCTCGAAGAGGCAGGAAGTGCCTATGTAGAGATGCCTAACCCCGCAAAGATTGACCAGTCACTGGACGGTGAACTGATTTGCGGTACCGCTATGGCAACCACTAATGACTCGCTGATTGACAAGGACTTTGGCATTGGTGCCAATGCAATCGCTATCAAGCGTCATGTAGAGTACTACCAGTGGATAGAGCATTCCGAGAGCAAGAGTGAGGACAAACTGGGTGGTAAGGAAGTGACGACAACGACCTATACCTATAGTAAGGAATGGGTGAGCAGTCCTGTAGAGTCCGCACAGTTCAAGGACCCTGCTTATCAGAAGCTGAACACAGTACTGGCAACTTACGAGGACCAGGACCAGTGGGCAGAGAATGTATCGTTTGGTGCTTATAAGCTCAGCGAGAGCCTCATCCACAGCATCTCCTCCAAGGAGGCAATGGATCTCACCATCAGCGAGGACCTGCTGACACAGTTCGACAAGGCTGCCAAGACCGCTTACGAGCGTTTCTATGGTGTGAAGCAGCCTACCCAGCCCGCACAACCCGCACAGCCCGCACAGACAGTGGTGCTCTCTGACTCCGCCAAGGCAGTGGCAGACTCTCTGCAGGCTGTCAATGACTCCATTAACAAGGCGATGGCAAATGCCGAGAACAAGAAAGACCTGGAGTATATCCACCAGGCTGGCAATGTCCTCTACTTCGGACGTGTCCCCGGCTCACCTGAGGTCGGTGACGTTCGCATCACCTTCGAGAAAGTCGTTCCTGCCAAGGTAACAGTGATGGCTGTTGTTGACGGTGACACCTTCAAGCCATTCAAGGCTAAGAACGGTAAGCGTTTCGAGACCCTCGTGATGGGTAAGAAGACGGGTGATGAGATTATCGAGGACGCCGAGGATGCCAACTCCATGTGGACCTGGATCCTGCGTATCGTAGGTGTCCTGCTGGTGATCTCTGCCTTCAAGTCTATCTTCGGTTTCCTGACCATGATCCTGAAGGTCGTTCCCTTCATTGCCAACATCATTGGCTTTGGTGTCAATATCGTATGCACCATCCTGGGTATCTTCTGGTCACTCATCATCATTGCCCTGGCATGGCTGTTCTACCGACCCCTCCTCTCTATCTGCCTGTTGGCTATCGGTGCCTTCCTCGTATGGGTATTCGCCTTCAAGGGCAAGGATAAACTGAAGGAGCTGGCAGCCAAGGCTAATGCCAAGACTAAGGGGGCTGCCCAGACTGTTCCTACAACTTCTTCCGACAATATAGAAGCATAAAATATGAAACATCTTATTTTATCTACTATCCTGAGTCTGTGTGCCTTCATCGGCATGCAGGCTCAGCATGCTGACTGCCAGAAGCATGATTGCCAGAAGCAACAGCAGCAATGTCAGCAACAGAGGAAGGTACAGCCCATCCAGATGATTCTGGACTCTGACTTCGGTAGTTCTACCGACGACCTCTTCGCCCTGATGATGCTCCATCATTATATCGATGAGGGACTCGTCGACCTGAAAGGTATCATCGTAGACCGTGAGGGTGAGAAGAATGCCGGTATCGTGGATATCTTCGATAACTACTACGGACATCCCGATATCCCCGTAGGACTGGAGCGCAACGGTGTGAAGAACCCTCGTTGCTTCATTCCTTATAATGGTATCTGCGACCTCAAGGACGCTCAGGGCAACCCCCTCTTCAAGCGTACCCTTGATGCCAGCAAACTTCCTGACGGCTATAAGCTCTATCGTAAGATACTCAGCAAGGCTGAGGACAACTCCATCGTGGTCGTTGCCATCGGTTTCGCCACGACCCTCTCCCAGCTCTTTGAGTCTGGTGGTGACGAGTATTCTAAGCTGAGTGGTCTGGAACTCTTCAAGCAGAAGGTAAAGGCTGTGTATATCCAGTCAGGACGTTTCGAGGCTGGTGACAGCCTCAGCGGCTATAACATGCGTGCCGCCTCCAAGCAGTCGGCTGTCTTCTACAGCAAACTCCCTGAGAAGGTCGACCTCATCATGTCACCTAGTAACATCGGTGACAAGATGAACTATCTGCCGCAGGACGTGGTGGCAGACCTCTCTTATACAGACTGGAACCCCATCAAGGCAGTGTACACAAACTATACTTGTGACACTGGTCAGCGTATGTGGGACACCAACTGTCTCGTACAGGCTGTCCTGGGCGACAATGCATACCACCTCTCACCTCGTGGCTGGGTGACCTTCATTGACAAGGGTGAGATGTCGGAGATGCTCTTCAAACCAGACCCCAACGGTAATGCCCGTTATCAGATGCCTGGTGACAGCTACTTCTTCGAGGAGAAGCTGATGGACATCCGTCGTCATAACCGTATCAATAAGTATCCATCACGCTATACCATCGAGGCTCCCCAGCCTACCCTGCTGAGCGCCGATGCCACAGCATGGGCGAAGCCCCGTATGGGACTGCTCATCGACAAGTACCTGGCTACTGCAGGCAACAAGCTCGATCCCGATGAGTTCCGTCAGGTATTTCAGCCTATCGGCTACTATGGCGGCAACGTCACAGCATACCGTGAGGCGGAGAAGATGGTCGTTGACTCTCTCTATACCGTCATGCTCGACCGTGCTGCCCGTGCCGGCAAGAACACCATGACCATCATTACAGGTGCTCCAGCCAGTGGTAAGAGTACGGCTGCCCGCAAACTGAACCTCAAGAACGAGGGGTTGGTCTATGACGCTGCCCTCTCCGGTGGTACCCAGCGTCTGGAGAATGTCATCCAGCGTGCCAAGGCGAAAGGTCTTGACAAGATCACCGTCATGCTGGTCTATAACGACATCCTGACTTGTTTCAAGAATTCCATCAACCGTGGTCAGAACACCAACCGTTTCTGTACTATCGACTATATGTACCAGTCTTTCGAGGATAATAAGGGTAAGATTGAGTGGTTGCAGAAACAGCATCCTGAGATTACCATTATCCCCGTCACCTGTGAGGGTAACAAGGGACCTCGCCAATGTACCATTGAGGAGGCTAAGAAATGGGACTATGACGTATCGGAGGAGGAAGTCAACCAGATGCTGTCCGTCCTGCTTGATGTCGTCAACAGCGGAGAGCTCTGGGAGCAACAGCTTCCCTCTCTCGTCGGCAACCTCTCTTCTATTCCTAACCTGAGTACAAGAAACAAGAAACTGGCAAAGGAAATCAATACGCGTGTAGAGGAATTACTCCACAATTATAGAAATTAAAATGAACATCAAGTTTCAGATAACAAGAGTGGCTGCCATCGTCATGATGGCAACCACTTTTACGGTTTTTACAGGATGTAAGACCCAGCAGAAAGCGACTTCATCAACAGAGGTGGCACAGGCACAGCCCATGCTCATCAACGAGGAGGCGAAAGCCTGGGCGAAGGCTCACACCACAGAGCTCATCAATAAGTACATGGCGACGGCAGGCAACAAGATCGACCCCGACGAGATGCGCCTGTTGTTCAAGCCCATCGGCTATGACGGAGGCTCCAACACCGTCTATTACCGTGATGCGGAGAGATACCTGGTGGACTCCCTTTATAGTGTGATGCTCCAGCGTGCCGTTGATGCCGGCAAGACCCAGTTCGTCATCTTCACAGGACCCTCCGCCAGTGGCAAGAGTACTGCTGCCAAGGAGATGGACTTCTCTGAGACAGGACTGGTCTACGACGCAGCCTTCAACTCTTACAAGAAACTGGCGACTGCCATTAAGAAGGCAGAGCGCTATGGGATGACGGAGATACGGCTCATTGCCGTCTACAACACCATCCGCAACTGTTTCAAGAACTCTGTGGAGAGGGGTAAGAAGAACGGACGCTTCATTCATATCCCCTATATGATAGAGTCGTTTGGCAACAATATCCATAAGATGGAGCTGATGAAGCAGAACTTCCCCGAGGTGGAGTATTTCTGCTTCGACAAGAGCGACAACGTACATGCCAAGCCTGTCACCATCGACGAGGCATGTAAGTGGAACTTCCAGGTCAGCCAGGACGACATCACTTATCTTTTCAATGTACTTCGTGATGAAATTGACAAAGGAGACCTTACGCCACATCAGCTTGCCTATATCAAGGGAGACATACTATCAATTAAGGGACTGTCAGATTCCAATCGCAGACTGGCCGAAGAGATTGATAGCAGAATACGTGCGATGGCAGGACAAGATTAATGAAGAACTATGGGAGCAATCTCCGCAATTAGGAACTGAAAGCCTATAGACATATGAGAAAAATTGTATTATTCGCTTTTTGCGTAGCAGTTGCTATGATCAGCTGCAAGAACAAGGGACAGGCTGCCAGTGAGACAGATGCCGACTCCACGACCGTCAGCGACTCTGCTGCCAGCGTGGAGCAGCAGGACACCACACCCCTGCCCATGTTCCTCTATTATATGAATCCATCCTATATGCAGACTGTCTACTGGACAGGGGTGGAGAAACCGAAGAAGGACAAGGACAATGCTGAGTACTTCGACGGCATGTATGCCAGTTGGTCACTGCAGGAGATGTCACGCCGTAATGCCGCGGGCTATACCAAGATGCTCGTCAACGACAACAAATGGGTGGACATCAAGTATATCGGTGAACTGCTTAAGAATCCTGACGGAGAAGTGATGTATGGCGGTGAACTGCATAGCCGCCCCGCTATCCCCTCCCCTGGTCTGAAGTATGCCCTCGTCAATCCGAAGGACGCTCCCAAGCGTGACTACGAATATGGTGAGTTCTATATCATCGTCCACCAGGACTACCTGAAGACACGCAAGATGCTGAAGATGGAGACTCCGAAGAGCGTGAAGCCCATGCCTAAGGCTGTCATCAAACAGATGGAGGAGAAATACGGCATGAAGGCTGGTCGCTCGATGATCTGCTCGACGATTGACGGTCGCTATACACAGGGCTTCATCCAGTTCAATGGGGAGTTCAAGAATGCCCCCAAGGACAAGGACCGTGACTACAAGAAGGCACTGGCTCTGGAGATTGTCGCTGACGGTGACAAGGTCTATGCCTTCGAGGAGTTAGGCTACTACGAGACGGAGGGAGGCTACTGCACATGGAATGCCGATGACGGTGGTGAATACTGCCCCACCAGTATCTGTGCTGCCTTCGAGGGTCCTGACGGTCTGGAACTCTGCTATGAGCACGGTGCTCCAGAGAGCAGCACGGTCGGTATTTTCCGTGTTCGTGACGGTCAGCTCACCCAGACAGAGTATGAGTGCTACCACCGCTTGATCGATGAGACAACACCGCTCTGGAAGAAGGACATCGCCCAGTTGCAGAAACTCTACCTCAGTAGTTCGAGCCACAAGGAGCCTTTGACCAAATACCAGTTCCTTTACCTCGATAATGACAACATCGAGGAGATATGGATGCGTTCTGATGACGACAATCATGGAGCCGTCTTCACCTTCAAGGACCAGAAGCCACAGTTGGTAGCCATAGAGGATGGCACAACGGGAATTGCCTTCTATCAGGGTAATGGCAAGGGAGCCGTTAAGATAACCGGTAAAGATGGTAATTTCATCACTGAAAGACTCTTTGTCATCAAGGGCAGTCAGGTCGTGGAACGCTTCTCATTGAAGAATCTGGATGGAGAGATCACAGAGAGTAAGTTGAACGGCAAGACACTCACGAAATGGGAGGCTGCCGACTATCTTGACAAGACTCCTTCCGATGAATACAAGGTCTACCCCTACTGGAAGGACATCAACGAGAAACAATAAAATAAATAAAGGCTCCTGTGCAGGAGCCTTTATTTTTGTGGAGCTGGAGGGAGTCGTCATCGACAAAGTCGCTTTTACAAAGCGTAGCGACTAAAAGAACCCTCACGAGGGTGAGAGTTCTTCCTGCGTAACGTAGTGGAGCTGGAGGGAGTCGAACCCTCGTCCAAACAGGGAAACCGTACGTTTTCTACATGCTTATTCCAGCCTTCATTTTCGTGATGCGGCAAGACCTGGACCACCAACCGCACCCTTATCCTCTAAAACTTCATCCCCCAGCCGAGGCTTCCAAGAGACTATTTCCGATTTTCCTGCACCGCTATACCTTCCTGATTCGGAACAACATCCAGAAGAGCGATGTCTCGTCCCCCCACCTAGTGAGGGGATAAAGCCAGTAAACTACTGTACTTCGTTTAGGCAGCGAGAGCGTACTTTGTTTCGCCAATTAATTTTCCGACCGAATGGATTATGGAGTATACAGCCGTCACTCCGCATGCTTACGTACCATCTCAGCCCGCTGTCAAATCCAGTCAACCCCAAGATTGTGATACTGTAATCGGCTACAAAGATACATAAAATTCTCCATTCCCCTACTTTATTTCCTAAAAATTGTGTATTTTTGCGCAATAATTCACACCTTTGCGTGTTATTATATAAATAATATATACTACTGATTATGATGAAACGGACATTCATTATCCTCATGTGTCTCACCCTGGCAACTTCCATAGGATGGGCACAATCTGGTATGACCGACAACCAAGTACTCCAATACGTCATGCAAGAACGTGAGAAGGGCACCTCCCAGTCTCAAATTGTGACACGTCTCCTCCAGAGAGGAGTAACAGCAGCCCAGATCCGCAAAGTCCGCAGGATGTATAACGATATGCAGAACGGCTCCACATCTTCCGGTATGACAACAGGTAATGCTGACAACAAAGACCGTATGCGTGTCAATAACGGCATCAACCGCTTGGAGACAGGAAGGGAACTGCCCAACAAGTCTGAACAGAATTATGATGAATATATAGAGAACGAGAGGATTGCCAATGAGTATTCCCAAGGTCGTATTGTGGGTTATCGCAACAACCACACCTACAATGCCAACGACCCGGAATACATCGAGCTGGAGGAAGAGCTGGATGAGTGGGTACCCCAGGACACAGCCCAGTTGGTCAAGCATCTGCAAAACGAACTGGAACGGTATAAGAATAAGAAAAACAGGAAAAAAGTCTTCGGACGGGACATCTTTAACCGCAGGGACCTGACCTTCGAGCCAGAGATGAATATCGCCACTCCCCAGAGTTACGTGCTGGGACCTGGTGATATCGTCAATATCGATGTATGGGGAGCTTCCCGTGACAATATCAGTACCACGATTTCCCCCGACGGCACCATCACGGTGGAGAACGGAGGTGTCATCGAACTCAGTGGACTGACAGTGGCACAGGCAAAGCAACGACTGAGGAGCCGACTGGGGTCTTTCTACCAGAACTCCAACATCCAGATGACCTTAGGACAGACACGTACCATTACGGTACATGTGATGGGTGAGGCAAGGAAGCCTGGTAGCTATACCCTTTCCGCCTTTGCTACGGTATTCCATGCCTTGCATATGGCTGGTGGTATCAGCGACCTGGGTACCCTCCGTAATATCAAGGTGTTCCGTGGCGGCAGACTATTGAGTGTCGTCGATGTCTATGACTATATGCTCAATGGTAAGTTGACAGGGAATGTCCGTCTTGCCGATAATGATATCATTCAGGTAGGCACCTACGATAACCTGGTGAATATCGACGGTAAGATAAAACGCCCCATGTGGTATGAGATGAAGGCGAACGAGTCGCTCGCCACCCTCCTCCGCTATGCTGGAGGCTATACCGGAGACGCCTTTACCAAATACACCCGTGTCTATAGGAAGGCAGCGGGCAAATACAATGTGTTTAACGTCGAGGAGTTTGATGCCAACTCTTTCCGTTTGTATGACAACGACTCTGTCACCGTCGACTCCATCATTCCCCGTTACGAGAACATGGTGGAGGTTAAAGGAGCAGTGTTCCGTCCCGGCATGTACCAGATTGGCGAGAACACCAATACGGTACGTTCTTTAATCCAAGCGGCATCTGGCGTGACAGAGTATGCCTTTGCCCGCCATGGCATCATCCAGCGATTGAAGCCTGACCGTAAACTGACGACCATCGCGATAGACATTGAAGGGATCATGAACGAGACCGTCCCTGATGTCACCCTGCAGAGTGAGGATGTCCTTTTCGTCCCCACCCGCACTGACGTACAGGAAGAAGAGACATTGTCCATCCTGGGAGAAGTACAGTTCCCCGGCACCTATGTCTTCTCGGAGAACACCACCGTGGAAGACCTTATCCTACAAGCTGGTGGACTGAAGAACTCTGCATCCACCAGTAAGATAGAGGTGGCGCGTCGTATCGTCAATCCCGCCAGTGAGCAAGTAGACTCTATCATCTCCCAGACTTTCTCTTTCGCACTGAAAGACGGACTGATCGTTGATGGGGAGCCAGGTTTCGTGCTACAGCCCTTCGATGAGGTGTTTGTACATCAGAGCGCAGGTTACTCCACCCAACAGAATGTCACCGTTCAGGGAGAGGTCATGTTCTCCGGTATCTATTCCCTCTCCAAGCGTGAGACCCGCCTGAGTGATGTCATCAAGATGGCAGGAGGTCCTAACCAGTATGCCTATCTCAAGGGAGCTCGCCTGGAGCGTAGGATCAATGAGGAAGAGCGTTACAAGCTGGAAGAGGCACTTCAGATAGCACAACGTGAACAACATAACAACATGATGGAGACAGCCTTGGGAAGCAGCAATGCCATGGCCATCGCCCAGTTAGCGGAAAAGCAGAGCAAGACTGAACTGCAGAAGTTCCAGATTCCTGCGACATACAATGTCGCTATTGAATTAGAGAAGGCACTGGCACATCCTGGCAGTGAGGAAGACTTGATCCTGCGTGAGAACGACAAGATCTTCGTTCCCCAATACAACGGGACCATCAAGATCAATGGTGCCGTCCTCCGCCCCAATATTGTGGGTTATAAAAAAGGTAAGAAGGTCAGCTACTATATCAACCAGGCTGGAGGCTACGGCAAGAATGCCAAGAAAGCACATACCTATATTATATATATGAACGGTATGATAACCAGGATCAGCTCAAAGACCAAGGTAGAACCAGGTTGTGAGATCATAGTCCCCTCCAAGGCATTAAGTAAGATGACAATGGCAGAGAAGATGATGATGGCAACATCAGGAGCCAGCATAGCAACGATGGCAGCCACAATAGCAAACCTGTTTAAGTAAAAGATTATGGAAGAGACGAAAAAGAATCCTGAAGTTATCGACCTACGTGTTATAACGAAGAAGATCTGGGCGAATAAGAGATTATTCTACCGGGTCCTCCCCATCGTCTTCATCGTGTCATGTATCTACATCTTTAGCAAGCCGAGGTACTATACTTCTGACGTGAAACTCGCACCAGAGATGGAGAATTCCAGTGGTGGAGGCACACTGGGCTCTATCGCAGCTTCTTTTGGTTTTGACATCAGTGATATACAGACATCAGACGCCATTACTCCTATGCTCTACCCCGACTTGATGGAAGATAATGCGTTCGTTGTCAGCCTGCTGAATATTAAGGTGGAGAACCAAGATGGAGATATAAAAACAACCTATCATGACTACCTGAAATTTTATCAGAAGATGGCATGGTGGAACTACCCCGTCAACTGGCTGATAAAGCTCCTCCCTCATCAAGATGACAACGTAGTCAAAAAAGGTAAATATGATCCTTATTATCTTTCGAAGAACGAAAACGGCATATTGAATAAGGCTCGTAAGGAAATTGAGATATCCATTGACAAGAAAACGGGCGTAATCACCATTGGCGTGGAAGCTCAAGACCCCCTTGTCTGTAAAACACTCGCCGACTCTATCAAAGACAAACTACAAGTATTCATCACAGAGTACCGCACCAATAAGGCACGTGTTGATTATGAATATTACAAGCAGCTTTCTGCTGAGGCGAAACAAGACTATGAGCGTTTACGCCAACGCTATGGTGCATTTGTGGACGGCAATGTGAATATCGCCATGCAAAGTGTCCGATTGAAAGCAGAGGAGATGGAGAGTGAAATGGAGTTGAAATTCAACAACTATAATACTTTAAATAGTCAAATGCTTGCCGCAAAGGCTAAGATCCAAGAACGCACTCCAGCCTTCACCGTTGTCAAAGGAGCCGCAGTACCCATCAAGCCCGCAGGACCCAAACGCATGATTTTTGTAGCATTGATGCTGTTTTTTGCCACTATTGTCATTAGTATTTATTCTATTCGTGATTTAATGATGCGAGAATAAACCTTGCACCAAGTTTGTCCTTTCATGAGCAAAGAAGAATTGTTGCATACAACAAAGTCCAAGCGCATTGCGAAGAATAGCATTCTGTTATTTATTCGTATGTTCTTGATTATTGTTATAAACCTGTATGCCGTTCGTATTATCATCAAAGGACTAGGTGATTCTGACTATGGAACATTCAATGCGGTAGCAGGAGTGGTACTAGCCGGTTCGATTCTGACCACGTCACTAGCCATTGCTATCCAACGCTTTTATTCATACGCTATAGGCGAGAATATTCTTGGCAGACTTCAGGAGATCTTCTCTGCAAGTATGAATATCATCTTTGTAGCATCTCTAGTCGTCATCGTTATTCTGGAAACAGTTGGACTATGGTTTCTTAATAATTTGCTATCAGTGCCACCAGAACGACTGGCGGCCGCCAACTGGATCTTTCAGTTCACCCTTGTCTCTTTCTTGTTCAGTATGTTGCAGCTACCATATACCGCAGCCATCTTTGCACATGAAGACATGGGATTTTTTGCCCTCATATCTTTCCTGGAGTGCATGTTGAAATTCTTAGTGGCTGTCCTTATAGATCAAGTCTCGATAGATTCATTGGTCTACTATGGAGCAGGTTTAATGGTGGTCTCTATCGTAATATTCCTGATGTATTCAATCACTGCGCGTAAGAATTATTCTGAATGTCGCTACACGAAGGTGGCAGACAAGACCATCTATCCTCAGTTAGCTTCATTTTCCGGATGGACCATGTATAGTGCACTGGCAGGTGTTGTCACCACACAAGGAAATACGATCTTGCTGAATGTTTTTTTCGGTCCTCTTACGACAGCAGCTTTTGCCATATCACTACAGATTTCCCATGCTTTCCAAGCACTGAGCAACAGTATCGTGTTGGCTTTTCGCCCGGCTATGATCATATTGTATGCCGAGAAAAACTATGGCGGTCTGAATTGGCTGTTCGATGCCAGCAATAAATTCCTGCTATACTTGCTTCTATCCGTTTCTGTGCCCATAGCTTGCGAGATAAGAACCATTTTTAGCTGGTGGCTGGGTCCTGTATCAGAAGAGACCATACTCTTTGCACGGCTCTTCATTATCTACATAATTTTGATGGTTATGCACAACCCGGTCACTACCATAGTACAAGCCACAGGACAGGTAAAGAAGTATACGTTTTACGTCGAGAGCATCATGCTGTTATGCCTGGTTTTTGCCTTTGTGGCTTTCAAAATGGGATGGTCATCATACTATGCCATCGTGTCGTTGATTGTGGTTTCAGCTATAGCCCATATCGTCCGACTAGTTATGCTCCATCAGCTGTATCCTAGCTTCCATGTGTCGCATTACATGCGGAGCATAGTCCTTCCGGCTGTGGCAATTACCATCGTCACCATAGGTATTACCTTAACGGCACATATGTATACAGACAATGCCATAGCCCGTTTCCTTGCCGTCTTTTTTCTCTCACTTATCGTAACCTTAGGACTTGCCTATGCCATTGGCACCAACAAGACTGAAAAGCGACAAGTCAAGCAGCTCGTTCAACAACTTATAAACCGCAGAAGGATATGACTGGAATAGCGATTTGTGTGGTGTTTTTTGTCACCGTCCTGCTGGTCTATATTGAAGATTTGCTGGGAAAATACAGACTCCCGACCTATATAGCCATTTGCTTAGCACTGATTTTGATTGCTGGGACCAGAATGGTGGGTGGTGACCCTGACTCTGCCAATTACGAGGAGACATTCATTACCATCCTGTCTGGAGGTGAAGAACCGCTAGTGGAGTATTCCTTCATACTTTTGTCAAAAATCGCCGTTATATTTGGCAAAAACATACATATCCTGTTTTTCATATATGCCATCTTAGGGGTATCGTTAAAATTCGTCGCTTTCAGGCAGTTGAGTGAATCGTGGTTTATGCCTGTATTCTTCTATATCAGTTACTTTTTCATTTTCCACGAATGTATGCAGATGCGTACAGGAGTGCTCTCTGCAATGTTCCTGCTGAGCATCAAGCCCTGGTGTGAAGGCAACAAGTTGAAAGCCTTTGGATATCTGCTGGTGGGATTCGTCTTCCACTATTCTGCCTTGATACTCTTCCCATTGTTGTTTTTAGGCAACAAGGTGATGACGTTTAAAGGGAGGGTATTCTGGGCTTTACTGATTCCTTTTGGCTATGTACTATTCTATGGAGGTTTTTCTTTCTTTCTGGACTTCAGCACCGACCTGCCTTATATCGGTGAAAAGCTAGCTGCCTATCAAATAGGAGTCGAAAGAGGACTGTCGCGACTTTTTGTCAACGTCTTCAGCCCATTGTTTTTGTTTACCGCATTCCTATATTACTACCTGTTATATTTCCAAGACACACTAGTAGAAAAGAACAAATATTATCCGCTGATGATAAAAATACTGGGGATAGGCATATTTTCCTATGTCGCCCTTGGTTCGCTACCTGCTATGGCACAGCGTGTTAACCTGCTGCTACGTGTGGTCAGCATCATCCTGTATGCCAATGTATTCTACACGCTGTTGCCCCGTTGGGCAAGTATCTCAATTGCAGCCCTTATCGCGTTCATTTTCCTGAACTATGCCGTACCTTCAGTCAGTTTCCACCTATTCTGGGATCCCGGCGAGTTCTTTTAACTAATTTCATTCCCTTATGAGCAGAATATTATACGCCATCAGAAACGAGCTGTACACCCGCTGCTATCGTCATCTCTTTGCCCTGTGGGGAAAAGGCTCACATATAGCTTGGAAAGCCCTCAGACTAGAAGGGCTTCCATACATCTCTGTCGGACGAGGCACACTCCTTGCCACTGGTATTCAGCTCACTGCCTGGGACCATCACAATGGCAAACGCTTCACGCCATCGATCAGCATTGGTGACCATTGTACCATTCGCGAGAACTGTCATATCACTGCCATCAACAGTATTTCTATTGGCAATTACTTGCTGACAGGTACCAATGTACTGATTACCGACAATTCGCATGGCGAGGCTAGTCGTGAGCAGATGGGTATCCCACCGACACAGCGTCCCCTTTTCAGTAAAGGACCTGTCAAAATAGGCAATAACGTATGGTTAGGCAATAATGTCTGTGTGATGCCAGGTGTGACTATTGGCGATGGAGCCATCATTGGTGCCAATGCTGTCGTCACCCACGACATACCACCCTATAGTGTAGCAGGAGGCATACCTGCCAAAGTTATCAAACAACTATAAAGTTAAGAATAATGAGTATGAGACGAGTAGGTGTCATAGGCTGTTTTGACTTTGGGAAACCTGTTGGCGGACAACAGGTTAAGACACAGATAATAGGCAAAGAACTTAAACAGCAATTTGGCGATGATGAAGTAGTATTCTACGACACCCAGGGCAAATGGAGGTTCATACTTCGCATGCCTTTCGTAGTGCTGACAACACTCCTCAAGCACAAGAACATTGTCTTCATGCCTGGCGACAAAGGACTGCGCATCATGGTACCACTACTCATCGTGCTGAATTTCCTGTTCAGGCGGAAACTGCATTACGTCGTAATAGGAGGATGGCTGCCAGAATTGCTGGAGAGATATCCTATTCACAGATTCCTGCTGAAGAGAATCGACTGTATTTATGCCGAAACAGGATTGATGAAAGCACAACTCGAAGCAGTGGGGTTCCATAACACCAGAGTGATGCAAAACTGCAAGCCCCTGGATATTCTTGAACCGTCGGAATTACCCGTTTTCCATTCCACGCCATACCCATTGTGTACTTTTTCAAGAGTCATCAAATCGAAAGGTATAGAAGATGCCATCATTGCCGTCAATGACTGCAACCGAAAACTTGGGAAGACTGTCTTCACACTGGACATCTACGGAATGGTACAGGAACAGGAATGGTTTGATACACTCATGAGCCAACAATCAGAAGAAATCAGATACCGAGGTATGGTAGGCTACAACCAGAGCACAGAAGTGTTACACCAGTATTTTGCGCTATTGTTTCCAACCTACTACCAAGGAGAGGGATTCGCAGGGACTCTCATTGACGCCATGGCAGCAGGAGTGCCCTCTATTGTGAGTGACTGGAGATTCAATGCCGAGATCATCACTGAAGGAAAGACAGGCTATGTGTTTACAACCCACTCTACTCAGGAACTGAGTGACATATTGAGAAGAATTGCCGACCATCCAGAGGTGATGACTGCTATGAGGAGCAACTGTCTGCAGGAAGCCAAGCACTATCTGCCGAATGTGGTCACCAGAATATTAACAGAACAAATCATATAGCATTATGAAACCACGCATCATAGGACTCTATTTACCCCAATTCCACCCTATCCCAGAGAATGACACATGGTGGGGAAAAGGATTTACAGAATGGACCAATGTCGTCAAAGCCAAGCCACTGTTTCGAGGTCACTATCAACCTCATCTCCCTGCTGACTTGGGCTTTTACGACCTTCGACTGCCTGAGATACGAGAACAACAGGCTGCATTGGCTCGCGAAGCAGGATTGGAAGGTTTTTGCTACTATCACTACTGGTTCGGCAACGGAAAGCAGTTGCTAGAGCGTCCGTTCAACGAAGTACTGAGTTCTGGCAAACCCGACTTCCCGTTCTGTCTCTGTTGGGCGAACCACGACTGGACCAACAAAACGTGGGTGAAAGGTTCCAGTCTGCGTCAGGACACCATGATCATGCAGATGCACTACTCCATGGACGATTATATCAGGCACTTCCATGCCGTACTGCCTGCATTTCAGGATGAGCGTTACATCACGATAGACGGCAAACCCATCTTTGCTATATGGGCCCCTCGCGACCTACCTGACGCCAGACAGTTTATAGACATCTGGCAGCGGCTAGCCCAAGAAAACGGACTGAAGGGTATACACTTTGTAGGCTATACACAGAATGCCTCCGGGCGTTCGGCAGAGAAAGGCAAGCTAAGTATGTGGAATGAGAATCAGGCTAAAGAGAGGTACCAAGAGATTCTGGATTTAGGATTCGATGCTGTCATGTCAGCAGGCTTAGGACGTGCTCAAACCATCGTTAGCGGGAAAATCAGAAAAGCACTATATATTGCCCGCTCACACACTTTCTTTCCTTCGATGCTACGTACCGATTATAGTAAGGTGATGCGTCACTACTATGTACCAGAAGACTCGTGGGAGAATGTTTATCCTACGTTGCTACCTCAGTGGGACCGTACGCCAAGGGCTGGCATTAAGACCGACCCACTGACAAACAGTACGCCAGAGAAATTTCAGAAGACAATAGAAGAAGCCCTGCAGCTTATCAAGCAGAAGCAACCAGAGCATCAGGTATTGTTCCTTAAGGCATGGAACGAATGGGGAGAAGGCAACTATGTGGAGCCTGATCAGAAATATGGGCATGGCTGGCTGAAAGCTATCAGGAATGCCATTGACTTAAATAGCTGACTATTATGAGAATTGTCAATATATTCGGAGGACTTGGCAACCAAATGTTCCAATACGCACTGATGAAAGCGCTGGAAGAGAGGTTTCACGAACCCGTCTTGGCTGATGTCCATCTCTTTCATGATTACACCAGACACAACGGATTAGAGATAGAGCGTATCTTCCCTATCCAACTATCATTGGCTTCAAAGGACAGCATTCAAAAACTGGCTTTCTACGCACCCACTTACAACACACATAAACTGCTGAAATGGCTTCATATCAAAAAGCCTTCAACAATACAAGAGATACTATCTAAGCCTTTCCACGAGGATGTCTTCAGGATCCGTGACACTTATTACGATGGCTATTGGCAGGATCCTGAATATTTTATTAACATAAAACACTTGCTTTCTGAATGTTTCACGTTTAAATTACCTCTCGATGGTAAGAACAAAGAAATCCATGATACCATTTGTTCCTCAGACTCCGTGGGTATTCACGTCAGACGTGGTGATTACCTGAAGAAAGCCCGTTATAGGGGTGTCTGCGACTTAGAATATTATACGCGGGCTATTCAACAAGTGCTACAAGAGATAAGACAGCCTCATTTCTATTTCTTTTCCAACGACATGGAATGGTGCAAGGAAAACCTAACCCCTCTTTTATCTCAGGACAAATATTCTTTTGTAGACTGGAATAAAGGAACAGAAAGCTACATAGACATGCAATTGATGACGCAATGTAAGTCGTTGATTATTGCCAATAGCTCCTTCTCCTGGTGGGCAGCATATCTGAACAAGAGGGCTGAACTGATTATTGCGCCTAAAATATGGTTCAACACCACTCCCCCTATCAAGATACAACTTGACAGTTGGCAATTAATATAGCATTTGCAGGCTACGGTTTTGATATACACGTATCCAGTCAAAACGAGTCTCGTAAACAGTATGTATGTTGGGACGCAGGTATTCATTCATGCCATTGTCACCCACACTTTGGTTGAGTAACAGATAGAAAGGACGGTCAAATGTCCATTGTCCCTCATCGATTTCCCTCCTGTCCGACGACTTACGGAACACACTGGTTACTATGCCGTCAATCGTCATTATCAGTTTCTCTGGTGTCCACTCCAGTCCATAGATATGCCATTTGTTGACATCTAAATTTTTGTTGATAGAAAAGGGGCGTCCCCTTTTAAGTGTTGCTGTCAGGTGGTTGTGTATTGTCTGGTGAGCGGAACCCTGATCGCCAAACATCTCTACGATATCTATTTCGCCATATTTGTTTGGATCTATCTTTGACGGCTTCATCCAAGCGGCAGGGAAATTGCCACGCTTCGTGTTGGTCTTCATCCGGACTTCCACCTTACCATACTGGAACGAGAACTTACCACGGGTCTCAATGGCACCTGTAAGCATTTTTGCAGTATCGTTTGGCTCGATGGTATTGGGGATTGCCCTACATACCAGGTGTCCGTTTCTTATATAGACAACGTCCTTGGAGTTGCTGATCCATCGGTTCCACCCTGCGTTATACCTGATGCAGCGCACCCACTTCGTCGAGTCCGGTTGACTTCCATTCTTCTGGTTGAATTCGTCACTGAACACTAATTTCCACTCTCTGTCATCCGCATTTTGTCCTTTTGCGACAAAAGTATCGGAGGAAAACAAAAAAAGGAATAGCAAAGAATAGACTGCTTTTTTCATATTTCTCATCTTCATATAATTTGATACAAAGATACGAAAAAATTCCCATATTACAAAATTAATTCGTACCTTTGCAGCCAATTCATAAAAACGATATCATGCAACAGGAGTTAGTTTCAGTTATCATGCCTACTTTTAATGCCAGCAAATATCTTGCTGACAGTATCGAGAGCATACTGGGACAGACCTATACCAATTTGGAACTGCTGATAACCGACGACAACTCATCCGATGAGACACGCAAGATACTGGATCAGTTTGCTCAAAAAGACTCCCGTGTCAAAGTGGAATACCTGAAGGAGAACTATGGTCCTGGTGTCGCCCGTAACAAGTCTATTGAAAGGGCTAATGGGCGCTATATCGCCTTTTGTGACTGTGACGACAGATGGTTCCCCGAAAAACTGGAGAAGCAGATCAGGCACATGACACGAAAAGACTGTGCACTGTGCAGTTCTTCGTATCTGGTCTGTGACGAGAACAATAAAGTCACTGGCATCAATATCTCTCCTAAACACCTGACGCTCAATATGATGAAGCATGACAATAAGATTGGTTGTCTGACTGCCGTCTACGACACCAAGCGATTAGGTCATAAATTCTACATGCCTGCCATCCGTAAGCGCCAGGACTGGGCTTTGTTCCTAAATATTCTGAAAGAGTGCCAGATATGTTTTTGCCTAACTGAGCCTTTAGCATACTACCGCAATCGAAACAATTCTGTATCCAGCAACAAAATCTCATTGGTCAAATATAACGTCAATGTTTATGAGACGGTGTTTGGATACTCGCCTGTCAAGGCATACCTGTACTTTTTCACGCATTTCATACCGACCTATTTTATAAAGGTATGGAAACGAAAAAGAGACAGTAAGCACTATCTCTCCACCATTCAAGAGAGGAACATACAATAAATTGGCAATTGATGCGTTATTGATGTAAAATGAACTGCTGATGAAACAAAATTACCCATATATCTTTGATGGAATGAATGCTTTTGAACGAGAGGTTAAACGGTGGTTTGACTTTTTGTTCTCCTTTATATTTCTAATCCTTTCTTCCCCACTATTCCTCTATTGTTATCTTCGCATTAAGAAAGATGATGGGGGAAAAGTAATCTACAAACAGGAGCGTATCGGCAGATTCGGACGTCCATTCTACATCTATAAGTTCCGCAGCATGAAAGAAGATGCAGAGAAAAATGGTCCAGAACTGTGTAATCAAGAAAATGAGGATCGCCTGACAGAAGCAGGAAAATTCCTGCGCAGTCATCATCTCGACGAACTACCCCAGCTATGGAATGTATTCAAAGGGGATATGTCTTTCGTAGGTCCTCGCCCTGAGCGTAAATTCTATATCGACCAGATCATGAAACAGGATTGTCGATACAAATATCTTTACCAGATACGTCCGGGAGTCACTTCTTATGCCACCCTATATAATGGCTATACAGACACGATGGAGAAGATGCTCAAACGCTTGGAGATGGACTTAGACTACCTCAAGCGCAGGTCATGGTGGGAAGATTTAAAGATCATGCTTCTCACAGTGATACAAGTCGCCAGAGGAAAGAAATTCTAAGAAATAGTATCTATGAACTACAAAGCTATTGCCTTTGTTACCGTACTACTCTTGTCATCATCTATCACAAGGGCACAGGACTCGTTGGGAACTCACATTACCTATGACCTGACGGCAGAGACAGCTGTAGGTACTGGGGACTATACCGCATACCAGTTAGCCACTAACCGTCATCATGTGCTTTCCACACGTGCCAATACTGCCTATCTGCGAGGTGCCGTTCAGGTGGAACATGCCTTCAATAAGAATCTGAAGTTATCAGGGGCTGTGGATGTCGTTGCTTCCTTTCATGCTGACCATAAGGCATACCTCCAGCAGTGCTATGCCAACCTCACGTGGAAGTCATTCTTCTTGGAGGTGGGAAGCAGGGAACAGCCACAGGTGGTACGTGACAACCTCCTTTCCGCAGGCTCTTTCGTCAAGGGAACAAATGCCAAACCAATCCCTCAGATACATATCGGTACCCATGGTTTCTGGACGGTTCCCTATACCAAGAATTGGTTACAGATCAACTTCGACTTCGGCTATGGCAAGTTCCTGGATAGCAAGTATCGAGAGGATAAATTCTATCAAGCAGGGGATGTCAATAAAGCATATACTACAGGAGCCTATTATCATCAGAAACACCTGTATTTCCGTAGTAACCCCACCAAACCATTCTTCGTCACCATAGGTATTGAACATGCCGTACAGTTTGGAGGCACCAATCATAAGATGCTCAATGGAGAGATGATTGTCAAGAAAAAGCCTACTAATCTAAAAGCTTTCTGGAATGTGATACTCCCCTTGGGAGATAGTCATTATTTTGAAAATGAAGCCTCAGAAGACTGGGTTTATGGCAACCATATTGGGGTGATGACTTACCAGATAGGATGGAATATCAACAAGAACCACCAGTTACAGGCATATCTCGACAATCCCTTTGAGGATGGCTCTGGTATTCGTAAAGGAAATGGCTGGGATGGTCTCTGGGGACTGCAATACAGCAATAAGACACCTGACAGACAGTATGTTCGGGGAGCCGTATTTGAGTATTTCCAGACCACCAACCAGTGTGGTCCGTTACATTTTGATGGTGGCGACTATCCCGAACCATTCCGTAGTCAACTCAAAGACAAGGTAACCGGCAATGATAATTACTACAATCATGATTTTTACGACGGTTATTCTCATTATGGAATGACACCTGGCATAGCCCTTATTACCTCTCCTATATATAATAAGGATGGATACACCTCCTATCGGGATACCCGTATCAAGGCTTGGCACTTGGGCATCAATGGTGAGATCACCGACCGCCTGTCGTATTTGGTGAAAGGGTCCTACCGTGAAGGATGGGGAACATATTATGTTCCACTATCACCCAAGCACCACTCTTTCGATGCCATGTTCCAAGGCATCTACCAGTTAGGTCCCTGGCAGTTCTCTGCGGCTTATGCCTTCGACAAGGGAAACATCTACGGGGATTGTTCTACATTTAACTTAAAAATTAATTTCCATGGCAAGATACTATAGAAACATCATACATCATACTTCATACATCATACTTCATACATCATACATCATACTTCTTATCTCTTCCCTTTTCCTTCTCTCCTCCTGTCAAGAAGGCAGCAAGGCAGGTGACCTTCTTGGTCAATGGCGTATGGATCGTACCGACAACCAATATATCAGTTTCTCTGGTGGTATAGCCTGGTTACAAGAGATTCCTGAGAAAGAAGTAGGTGTTTTCGGCAACTTCCAACGCCAGGGTGACAGTCTCTTCATCCAATGCTACTCCAGGGAAGAGCTGAAATCCGACACCATCATGGTGGAAGAGTCTTTCGGTTTCAAGCCCTTCAAGAACATCCGTGTCAAAATAGAGACCCTGGACAGTGATCGCCTGATACTCAGCAAGGATCAGCAACACTGGACCTTCCATAAATACTAACCCAACCCTTCCATCTTACCTCTTACATCTTACATCTTACCTCTTACATCTTACATCATCCATCTTACATCATCCATCTGACATCATCCATCAAATAGGGATTTCCCCCACACAGTTTAGGGGAAATCCTTTTCATATCCCCCATCTTCTTCCTACTTTTGCAGTGTGAAAGATTTATAATGCAAAGATTAATAACATTTTAAGATATAGGAGGTATTAATTATGATGAAGAAGATGATGATAGCCCTGGTAGCAATGCTGATGGTAACAGCAACGGGCAAGGCAATGAGCTACGAACAGGCTCGCAACGAGGCTCTCTTCCTGACGGATAAGATGGCTTACGAGCTGAACCTGACAGAAGAGCAGTATGAGGCTGCTTATGAAATCAATCTCGACTACCTGATGGGAGTCACCAGTTATGATGATGTGTATGGCACCTACTGGGAGCGTCGTAACCTCGACCTGAGCTATATCCTGCTCGACTGGCAGTTAAGTGCTTTCCGTGCCGCCACATACTTCTACCGTCCCCTCTATTGGGCAGATGGTTTCTGGCACTTTGGCATCTATGCCCGTTACCCACATCGTGACTATTTCTACTATGGTCGCCCGGTATTTTACGCCAGCTATCGTGGAGGTCATGCCTGGCATGTCGTAGGAGGAAGAGGTTGGTATCACAGCCGTCGTGACCACTACATCCACCATCACAACACCCGCCATTTTGGAATGCGTGACGGTTGGAACCGTGGCGACTATCGTCACCATCATAACAACGGGGTACGTCACAGCTCTACCCGTACGACCGTCAACCATCGTGACATGAATCGTCATCACGAGAGTTACAACCGTGACTACAACCGTAACAGGGATTACAACCGTAACAGGGATTATAACCGCAGCAGGGATTACAATCGCGACAATAGCCGCAACAGGGACTACAGCCGCAACGACAATAGCGGTAGCCACCATCGTCATATGGAACAGAGGAGTATCGAGAGTCGTTCTTCCAGAACGATCAGCAACAGCGGAACTTCCTCACACGGCAGTGGTTCTTTCAGCAGAGGCAGCTCCTCACACAGTGGAGGCTTCTCACACGGCAGTGGTTCCTTCTCACACAGCAGTGGAGGCTCCTTCAGTAGAGGCAGCTCCTCACACAGCAGTGGAGGTTCATTCAGCAGAGGCGGTGGTAGTTTCGGAGGTGGTCATCACGCTGGAGGCGGCCACAGCTACGGAGGACGTCGTTAAGACACGCACCTCGGCATTCATCATCCGCTGTACCTCCTTCATAGAACATGATGCATAAACGGCTAATATCGCTTTATTGATAATACCGTGTCCGACAGCCACCACTCGTTTTCCTTCGTAGGTGGCTGTCATTTTTTTCAGGAAGTCCTGGGCTCGATGCATCAGGGCTTCCTCCGTTTCAATATCATCAGGCCATACCTCTCCCCGCAAATCCGGAATGAAACGTCCCGTAAAACTGCCCCAGTCCCGTTCTCGGAGCAAGGGAGTTGTCACCACAGACAGGTGATGAGGTTCCGCAATATACGCTGCAGTCTGTATGGCACGGTGCAGATCACTCGACACCACAGCGTCAATATCCTCTGTGGCAAGGCGCTCCGCCACCTGTCGGGCTTGTTCCCTACCCTGTTCATTCAACTCCCCGGGAGTCTGTCCCTGCATGATCTGACGGGCATTATCCACCGTCTCCCCATGCCGTACCAGAAAGATTGTTGTCATTTTCATACTGCAAAGATAGGCATTTTGGGAAAAAATGCCTATCTTTGCAACGTAAAAATAAGCAAAAAGACATGAAACTACTACAGAGTTCTATTTTCCGTGCGTTGTGCTCCATCATCATCGGAGTACTGTTGCTGAAATATCCCGATAACTCCGTCACATGGCTGACCATGGCTATTGGCATCCTCTTCCTGTTGTCGGGCATCATTGCCTTGATCTCTTACTGGAATGCCAAGCGCCACGCAGGAGAGTTCACCATCACAGATGCCCGTGGGAACATCATCAGAGGCACCCAGCCAGCCTTCCCCCTGGTAGGTCTCGGCAGTGTCCTCCTCGGTCTGACCCTCGTCCTCAGCCCCGATATGTTTGTCAAATGGCTGATGTATATCTTAGGAGCCATGCTGATATTGGGCAGTATCAACCAACTCATCGTATTGGTAGCGGCACGTCGTTACGGCTCCATCGGTGGTTTCTTCTGGATAGCCCCGATTGTGCTGCTCATCGTCGGTATCCTTATCTTCGTCAAACCCATGGAGAGTGCAGAGCTGCCCCTCATCATCCTTGGCTGGTGTATGCTGGTATATGGTGTCACCGAGACCATCAACTCCATCATGGTCTATAGTCTCCGTCGACAGATGAAACGCCAGCAAGAGGAGTCTGAAAAGGGTCTGGAAGCAGAGGAGATTGCCACAGAGATCAAAGAAGAAAAGTCGCCACAGCCTGTGGAGGAGATGGTGGAGGAGGTACCCTCCAGTGATATCATCGTCGAGGAAGAATAGCCACATAAGGTATAAAAAATAGTTAAATTCTTAAAAATCTTTAATCTTTAATCTTTAATCTTTAATCTTTTTCGTACCTTTGCAGCCAAATTTTGAATAAATAATAAATAATTAACAAGTAAAATGAAAAAAGGTATTCATCCAGAAAACTATCGCCCCGTCGTGTTCAAGGACATGTCCAACGGCGATATGTTCCTTTCGCGTTCTACCGCAAAGACAAATGACACCGTAGAATTCGAAGGCGAAACTTACCCAGTGGTTAAAATCGAAATCTCGAGCACCTCTCACCCCTTCTATACCGGTAAGAGCAAGCTTGTGGATACTGCAGGTCGCGTAGACAAGTTCATGAGCCGCTACGGTAAGGCTGCGAAGAAATAAGATATTTCCACAGTAAAGAGATAAAAGGTGCTGCCTGGTAGTTGCATATGCCAAGGATAGCACCTTTTTTGTGTGAATAGGTTTCAACACAAAAAAATCCTAAAACATTTGGTCAACCCAATGATTCTTCGTATCTTTGGAGAAATTTAGAATAGACACCTATTATTAATTAAGAATATGAAAACGATCTACGATTTCTCTGTCAAGGACAGAAAAGGAAAGGATGTTTCGCTGAAAGAGTATGCGAACGAGGTTTTACTGATTGTCAACACGGCAACAAAATGTGGATTCACCCCTCAGTATGATGAGCTGGAAGCCCTCTACAAGAAGTACCACAGCCAGGGTTTTGAGATTCTCGACTTCCCCTGTAACCAGTTTGGTCAACAGGCTCCTGGTACGGATGAGTCAATCCATGAGTTCTGTAAACTGAATTTCGGTACGGACTTCCCTCGTTTCAAGAAAGTCAAGGTTAATGGAGAGGATGCCGACCCGCTCTTTAATTTCCTGAAAGAGCAAAAGGGTTTCGCAGGCTGGGATCCTGAGCACAAGCTCACTGCTATTCTTGACGATATGCTGTCAAAGGCTGACCCGGACTACAAGCAGAAGCCCGATATCAAATGGAACTTCACCAAGTTCCTCGTCAATAAGAAGGGACAGGTGGTAGCTCGTTTCGAGCCCACGGAGAAGATCGAGCATATCGCCAAGCAAATCGAGGAGTTGCTATAACTCCTTAACTCCATGACTCCTTAACTCCTTAAAACATGGAACATGTTAAGTGTTTAATCATAGGCAGTGGTCCTGCAGGTTATACCGCAGCCATCTATGCCTCACGCGCCAACCTCAACCCGATTGAGTATTGCGGCATACAACCCGGTGGACAACTCACCCAGACCACGGAGGTGGAGAACTTCCCGGGATATCCCCAGGGAGTCGATGGTAATCAGATGATGATGGACTTGCGTGAACAGGCAGAACGCTTTGGAACCGATATCCGTGATGGTTCCATCACCAAAGTCGACTTCTCCCAAGCCCCCTACCACTGCTGGGCAGAGGATGGTGAGGAGATCATCGCAGACACCGTGATTATCGCCACAGGAGCCTCCGCCAAGTATCTTGGACTGGATGACGAGCGGAAATACAACGGTCAGGGAGTCTCTGCCTGTGCTACTTGTGACGGTTTCTTCTACCGTAAGAAGACAGTGGCAGTAGTAGGTGGTGGTGATACCGCCTGTGAGGATGCCCTCTACCTGAGTCACCTTGCCACCAAGGTCTATATGATCGTGCGTAAGCCCTTCCTCCGTGCCTCGAAAGTCATGCAGGAAAGGGTCATGGCAGCAGAGAATATCGAGATCCTCTTCGAGCATAACACCCTCGGTCTCTTTGGTGAGAAGGGTGTAGAGGGAGCTCATCTGGTAAAACGGAAGGGAGAGCCTGATGAAGAGCTGGTAGATATCGCCATCGACGGTTTCTTCCTTGCCATCGGTCACAAGCCTAATACGGATATCTTCAAGGAGTGGTTAGAGACGGATGAGGTAGGTTATCTGAAGAAGATTGACGGGACTCCCAAAACCAAGATTCCCGGCATCTTCGTGGCAGGCGACTGTGCTGACCCCACCTACCGCCAGGCGATCACTGCCGCCGGCACAGGCTGCCAGGCTGCAATCGAAGCGGAGCGCTTCCTTCTCAACAACGCATAATTCCAATCCTCCCCTCATTGTTAGGGGAGGATTTTTATATTGTCACACAGATCTTGTAGATCCCCCAAATCTCTTTGCCACAGATGATTTGACAAAAACCACAAAAACCCTCTTTTCTGAGATAAATACTCTTATCAGAGCATTTTGATGTTATTAGTGG
>JBGUNO010000054.1:0-61432 GCA_045117415.1 Prevotella sp. | reverse complement strand
CAGAGAAGTTAAGCCCGCCTGCGCCGATGGTACTGCAATGCAATGCGGGAGAGTAGGAGGCCGCCACTTTTTTCAGATGAAGCCCTGATTCAGCAATGAATCAGGGCTTTTTATTTTGTCAATAAAAAAAAATTGTTTATTTTTGCATTCCAAAGTGTATGATTAATGAGAAAACGTGCTGCTTTGATCCTATTAAGTATGATGGTAGCGGTATCTCTCAACGCCCAAGGCATTGATGAATATCGTAAGATATCATCATGGCTTTGTCAGAAGGTATTGGCGCAAAAGAATACTCAACGAAGGGTTGGAGGGGATGAGAGACTAACTACAGTTTTCGTGCAGTTGAAGGAAGAAATGACAGATGAAGAACTTGCTGTCTACCAATGTCGTCGTTATGCACAACTTGACGATATTGCTATTGTAATGCTACCGATAAGTCAGGTTGAGCATTTTTCTCATCTTTCCACGGTCCTCCGTATTGAAGCGAATGAACAAGCACATGTTACGTTGGATACGATACCTCGAGTTGTCAATACCCTTCCCGTTTACCAAGCGACAGCTCAACATCCAGCCTTTACAGGTGATGGGGTCGTTGTGGGTATTATGGATATTGGTTTTGACTTGACGCACCCCACGTTCTATAACAAAAACGAATATCGTATTCGGGCTTTCTGGGATCAACTGGCACCTTCTGACGATTATACTTATTTTCCCGTCGGTAGAGAGTTCGTAAGCACTTCCGATATCCTCGCACAAGGATGTGCTATTGACGGAAAAGTGCAATGTCATGGTACCCATACTTTGGGAATTGCTGCCGGTAGTGGTCATGATACCCCATATCGGGGAGTGGCTTTTGAGAGTGAGCTTTGTGTTGTCAGTAATGCCGTTACTAATGACACTATCTTTATGAAGAAATCGGATTATGACAAATATACCTCTGCTACAGACGCATTAGGATTCAAATATCTTTTTGACTATGCGGAACAGCAAAACAAACCCTGTGTGGTGTCGTTTAGTGAGGGCTATACTCCTATGATAGACAGGGAGGACAGCCTGTATGCAGCTTTTCTTGGTAAACTGACAGGACCTGGCCGCATCCTGGTCTCGTCAGCTGGTAATGAACGACAGAGGCTGACTTATGCCGAGAAACCGAGGGATATGGAAATGGCTGGAGCCTTTATCAGGTGTAGTAAGAAAAATGCGACCTATCGGGTGAAGGCTGATGGCGCTGTGACCATCTGCCTCTATATCTATGATAAGACGACGCATGAATTACTTCATGTAAAGGAACTGGTGATGACAGGAGAGGAGCCAGACGCTGTGCTAGAAGATTATATTACTGTCAACGAAGCGAAATGTAGGGTGAGTCTCAGTTATCATAAGTCCAGTGCTGAGCCCAACTATCTAATATACCTCTTGGAACTGGATGCAACTCAGAATTTGAGTTCATGGGCAGATGTTGCCATTGTTCCTAAGGGTGAAGGAGTATATGCGGAGCTTTTCGGAACATCGTCCTATGCTTTATGTAACCTTGACGTGGATCATCGTTGGAATGCCGCGAGTGAGGGACATAACATCCTGGCACCTGGTTGCTTTAGTGCTCCCATCTGTGTGGGTGCCACTATTCATCGAATGGGATATACTAATGTAAATGGTGAGTATAAGAAATCTGATGATAAACAAGGACTGTTGACCTACTATTCTTCCACGGGTCCTGCTATCAATGGACTGAACAAGCCTGATGTCACTGCGCCAGGAACCAATGTCATGTCTTCGTATAGTAGTTTTTACTATGAAACATATCCTAATGTGACAGACGAATATGTCATGTATAGTGATGTGAACGGCAGAAAATATCCTTGGGGTTCTAATGTTGGTACGTCAATGTCAACTCCTATAGTAGCTGGGGTTATTGCTCTTTGGCTGCAGGCGAATCCTCATCTCACTCGTGAGGATATTATCGGCATATTCAGTCGGACCTGCCGCCATCCAGAAGAGGGAATGTCCTATCCTAATAACCGATATGGATATGGTGAGATTGATGGTTATCGTGGATTGATGGATATCCTAGGGCTGACAGGTATTGAAAGCATCAGCCAGTATCATCCCCATAAAGTTGAGATAACTGTTTGTGGGGGACAGCTACGCCTGCAATTCACGGAGACGCCTCGTTTACCTGTTGCTGTTAGTGTCTATTCTACATCGGGTGTCTTGCTTTGGAAGCAACAAATCAAACCTACTCAGACTGACACAATGATGCCGTTGCCTATGTTGTCCAACGGAATCTATGCCATCCAGTTGACAAGTGCTGAACAAGGTGTTACTGGCTCGCAACTTATCAGGAAATAAAATTATTTCCTAATATCTTCGCTAAATCGATTTTTTACACTATCTTTGCATCGTAATATCCTATTATGCAAGTAGTCTACGAGGACAACCACATTATCATCGTTTATAAAGAGAGCGGTGAGATCGTACAGGGCGACAAGACTGGCGACGAGCCTTTGGCAGAGAAGGTGAAAGCATATCTCAAAGAGAAATATGCCAAACCGGGTATGGTGTTCCTTGGTATTGTGCATCGCTTGGATCGTCCTGTAAGTGGACTGGTCATGTTTGCCCGAACGTCGAAAGCATTAACTCGACTGAATGACATGTTCCGTCATGCTGAAATTCATAAGACTTATTGGGCTGTCGTGCAAGATAAGCCGGAAGAATCAGAGGGAACACTGGAGCATTGGCTTACGCGGAACGAGAAACAGAATAAGACATATGCCTATTATCATGAGGTACCTGGTTCGAAAAAAGCCATCCTTAATTATCGAATGATTGGTCAAACAGATCGGTATTATTTACTGGAAGTCAGTCTGTTAACGGGTCGTCATCATCAAATTCGATGTCAGCTTGCTGAGATGGGATGCCCTATTAAGGGTGATTTGAAATATGGTGCTAGACGCAGTAATCCTGATGGCAGTATATCTTTGTTAGCTCATCGGTTGGAGTTCATTCATCCTGTTAAGAAGGAACCCATTGTTGTGGAATCACCATTACCTAGTGATCCTTTATGGCAAGGACTAAAACTATATCAGCCATGAAGAAAGCGTTGTGGTGGATATTAGGTATATTATTAAGTCCTGTCATATTGTTTGTGATACTGACAGTACTGCTTTATGTCCCTCCTTTCCAGAACTGGGCTGTTGATAAAGTTGCTGCCATTGCCTCGGAGAAGACTGGTATGCAGATCAGTGTCGATCACGTGGACCTCTCTTTCCCTTTAGATTTGGGAATTGATGGCTTCCATATCCTTCAGTCGCCCGACATCATAGCCGATGTGGAACGTATAGTTGTTGATGTGGAGTTATTGCCCCTGTTAAAGAGTAAGGTGGTTATCAATGAGTTGGAGGTTAATCATGCCAATTTTAATACTGTACAATTTGTAGATGCAGCTCGTGTGAAGGGACAGTTCAAACGTCTCGCTCTGTCGAGTAAAGGTATAGATCTAGATCAGCAGACTGTAGAAATCAATGGTGCTAGATTAGAAGATGCTATTATAGATATTGCTTTGAATGACAGTGTCCCGGAAGATACAACGACTTCTGATAACCGTTGGAAGATTTTTGCTGATAGTCTATCTGTCATCCGCTCTGATATAGCTCTCCATATGCCAGGTGATACAATAAGCGTGAAAGCCCGTTTCGGTAATCTGTCGGCAAAAGGCGGAGACATCGACTTAGGTATGCAGACCTATCGGATTGCTTCTTTGGATTGGAATAATGGTAGTTTGCAATACGACCAGAACTATGAGCCACGTATAGAAGGGCTTGACTATAACCATATCGACCTTCAGCATGTGAATATAGGAGTAGATTCCATTTATTATCATGAACCAACGGCACGACTGGTGATGCGTACTGTGCAGTTGAAAGAGAAGAGTGGTTTACAGGTAAGTGATTTCACAGGTCTTGTCGCAATGGAGGATGGAAAGATCAGATTATCGAAACTACATCTGAAGACACCTGATTCTGATATAGATATGGAACTGGATATGCCGCTTTCCCTGATGGACAAGATACAGCCGGGTAAGATGAGAATGTGCATGAATGCTCAGGTGGGTAAGCAAGACCTGATGCGTTTCTTAGGAGGAATGCCACATTCGTTCCAGCAGCGTTGGCCTAATTATCCATTGAGTGTCAAGGGCTCTGTGAATGGGAATATGGACTATCTGGAGTTTGATGGTCTCGATGTGTCTTTACCCACCGCTTTTCATGCAACAGCCACAGGATTCGCTGCTAATCTGACAACCCCCCAACGTCTTCGTGCCAAGGTGGATTTTAAGGCAAGGACAGAAGACATGAATTTTGTGACAGGTTTGTTACCAAAGGATATGCAACGTGACTATCGTATCCCTCATGGAATTACTGCTCAAGGACTTGTCAAGGCTGATGGTACCCAATATGATGTAAATATCGTGATGCGAGAAGGCAATGGACAGGTGAAGGCAAATGGAAAATTCAATGCCAATACGATGCGTTATGATGCGAACCTGTCGATACATGATCTTAACTTACATCACTTCATGCCCCATGATTCTATCTATACCATCTCTGCTGATATTGTGGCAAAAGGGCAGGGGACTGATATCTTCTCGCCACGTACCACCTTACAGGCTGACGCGAGAATCCTTCAGTTAAAATATGGGTCATATGACCTGAGCAATATGATGGTAACAGCGGATGTCAAGAACGGTCGTACCTCCGCTCATGTGACTGGTGACAACCAATTGCTTAATGGTACTATCGCATTAGATGCTCTGACGAATAAAAATAAGATAGATGGTACTATTACTGCTGACATGGCACAATTAGACCTCTACCGTCTCCATTTGGTTGATAAACCATTGACCATTGCACTTTGTGGTCATGTGGATGTCAGTTCTGATTTGAAGAAAACACATTATGTTAGTGGATTCTTCTCCGATTTTACCATCCGTGACTCTGCCAAGGTATATCGTCCTGAAGATTTGGGATTACTGATCAACCTGCGTGCTGATACCACTTATGTCCGTATCCAGAGTGGTGACTTTATTGTGAAAATAGATGCCAGCGGTCATTATGAACATCTAATCAGTCAACTTACCACGCTTAGTGACTCCGCAATGGCACAATATGATCATAAAATTATTGACCAGCCAGCCCTTCGTCGACTTCTTCCTATCATGAAACTACATGTGGAGAGTAAGACAGACAATCCTATTGTGACTCTCTTGAAGAGTGGACATAATATTGATTTCAAGGACATGCTCTTTGACATGACGACCTCTCCGGAAACAGGAGTCAACGGCAATGGTCATATCTATTCCTTGGTATATGACGGAACCCGTCTCGACACGATTAATTTCCGTCTGACCCAGCGGAAGGAACACCTTAGTTTTGGTGGACAAATTCGTAATAACAAGCGGAATCCGCAGTTCGTGTTCAATGCCCTCTTCGATGGAGTTCTCCAACAACGTGGTGCCACAATGGGTGTCCGTTATTTTGACTCTGAGAACAAGTTAGGAGCTCGTATTGGAGCCCAGGCGGAGATGGTGGATAGCGGTATTCGTTTGCATCTTGTTCCAGATCGTCCGACATTGGGCTATAAGGAGTTTGCCTTGAACAAGGATAATTATGTGTTCTTAGGTGCTGATCGTAAGGTGTTGGCGAAGATAGATCTGATAGCTGATGATGGGATGGGTGTGAAGATATATTCCGAAGAGAGTGACCCTACAGCATTACAGGATATTACAGTCAGTCTGAATCGTTTAGATTTAGGAGAGATTACCTCTGTGCTTCCCTATGTGCCTCGTATGACGGGTATTCTGAATGGTGACTATCATGTCGTACAACATGAGACGGGGCATTTCTCTGTCGTGAGTGATATGGCGGTTCAGGACATGACATATGAGAAAAGTCCGGTAGGTAATGTGAGCACAGAACTCGTTTATTTACAGAAAGAAAATGATGCCCATGCCGTAGAGGCACGTCTGTTGAAGGATGATGTAGAGATAGGTTTGTTGAATGGCACTTATTATAATGAAGGAGAGGGCTCCCTTGATGCCAAGTTGCAGTTGACCCGCTTCCCCTTGGAGATTATTAACGGTTTCGTCCCTGACCAGATCGTCGGTCTGGAAGGCTTTGGGGAGGGTGAGATGTCTGTCAAGGGCTCGTTGAGAACTCCTCAGGTGAATGGTGAGGTCTACCTTGACTCCTCTTATCTTGTCAGTCTTCCTTATGGTATGCGCTTGCGTATTGACAACGACCCTGTACGTGTCGTAAGTTCCAATCTGATGTTAGAGAATTTCTCCCTGTATGCTTATAATGAGAACCCGTTGACGTTAATGGGTAGTATCAATTTCTCGAACCTTGACCATATCTTGGTAGACCTCCGTATGCGTGCTAAAGACTATCAGATTATTGGTGCCAAGGAAAATCCTAACAGTATTGCTTACGGAAAGGTTTTTGTAGACATCTATGGCAGAATGCAGGGATCTTCGGATAATTTGAATTTGCGAGGCAGGCTGAACGTGCTAGGCTCCACAGACATGAGTTATGTGCTGCGTGATACTCCACTTTCCACTGATAACCATTTGGAGGAACTGGTCAAGTTCACCGACTTCAGCGATACAACACAAATCGTTGTTGAACGTCCTCCTTTAAATGGTTTCACAATGGATATGACGATAGAGGTGTCGAAAGGTGCCCATATTATGGCATACCTCAATGCCGACCACTCTAACTATATTGACCTAATTGGAGGTGGTACGCTACGTATGCAGTATACGCCAGCAGATAACTTACAATTGCGTGGTCGTTATACTCTGTCGAATGGTGAGATGAAATACTCATTGCCCGCCATCCCGTTGAAGACTTTCACGATCCAAGACGGTTCGTATATTGAATTTACTGGAGAACCGATGAATCCTACCTTGAATATCACAGCGACAGAACGTACGCGTGCTACCGTTTCCAATAGCAATGGGGTGGGACGTAGTGTGGAATTCGACTGTGGTGTGATTGTCACCAAGACATTAAAAGATATGGGATTGAAGTTCACGTTGGATGCTCCAGAGGATATGCAGTTGCATAGTGAGCTGCAAGCAATGGGGGTAGAACAGCGTGGTAAACTTGCTGTCACCATGCTTACAACAGGAATGTACCTTGCCGATGGTAATACAGGAGCTTTCTCGATGAACGCCGCCCTCAGCTCTTTCCTAAACTCAGAGATCAGTCATATTACGGGTAATGCTTTACGTACCCTTGATCTCTCGTTTGGTATGGACAACTCAACGGATGCCTCTGGAGCGATGCACACTGACTATTCATTTAAGTTTGCCAAGCGGTTTATGAATAACCGTTTGAAAATTGCGGTTGGTGGAAAGGTGTCATCGGGTGCGGAGTTACAACAACGTAATAATTCCTTCTTTGATAACGTTTCTCTTGAATATCGCCTCGATCAGACGGCGAATAAGTTTATCACACTATATTATCAGAATAATAGCTATGACTGGTTGGATGGCTATACCCAAAAATATGGTGCAGGTTTCATATGGCGTCGCTCCTTGCAGAACTTCTGGGATATATTCCGCTTCAAGGACACGACGCCTCAGAGAACTCCGAGACCTCAGAAAACTCCGAATTCTCCGAGTACTCAGACTTCCACTGATTCCCTAAAAACTGAAAACAATGAGAAGAAATGATTTTCTATATTTTTTACTAGGTTTATTTCTCTCTTCCTGTTCGATGACAAAGAACATCCCAGAGGATGATCAACTCTTCACGGGGCTGAAAAAGATTACCTATGAGAACTATGAGGAGAATGATAACTTCACGCAGACCCAAGAAGAGGTGGAGGCTGCACTTGCTACAGCTCCTAACGGTGCGATCTTCGGTAGCAGCTACCATCGTATGCCTTTCTCTTTCGGCTTGTCGGTATGGAATCACTATAGCGGGAAAAACTCTGGTTTTGCCAAATGGATGACAAAGGCATTTGGAAAACAACCAGTTTTGATGTCGTGGGTTAATCCTGAATTACGTTCTTCCGTGGCACGCTCAGTATTGCGTAATCATGGCTATTTTAACAGTCAGGTGACCTATGAGATTATTCCACAGAAGAACCCTAAGACTGCAAAGATTGGCTATAAGGTGAATTTTGGTCGTCTTTACCGTCTTGACAGTGTTGGGTATTTTGGTTTCCCAACAGGTGCGGACAGCCTGATACAAGCTACCATGAATGAAGCGATAATCCACAAAGGAGATCCTTTTGTGGTTGCGAATCTTGATGCAGAACGTAAACGTGTGAGTCAGTTATTTCGTAACAACGGCTTTTATTATTACCAGCCGGACTATGCTTCCTATCTTGCTGACACCTTTGCTGTCGACGGTAAGGCACAGTTACGTTTCCAACTGGCAAAGGATGTTCCTGCCCAAGCCCTTCACCAGTGGTATATCGGAAGGGTGAACATCAATATGCGCAAGACATTCATGGAGCAGTTGACGGACTCTCTTCACCGTCGCTATTTTACTGTCCGTTTCTCAGGGAAAAAACCGCCTATCCGTACCCGTGTGTTGATGGCAGACATGAAACTGCGTCCCCGTCAGTTGTATAGCTACGACAATTATCTGCAGTCTATCAACAAACTCAATGCTATGGGACTCTTCTCATCAACTGATTTTGTTTTCACACCACGTGATACAACGGCGACATGCGATACGCTTGATTTAACCCTTAATTGTGTGTTTGACAAACCATGGGACTTCTATATCGAGACAAATTTCAATGCCCGTACTATTGGACGAGTCGGACCAGAACTAAAACTAGGTGTCACCCGTCGTAATGCTTTCCGTGGTGGCGAGAAGATTGATGTCAACCTGCACGGCTCTTACGAGTGGGCAACAAGTGGTGGATCTTCGATGAATAATTATGAGTATGGTGCTGATGCCAGCATTGAATTTCCACGTATCATAGCTCCTTTCTTTGGAGGTAACCGTGTGCGTCGTGATAAGGAGGGACGCATCATACGCCGCCGTCGTTTCTACAGCACGCCACTTACCATTGCCAAAGTGTCTACAGACATCATCTATCGTCCTAGTTACTACAAAATGCATGTAGTCAGTGGCGAGTGGACCTATCGTTGGCAGACCTCCGCACAGAGTCGTCATGAGTTTTCACCATTGACTGTGAAATACCAGTTTATGAATAGTCATACAGAGGAGTATGACAAATTGGTGAAGACCAATCCCTATCTCGCTGCCACGATGCAGGATTATTTTGTGCCAGAGATGCGTTACACCTATACCTATACCAGTCCTGCAGGTAAACTGCATCCCATTCGTTGGGAGACGACAATTGCCGAGGCAGGTAACTTGTTGTCACTGGCATATATGATAGGTGGTAAGAATTGGAATGAGAAAAACAAGACCCTCTTCAAGAATCCTTATTCCCAGTTTCTGAAGATTGAGACTGATTTTACCAAGACGTGGACACTCAATAGCTCATCACAGCTGGTGGGTCATGTCAATGCCGGATATATTTGGCTCTATGGTAACTCTGATGCCATTCCCAATAATGAGATGTTTTATGTCGGTGGAGCCAACAGTATCCGTGCATTCTCCGTCCGTGGAGTAGGACCAGGTAGTATTGAGTCTTTTGGCGACAAGGCGATAGACTATCTGTTCCGTAATGGTACTATCAAGTTCGTGGCGAATTTGGAGTATCGTCAACGTCTCTTTGGCAATCTTTATGGAGCTCTTTTCCTCGATGCAGGTAACGTATGGACATCTTCCAATAACTCATACGAGACAGAGGAAAAGCAAAACCCTTCTGATGGAGGACGTTTCCACTTTAAAAACCTTTTCCGAGAACTGGCAGTTGGAACTGGTGTTGGTATCCGTTACGACCTTGACTTCCTCATCCTTCGTCTTGACTGGGGTATCGGTCTTCATGTACCTTATGAAACAGGTAAGTCTGGCTTTTTCAATGTCGATGGCTTCAAGAGAAACCAGACTCTCCATTTCGCTATCGGCTATCCGTTCTGAAGAGTATTGTTACTTCATTTAAGCAAGGATTTTTCTGTCTTATGAATGCAAATTAATTTGCATTCTCTTCGTTTAATCGAAATTTTGCACTATCTTTGCAACATAATATGGATAATAAGCAAGCGACATTGGAATTAGGGACTAAACCCGTTGGACGGCTGTTAACGCAGTATGCCCTTCCTGCCATTGTGGCAATGTCAGCTTCTAGCTTGTATAACATTATTGATAGAGCGTTCATCGGACAGATAGTGGGACCAGAGGCGATAGCAGGTCTGGGTATTACTTTCCCTTTTATGAATCTTAGTGCTGCCTTCGGTGCAGCGGTGGGGGTGGGTTCTTCCACGTGTATCTCTGTCAAACTGGGACAGCGTGACTATAAGACGGCACAGTATCTGTTGGGTAATACGGTGACCCTCAACTTGATTATCGGTATTTTGTTCATGGTTGTCTGTCTGGTATTCCTTGATCCTATTCTGTGCTTCTTTGGAGCCTCTGAGGTGACTCTTCCATATGCCCGTGAGTTCATGGAGATTATCCTGCTGGGTAATGTCGTGACCCATATGTATTTCGGAATGAATGCCGTGCTGAGGGCTGCCGGCAAACCTCGTTATGCGATGTGGGCGACCCTGTTTACAGTAGGTATGAATATCATCTTGATTATTGCCTATGTATGGTGGTTCCGATGGGGTATCCGGGGAGCGGCATTAGCTACCATCACTTCCCAGACGATGGCTCTCTGCTGGCAGATGTGGGTGTTCTCTGACAAAAAAGAATTGTTGCATCTGCGCAAAGGCATCTATAAGTTAAAAAAAGACCTGGTACGTAATATCATCTCCATCGGTATATCACCTTTTCTGATGCAGAGTACCTCGTGTGTCATTGTGATATTTATGAACAACCAGTTTGTGCGTTATGGTGGTGACATGGCTGTGGGAGCCTATTCTATTGCCAACTCCGTGGTTATGGTACTGTTTATGTTTGTGATGGGAATGATACAAGGTATGCAGCCTATTGTAGGTTATAACTATGGTGCTGAGCGCTTTGACCGTATGTTCCGATGTCTGTGGTTGACGATAGCTGCAGCGACTACCATCCTGTTAATCGGTTGGACGGTCTCAATGCTCTTCCCTCGTCAGATAGCCCGTGTGTTTACGACAGATGCCACCTTGATAGCAATGGCTGCAAGGGGTATCCAACTCAATATGATGGTCTTCTTCGTGGTAGGCTCTCAAGCCGTTATCACCAATTTCTTCCAGTGTATTGGTAAAGTGAAGATCAGTATTTTTCTTTCTCTCTCTCGACAGCTGATCCTGTTGTTGCCGATGGCATACATCTTCCCTCTCTTCTTGGGGCTGGATGGTGTGTGGTATTCGATGGCGGCAAGTGATTTCGGCTCTTTCTCTATGACAATCCCCTTGTTAATATTGTACATCAGAAAACTCAAAGCTTATGGAAAATAAACACATTATTATCAATGTTGGACGACAGCTGGGTAGTGGCGGACATGATATCGCCCGCATGCTTGCCCTTGACTTCAAAGCCAAGTATTACGATAAGGAAATCCTGAATCTTGCCGCTAAAGAGAGTGGCTTCAGTGAGAAGATCTTTGAACAGAATGACGAGAAGAAGGGTTTTATTCGTGGACTATTCAATATGACAACTCCTCATGTCAGTGGAGCCTATGAGTCTGGGTTCTCCCAGGAGAATCTGTTTAAGTTCCAGAGTGATGCTATTCGCAAAGCGGCGGAAAAGGGCTCTTGTGTCTTTGTGGGACGTTGTGCCGATTATGTGTTGCGTGACTTTGAGAATGTGGTGAACATCTTCATCACTGCATCGATGCATGACAGAGTACAACAGATTCTCAACAAGCAGAATGTGACGCCACCAGAGGCAAAGCATATGATCCTGCAGGCAGAGGGCAAAAGGGCTGCCTATTATAATTACTATACAGGTAAGAAATGGGGACATGCGGAATCGTATGACCTTTGTGTGAATACCAGTATTCTGGGGCTGGTAGAGACGGAGAAGATGATAGCTGACTTTATCAGAAAGAGATTCGAATTATGAAGCGAATAGGGATTATCAGTGATACGCATAGTTATTGGGATGATAAGTACCTAAAATATTTCGAACCCTGTGATGAGATATGGCATGCTGGGGACATCGGCTCCATGGAGGTGGCGGAACGACTGGCGGAATACCGTACGTTCCGTGCAGTTTGTGGAAACTGTGACGGAGGCGACCTTCGACTGATGTATCCAGAGGTGTTACGATGGAAGTGTGAGGATGCGGATGTGCTGATGAAACATATCGGTGGCTATCCGGGTAATTATGACTATAGTATCCGAGGACAGCTGTATGCCTCACCACCACAGCTCTTTATCGCAGGTCACTCTCATATTTTGAAGGTGAAGTACGACAAGACACTGAATATCTTACATATCAATCCAGGTGCTGCAGGATTGCAGGGGTGGCATAAGGAACGCACCCTTGTACGTCTCACTATTGAAGGGAAGGAGTTCAAGGATTTGGAAGTTATTACATTAGGAAAATAAATATTAAAGAAAATGAATTTGTTGAATTATTTAAAGAAAGCAGTGATATTCACTGTACTAATATTTATATTTTTTTTAGTATTAGACTTGATTTTTGGTCATGAGATAGATCATAAAAACAATATCGTCCAGGCAATTGTCATGGCATTTGTAGTAATACCCATTGCTGATTGGATATCGAAGAAATTTAAAATTTGAGATATATGAAAAGAACAATTATTATTACTGGCGGTGCAGGCTTTATCGGAAGCCATGTGGTGCGCCTTTTCGTGAACAAGTATCCCGACTACCACATCATTAACCTTGACAAGTTAACGTATGCGGGTAACCTCGCAAACCTCAAAGACGTTGAGAACAAACCCAACTATGAGTTTGTGAAAATGGATATCTGTGACTTTGATGCCTTCTATAAGTTGATGCAGGAGAAAAAAGTAGATGGAATCATCCACCTGGCTGCTGAGAGCCATGTTGACCGCTCCATCAAAGATCCATTTACATTTGCCAAGACCAATGTGATGGGAACACTGTCGCTCCTGCAGGCTGCTAAGCTCTATTGGGAGTCACTGCCTGAGCGCTATGAGGGCAAACGTTTCTACCATATATCTACCGATGAGGTATATGGTGCCTTGGAGTTGACGCATCCTGAGGGTATCGAGCCTCCATTCACCACGACAGCATCAAGTGCAGAGCATCATTTGGCTTACGGTGACAAGTTCTTCTTGGAGACGACAAAGTATAATCCGCACTCTCCATACAGTGCCGCCAAGGCATCGTCGGATCACTTCGTCCGTGCCTACCACGACACCTACGGTATGCCTGTCATCGTAACGAACTGCTCGAACAACTACGGTCCCTATCAGTTCCCTGAGAAACTGATTCCGTTGTTCATCAACAATATCCGTCATCGCAAGCCGTTGCCTGTCTATGGCAAGGGCGAGAACGTACGTGACTGGTTGTTTGTAGAGGACCATGCCCGTGCCATCGACCTCATCTTCCATCAGGGAATGATAGCCGAGACCTACAATATCGGTGGCTTCAATGAGTGGAAGAATATTGATATTATCAAGGTTGTCATCAAGACTGTCGACCGTTTATTAGGACGTCCTGAAGGTGCAGATATGGACTTGATTACCTTCGTGACGGATCGCGCCGGACATGACTTGCGTTATGCCATTGACTCCACGAAGTTGCAGAAGGAACTCGGCTGGGAGCCTTCGTTGCAGTTTGAGGAGGGTATCGAGAAGACCGTCCGCTGGTATCTCGACAACCAGGAGTGGCTCGACAATGTGACCTCTGGCGACTACCAGAAGTATTATGACAATATGTATGCAAACAGATAATACTAAAAACAAATACTGATTATGAAGAAGATTCTATTACTGGGAAGTGGTGAGTTAGGTAAGGAGTTCGTCATTGCCGCCAAGCGTGCCGGTGCCTATGTGGTGGCTTGTGACCGTTATAACAATGCGCCTGCCATGCAGGTGGCTGACGAGCGTGAGGTGTTCTCTATGCTCGACGGTGATGCGCTGACGGCTGCTGTCAAGAAGCATAAACCTGACATCATTGTGCCTGAGATCGAGGCCATCCGTACGGAGCGTCTTTTCGACTTTGAGAAAGAGGGTATACAGGTGGTACCTTCTGCCCGTGCCGTCAACTTCACGATGAACCGTCGTGCCATCCGCGACCTTGCCTCTCGTGACTTAGGACTTCGTACGGCGAAGTATTTCTATGCCAAGACGTTCGACGAGTTCAAGAAGGCTGCCGATGAGATTGGTTTCCCCTGTGTGGTGAAGCCTCTGATGTCGTCCTCTGGTCATGGTCAGAGTTACGTGCATAACGATGACGAGCTGGAGCAGGCTTTCAAGGAAGCCATGGAAGGCAGTCGTGGTGACGTGAAGGAAGTGATTATCGAGGAATTTATCGACTTTGAGTCGGAGTTTACCTTGCTGACAGTGACGCAGAAGAATGCACCTACCATCTTCTGTCCTCCTATCGGTCATGTACAGAAGGGGGGTGACTATCGTGAATCGTGGCAGCCTTATAAGATTAGTGACGAGGCACTCAAACAGGCGCAGAAAATGGCAGACCAAGTGACGAAGGCACTCACGGGTTATGGTATCTGGGGCGTGGAGTTCTTCCTGACGCGTCAGGGTGAGGTCATCTTCTCAGAACTGAGTCCCCGTCCGCACGATACAGGTATGGTGACGTTGGGTCATACCACCAACCTCTCCGAGTTTGAGTTGCATTTCCGTGCCGTGATGGGTCTGCCGATAGCAGGTATCCACCTCGAGCATGCAGGAGCCTCTGCCGTTATCCTCTCACCAGAGGAGAAAGTAGGGCCGCTGGACTATAACTTCATCGATGCACTGAAGGAAGACCGTACCCGTATCCGTATTTTCGGCAAGCCGGAGGCTCACAAGGGTCGCCGTATGGGTGTGGTACTCTGCTATGGTGAACTGGGTGATGATGTCAATGCCCTGCGTGACAAGGCGAAGCGTCTGGCCAAGACCGTCTTAGGGACTGACCCTTATATGAAAAAGTGAATCATAGTCCATCGTTCCCATCATCATCCTTTTTCGGGAGGACTGATAGTGGGGGCTGATGAGATTATCCCTATCCTGATAGTAGGGACAGTGAATACCTGCAAGGTAAAGGAGCAACTGACTGATATTGTCAGTCATGAAGGGCTGTTTCTTTGCCTTGCAGATTTGTTTCCAGATACCAGGATGTTGCTGACGGTATGATGGGGAAACCCATATCCAAAAAGGAATCTCAAACTGCTGGTATACCTCATTGGGGGTGGTGACCTCCAGGGTCCTTCCGAACGTCAGACTGCCGTCATAACACATCTCACCATGATCCGGCATATAGATGACAATGGCATCTTTGTCTTTGAAACGGTTGGTGATGGCAGTCACCACCTTGTCGTTATAGAGACAGGCATTGTCATAGTCTGACAGTTCCCGGAGTGCATCTTCATCAAGGTCTTTGCGAGTATAGTCAGAAGGCAGGAAACGGCGTTCCTGCTCAGGATAACGCTCCCTATATGCGGTATGCTGTCCCAACAGGTGGAAGATAGTGAGGTTATGCTCTCCCCGATACTGTGCCAGTGAGTCGTAGTCCTCCAGTATTCCCATGTCGAAAGGATGGGTGTGTATGTTACGATGGGAGAACATCGACTGGCTCACTTGTGGCTGGTTGACAAACATACTGCCACTGAAGTCGTAGATGTCAAGGGCAGGAGAGGGTACAAACTGATTGGTAATGAAACTGACCTGATAGCCTGCCTTCTTGAAGAGTTGGGGAAACAGGGGATAGTCTGCCCAGTCACCTTGTTGGCCGTAGGCATACAACGAGAAGGTGAGTTGGAATACGATGGATGTCTGATGGTAAGGAGCAATCACATTGGTAAAGGCGACAAGTGAACTATCACGCATCATTTGTGTCTGTAAGGGGGCGGTGGACTTGTCGTAGCCATAGAGTTGGGAGTGATGCTTGCTATAGGCCTCACCAATAATCAGTACGATATCCGGAGAGCGGAACGAACAACTGTCCACCTGTGCTTTGTTGATATTCCGGATGACTTTCTGGATGGCTTTTTGTTCGATAGAGATTCCTTTCCATGCATACAGCAGTCGGTAGAACGGCAGATAGAAGCCACCGTCGTGTGGCAGGTCGTAGGCATACTCTAATTCCAGTCCTGTTTGGGGCTCTAGCAGGTTACGCACGATATATACCTTGTTCTTGGCACTGTATGCTACACAGAAGAGCAGAACGACAGAGATGATCCATCCCTTGACGGGGATGTGGATAGGAATCTTCCACCAAGACACAAGTAGATGTGCTGCCATCAGTAATAGGACAAGGATGACGGGAAGGGAGATGGACGACCATGTTACATAGGAGGTGACGGCCTCTGTGGCTTCCCGTTGGTTAGTCTCCAGGAAAAGACGTAACAGGGAGGCATTGATGGGAGCTCCGAACCTGCTATAGCAGAACTGGTCAATGAGGGTGAGCCCATAGGCGATGACGTAGAAGAGTCTTTTTATCCATAAGGCAATCTTGGATGGGAGAAGCCAGAGGATGAGGCATAATACGTAAACGTCTACAACCAGTTCGAAGACGGACACATGCCTTCCTCCCTGATGGATGGTCATCAGACATATCAGCCCAAGGAGATACATCAACAGGGCAAAGCATGGAAATGTCCGCAAGGGTGCCGCTATTTTCTCTGTCATTATTGATAATAACGTGACAGGAAACATAATATTATGTTTCATTTGCCGTTACATATAATATATGAAAGAGATAGATATCAAACTCATCGACCTTCCGAGGATCACTGATCCAAGAGGTAATCTGACAGTTGCGGAGCAGATGGAGAATGTACCTTTTGAGATCAAACGTGCTTATTGGGTGTATGATGTTCCGGCAGGAGAGAGTCGTGGGGGACATGCCCATAAACGGTTGAAGCAATTTGTGGTAGCACTCAGTGGTTCCTTTCATGTGACACTTGATAATGGTTTTGAACGGGAGACTGTCTTGCTGAATCATCCATATCAGGGGTTGCTTATTGAAACCAACACATGGCGCACATTGGATGATTTCTCCAGTGGTGCCGTATGTTTGGTACTTGCATCTGAACTCTACGAAGAAGATGATTATATATATGATTATGAGGAGTTCCTGAAATATGTAGGATGTTCAAGATAGTTAGATATAATGCTGCGCATGCTGACGAATGGAATCAATTCGTCGCTCAGTCGAAGAATGGTACGTTTCTCTTTGACCGACATTATATGGACTATCATGCTGACCGTTTTCATGACCACTCCCTGCTGTTCTATAGGGATGAGAATCTATATGCTCTTTTTCCTGCTAATGAGGACAGCAAGATATTGTATTCACATCAAGGACTGACTTATGGGGGACTTGTTATGGGGGTGGAGGCGACAACCGTCCATGTAATGGAGTGTTTCCAGTTATTGAGACAGTATCTTCTGGACCATGATTTTCATCGGGTCGTTTATAAGTCTATACCTTGGATATATCATCAGGTACCGGCGGAAGAGCCCCTCTATGCCATGTATCGGATCTTCGATTACCGTCTGTTGGAGCGTGATGTGTCTTCCACCATTGTGTTGGCTAAGCCTTTGAAATGGAAGAAAGACCGTCGACACGGACTCCGCGTGGCATCAGATAACGCAATACGGGTAGAAAGGAGTGACAACTATGCTGAATTCTGGCAGATATTGAAAGAGAATCTTCAAGAGTGCCATGGAGTCTCCCCTGTGCATACTTTGGATGAGATACTCTTACTGCATCAGCGCTTCCCTTCTTCAATTGTCCTATATGCGGCTTACAGAGAACAGCAGATGTTAGGGGGATGTGTGGTTTATATTACTCCACAGGTTGTTCATACACAGTATATCTCTTCCACGGCAGAGGGGAAACGGTTAGGTGTCGTTAATGCCATTATCAAAGAAATCATCGGTGCTTATCCAGAATACATGTATTTGGATTTTGGGAAGTCAACGGAAACACATAGTGATATCCTTAACGAGAACTTAATCTATCAAAAGGAGGGCTTTGGAGCCCGTGCCGTCTGTTACGACACTTATGAATGGGATGTATAGGATTCTGTGACCAATTTATTCTTTGGGCTCTTCAGCTGATTGTGGCTGTGAGGGGATGGGGGTCTGACTAGCATGAGACTCTGTAGATAATGGATTACCGGCATTTTCCACAGATCCTTCCGCAACAGGGATGTCAGTATGACGTATGCTATCCTTAGACAAAGAATCAGAGTCTGATGGTATCTTGAAATAGCCTCCGCAGTTGTAAGCAACAGCATTAGCATCAAGTCCCTTAGGAAGAGTGAATTTCGTACGGTACTGTTTGAAGGCTGGATCACCTAATACCAGTTCGAGGAAGTTACCACAGACAGGCAGTGCCGTGCGGTTGCCTTGTCCTAGTTGTCCTGTACGGAAGTGTATACAGCGATATTCTCCACCGACCCATGCGCCGACTACTAGTTTAGGAGTTGTCCCAACAAACCAGGCATCAGAGTGGTTGTTACTCGTTCCTGTCTTACCACCGAAGTCCGTGTCATTAAGGTATTTGCTGATGAAACGGTAGAGAGAACTACTGGTACCATGCATGCCACCCTGTAGTAGTTGTTGTACATAGAAAGCACTCTTCTGTGGAATGCTCTGTTTGTCTTCCGTCTTGGCATTATAGATCTCGTTGCCATCACGATCGAGGATACGGGACACGAGTACAGGTTCATGAGCCATGCCTCCGTTGACAGGTGTGCAATAGGCATTCACCAGTTCGAGTAGCGTGACATCACTGGAACCCAAGGCGAGGGCGGGGGTAGGGTCGAGTTTACTCTTGATCCCCATGTCATGAGCAGTCTTGACGATTTGTGGGATACCAACTTCCTGTCCTAGTTTGACAGCTACGGAGTTTATACTCATCGCAAAAGCCTGTTTCAACGTGATATTGGCATTCGAGAACCGTCCGTCAGCATTAGTGGGAGCCCATAATACCTCTTTTTTCTGTTTGGCATCATATACCTTCATAGAGAAATAGGAGTCCTGACGAGTGTCACAAGGGGTGATGCCTTGGTTCATTGCCTCGGTGTAGACGAAGAGCTTGAAAGTAGAGCCGGGTTGTCGCATTGCCGTCACCTTGTCGTATTTCCAAGTCTTGAAGTCAAGATCGCCCACCCATGCCTTTACATGTCCCGTCTGTGGTTCCATGGCAATAAAGCCACAGTGCATGAAATGCTCCATATAACGGATAGAGTCCATGGTTGACATCTCCTTTTCGATGAATCCCTGCTCATAGTCGAAGAGCTTGACGGTATGGGGGGTGTTCAGATGGTAATTGATAGAGTCCTGGTTACCATTATATTTTTGGTTCAGATATTTATAATAAGGTAATTTCTTGGCAAGGTTCTCAATGAAATGTGGAATCTCCTGACCGCGTTCGTCACGCCATGGGTTCATACCTAGCCAATGATTATCAAAACTCTTCTGGATAATCTTCATCTGCTTGATGACCGCTTCCTCCGCATATTTCTGCATACGGGTATCGATGGTCGCATAGATTTTTAAGCCGTCTCTGTAGAGGTCGATATCATTCTCATTACACCATTCTCTAAGATAGCTTGCCACGGCGTCGCGGTAGTAGAGTGCCTGTCCGTCATAGTTATTCTCAACACTATAGTCCAGGTCGATGGGTTTCTTCGTTAACGTATCATAAGCCACCTTTGTGATATCTTTGTGCTTGAGCATGTTGTTCAATACCACATTCCTTCTATTGAGGGAATTCTCAGGATTGATACGCGGATTATAATAGGTGGTAGCCTTAAGCAGTCCTACGAGGATGGCGCACTGGTCGGGTGTAAGGTCCTTCGGCGTCGTCCCGAAATAAGTCTTTGCCGCCGTCTTGATGCCGAAAGCATTGGAACCGAAGTCTACCGTATTAGCATACATCGTTAGAATCTCTTTTTTATCAAAGAACATCTCCAGTTTCACTGCAGTAATCCATTCCTTGCTTTTCATAATGAGCATCTTTACACCAGGGATAGAACCGAGCAGTCCTGTAGAATATTCTGTACGGACTCGGAACATGTTCTTGACTAACTGTTGGGTGATGGTGGAGGCACCACGTGCATCATGATGTATCACATAATCCTTGAAAGCGGCAAACACTCCTTGGAAGTCAATACCGAAATGCTGATAGTACCGCTCATCCTCCGTGTCAATCAAGGCACGCCAGAAGACGGGGCTGACATCCTCATACTCCACAGGAGAACGGTTCTCACTGAAGTATTTACCAATCAATACTCCGTCTGCGCTATAGAGTTCTGAAGCCTGTGTCGTTTTGGGATGCATGATGGCATTCATACCTGGTGACTTTCCAAAGAGCCATAGGAAATTAATATCCACCATCAAAAGATAAAGGATGAAAGCAACGATAAATGAGGTAAAGCCTACCACAGTCTTCGCATACCATTTGCGTCCTTGATACAACCCTTTATACCATTGCCAGGCATTCTTACATGCCTGCCAGCATTTTTCAACGTATTTATTCATATTGTGATATATACTTCAAAATATCCTCTTTTTGTTGTGGGTGAAACCACTGCATCTCTTCGTCCCGTTTAAACCATGTGAGTTGTTTGCGGGCATAGCGACGGGTGTTTCCCTTCATACGCTCAACAGCCTCTTCCAGTGACCAAGTACCGTCCAGATACGTGAACATCTCCTTATAACCTACTGTATTCAAGGCGTTATTGGTACGCTTGTTCTGGAGTGATACGACTTCCTCAAGCAGTCCGTCTGTCATCATCTGGTCGACACGCAGGTTAATACGGTGATAGAGTTCCTCTCGTTCCCTGTTCAGTCCGATTTTGATAATTCGGAAAGGACGTTGCTTTTTCTCTTGTCTGCGGAAAGATGTATAAGTCCTTCCGGTCTGGTAGCAGATCTCAAGGGCATGAATCACACGACGGTGATTTTTCCTGTCTACGATCTCATAATGCTCAGGGTCTAATCTCTTTAAATCCTCACAGAGAGTCTCCAGTCCTTCTTCGGCATAGCGTTTTTTCATCTCTTCACGGATGTCTTCACGAATGGTGGGGATGTCATCAATACCGTTACAGACAGCGTCAATGTACATCATACTGCCTCCTGTCAGAAGTTGAATGGGGGATTGCTTGAACTGTTTGTCCAGTAATGTCAGTACATCCTGTTCGTACATCGACGCATTGTAATAGTCATCAATACTGATACTTCCTACGAAATAGTGCTTGACACTCTTGAGTTGCTCCTCCGTTGGTGTAGCAGTTCCAATTTTCAGTTCCCGATAAATCTGTCGTGAGTCTGCATTGATAATAGGAACACCGTAGTATTTAGCAATATCAATACAAAGTTCCGTCTTTCCAACAGCTGTCGGACCTGTGATGACAATGAGTGATGCCAACTGTCAATTTTTAAGTATCAACAATTAACTATCTGATGACTCCGCGCTTGGAGTTCTCAATAAACGAGCAGATATACTCTACCTCTTTCGAGTCAGGGTATTTAGCACGAGCTTCTGCGATACCGTCCTTCAGTACGCCTTTGGCATAAATGATACGGTAGGCATCATGGATGGTCTCGATAGTCTCGTTGGGGAAGCCGCGGCGACGCAGTCCGATGAGGTTGACACCTGCATAGCGGATAGGTTCCTTGCCTGCAATGACATAGGGAGGGATATCCTGTGAGGTACGTGAACCGCCTTGGAACATGATGTAGCTGCCCACACGAATGAACTGGTGGAACAGGCAGCAGCCAGAGATGATGGCAAAGTCATCGATTTCCACTTCGCCGGCAATCTTGGTAGAGTTGCCGATAATACAGCCATTACCTATCACACAATCGTGTGCGATATGCATATTCTCCATCAGCAAGTTTCCGTTGCCTACGATGGTTTTCCCCTTTGAGGCAGTACCTCGGCTGATGGTGACGTTCTCACGGATAGAGTTGTTGTCTCCAATCTCACACGTAGTCTCCTCACCTTGAAACTTCAGATCCTGAGGCTTGGTAGAAATGCTTGCGCCTGGGAAGAACTCATTACCATTACCAATACGGGCTCCGAAGTGCACTGTCACATTATTCAGAAACTTGTTGTTATTGCCTATTACTACGTTTTTGTCTATCACACAGAATGGACCGATTATATTATTGTCGCCTAATTTAGCTTCAGGATCGACAACAGCCATAGGGTGAATCTGATTTGCCATAGATATTTTATTTGTTCTTTACAATTTGTGCAGTGAAAGTCGCTTCAGCGACAACATGGTCGCCTACAAAGATATATCCCTTCATAGAAGATATTCCATGACGGACAGGAGCGAGGAGGTCAACTTTAAACAACAAGGTGTCACCAGGAACAACTTTCTGACGGAATTTCACGTCATCAATCTTCATGAAATAAGTAGACCAGCGCTCCGGCTCTTCTAATGTGTTCAGCACAAGTAATCCGCCGCATTGTGCCATTGCTTCAATCTGTAAGACTCCAGGCATTACGGGCTCCTCTGGGAAATGTCCTTGGAAGAACGGCTCGTTACTCGTCACGTTTTTGATACCTACAATACTCGTAGCTCCAAGGGAAATCACTTTGTCTACCAACTGCATGGGATAACGGTGTGGAAGGAGCTCTCGGATTTTATTAATGTCCATGACAGGCTCCTCGTTAGGATCATAGATAGGAGCTTGAATCTCATGTTTGCGAATCTCCTTACGCATCAGACGGGCAAACTTATTGTTGATAGTATGTCCTGGGCGGGTGGCAATGATACGCCCTTTGATGGGTTTTCCGATAAGTGCCATGTCACCGATGACATCTAATAACTTATGACGGGTACACTCATTTTCCCATACCAATGGCTTGTGCTGAATATATCCAAGTTCATTGGCATCACGATGTTCAACGTGTAACATGTCAGCCAACATATCCAATCGCTCTTGAGTCGTCTTTCGCTCATAGATGACGATAGCGTTATCCATGTCACCGCCTTTGATGAGATTTGCCTGTAACAATGGTTCTATGTCACGGACAAAGACAAAAGTCCTGGCGGCAGCAATCTCATTGACAAAGTCATCAATCTTATCGAGTGAAGCAAACTGGCTGTTGATGAATTTTGACTCAAAAGAGCACATCGCTGTAAGGGAGAAGTCTTCATCAGGAAGAATGGTGATGCATGACCCTGTATCCTCATCCTTGACTTCGATTTTCTTGCGAATCACATACCAGTCTTTGGGAGCATTCTGCTCTTCAATGCCGACCTCTTTGACCTTATTCACATATTGAATGGCAGAGCCGTCAAGAATAGGAAACTCTGGACCGTTGACTTGAATTATACAGTTGTCGATACCCATCGCATAAAGGGCTGCAAGCCCGTGTTCCACGGTGCTGACACGAGCTTCACCCTTGCCTAACACGGTACCACGCTGGGTATCTATCACATTCTCGGCAATTGCGTCAATCACGGGCTCACCTTCCAAGTCAATACGCTTGATCTTATAACCAGTATTTTCTGGTGCTGGGTTAAAAGTCACTGTGAGGTTCAATCCCGTATGCAGTCCTTTTCCAAACAAGGAGAAACTGCCTTTGAGTGTTTTTTGTTTCATATATTATTTTTTCTTGAGTTCTTCTATTTCCTTTCGAAGGGCACTGATTTCCTTGTACATATCAGGCAAACGACGATAAAGAGCTTTTGCTTTGAAGAAATCCTTGGGATCCATGGCAGGAGAACCAATCAAGTTCTCACCATTGCCTTTAGTATTGCTGATAACACCACACTGGGCACCCACCATGGTTTTGTCTGCGACTTGGATGTGTCCCGCAAAACCGGCTTGTCCACCGACCATACACCACGCCCCAATCTTGGTGGAGCCAGCCATTCCTACTTGTGCTGACATCACCGTATTCTCACCAATCTCGCAATTGTGAGCCACCTGAATGAGGTTGTCAAGTTTTACACCCTTATGGATGATGGTTTGTCCCATTGTAGAACGGTCGACACAGGTATTCGCACCGATTTCCACATTGTCCTCAATGACAACGATACCCATTTGTGGAATTTTATCATAGCCTTCTTGGTTGGGGGCAAACCCAAAACCGTCAGCTCCAATAACAGCACCAGCGTGGATGGTTACGTTTTTGCCGATCTGGCAGCCGTCGTAAATGGTCACGTGAGGGTAAATCATGGAACCGTCACCGATTTTCACGCCATCACCTACAAAGCAGAAAGGTCCGATATACACGTCCTTGCCAATCTCTGCGGACTTTGAAATAAAGGCAAGAGTGTCAATGCCCGTTTTCTTAGGGAGTGACGCAGCATACATCTGCATTAACTTCGCAACACACTCATAGGCATTAGCTACTCGGATGAGCGTCGTACTTACAGGGTTCTCCAGTTCTACATCTTCATTAATGAGGACAACAGAAGCCTTTGTGTCATAAATATAATGTGTGTATTTGGGGTTTGACAGGAATGTGATTGCTCCTTCTTTTCCTTCTTCTATTTTTGAGAAAGTGTGTACTTTGGCTTGTGCATCACCTTCCACACGACCACCGATAAAGTCGGCTATTTGTTGGGCTGTAAATTCCATTCTTTACGCAAAGTTTATATTTAACCTTGCAAAGATACAACTTTTTTCTTAAAAACGATGATAACAGAGATAATATTTACGGATTTTTTTTGAAAGGAGTTGAACATTTAGTATTTCTGATGCCGCGGAAATATCTTTTACTATTCCGTCTTTGAATAGAATACCAATACTGTCGTCCTCCGGATTGTACATGTCTTTGCCTATCTCAGTAAGTGTCATCATATAGGATGTCTCGTCCTCGGAAATCCCGATTGTTTCAGAGATGCTCTTTCTGATACCAGCAAGGTGCTCTGGAGTCGGAGGCTCCTCACTGACCTCTACTTTGAATAGGTGGCGGTCAAGCATGTCCGTGGCGAGTGTAGACAGAATGATATCGTCAGAATTTTTCCAAACCTTCATGGCGCTCCAGATGTCTGAGTCGTCAAGGTCGGCATACAGCTGTAGAGCCTCTGGGTGGGTCGTAAACCATTCCGCATTGACATCATGATACAAGAAATAGGCAAGGGAAGGAGTTGCGAAAATTTCTTTACCAGACTGTGATAAATGCTTGGCTCTCAGTAAGGTATTGACGAGTATCTTTTCGTATCCTACTGCTGTCTTGTGCAGGTAGACCTGCCAGTACATCAGTCTTCTCGTCGTGAGGAAATTCTCGATTGAATAGATGCCTTTAGCGTCTACCACCAGCCGGTCGTCCTTCACATTCAGCATCTTGATAATACGAGCCGAACCAATGTTTCCTTCTGTTACTCCTGTAAAAAAAGAGTCACGTCTAAGATAATCCAGACGATCCATGTCAAGCTGACTGGAAATCAATTGGTGGAAGATCTTGTTAGGGTACTCGTCTTTGAAGATGGAAATGGCGAGATTCAGTTCTCCGTGCATTTCCTTGTTGATCTTTTCCATCATCATCAGGGAGATGTCCTCATGGGAAATTCCGTGAATCAGAGTGTCTTCTAACACATGGGAGAATGGACCATGTCCTATATCGTGCATCAAGATAGCGGCCTTCACTGCCTCAGCCTCTGAGTCGAAGATGTAAATCCCTTTCTCTGTCAGAGACTTCACGGCTTCCGTCATTAAGTGTAAGGCACCTATTGAATGTTGGAATCTCGTATGTCTTGCGCCGGGATAAACCACAGAGGCGAGTCCGAGTTGATTGATACGGTTCAGACGTTGAAATAACGGGTGCTGTACGATATCGTAAAGCAGTCCTTTCCTGATCTTGATAAACCCGAATACAGGATCGTTGATGATTTTATAACCGTCCATCTGTTGCTATTTTTGTGCGAAGGTACTACAATTTTTTGAAACAACCAAGATACGAATTAATAAATTATTGTTATCTTTGCATGTGATTTAGAGGAAGGATGATGTTTCAATTCAAACGATTTGTCGTAGAACAAGACCTGTGTGCCATGAAAGTGGGTATGGATGGTGTGCTGCTTGGGGCATGGGCTCCAGGTGGTAATCGAATACTGGATGTTGGAACGGGAACAGGACTGATAGCCTTAATGATGGCACAACGTTATCAGGAGTCCTTGGTAACCGCTATTGACATTGACGAAGGTGCTGTCAGACAAGCGACAATCAATGTGGGGAACTCTTCTTTCAGACATCAGATTATCCTAAGACAAGAAGCTGTACAGGAGCATGAAGGAATCTATGACTCGATAGTCTGTAACCCACCATATTTCATCGATTCCTTGAATGCCCCCGACCAACGGCGGAACATAGCAAGACATACAGACACGTTGAGTTATGCGGAACTGATGCAGGCTGCTTATCGCTTGTTGGCAGATGACGGTGAGCTCTCGGTGATCGTCCCTTTTGATTATAAGAGACGGATGGAGGATGAGGCAACATTTGTAGGACTCTTCCCTCATCAGGTTATGGGAGTCTGTACGGTAGAGCGAAAACCGCCTAAGCGTTATCTGTTATCGTTTGTGAAACATCCGATAGCGTGTGAACATACTATCATCACTATTGGCGATGAGGAGTACAAGAAGCTAACGGGAGATTTCTATTTGTGAAAACCTGTACGTACAAATTCGGAGAACTGTCCTTGGTAGCCATTGAATACGTTAATATCCACATCACCAGTGATGCCCTGTACTTTTCCTGTAGGTGACAGTTGCCAATAGACCAGTTTCACATCAGGTTTGTATTCTCCATAGCGGGCAATCCAGACATTATATTTCTTTTTGATATCAGAGGCATTCTTCATATGTCGGAGGATGAACATTTGGTTGACATAGAGAATAGGGAGTTTCCCTGTTTGCCGCTCCACGATACCCATCCATATACGGATACGACGCATCAGTTCCTCCTCGCCGATGATCAGGATCTGTGCTTCCGAAGGTTCAACATCCAGGACAGGAGGGAAATCGTTTTTGCCTATAGTTGCATATTTTAGGAAGTGAGCAGCTTGTGCCTGTGGCGAAGAAAACATGGAGAAGAAATGATAGGCACCGACATGGATACCATGTTTCTTAGCCTGGACGTAATCCTGGCGGAAATAGCGGTTCTGAATGGTAGTACCCTCTGTTGCCTTGATATACATAAACGAGACAGGGAAGGTCTGTCCGTTGGTGGGATGATTCTTGCCTAATGAGAGGATACGCAGTTTCTTCCATTCTATGATGAATCGTCTGCGTCCCTTTTCATGTTGATGACGGGAGATGTCAATCCCGTAGATTCGCTCTGTGGTATATTTCAGCCGTTCCCCTAAAAAACGTCCTTTCTTCCATTCTCCGACACGTAGTTGGTGATGTGGTGATGACTCATAGCCAAAGCCATGCCGACGACCATTCTGCCAGAGGCCTTCATAATAATTGATGCCATGAGCATGATAGACACCCTGTCCGGATGCCATCAGGTTATCATCCATCTGACCGAAGTAGATGCCAATAGAGTCTGTACGCCATGCCACCACAAGAGTGTCTTGGTCCCATATACCTCTGATAACTTGTCCTTCATAATCCGTCATGATACCCTTCCCGGAGAGCTTTTCACCGACATGGTATTGTCCTGCTTTCCAAAAACCTCCTTTTGTCTTTACAGCTACTAATGGGCGCTCTTTTGCGATAATAGTGTCGTAGGAGAGATACCGCGTTCGTGGAGTGCTTATCAGTGCCTTCAGGTGGCGATGGTGCTGCTGGAGTCTTGTGTGATAGGCGGCAATCAGGTTATATCCTTCGTCAGTGACTGTATGGACACGAAAATAGTACTCCATTTCCTCCATTTCGCCTTCTGTCTGTTGAATGGCATGACGGAGAGAGTCATCAGAGGGACGTTGGTGGATCTTCACAATCACCTTGTCATTCATACGTGTCGATGGTCGGAAATGGATGAGCGGAGAGAAAGGCAGGATAGCACCTAACAGTACTATCACGCAGATATCGGCTATGGTTGTTCGTTTTCTCAAAGTTTCCTTATTTCATTTGTTCTAGCCAGTGGTCTATCAATTGACGGGCTATAGAGAGCTTTTCAGGAATTTGTGGCAGATGGTCTTTGTCAAACCATGCCCCCTTCGACAGCTCCGAGCGTTGCAGGTGTATCTGTCCTCCGTCATAGTCGGCGGTAAACCCCACCATCAGTCCGCATGGGTACGGCCATGGCTGCGAGGCGAAATACCTCAGGTTCTTGATATGAAGTCCTGTCTCTTCCATGACCTCCCTGTGGACAGCTTCCTCTAAAGTCTCACCCGTCTCTACGAAGCCAGCCACCAGTCCATAGAAGTCTGTACGGAAATTCTTGGCATGTACGAGGAGCACCTCGTCGCCTTTGCGAACCAATACAATAACAGCAGTAGCCAGTTGCGGCCATACCTCTTTTCCACAGTTCTCACATCGTTTGGAGATGGCAGTGTGAAACTTCATCGGTCCTCCGCAGACACCACAGAATTTCGTGTTCTGATCCCAATAGAGCAGTTCTTGGCATTTGCCCGCTTTCAGATAATCTTCTTTGGGTAGCTTATAATAACTTTGACGTAACCCGCACATCTCGAAACGCTCATCTCCTTGTAATGGGAGGTCTATCCGGTAGGCTTTCTCGTCATCGACATCCATGACTGTTGTCCATGGCTTGAGTTCCGTAGGAGGCTCTTCGGGGATACGGTAGCCTCCGGGAGTCTTTTCCAGGACAATGTCACCTTGACAAAACACAAAATATCTCATTTGCTTTTTTGTTTTAACAGGAAAGCTTCTGCGCGTTGAAGGTCCTCTGGCGTATCGATTCCTACTGTCTCCACCTCAGTGATTCCCACTCGGATGCGATAGCCGTTCTCCAACCATCGTAATTGTTCCAGACTCTCTGCCAGTTCCAATGACGATGGTGGTAAATGGGTGATTTCGTGAAGTGTCTCCCGGCGGTAGGCGTAAATACCTAAATGTTTCAGATAAGGGAAATGTTTGATCCAGCAGTCTTGTTCCTTTCCCCGGATATAAGGAATGACAGAACGGCTGAAATAGAGTGCGAAACCAGCTTTGTCCGTCACGATCTTGGGGGAGTTGGGGTTCATGACAGCCTCCGTGGACTCAAATCGTTTTCCTAATGTGCCAATCTGGGTCTGTGGGTGGTTGAAAAGCCTTTTCAGTGTCTCGATCTGTGAAACGTCAACGAAAGGCTCGTCCCCTTGGATATTGATGATTACGTCAGCTTCAGTGCCTATCTTCTCACAAGCCTCCTCGATACGGTCCGTGCCGCTTTGGTGGTCGGCTCGTGTCATGACGACCTGTCCGCCAAAAGCCTTTACCGCCTCAAAGATACGTTGGTCATCAGTGGCTACATACGCCTCTCCAATGGCAGCGACCGCTTTCTCATATACATGCTGGATAACAGGACGACCGCCTAACAATGCCAAGGGTTTCCCTGGAAAGCGTGTTGACGCATAACGTGCTGGAATGATTCCTATGAACTTCATATTTATATGTTGATTTTTGTGCAAAGGTACAAAAATATCTGAATGTTGCGTTAATATACTCTAATTAATTTTGAGGGTCACACTTTTTTTTTTACTTTTGTAAGGCTTAAATGGAATCAATGATGAATAAACGAAATATTTTATGGGTCTTCTTGACCTTATCTTCTATGACACTTTATGCCCAGAAAATCACGCTGGGCTCCTGTACGACAGCCGATGGCGGCGCTTATCAAGGTGAGATGTCCAGTGGAAAACCTCATGGAAAGGGGCGTGCTACTTATCAGAACGGTGACTGGTATGAGGGTGAGTATGTGAAAGGAAAGCGTCAAGGACAGGGAACATATACGTTCTCCGATGGAGAGAAGTATGAAGGAGAATGGTTCCAGGATCACCAGCATGGGACAGGAACCTTCTATTTCCAGAATAATAATAAATATGTGGGACTCTGGTATGCTGATGAGCAGCAAGGGCATGGTACCATGTATTATTTCAATGGTGACATCTATGACGGTAACTGGAAAGCAGACAAGCGTAATGGTCAAGGGAAATACACATACCAGGGAGGTGCCTATTATGATGGACAGTGGAAAGACGACATGAAGAACGGAAAAGGTCTTTTTATCTGGCCGGACGGTTCTTCCTATGATGGTCAGTATGTGAATAACCTGCGCCAAGGAAAAGGTGTGTTCAAATATTCCAATGGTGACTTGTATGTGGGTCAGTGGAAAGAGGATAATCCGCATGGGAAAGGTATCTATAAGTTCCAGAATGGAGACACCTATGAAGGAGACTATGCACAAGGAGAACGAACGGGACAGGGTGTCTTCCGTTATGCCAACGGTGATAAATATACTGGTGGGTTCTACAATGGTGACAAACAAGGTGACGGTATGCTGGTATGGAAGAACGGTGATGTCTACCAAGGACAGTGGAACAAGGATAAACCCAATGGCAAGGGTAAACTGACCCTTAAGAACGGTGATGTCTTCGAAGGACAGTTCAAAGACGGGACGATTCATGGCGAGGGTATTGCCCGTTATGCCGACGGTTCTAAGTTCAAGGGCGTTTTCAAAGAAGGTCGCCGCAATGGTCCTGCTATCGAGCAGGATAAAGACGGAAAACGCTTTGAGGGCTCTTACGTGGATGATCGTCGTGATGGTCCGTTCGTCGAGAAAGATGCTAATGGAAATGTCACGTCCTCGGGAAGATATATCCGTGGCAGAAGGGAAGTTAACAAGTAATAAATATCCAATCTACTAAAAATAAGCTATTATGATTATCGACAGTTTACAGAACCTGAAGAACTATGAGTCAGTGAACCCGTTGTTCTCCAAAGTGATCGAGTTTTTAAAGAGTAATGATTTGAAGACCCTTGAGGTGGGAAAGTATGAGATTGAGGGGAAGGACCTTTTTGTCAATATTACGATGACTAAGGGAAAAACTCCTGATGAGGCTGTGATTGAGACACATGACAAGATGATTGACATCCAGATTCCTATTACGGAAACAGAGACATTTGGCTATACACCTCGTGAGAATCTGCCTGCCGCCACCTATAATGCAGAGAAGGATATCACCAAGATTCCGGACCTCGCTGCTGAGAGTTATGTCACTTGCCAGCCTGGTATGATGGCTATCTTCTTCCCACAAGACGGACATGCTCCTTGTATCGCTGGTGTTCCTGAGTTTAAAAAAGCAATATTTAAAGTAAAAGCATAAGTCAATACTATGGCAACAACAAAGAAAACCACCACAACCGCAAAGACGGCAGTAAAGAAAACCGCAACGAAGAAGGCGGCTCCTAAGAAAGCTGCTCCAAAGAAGAAAGTAGAAGTTCCTCAGCACATTGGACTGGTAAGGGACGACTCATGGCTGGAGCCTTTCGAGGGTGCCATCCGTGGTCGTCATGATCATGCCTTGTGGAAGATTGGTCAGTTGACAAGGAATGGCAAGCAGACACTGTCGCAGTTTGCCTCTGGGCATCTCTATTTCGGTCTTCATAAACTCGCCAAAGGCTGGGTGTTCCGCGAGTGGGCTCCCAATGCTACAGAGATCTATTTGATAGGTGATTTCAATAACTGGCAGGAGAGTGAGAAATATAAATGCAAGCGTATTGAGGGAACCGGTAACTGGGAACTGAGACTCTCAGAGAAAGCCATCAAGCATGGTGACCTTTATAAGATGAAGGTGAAGTGGAATGGGGGAGAAGGAGAGCGTATCCCAGCCTGGTGCCGTCGTGTTGTTCAGGATGACCAGACGAAGATTTTTTCCGCACAGGTATGGAATCCTGAGAAGAAATATGAGTTCAAGAAGAAAACATTCAAACCTAACAAGTCTCCACTGCTGATCTATGAGTGCCATGTGGGTATGGGACAGGATGCGGAGAAGGTAGGAACCTACAAGGAGTTTACGAAGAATGTCCTGCCTCGTGTCAAGAAGGATGGCTATAATGCCATTCAGGTGATGGCGATTCAGGAACATCCCTATTACGGCTCTTTCGGCTATCACGTATCCAGTTTCTTCGCACCGTCCAGTCGTTTCGGCACTCCAGAGGATTTGAAGGAGATGATAGACACCGCCCATAAGATGGGTATTGCCGTTATTATGGATATTGTCCACTCTCATGCAGTGAAGAACGAGGTGGAGGGATTGGGTAATCTTGCCGGTGACCCCAACCAGTTCTTCTATCCTGGTGACCGTCATGAGCATCCGGCATGGGACTCTCTCTGTTTTGACTATGGCAAGGATGACGTGCTGCATTTCCTGCTCTCTAACTGCAAATACTGGTTGGAGGAGTATAAGTTCGACGGCTTCCGCTTTGACGGTGTGACCTCCATGCTGTACTACAGTCATGGACTCGGTGAGGCATTTGGCGGCTATGGTGACTATTTCAACGGTCATGAGGACGATAATGCTATCTGCTATCTGACCCTTGCCAACTGTCTGATTCATGAGGTCAATCCTAATGCCATCACCATTGCGGAAGAAGTATCTGGTATGCCGGGACTTGCCGCTAAGTTTGAGGATGGCGGCTATGGCTTCGACTATCGCATGGCGATGAATATCCCTGACTACTGGATCAAGACCATCAAGGAGGTTCGTGACGAGGACATCAACGTATGCAGTATTTTCTGGGAGGTGAAGAACCGTCGTCCAGACGAGAAGACCATCTCTTACTGTGAGAGCCATGACCAGGCATTGGTGGGTGATAAGACCATTATCTTCCGACTGATTGATGCCGATATGTACTGGCACTTCAAGAAAGGTGACGAGAATGACATGGCACACCGTGGCATTGCCCTCCATAAGATGATCCGACTCGTGACAGCAGGTGCCATCAACGGTGGCTATTTGAACTTTATGGGTAATGAGTTCGGTCATCCCGAGTGGATTGACTTCCCACGTGAGGGTAATGGCTGGAGCTATAAGTATGCCCGTCGCCAGTGGAACCTGGTGGACAACAAGGAGCTGTGTTATCACTGGCTTGGCGACTTCGACCGTAAGATGCTGGAGGTCATCAAGAGCCAGAAGAACTTCCAGGCTACTCCTGTCACAGAGATCTGGCATGACGACGGAGACCAGGTGTTGTGCTATATGCGTGGTGACTTGGTATTTGTATTCAACTTCTCTCCGACACGTTCCTATACCGATTACGGCTTCCTCGTCCCGACGGGTTCCTATGAGGTCGTCCTTAACACGGACGCCAAGGAGTTTGGCGGTAATGGATTCGCTGATGACAGTGTGACACACATCACCAACTATGACCCGCTGTATGTGCAGGACCATAAGGAATGGCTGAAGCTGTATATCCCTGCTCGCTCAGCTGTCGTATTGCGTAAATTGTAAAGCAAAGATACTTCATGGATAGTGGTCATATTGGTGTCTGCACCAGTATGACCATTTTCGTTTGGCAATTAATTCTATATATTCTGTAAATTTTTCTTTTATTCCGTTTCCTTTTTCGATATTTTTATGTACTTTTGCAAACAGAAATATATTTCTATTATGGTACATAATATCTTCAAAGGATTAGGAATAGCACTGATAACCCCTTTTTTGGAAGACGGATCGGTGGATTATAAGTCACTGATTCGTCTCGTGGAGTATCAGCTCGACAATGGTGCTGATTTCTTCTGTATTCTTGCCACAACGGGTGAGACACCTACTTTGACGGCAGAGGAGAAACAGAAGATCAAGGATCTGGTGGTCAGTCTGGTGGGTGGAAGGGTGCCTATTCTTGTCGGATGTGGTGGATATAACACCGCAGAGATTGTTCAGGAACTGCAAACACGTGACTTCCGGGGCGTTGATGGCATCTTGAGTGTATGTCCTTATTACAACAAGCCCTCACAGGAAGGTCTCTATCAGCATTTTAAAACCATAGCGGCAGCGACCTCGTTACCCGTTGTCCTTTATAATGTTCCGGGACGAACAGGTGTGAATATGAAGGCAGAGACGACAGTCCGTCTGGCACGTGACTGCCAAAATATCGTTGCCATCAAGGAGGCAAGCGGTAATCTGGAGCAGGTGGATGAGATCATTAAGAACAAACCCCGTGGCTTTGATGTGCTCTCCGGTGATGACGCACTGACCTTCCCCATGGTGTCATGTGGTGCCGTTGGTGCTATCAGTGTGATTGGCAATGCCCTTCCCCGTGAGTTCTCCAAGATGATTCGTCTGCAGATGAAAGGTGAGTATGATCCTGCACGGAAGATTCATCACCGTTTCCAAGACCTGTTCTCTTTGCTCTTTGTCGACGGCAATCCTGCTGGTGTCAAGGCGATGCTTCATGAGATGGGGTATATCCAGAATGTGCTCCGCCTGCCTTTAGTGCCGACACGTATCTCTACCTTACAGCGGATGAGTGAGATCATGAAAGAATTAAAAATATGATTTGAATGGAGGAAAGCAGGGTTATTCATGAGATAACGCCCTTGATGGGAAAGGATTCTCTCTATATTGCGGATCGCAGGAAGAAAGAGTTCACCTATCCTATTCACAATCATGAAGTCTATGAGCTGAATTTTGTGGAGCATGCCCCTGGTGTGCGCCGTATCGTCGGTGATTCTAACGAGGTTATTGGCGAGTTTGACTTGGTGCTGATCACGAGTCCGGACTTGGAGCATGTCTGGGAACAGAACACCTGTACCAGTGAGGATATCCGTGAGGTGACGGTTCAGTTCTATTTTGACCTTGGCGATGACAGCTTCCTCTCGCATAACCCTTTTAATTCGATGCGTAAGATGATGCTGGAAGCTCGTAAGGGACTCTCTTTCCCCATGGAGGCAATCATGCGTGTCTACCATCTGATAGATACGTTGAGCTCGGTGAAGGACGGCTTCTATGCTGTGGTACAGTTTATGACCATCCTTTATGAGTTGTCTAAAAGTGACGGAGCCCGTGCCCTTGCCACCAGCAGCTATGCGAAGGTGGAGGCAGGCAGTGACTCCCGTCGTATCCTGAAAGTCAAGAACTATATCAGTCAGAACTATAAGGACGAGATCCGCCTGACAACGATGGCGGGGATTGCGGGGATGAGCCCGTCGGCGTTCAGCCGTTTTTTCAAGTTGCATACCGGCAGGAATCTCAGTGAGTATATCATTGACCTCCGGTTGGGCTATGCCAGTCGGATGTTAGTGGACACTACCAAGAGTGTTGCTGAGATCAGCTATGCCTGTGGATTTAACAACCTCAGTAACTTTAACCGTATCTTCAAAAAGAAAAAGAACTGCTCTCCATCGGAGTTCAGGGAGAATTATCATAAGACCAGAATCATCGTATAAGACCAGTCATGACCACATTGAGAACATCTGTTGTATTACTGCTGACGGCTATAGGGAGCTTCCTCTCTGTAGGCGCACAGTCGTCATTCAATAATCAGCTCAATGCCCTTGACAAGATGATAGACTCTGCCAGGAGCCATAAGATTGATACCCTGCTGGTTAAGGCGATCTGTAACCGTGCCGCCCTTTTCTATAACCATGCGATGGACGACTCTATCATCCATCATGTTCCTAAGGATATGGTGGAGGTCCGTAAGACGGGGCAGTGGAATCATTATTATGAGTTATGGACCCATCTCGCCAATACCTATCTGTATAGTGGACAGCCCAATAAGGCACTGCGTGAGGTACAGGCGATGTTCGATGATGCCAAGCAGCGAGGTGACAATTATGGAATGGGCTATGCTTATTACACCATGGGTAGTGTGTATGCCACGCTCAGCAACTATGACGAGAGTATCAGCTCCTATCAGAAAGGACTGGACCTCCTGTCCAATATCAATCCATACCCCACGGTGCTGCCTGACCTCTATGCTTATTACGGGGATATCCTTAACTTGAAAAAGGAATACCAGCAATTGGAGAAACTGACGGAACGCTGGCAAGAATTCCTGCAAGAGTATGAGAGACAATATAAGACATCGTTAGATGAGTCTACTAAGAAAGTCTTATATACCTATTTCTATATGGCATGTGCCCAGGCTCATCTGGGATTAGGACAACTGGAACAGGGTGAGGATGACCTGAAGAAAGCGTATGCCCTCATTGACTCCGATACATCCTTGAGAGCACAGTCATGGCTGTTCTATATGGCAAAGCTTCGCTATCAGCAGAAGCGCTACGCTGAAGCTCTTCAGCTGAATGACAAGCGTATGGCGCTCTTTGATGACAGCGACATGACGGTATATATTGACATCATCGGTCAACGTGCGGATATCCTGATGGCTCTGGGACATTATAAGGAGGCGGCAGACTATTACCTGAGGATGTACCAGATCAACGACTCTGTCAACACCCAGGGAACCAAACAACAGCTGAATGAGATGAACACGCTGTTCAAGGTCGACGAGTTGAAGATGGAGAAAGAGCGCGCACAGTTCCGTAACACGCTGATCATCGTCGGACTCATCGTCCTCGCACTGGTGATCTTCAGTATCTTCCGCTATATCGCCGCCAAGCGTCTGAAGGTGGCACATGAGAAACTGCAGACGACGCACGAGGAGCTGTTGACAGCCTATGACCAGTTGGAGGAGACGACAACGGCGAAGGAGCGTATCGAGAGTGACCTCCGTATCGCCCGTGACATCCAGCAGAGCATGATCCCCCAGAAGTTCCCGCCATTCCCGGAGCGTACGGATATCGACCTCTTCGCGTCGATGACACCGGCGAAGGCGGTAGGTGGTGACCTCTATGACTTTATCCTGCTTGACGAGAAACTCTATTTCTGTCTGGGTGACGTGAGTGGAAAGGGCGTGCCTGCCTCTTTGTTTATGGCAGTGGCACGTAACCTGTTCCGTGTTGTCTCCCAGCAAGGACTTCCTCCTGCGGAGATCGCCGATAAGTTGAATAACGCCTTGTCGGAGGATAACGACAGTGGTATGTTCGTGACGATGTTCATCGGTATCATTGATCTTCCCACGGGTCGTCTTGATTTCTGTAATGCGGGACATAACCCGCCCGTCATCAAGATGCATGACGGCACCACCCATTTTATCGAGATGGAAGCCAACGCTCCCTTGGGACTGTGGGCAGGACTTCCTTATGAGGGAGAGCATATCGATGATATCAGCGGATGCCCGTTCTTCGTCTATAGTGACGGACTGAATGAGGCGGAGAATGAGAACCATGATCAGTACGGCGACGACCTGTTGCTGGAGATGTTGGAGAAGCATGAGTTCGTCAGCTCCCAGCAGACGGTGGAGATGATGAAGGCTGATGTGGTGCGCCATGCCAATGGTGCGGAGCAGAGTGACGACCTCACCATGCTGTGTGTGAAAGTACAAGGAAATTTACCTAAATTATAATGAACTATATGGAGAAAGAGATCTGTATTAAGAACCGAATGGACGAGCTGGTGCGAGTCAACCAGTTCATTGAAGAAATCGGGGAGGAATTAGGACTTGACATGGAACTCCAGATGAACCTCAACCTAGTTATTGAGGAGATGGTGGTGAATGTCATCTCCTATGCCTATCCCGAAGGAACGGAAGCCGACATTGAACTGAAGGCGGAAAACAAAGGAAAGGAACTGACCTTTGTGCTTACTGATCGTGGAAGGGAGTTTGATCCCACGCTAAGTGAAAGTGCTGATATGGATGTGAACCCCGCCGAGCGTGACTTGGGCGGTATGGGTATCTATATCGTCAAGAACATCATGAACGAGGTGACTTATCAGCGACTGGAGGGTAAGAACCTGTTGACGATGAAGAAGGAAATCAAGTAGATTAAAGATTAAAAATTAAAGATTAAAAATTAAACTTTAAAAATATAACAACTATGACACAGATTTTGAAAGAGAATGGTAAGACCATTATTAAGACCGGACAGCGTATTGACACTATGAATGCCGGTGAGTTTGAGCGTGATATCGAGCCAGCATTGGCAGACGGTGGCGTGGACCTGGAGATGGACTGTACAGAATTGAACTATATGGCAAGCTCTGGTCTGCGTGTGATCCAGAAGACCATGCGTACCGTCATGCAGCAGAAGGGTCAGTTCAAGATGACGAACGTAAGCCCTGAGATCTACAAGGTGCTGAACATGACTGGCTTTACAAAGTTTATGAAGGTAGAACAGAGAAAAGATTAACCTGCTATGATATTCGTTATTATTGCTTTAGCAATCATCGTTGTCATCCTTGCCGTTGCCTTGTATTTCCAGATCAAAGGTAGTCATGACCAGGCAAATGAGCAGGAGACGCTGCTGAGAGACTATCAGCGCCGCGTGGATGAGCAACAACAACTGCTTGAGGACTATCGTAGTCTTCAAAAGAACTTTGAGAATGTCGGAGAGGGTTACGAGCAGGCTCTCGACCTCTATGACAAGATGGAGGAGAACAGTCGTAAACTGGAGGAGCGTAACTCTTTCCTGGAGAAACAGAATGCTGATCTGCAGGCTGCCGGCAAGTCCAATGCGGAGGCTGTACGTGTCAACAAGGAGTTCCTTCAGCAGATCACTGAGAAGATGTCGAAGGAGCTGGACAAGTGGGATGCCGCTGTTGCCGCCCCGCTGTCTGGTATGGTTTGTAGCATCCAGGATATCAACGACATGGGTAGTGAGGCTGCTCTTGAGCGTAACGACAATATCGTTGCCGAGCAGGTCGCCAAACGTGCTGTCGCTGAGTCCGCCATCGACAAGTGCCAGTATTTTGCCTTCGAGATAAAGGTCAGTCCGCAGGCTGCCTCGATGTTGCAGACGAATGAGAAACAGGCTGCCCATGCACTGGCACTGGTACTCGACAATGCCAAGAAGTTCACGACGGATGGCACGGTGACCCTGAGTGTGGATGCCAGCCTGCAGGATTCGAAGATCACCTATACGGTGAGTGACACCGGTATGGGTGTCCCTGCCAATGAGGCAGAGCGTATCTTCGAGCCGTTCGTCAAGCTTAACAGTTATTTCGACGGTCAGGGACTTGGTCTTACCTTCGCCCGCAGTATTGCCCGCCGCTTAGGCGGCGACCTGGTGCTGGACACTGCCAATACCGCCAAGGGTGCCCGTTTCGTCATGACTTTACCGATGTAATAATGTAAAGAAAACTTGTCGGATTTTATGTTCGGATTTTTGGAGCTTCTAGAAAAATAGGAGCTCCAAAATCGTTTAAAATAGACAAGGAAAGAGTTAGGGTGTACCTAAAGGAGGGTTTGTCGGTACCTAACTACCCGTTTGGTACCGACAAACTACCCGAAAGGTGGCACCTTTCTCATCGAAAAACAAGGGCAAAAACGGTGGTTTTTCCCTCCTGACTTCTGTCTTCTGACTCCTGTTTTCTCTTTTCAGACGGATAACTCACTGATCACCAGCACTTTGTCAAAACGGCTTTATTTTCGCTCATTTGATGCCGACTTCGTCCTTGGTGGATTTTATGCGATTCTACAGGCGGTCTTTGTCAAGATGATTCATAAAGATGATACACCAAGCAAAAAATATAATACATTATTTATAATGTAGATTCCTAATTTTTTTATATCTTTGCAAACGAATAGTAGTATATACTATAAACCTGAATTAACAATCAAAACAATAACAAACATGAGAGAATTATTACTTCATCAATCAAACCTGACGCGAAGGCTCTATCTGCTTTCCGTTGTGTGTGCTATGTTGCTTATGCCACTCGGAGCATGGGCACAGTCAGAGTATGGACTGACGATTGCTGGTATACCGGTAACCAGTCAGAATGCCGGCGGTATTATCGGTGATAACATCAGTGGAATTGTGACGTATAACGCTGACCAGCATGCCCTGACACTGGAAGGTGCTACGATTGCAGGTAGCATCGTGGTGACGAATGAGAATAACCTGACCATTAACGTGATAGGGGCAAATTCTATCAGTTCCGGTACATCTTCCGCCCTAACGTCGGAGGCAGGGGGTATTCCCGGACCATATATCACGTTTGTCAAGGCAGGTGATGGCGACTGTTCGCTTGAATTACATTCTAACGTTACTGTCATCTCAACACATTTCGGTGGTTTTTATTACACAGATCTCGCTTTGGTTACTGATGTAGAAAATCCAAGTTATGACTATCAATTCTCCGGATTATGTTATTATGATTCTCAATCACAATCAACACTTCCTGTTACTTCCGCTACCATCACTTCATACACCACGTACGACCTCATCATTTCTGGAGAGCAGGTGACGAACATAAACATGAATGCTATCTGCAGTGGAACGGTTGGAGATGGGCATATCACATTTGATGGTGAGCATACGCTGACATTTAATAATGTACCTAGTATGGTGTTTGACGGTAGCAATGTTCCTGGTTTTATCCAGACGAGCATGGATTTGACCATTAACATAGTAGGTAATAGTTATTTCGATTGTGGTAATAGTGTCTTCATCACCAGGCTGCCTGGTGACAATGAAACTCATACGGTGACATTTACCACTGATGCCACAGATCCTGGTATGTTGACCTTACAGGTAGGTAATCAATTTGATGGCTTCGAGAAGGCATTCGAGAATAATTTGTCTTGGATGCCTGCCGGCTATTATGATACCACAGATCCAAACGGACCTGCGGCTTGGGTGGCTCAACCGTTCGCATTGGATGGAGAAGGAACAGCAGAATCTCCCTATCTTATCAAGACTGCAAATGATTTGAAGACGTTCTCAAATTATGTCAATAACGGTTTTATCACTACCGAGAATGTTAAGCTTGAAAATGATATCAACTGCTCGACATTGACGGGTTTTGTTCCCATCGGTTCAAACACTCCATTCATTGGCACGTTCGAAGGAAACAATAAAACAATCAGTGGACTGACGTATATTTCTGAAAGTGCTGATGATATTGTTGGTTTATTTGCAGTGGTAGGAACTGAGGGAGGTCCCACAGGATCGATATATAACCTCGTGTTAGAGGATTGTTCTTTTGGGGGAGGATATATTAATGGAGGAATTGTAGGACTCATGAACAGCGGAACTATACAGATTTGTAAGGTTACTGGCAATTCCACTATTTCTGCTGCTGTTGGTGCTAACAATGTAGCAGGTGCTATTGTCGGTTCCAATTCTCAAGGAGCACTTGTAGGTAATTACTATTATTATTCTGTTACGACCTCTACACAAGTATCTAGTGCTGAAGAGGCTGTCGTAAAAAGTGGATATGAAGAACGTGGAATAGGAGATAGTGATGACATTACAGCTGATGATGGTGCAATGCTCTATACGAAGCAGTTAACTATCACAGGTCTTGGTGATAATTGTGCCAATGAGGGAGATCCAGGATATGGCCCTTTAGCTGATTATGATAATTTCATTTTCCATTACGCTCCAACAGCGAATGTTTTGTTGTATTTGTATCCTAACGAGGGTTTTGTCCCTTCAGTTACTTTGTCATACATTGAGACAGGAGAAACGGAGCCGACTGTTGTTCCTTTGGAAAAAGACCCGAACGAAGACGGCTATGTTTATTCATTCACGATGCCCGATGTAAATGCTACATTTGCAATAGCCCTTTCTAATAGCTATCCCCTTTACATTGGTGATACGCAGGTAACAGATGCCAATGCTGACGACGTGCTTGGTGACGGTAAGGTGTCGTTCACAGTAAGTGGGGGTCAGGAAGCTGCACCAACCTATACGCTGACACTGAATGGCGCAGCACTCACACAACCTATTAAGGTGGGATTGGCTAATCTGACCTTTGATATTCAGGGAACCAACAGTATCACTACGGATGAGACATGTATTCAGAAGATGGATAATACGACACCGGCAGTGACCTTCACGTCGAACAGCGACGTAGTAGGTACCCTAACGCTGAAGAACACAAGTGATGATTTGACAGGCGTTAACAACATTGGAGAATATGGTGTAGGAAGTTTCTCTATCAGTGACCAGTTTGCATTGGTTTTAAAGAGATATGGTTATATCTATTCTAATCAATATTACTTCACGGATGGATCTACCTTAGAGGCTAAATTATCTCCTTCGTATGGTGTTACTGTAGGCGGCATGCAGATTTGTGCTGATAACGCTGCTGATGTAACAGGCGATGGAATAGGTGGTGGAGATGATAGCGGAATGGTTAGCTTTGATAAGGATAACAGTATATTGACTTTGAATAATGCCAGTCTTTCTGGTATCATCAGATCATCATTACCCAATTTGACGATTGAACTTGTTGGCGATAACTCGATTTACTCCGGTGGTGATCGTATACTTCAAGCTGGCGTTGCCGTCAATATGACGATCCAGTCTTCTGCTGACGTTAAAGGTCTTTTAAGCATGCATAAGGGGTATTCCTCAAGTGAGAAAGGTAATTTCGTTGATGACAATGTGACTCTGACCATCTCTGCTCCTTTGGCAGTTATATCCGGTAGCTTAACAGATGATGTTGCGAAAAATGACTATTATGCTACTATCGGTGTGAACTACGGTATTACTATCAATACGGCAACTGCCGGTATCGTTATTACCAGCCAGAACCGCAAGAACGTGTTAGAAGATGACGAGGCCACCGTACAGTTCGACGGCAGGAATACACTGATTCTGAATGGAGCGAATATTGCCGGTATTGTCATTGGTGCTACGACTCCTTTGAATACCACCGATGGACTAACCGTACATCTGACGGGTAACAATACGATTACGAATGGGACTAAGGCGATTGCTAATGAAGGAAATGCTATGCCTCTGACACTCACGACCAGTGATGTTGAACAGGGTGAGTTGGAATATATATGTACTACCTGTACACTGACTGTAGCTAATAGTGCATTTAGTGGATTCACACCTATTAAATATAATGATAACCTTGCTGCTTCGTTAGATGCTGAGGCCAATCCGCAAGTTGTTACGATTGTTGCTGTGATGGAGCCGTTCGTGACGTCCAGTGGTGAGACGAATACTGAAGACGGTAACGGTATAGGATTAGGTAAGGATCTTGAACAAGTAGTCCAAGGACTCTCCGCTGAAGCAGCAACGACATTATTGGGTGAAGGTGTAATAGTCAATAAGATCCTGTATACCTTGCCTAATAACGATGACGGTTATATTGATGATCATGACTATGTGACAGTAAATGGTAAGGTGGTTGCGCTGAACACCCCGATGGATGATGGTGAAGTTAACGATATTCTGGAGTACATTAAGAATGGATTGATCCAGCCTGGTACGAAACTTGGCGATCCTTATACATTTGCATATTACTTCCATGGTATGTCCTTCCTGCTGCCTGCAGGTTATGGTGAAATCTCTCTTGATGTCAATACGAACGAGGCTGGTGTACTGCATGTGAAGGTGGGTAGCAACGAGCCTGTTTCTATCACGGGAACAAAAGATCCTGAGGGTGAAATAGGCTTTGAGACAATAAAGATACCTTATGCATTGACAGAGGAGTCCTATGTGTTCATCTATAGATATGCTCCTTCAACTTCTTCCCGTGACGATGACCATCGTGCTCCGGGACGTAAGGAGACGACGACGACGGGTATCAGGGGACTGAGTGTCAATGGTAGCTCTGTGGAATCGTCACCAGAGCCTCCGCTTTCTCCGAAGAAGTTGGATAAGAGTCTTGTGGTGAAGACGGGTAACCATGTCACCGTTGTTGATCCTGATGTCGAGGGTATCGAGAGTGATGCCTTTGATGAGCTGTCAGGTGACATCACTTATGTAGACTTACGTCAGACCAGTATTACAGGTATGGCTGTAAACCGTATGATTGTTGATGAAGACTTGTTTAAGAAACTTCCTGAGAAGACCTTTATCTATCTTCCTGCTGGTAATATAGTGACAACAGGCACAAAGAACGTGGTTGTCGGCAGCGTATGTAAAGACATGGAAATGAAAGATGACGAAACTCCATTTGAGGTGTCAAGTGACTTCGTTGCCGTGAAAGCTGTACATGCCCGTGACTTCTCTGAGATGCTGAATAAGCGCTGCACCATCTATCTGCCTTTCGCCCTGAATGAGGAGCAGGCAAGTAGCTTGGGTACATTCTATGAGATGACAGGTATCGCTGAGGGTAAGATCATGTTCACATCTGTCAAGGAGACGAAAGCCAACATGCCATATATGTTCAAGCCTGCTAAAGAGACTGTCAGTGCACAGATTGTAGAGGTGAAGGCTACTATCCCTGAGGCACCCGTAATAGGCTCCGCTACTTTCGAGGGAACATATGACCAGAAGACAATCCTTTCTGACGCTAGTACACAGTACTATTGCTTCAAGGCAGACGACGGTAAGCTGGTTCATGTCATTGATAATTCCATGAAGGTGGATCCGTTCCGTTGCTATATCAAGGTGACGGGTGCTGCTTCATTAGGTCGCTTCCTGGAAATTGTTACAGATGACGAGGTCACTGCTATCAAGAATATCAAGGTAGGTACTGAGAATAATGTCTACTATGACTTGAGCGGTCGTCGTGTACTCTATCCGAAGAAGGGTATCTATATCGTGAATGGTAAGAAGGTCATACTGAAGTAGAATGTAAAAATTATATAATGTAATAATTATAAAATGAAATAATTATGAAAAAGACATATATTGCTCCACAGATGGAGACATATCGCATTCAAACGCATCAGTGTCTTCTTGATGCTTCCAATATCACACCAGAACAGTGGACTGGTGGTGGTAGTGCAGGTAGTCGATTGTTTGAGGACGATGGCATCGGTATCCTTATAGGAGGTGATCTCAACGACATCCAGAACTTACTACTACCATAAAAGGAGTGGGGCAGACCTTTCGGTTTGCCCCACCTTTTTGTCTTCATGCGAAAGTTTTTCAAAAAAAGTTCGCTAAAAGTTTGGCAGTTCCGTAAAAAGTATGTACCTTTGCAACCGCAAAACTGAGAGTGAGCGAGAGCAAAGCTCGTTTTGCCGAGTATGAACAGTTTCGCAACGATAGTTGCAAAACAAAAGGATGGCTCCCTAGCTCAACTGAATAGAGCATCTGACTACGGATCAGAAGGTTGTGGGTTTGAATCCCGCGGGAGTCACGAAAGAAAGAAGCCAAGACGAAAGTTTACTTTCAGTTTTGGCTTCTTTCTTTCGTGTTGCTCGGCCCGTGGCAGGGCGGGATCGACGAATGTCAATCCGCGGGAGTCACTTTTTTCTACTGACCTTCTCTTCGATACTCCGGAAGATAACGAAGAGGACGGGAACGATGAATATCAGTGCTATCGTTCCGACAACCATACCTCCGATGGTACCCACACCCAGCGAGTGATTACCGTTGGCACCGACACCTGTAGCAAGTGCAAGCGGTAAGAGTCCAAACACCATCGTGAGCGAGGTCATCAGGATAGGACGCAGACGGACGGCTGCGGCATCAAGGGCAGCCTCGACGATACTCATGCCCTGACGGCGTCGTGTCGTGGCATACTCAGTAAGCAGGATGGCGGTCTTCGAGAGCAAACCTATCAACATAATGAGTCCCGTCTGCATGTAGATATTATTCTCCAGTCCCCACATCCATGCAAAGAGGAACGAACCAGCGAGTCCGAAAGGTACACTTAGAATGACGGCAAGAGGGATAAACAGACTCTCATAAAGGGCGCAGAGAATAAGGTAGATGAAGATAATACAGATGACAAACACAAGGGCAGTGGTATTCTGTGCCGATGATTCCTCACGTGTCATACCGCCGAACTCATAACCATATCCTTCGGGCAACACTTCTGCGGCGACTTCACGGATGGCATCGATAGCCTGTCCACTGCTATAGCCGTCGGCTGCCGTGCCACCGACCTGGATGCTGGGGAAGAGGTTGAAACGGGAGAGGGTCTCGGAGCCATAGATGCGTGTCAGTGTGATATACTGACCGATAGGCGACATCTCTCCGGCATTGTTACGTACGAAGATATTGTTAAGCGACTCCTCATCGAGACGGTATTCGGGGGAGGCCTGTACCATGACGCGGTAAAGCTTGGTGAAGCGAACGAAGTTAGAGGCATACAATCCGCCCACATAACCACTAAGGGCAGAAAGTACATCGCTGGGTGATACCCCACGACGCTTGCACAGGGCAGCATCCACTTCGACACGGTACTGCGGATACTTCAGTGAGAAGTTGGTATAGGCACGACTAATCTCTGGTCGCTCGTTCAGGGCGGCAATTAAACGATTGGTATAAACGAGCAGGTCGTTGATGGTTCCACCGTGCTTGTCCTGAACATGTATTTCGAAACCGTTGATACGTCCGAAGCCCGGCAGCATATTCTGTGTGTTCACCTGTATCTTCGCATTGGCGATGTCTGCGGTGCGACGATAGATCTCATCGACGACGCTCTGCACGTCGTCACCCTTGCCCTTACGCTCGTCCCACTTTTTCAGTTTCAACGTAAAGTTACCATTCGACGACGACTGTTCGAAGTTATTACTGTTTCCGGCAATGAGTGAATAGATACGTAATTGCGGTAAATCCTTGATACGTTCCTCGACCTGTTTCAATATACCGTAGGTTTGTTGCAGACTACTACCGGGTGATGCTTGTACGTTAATGAACACGGTACCCATGTCCTCATTAGGTACTAATCCAGTCTTTGTCGTGCGCATCATCCAACCTAAGCCTACGATGGCTAAGACAACAAGGGCAACAGCCAGCCAGCGACGTGGTATCACTGAGTTTACTGCTTGCTTGTAGTGGTCGAGTACTGCCGTAAACCCAGCATTGAATCTTGCATGGAACCCATTAACCCCATGATCCTGCGGCTTCATAATCAACGCACAGAGGGCAGGGGAGAGCGTAAGCGCATTGAAGAGTGAGATACCTACGGCAATAGCCATCGTCAGTCCGAACTGCGTATAGAATGTTCCCGTGACACCGCCAATGAAACAGACAGGTACGAAGACTGCCATAAACACCAGCGTAGTAGTGATGAGCGCTGACGTGATGCTCTTCATCGCCTCCTCCGTCATCTTTCCTCTTACTTCTGACTTCTCACCTTTTTCCAATCTCGCCTGCACTGCCTCCACAACGACAATGGCATCATCGACCACCGTACCGATAACCAGTACGAGGGCGAAGAGTGTCAGCATGTTCAGTGAGAAGCCGATGGCATAGATGACAGCTAAGGTGGCAATCAGAGAAACGACAATAGCAATGGCAGGGATGATGGTGGCACGCCAGCTTCCAAGGAATACCCACACGACGAGGATCACTAATAGCAAGGCTTCGAATAATGTCTCTACCACACTGGCTATCGAGGCATCGAGGAAGTCTTTCTTGCTTTCCAAGTCTTCGATGACAATATCTGGCGGTAACGACTTCCGTATTTCCTCCACTTCAGCATCAATCTGCTTGATAATCTCATTGGCGTTTGAACCCGCTACCTGATTGATGCTGATGTTGACACCTGGGCTGCCGTTGGTCTCGCCAATGATATTGTAGTTTTGGGAACCCAGTTCTACACGGGCAATATCACCGATGCGCAGCACATCACCGTCTGGTAATGAACGGACGACTAACTGTTCGTATTCTTGTTCCTCCTCATAGCGGCCACGGTATTTCAATACATACTGGAACGTGTTCTCACTCTCGGCACCCAGTGTTCCCGTTGCCACCTCGACATTCTGCTCGTTGAGTACATTCGTCACGTCAGCAGGTGTCAACCCGTAGTTCGCCATCTTCAACGGATCGAGCCAGATGCGCATAGAGTAGTCTGCACCCATCACGTTCACCTCACCGACGCCTGGAATACGACTGAGGCGCGGCTCGATATTAATCTTCGTGTAGTTGGCGAGGAAGGAACGGTCGAAGGTCGAGTCTGGACTATAGACGGCAATCTGTTTGATATTAGATGTCTGTCGCTTGCGTACGGTGAGTCCGCTCTTCACCACATCGCTGGGCAGTCGCCCTTGTACCGTAGCGGCACGGTTTTGCACGTTCACCATCGCCATATCGGCATCAGTACCCTGACGGAAGAAGATACCGATAGAGGCGGTACCGTTGTTAGAGGCTGATGATGTCATATACATCATGCCCTCCACACCATTGATGGCTTCCTCTAATGGTACAATGACACTTTTCTGCACCGTCTCTGCATTGGCACCGGTATATGATGCTATGATACGGACGGTAGGCGGTGCTATCTCAGGAAACTGCTCAAGGGCAAGTTGACTCAGTCCGATGATGCCCACGAGTACCATCAGTACAGAGATGACTCCGGAGAGTATCGGGCGGTCGATGAATGTCTTGACTTTCATGTCGATATTCCGTTATTCCGTAATCTCGTTATAACGATTCCTTTTTCTTTGTTATCTCAACACCATCTTTCAACAGTCCGGAACCTTCAGCGATGATGGTGTCACCTACGTTGATGCCGTGTTCCACAATATATTCCTTTCCGTTGTGTTGTGGATACAGTGTGACTGCCGTCGCCATCGTCTTTCCGTTGATGACACGATAGACAAACGAACGATTCTGTAACTCATACGTAGCTTCTTGTGGAATAACGATACACTGTCGGAGGTGTGTCGGCACGATAACCGTAGCACTTCCGCCGTTATGTAACAGATGATTGTTATTAGGGAACGTAGCGCGCAACGTGACAGCGCCAGTCTGAGTATCGACCGTACCACTGATAGCACTGATATGTCCTTCTTGTTCGTACTCTTTTCCGTTACTTAAACGAAGCTTGACAGGAGGAGCTTTCGCGATGAACTCGTTGATAGAACCGTATTGCGAGATGAGGTCTAATGTCTGGTTCTCGCTGATACTGAAATAGACATACATCTCAGCGTCATCGGCAACTGTCACTAATGGCTCAACGATACTGCTGCTGACAAGTGAACCAACATGCCAGGGAATCATGGATGCCACACCGTTTACAGGACTTTTCACCTCTGTGTAACTCAGGTTATTACGGGCGTTTACTTCTTGTGCTTTAGCTTGTGCCAATGCTGCCTCTGCTTCCCTCAGCGCATTACGCATCGTTTCTACAGAGACTTCGCCAACCACACGCCCTTCTTTCAACAGCGTTTCATTCTCATAGTTCATCTTTGCCGTAGCCAGACGAGCCTCTGCACTCTTGCGATTAGCAACAGCTACTTCCAGTGCGGCACGATATGGAACCTGATCAATGATGAAGAGTGTCTGGCCTTTATGGACAGGTTGACCTTCACCAGTCAGAATACGCGTAATACAACCGGACACTTGCGGACGTACTTCCACAATCTGCCGACCAGTAAGTCGCGCACTGTAACGACGCTCAAGTGCCATATCCTTACGGCTTACCACCATCGTCTTATACTGAACCGCATCGTGACCCTTCCGTTTTTCCTCACCACAGGACGTGACCAACAGCATGGCTGCAAAAGCGGCTATGAAGAATTTCTTTGTAAACATCATATCTTTTTTATGTTGGTCTTGTTATATCTATTCATAATTATGGGGACAAATATACGAAAAATCTCAGATAATTCGCATATTTGCCCCCAGATTTAAGATGTTTTCTTAATTTATTTAATTAAGTCAACACTTCTTTTCAGGAACTCATCAAGGGCTTCACCCTTCAGCATACCGTTCTGCAACAGCGCAAGATCAATGAGTTGATGGACGATATCATTCTTCGCAGCAAAACCACTTAGTACTTCCTGTTTCTTGTCTTTCTGCTCTTGAATGGCTTTTTCAGTATTGGTCTTATCGTCTTTCTCTTCCTGTGTCAACTCGTCAGCCTTCTTCTTCTCCTGAGCCTGACGGATAGCTGCAAGGCGAGCCTCCTGACCTTTCAACTCACTTTCTATCGGTTTGAGAGCCTCTTCCGTAGAAGTCTTGCAGTCATCAAGGATGCGTTTAACCAAAGGATGGTCGCTGTTCAAGACGAGATTCATCGAGTCGGGCATCTGGGCGTAGAAGTTCATGCCGGGCTGGAAACGACTCATCTCCTTCATACGGCGCATGTATTCGTTCTGGGTAATCATCACAGGACGGGCTTGCTCACCCAGAGCCTGCACCTCTACCATGAACTCCGTCTTCTCTATCTTCGGCATCTGTGAACGGAAGACAGATGACAAATTGGCAGACTCGTCGTCTGACAGGGTGGACTTAGGAGCGTCCTCCTTGACAATCAGTCGCTCGATGATGTCACTGTCGACACGGGTGAAGCGGCTCTTCTCGAACTTCTGCTCCAACATCTGAATAGTGGGGACATCGAGTTGTCCGTCCAACAGCAGGACACTATATCCCTTATCCTTTGCAGCTTGGATATAGCTGTACTGCTCCTCCTTGTCTGTGGCATAGAGATAGACGAGGGTGTCGTCCTTGTCTTTCTGGGCACTTTCAATGAGTGTCTTGTACTCTTCAAAGGTGAAATACTTACCCTCTATATCCTTGAGTAATGCGAAATCCTTGGCACGGTCGTAGAAGCTCTCCTCCGACAACATACCGTAGTTGATGAAGAGTTTCAGGTCATCCCATTTCTCTTCGTAAGCCTTGCGGTCCTCTTTGAAGATACTCTGCAGACGGTCAGCCACCTTCTTGGTGATATAGGTGGAGATCTTCTTCACGTCACGGTCGCTCTGTAGGTAAGAACGTGATACGTTCAGTGGAATATCCGGGGAGTCGATGACACCATGTAGCAAAGTAAGGAACTCCGGTACGATGCCTTCTACTTGGTCGGTGACGAACACCTGGTTGCAATACAACTGAATCTTGTTGCGCTGTAAATCGATATTCGACTTGATACGGGGGAAATAGAGAATACCAGTGAGGTTGAAGGGATAGTCTACATTCAGGTGGATCCAGAACATCGGCTCGTCGCTCATAGGGTAGAGGGTACGATAGAAATTCTTATAGTCCTCGTCTTTCAAGCCAGAGGGAGCCTTGGTCCACAGTGGCTCCACATGGTTAATAATATTGTCCTCTGCGGTGTCCACCATCTTCTTCTCGTCGGAAGACCACTCCTGCTTCTTGCCGAAAGCAACAGGCACTGCCATGAACTTACAGTATTTGTTCAGCAGTTCCTGAATCTTCGACTTCTCGAGGAACTCCTTGCAGTCGTCATCGATATACAGGATGATATCCGAGCCACGGTCGTCTTTCTCCGCCTCGTCAATCTCATAGGCAGGGCTGCCGTCGCAGCTCCATTTCACTGCCTTGGCATCGTCCTTATACGACTTGGTGACGATCTCCACCTTTTTCGATACCATGAACGAGGAGTAGAAACCCAGTCCGAAGTGTCCGATAATGTTGTTCGCATTGTCCTTGTACTTCTCCAAGAAATCGTTGACGCCTGAGAAGGCAATCTGGTTGATATACTTGTCAATCTCCTCTTCTGTCATACCGATACCACGGTCACTGATGGTGATGGTACCTTTGTCGGTGTCAAGGGTGATATGGACGGTCAGGTCGCCCAGCTCTCCCTTGAACTCACCCTGTTCTTTCAGGGTCTTCAACTTCTGCGTGGCATCGACGGCATTGCTGACCATCTCACGGAGGAAGATCTCATGATCAGAGTAGAGAAACTTTTTGATGACGGGGAAGATGTTCTCTGTAGTAACCCCGATGTTACCTTTTTGCATATACCTTATTTATTATTATATTATAATCTTCACTGCACTAAAGAATGCAAATACCGTGCCATATTCAAGATAATTGAAAATTGATAATTGAAAATTGATATTTATTTTGTACCTTTGCAGACAAATAGTGAAGATCATGAAAAGAAGATGGCATTGTAAGGCAGGAGAACAACCTACAGAATTCGACAAACGGATCATGTACATGGAGAACAAAGGTGCTCTGGTACCTACCCGTGATTTGATCAAGACATCGGAACAGATAGAGGGAATCCGTCGTGCCGGTGTGGTGAATACTGGGGTGTTGGACGCTGTCGGTGCCGCCATCCATGCTGGCATGTCGACTTTGGAGATTGACCAAATCTGTCGTGACTACTGTGCGGCACATGGTGCGACACCCGCTTGTCTGAACTATGAAGGTTTCCCGATGAGCGTCTGCACCAGTATCAATGAGGTGGTGTGTCATGGTATTCCCAAAGCTGATGATATCCTGGAGGATGGCGATATCATCAACGTCGATTTCACGACGATCCTTGACGGCTATTATGCTGATGCCTCCCGTATGTTCATCATCGGGAAGACAACATCAGAGAAGGAACAGCTTGTCAAGGTGACGAAGGAATGTCTGGAGATCGGTATGGAGGCTGCCAAGCCCTGGGGCTTTGTCAACGAGATTGGTAAGGCGATTGAGAAACATGCCAAGAAATATCATTATGGTGTCGTCCGTGATTTGTGTGGTCATGGTGTAGGATGCCACTTCCATGAGGAACCTGAGGTGTGCCATTTCGCCCAGCATGTTGACGGTATGTTATTGGTACCTGGCATGGTGTTCACCATCGAACCGATGATAAACATGGGAACATGGAAGGTCTTCATAGATGCTGACGACCCCTATGGGTGGGAAGTCATCTCCGAGGATGAGCAACCCTCCGCCCAGTGGGAACATACCCTGCTGATGACAGAACACGGTGTGGAGATATTGTCATATTAAATATAGACTCGTAATAACGATATAACGTAATAAAGTGATAGCGAAAGATATATTTATTCTAGGCATCGAAAGCTCTTGCGACGACACGTCGGCAGCTGTGCTGAAGAATGGGGTACTGCTGTCAAATGTGACGGCATCGCAGGCAGTTCACGAGGCATATGGAGGGGTGGTGCCGGAATTGGCATCCCGTGCCCACCAGCAGAATGTGGTGCCTGTAGTCGACCAGGCGATCAAGAAGGCGGGTATCACCAAGGAACAGTTGACGGCAGTCGCTTTTACCAGGGGACCAGGACTGATGGGCTCGCTATTGGTTGGCGTGAGCTTTGCGAAGGGGTTCGCCCGTTCATTAGGTATTCCTCTTATCGATGTCAACCACCTCCAAGGACACGTGATGGCACATTTCATCAAGGAGTCGGAAGATGATACCAGCCAGCCGCCACTACCTTTCCTCTGTCTACTGGTCAGCGGTGGTAACTCTCAGATTGTCAAGGTGAACGCCTATAACGATATGGAGGTACTCGGACAGACCATTGATGATGCGGCAGGAGAGGCTATCGACAAATGCTCGAAGGTGATGGGACTTGGTTATCCGGGTGGTCCTATTATCGACAAACTGGCGCGTCAGGGTAATCCTAAGGCATACCAGTTTGCGGAACCGCATATCCCAGGACTCGACTATAGCTTCTCGGGACTGAAGACCTCTTTCCTTTATAATCTGCGGAAATGGATTGAGGAGGATTCTGATTTCATCGAACATCACAAAGAGGACCTTGCTGCCTCGTTGGAATGGACGATTGTGGACATCCTGATGAAGAAATTACGACTTGCCGTAAAACAGACGGGTATCAAACATGTCGCCGTTGCCGGGGGCGTGAGTGCCAATAACGGATTGCGTAATGCCTTCCATGACCATGCCATGCGGTATGGATGGACGATATATATCCCGAAGTTCAGCTACACCACTGATAATGCCGCTATGATTGGCATCGTGGGCTATTATAAATACCTTGATGGTGAGACGTGTCCTATCGACGCGCCAGCCTTCTCGAAAGTGACATTCAAATAAAATACATATATCATGATAGATTTTGAAAGTAAGATTATCAGCAGAGAGGTAAGTCAGATCCTCTGGGAGATAGAGAAGACGGTAGGTACTGCGGAAAGTTGTACTGGTGGACGTATCGCGGAGTCTCTGATCTCTATCCCGGGTGCTTCAAAGTATTTTAAAGGCGGTATCGTCTGTTATGTCGATGAAATCAAAGAGCGACTGCTAGGTGTTGATGCCCAAGTGTTGGAGGAACAGTCTGCCGTCTGTGAGGATGTGGCTCGTCAGTTGGTGACAGGGGCTTGTAAGATACTGAATACTGACTTTGCCATTGCCGCAACAGGGTTCGCTGGTCCCACAGGAGGAACCAAGGATATTCCTGTAGGAACGATTTGGCTTGCCTGTGGCTCTCCCGAAAAGCAAGTCACTCTAAAAGTGGAGGAGGATCATGGTCGTGATATCAATCTTGCTATTGCAACACACACAGCGATGCAAATGTTCCTTGATTTCCTGAAAGCAGAGATGGGAGTAGATGAAGAAGTTAAAAAATATTAATAGAAAGAGAAAACTCTAAACTTTAAACTCTAAACTCTAAACTTTTTCGTACCTTTGCACCCTGTTTGGAGTAAGTTACAATTAAGGAACACAAAAAAGTAGATAGGAATGTCTAAAATTTGTCAGATTACGGGAAAGAAGGCACAGATTGGTAATAATGTGTCTCACTCAAAGCACCGCACAAAGCGCAGCTTTGATGTAAACCTGTTCAGCAAGAAGTTCTACTATGTAGAGGAGGCTTGCTGGATTCAGTTGAAGATCAGCGCCGCTGGTCTGCGTATGATTAATAAGGTAGGTCTGGACGCTGCCCTGAAGCAGGCTGTTGCTAAAGGTTATGTAGACTGGAAGGACATTAAAGTTATAGGAGACTAACACATGGCAGGCAAGAAAGCTAAAGGTAATCGCGTTCAGGTAATCCTGGAGTGTACCGAGATGAAAGAGAGTGGACTGCCCGGAACAAGTCGTTATATCACGACCAAGAACCGTAAGAACACTCCTGAGAGAATGGAATTGAAGAAGTATAACCCCATCCTGAAGCGCATGACAGTGCATAAGGAGATTAAATAATCTATTTAAAGCATGGCAAAGAAAACCGTCGCAACCCTCCATGAAGGTTCTAAGGATGGTCGCGCTTACACAAAGGTTATCAAGATGGTAAAAAGCCCTAAGACAGGTGCTTACATCTTCGATGAGCAGATGGTTCCTAACGAGGAGGTTAAGGACTTCTTTAAGAACTAATATTTAAAGAGTAATATAGAAAAAGCCGAAATCTTTCATGGTTTCGGCTTTTTTTTGTACCTTTAACTTATCGTTGAAGTGTAGGCTACATCTCAGAAATCCTCAAATAAATTTGGTATTTCGTTCGATTTGCACTACCTTTGCCGTTGAAATCGAAATAAATAAATATTATGGGTATATTTGGTTTCTTTAATAAGGATAAAAAGGAAACACTCGATAAAGGTCTGGAGAAGACGAAGACGAGTGTGTTCGACAAACTGGCACGTGCTGTGGCAGGAAAGTCGAAGGTGGATGACGATGTGTTGGATGACTTGGAGGAAGTGTTGATAACCAGTGATGTGGGTGTTGACACGACTTTGAAGATTATACAGCGTATTGAGGAGCGTGTGGCTCGTGACAAGTATGTCAGTACCAGTGAACTGAATGGCATACTTCGTGATGAAATCGCCGCATTGCTCGCAGAGAACAACTCTGAGGATAACGATAACTGGGACTTACCCGCAGACCACAAACCTTATGTCATTTTAGTTGTAGGTGTGAATGGCGTTGGTAAGACTACCACTATCGGAAAACTTGCCTGGCAGTTCAAACAGGCTGGAAAGAAAGTGTATTTAGGTGCTGCCGATACCTTCCGTGCCGCTGCCGTTGAGCAGTTGTGCATCTGGGGAGAGCGTGTCGGTGTTCCTGTCGTTAAGCAACAGATGGGCAGCGATCCAGCCTCGGTGGCATTCGACACGCTTAGTTCCGCCAAAGCAAATGGAGCTGATGTGGTATTGATAGACACAGCGGGTCGTTTGCATAATAAGGTAGGACTTATGAACGAGTTGAAGAAGATCAAGGACGTGATGAAGAAGGTGTTGCCTGAGGCTCCCGATGAGGTGATGCTCGTCCTTGACGGTTCTACAGGACAGAATGCCTTCGAGCAGGCCAAGCAGTTCGCCGCAGTCACGCAGATTACTTCGCTGGCCATCACCAAACTGGACGGTACAGCCAAGGGTGGTGTGGTCATTGGTATCAGTGACCAGTTGAAAGTGCCTGTGAAGTATATCGGTTTAGGCGAGGGTATGAAGGACTTGCAGCTCTTTGACCGCAAGGAGTTCGTAGATTCATTGTTTAAACATTAGAAAAATGAAAAAGACTTTTATTGAAGGCTTGGTTATAGGATTGGCATGTGGCGCTTTTGCTGCGTGTCTGTTTTACTTGTTGTAATAAATGATGAAGACGATAGATTTCATTTCACTCGGGTGCTCGAAGAATCTGGTGGACTCGGAGAACCTGATGGGGCTCTTCGAGGCTCATGGTTATCATGTGACCCATGATTCCGATGACCCTCAGGGAGAAATCGTCGTCATCAACACCTGCGGTTTCATCGAGGATGCCAAACAGGAGAGTATAGACACCATCCTTGAGTTTGCACAGGCAAAGACTGAAGGGAGGATTGAGAGACTTTACGTAATGGGGTGTCTTTCAGAGCGTTATCTTGCAGATCTTGAACAAGAGATTCCAGAAGTCGACGGCTGGTATGGAAAGTTCAATTATCGGCAGTTACTCTCTGAGATCTCAGGGAATTCGGATTACTCAGAGAACTCCGAGGCCTCTCCCCGCCATCTCACCACTCCCAATCACTACGCCTATATTAAAATCAGTGAGGGTTGTGACCGACATTGTGCCTATTGTGCTATTCCAATCATTACTGGTAAACACCAGAGTCGTCCGATGGAGGAGATACTGGATGAGGTGCGTGACTTGGTAAAATGTGGTGTTAAGGAATTCCAAATAATCGCACAGGAGTTGACCTATTATGGTATTGATATTGATGGTAAACAACATATTGCGGAACTGATAGGGCGTATCGCTGATATCGAAGGGGTTGAATGGATTCGTCTGCATTATGCTTATCCGGCTCATTTCCCCTGGGGCTTATTGAAAGTGATGCGGGAGAAAAAGAATGTCTGTAAGTATTTGGATATTGCCCTTCAACATATCAGTGACCATATGTTAAACCGTATGGTACGTCATGTGACTAAAGAAGAGACCTATGAGCTTGTACGCAAGATTCGTGAGGAAGTACCAGGTATCCATCTTCGTACCACATTGATGGTCGGATTCCCCGGTGAAACCGATGAGGATTTCCAAGAACTGCTGGATTTCACTCGCTGGGCTCGTTTCGAAAGAATGGGGGCTTTTGCCTATTCAGAGGAAGATGGCACCTATTCGGCAAAACATTATAAGGATGATGTGCCAGCAGATGTCAAGCAGGCTCGCCTTGACCGCTTGATGCGGATACAACAGCATATCAGTGCAGAGATAGAGGCTGCAAAAATTGGACAGGTATTACGTGTTATCATTGACCGAACGGAAGGGGATTGGTTCATCGGACGTAGTGAGTTCTGTTCTCCAGAGGTTGATCCGGAGGTACTGATTCCTTTGAAGGAGAATCTGACTATTGGTGAGTTTTATGATGTCAAGGTGACTAGTGCAGAAGAGTTTGATTTATACGCAACAACACAATATGAATAACAAGGAATTTATCAATGAGTTAGCCACACGTGCCGGGTATGACCAAAAGTCGACCCAGAAACTTGTGAACAATATCATCACAGCAATGAGTGATGCGTTTGTGGCTGACAATAGTGTGATCGTTCCTAACTTTGGTGTCTTTGAGACAAAGAAGAAAATGGAGCGTGTGATTGTTAATCCCTCTACAGGTCAGCGGATGCTCGTACCTCCTAAACTGGTATTGAACTTCAAGCCGAATCAAATGTGGAAGGAGAAACTGAAGGGAGGACGTTGACGATGGGAAAACTGACGATACAAGAGATAGCGAAGATTCTTGTCGAGAAGAATAAACTAACTCCCAAGGAGGCGAGTCAGTTTGCTGTTTCTATGTTTGAACTGATCCAGCAGCGTCTTGACAAAGATGAACTCGTAAAAATCAAAGGACTCGGTACATTCAAGATGATTCGTGTCGAGGCTCGTGAGAGTGTTAGTGTAAGGACAGGGGAGCGTGTGATGATTGATAGTCATGCGAAGATTACCTTTACCCCAGACTCCATGATGAAGGAACTGGTTAATAAGCCTTTCTCGCAGTTTGAGACTGTCATTCTTAACGACGGGGTTGAGTTTGAAGACCTTGCTGAAGACTTGACAGATGAAGAAACAATGGAACTGGATCGTGAAAATGAGGAACCAACGACCATTCAACCTCTGTTGGATGTTGTAGATGATCTTCCTGCTATGGAGGAAGAGAAGGCGTCTGTTGCAGAGGAGCACCTTCAGGAAGAACTCCAGCAGGGAGACTCCCAAATGGAGGAACCCCAGACGGAGGAACCCCCAAAGGAGGATATTTTGTCTTTCTATGAAGAGGAAGAGTCTTCATCCTGGAAGAAACCATTAGGCTATGGTCTGCTTACGCTATTACTGATGGCTGCCTCTGCCTATGGAGGTTATTGGTATGGTCAAAGAACGGTAAATGTCGTTTCGGAAGAAACTGTTATAGAAACTCCGGAAGTGATAGCCGTAGACAGTATCCCAGATTTGACAAACGATACAATAGCCACTGCGGAAGGACCCGTAGCAGAACAACCGGTGACTGAGCAATCAGTTGCTGAAAAGCCAGTTGTCGAAAAACCTGTTGTCGAACAGCCTAAACCTGAGGTGAAACAAGAGCAGAAACCAGAGGAAGAACCGTTCTGGAAAAAATATGAGGCGATGGATGTTCGTGTCCGTACTGGTGCTTATCATATCGTTGGAACCGACCATGAGGTTAAAGTCCGTAAAGGAGAGACTTTGTCTCGTATCGCTCGTCGAGAATTGGGTGAAGGGATGTCGTGTTATATAGAGGTGTACAATGATATGAAGCCTCAAACGGAACTGAAGGAAGGACAGGTCATCAAAATCCCTAAACTGAAGTGGAAGAAAACAAGAAAATCAAATAATTAAATAGTTAAGTATATGAAACTGAAAATTGCCGTTCTCCCTGGTGACGGAATAGGACCAGAGATTATGAAACAGGGCGTAGCAGTCATGAATGCTATTGCCGAGAAGTTTGGACATGACTTTAGCTATGAGGAAGCGCTCTGTGGTGCTCATGCTATTGATGCAGTAGGTGATCCGTATCCCGATGCCACTCATGATGTCTGTATGCGTGCCGATGCTGTATTGTTTGCTGCTGTTGGTGACCTCCGTTTTGATAATAATCCCACAGCGAAAGTTCGTCCTGAACAGGGACTGCTTGCCATGCGTAAGAAATTGGGACTGTTTGCCAACGTACGTCCTGTTGCTACCTTTGATTGTCTGTTGCATAAGTCTCCATTGAAAGATGAGTTATTGAAAGGTGCCGATTTCGTAGTTATCCGTGAACTGACTGGTGGTATGTATTTCGGTGAGAAATATCAGGACAATGACAAGGCATACGACACGGATATCTATACTCGTCCGGAGATCGAGCGTATCCTGAAGGTAGCCTTTGAGACAGCACAGAAGCGTAAGAAGCACCTGACAGTAGTCGATAAGGCGAATGTGCTTGCCAGCAGTCGTCTGTGGCGTCAGATTGCCAAGGAGATGGAGTCACAGTATCCTGATGTGAATACGGACTATATGTTTATCGACAATGCCTCTATGCGTGTGTTGACAGAGCCTCGTTTCTTTGATGTCATCGTGACAGAGAATACGTTTGGTGATATCCTCACTGATGAGACTTCCTGTATCACAGGTTCTATGGGCTTGCAGCCTTCATCATCTTTAGGTGAGCACACCCCGTTGTTCGAACCAGTTCATGGCTCATGGCCACAGGCTGCAGGACAGAATATTGCCAATCCGCTTGCTGAGATTCTCTCCGCAGCGATGCTGCTGGAACATTTTGACCTGAAGGAAGAGGGCGCTTTGATTCGTGAGGCTGTGAATGCTTCCCTTGATGCCAATGTCCGTACTCCTGAAATACAGGTGGAAGGTGGTGCTAAATATGGTACCAAAGAAGTAGGTGCATGGATCGTAGACTATATCAAAAAGGCTTGATGCTGCTTATCCTGTCTGTTGCTGTGACTCAGCAACAGACAGTGTTGGCACAGACCAACCAGCAGTGGCGTGACTCGTTGAATGTTCTCAATCAACAGATTGCACAGTCTCCGTATAGTGTTGACCTTCATCTGAGAAAGGCAGCAGTCAATCTGGAGTTGCAGCAGTGGGAGTTTGCGATTGATGAGTGTAAACTGATCCTACGGAATAACGAGAAGAATCTCACAGCCTTGTTCTATCGTGCCTATGCTTATATCCATCTTCGCCGTTACGACTTGGCGAAGAACGACTACAACGATATCTTGCTAGAGAAACCGACTCATATGGAGGCGCGACTGGGATTGTCGTATGTGTATCAGTTGATGGGAAAACGTAATGATGCGCTCGACCTATTGAACATTGTGGTGGAGCAACACCCGGACTCCGTCGCTGGCTATGTGGCTCGTGCGTCTTTAGAAACAGAAATGCAACGCTATGAGGCTGCTCTCTATGATTGGGAAGAGGCAACCAAAAGGGACCCTAATAATACCGACTATCATTTGTCGTATATTGATGTCCTTATCCGTTTAGGAAGAAATGATGCCGCACGAAGGGAACTTGACAAACTGTCGGGTAGGGGAGTCAACCAAGGTGCACTTCGTGCTTTCTATAAGCGGATCAAATAATAGTTCCAATTCACCAAAATATGCAAAAAAATATCAAAATCTGCAAAAATCACGGCTTAGGACATGAGCCGTGATTTTTATTGAGAGAAATTGCTAACTTTGTATTCAATGCTATCCAATCCGATGACTATAGATATATGTGTAACACCTAAAGGCAATGTGAGCATGCGAATGAATTGAATGTAGATCCGGATAATATGATATGCGAAATAATTAATAATTTATGGTACAAGATTTATACATTTTGATGATTACAGCAGCTGTAGTCAGTATTCTGTTTAAGTTGTTAAAGCAGCCAGTTGTATTGGGTTATATCGTTGCTGGTGTCTTGGTTGGTCCGTATCTCTTTGGCGAGACCTTTGTGAATGCAGACAATGTGAAGTCATGGGGCGACATCGGCGTGCTGTTTGTATTGTTCTGCATTGGTCTGGAGTTCCGCCTTAAGAATCTCATAAGCAGCGGCAAGGTGGCAGCAATAGGTGCGTTGACAATCATCGGTGGTATGATGCTCTTTGGCTACCTCGTGGGAGTGGATGCTAATTTTGATATGGTCAACTCCCTGTTTCTGGCGGGCATGCTTTGTATGTCGAGCACCACTATCGTGATGAAGGCCATTGACGAGGCAGGTTTGAGAAAGGAACGTTTCGTCAAGGGAGCGACCAGCATCCTCATCGTGGAGGATGTGGTGGCTGTGGTACTGATGGTATTGCTCTCCAGTATAGCCATC
>JBGUNO010000053.1:0-20155 GCA_045117415.1 Prevotella sp. | reverse complement strand
ATGAGCATCAGGGGTTGTGGTTTGATGTAGGAATAGACAGATAAACAACGCCCACGGCGGATGATTTTGACGTGGTTCAGTTGTGGTTTGATGTAGGAATAGACAGATAAACAACCTCATCTTCCTCGTCGCCCGCTACTTCCTCGTTGTGGTTTGATGTAGGAATAGACAGATAAACAACTTTGTTGTTTTGTTCTTCAACCCTTTCTAGTTGTGGTTTGATGTAGGAATAGACAGATAAACAACAATTGTGTAGCCATGTGTAAATGGTTAAAGGTTGTGGTTTGATGTAGGAATAGACAGATAAACAACTGCCTCCGACCACATATTCCATCACTCCCCGTTGTGGTTTGATGTAGGAATAGACAGATAAACAACCCTTGATCCAGTCACCAATACCCTCCAGAGGTTGTGGTTTGATGTAGGAATAGACAGATAAACAACACAGGAAAGATCTTTCTTTCTCCAGTAAAGTTGTGGTTTGATGTAGGAATAGACAGATAAACAACTCCTGCACCATACCGATAATCTCGTGTAGGTTGTGGTTTGATGTAGGAATAGACAGATAAACAACGGGCGAGCTTTACACCAAGGAACATCAGGGACTGGTCCCTGTCTCGTTAAGAAAAGCGCCTGGTCATCACGAATGGGGTGTGTCATGTACCAGGTTCCTGACAGATGTAAGAGGGAGGAGGGACTGTAAAGTTTAAAGTCAGTTTAAGGAGGTTAACGGTTTAAGAGTTTAAAAACTAAGGTCAGAGAAAGAAGCCTGAGCGAAATGCTTGGGCTTTTTTTTTTTAGAAGATTTGAGAATTTTGTTTGGAAGATTTGAGAATTTTGCGTATCTTTACCGCAGAAAATCAATTAGTTATGTTTGAAAGAGCACAAATTGATGTATTAAAACAGGGGAACACTAGGGACTGGTCCCTGTCTCGTATTATTCTATACGGATAAAATTTGATTTATATAGTTTTGTTTCCGCAAATGTGTCAAGGGACAGATGAGTGACATAAACGATATAAGAAGTATGAACTAAATAAAACGATACGAGTATGAAAATAATATCGAGGATGATAATGACTATAGTCCTACTGGTAGTGGCACTGACAGCCTATGGGCAAGATAAGCACTCTGAGACCTATATCCGTCAACGTATTGCCACGATCTATCAGGGAGTTGGTAAATCAACTTATGATGCCGAGGGAAATCGGGTGGATTATATTCACAGCCCTTTCAATCGTGACAGTGCGTTCTGCTCTCAGCAATATTATGCATTGATGAAGCAGGCTCTAGATATCTGTGATAAGACGGATGACGTCTTGTTTGACTACGACCATTGGGTCTGCGGACAGGACTTTTCTGATGATTGGAGTTGCAAGGTGGCAAAAGTCTATAATATTACTGACTCTACGGCTCTCGTTGATCTTGTCATCCATAACTTCAGTGATAATGAAACAACTATCGCCCTCCGCTTTGAACGTGGTGACTGGTTTGTCGATGATTTCAATCCCACAGATGATGGTGAGGACGACAAGGCTTATTTCCGCCGTATCATATCGGAATATGACACCAAAAACGATAATAATTGAGAGATATTTGAAAATCGGTCTCCTTTCTGTTTCGTAACTTTGCAGGTGTTATGGAACAGAATTTAGAGCAGATAAAAAACAAAATCTATGAGATTCGTGGGCAGCGTGTCATGCTGGATCGCGATTTGGCAGAGTTGTATGGAGTGGAAACTTCACAATTGAAAAGAAGTGTTAGAAGAAATATAAATCGTTTTGAAGGAGACGATTTTATGATGGAGTTATCTCACTCTGAAATCTTGAGATGCCAATTTGGCACCTCAAGTAGCCTCACAAGGGGACCCCTTGTGAGGTGCTATAACTCAAGACATGACGTAAACATGTCGGGGAAGTAGGACTCTAAGGCAATGGGGCGGCTGAACAACCCGAAAAGGGCACTGCCGCTGCCACTCATGGCGGCATAGGTGGCTCCGAGTTGATAGAGTCGCTCTTTGATATCGGCGAGTTCGGGATGAGCGGCAAAGACGCTCTGCTCGAAATCATTCACCAGTTCTTCTCTCCATATCTCCACAGGTTGCATGACAATCTCCTTGCAGCATTTCGATGGCATCTGTGGGGTGATATGTGCGAATGCCTCCTTGGTGGGTACGGGGATGTCTGGACGTACCACTGCCATATGCCAGCCTTTCAGGTTGAGGTCGATGGGGGTCAGTCGTTCTCCAATCCCCTCCGCATAGGCAGGGCGGTTCATGATGAAGATAGGACAGTCGGCACCTAACTGTGCGGCATAGTCGATGAGTCGCTGCTCTGTCAGTCCTAGCTGAAACTGCTCGTTCAGTAACAGGAGCATGGCAGAGGCGTCGCTGGAGCCTCCTCCCATACCAGCCTGTGTGGGGATACCCTTATACAGATGGGCATGCAGACGGGGCAGGGAAGGGAAGTCATTTTTCAGCAAATGATAGGCACGTACTACCAGGTTACGTTGCTCGTCACCCTCCACGTGGATATTCGTCACTTTGATATCACAGTCAACGACAGAAGGGAAGTCTTCCGCCATCGGGAATACCTCCAGGGCATCCTTGATGGGGACGGGGTAGAATACTGTCTGCAGGTTATGGTAACCGTCTGGTCTGCGTTCCACGACATTCAGACCCAGATTGACTTTAGCAATAGGAAATATCATCATATCTTTAACCTTTATCTTTATCCTTTAGTTTCTTGATCCTTCTTTTCGCTTCTGTCGCATCCGGATAGAGCTCCAGTGCTTTCTCGTAATTACGGATTGCCGCCTCGGGCATATGTTCCTTCTCACACTCCTTGCCGAGAATGACATACTCCACGGCAAGGCGCTTCAACGTCTCCTCTTTCCGTTTCATCTCCTCACGTAACTCCTTCTTCTCCTGTTGCAGTTGAGTGATGACTCCCAGCTTCTTGCGTATCAGACGCTTGGCAGCAGGTTTCTCAATGTCATAACGACTATGGATCGCCACGAAGAAATGTTGCAGGAAGGCATCGAAGTCCTGACGATCGAAAGCCTCCACAGCCTCGTGGTATTCCTTGTCAGCCTTACTCTCGTAGATCGCCTGTTGGATGAGTTGTCCGTTATTATAGCGTTGGGCGAAACTGACGACCTCCGCCCTGACGAAGATGTCACTCTGACGGATAGGCTCAGTCAGGGTGATACCCTCCAAAGAGGTACAACGGCTCAGTGCGACATAGGTCTGTCCACCGGCAAAGGCACCACCTCCGGAGAAGTCAATCCTCACCTGACGGAAAGTCAGTCCCTGACTCTTATGTATTGTAATCGCCCAGGCTAGGCGGAGAGGGAACTGGACGAAAGTACCCAACAGCTCTTCCTCTATTTTCTGTTCTTTCTCATTGAACGTATACCGCATGTTCTCCCAGGTCTCCCGTTCCACGTCATGTTCATGTCCGTCCTCGTCAACCACCGTGATGATACCATCTCCTTCATCGATATATATCACGACCCCCAAGGTGCCGTTTACCCAGCGTCTCTCCTTGTCGTTCTTGATGAAGATGACCTGTGCGCCAGGTTTGACCTCCAGTTCCATGGGTGCAGGCAGGGAGGTCTCGGGGAACTCCCCTTTAATCACGCCATCGAACACTGATGGGTCACCCTCTAACTCTCTTAGCTTCTGGTCGTTGATATAATCTACGGTGTCCCGCCTGGTGGCGAGGGTAATGGCAAGAGCTCCCTCCTTTTTCCCTTTTTTTGGTGTGGCGTCCAATCGTTCGTTGATAGCCCTTAAGTCCTCTGCGGTCGTCTGGTTCTGACGGATGCGGTCAAGTAGTCCGATGAAACGGGCGTCACTCTGGCGGTACACCTTCCGCAGCTCGATGCTCACCAGTTCCATCTCTTGCCATACCTTGGCGGAGAAGAAATAGGCGGAGGCATAGAATGGCTGCATCAACCGCCATTCGTCTTCCTTGATGACAGGCTCCAACTGGAAGATGTCTCCCACCAGTAACAGTTGCTTGCCCCCGAAAGGCTCTCGCATGTTACGACAGTAGATACGCAGTACTTTGTCGATGAAGTCGATGATGTCTGCTCTCACCATTGATATCTCATCAATAATGATGAGTTCCAGTTCTCGCAACAGCTTTGTGGTGTCACCACTGTACTTCAGAGTCTTCCGTATATTCCGGATGTTATAGCGTGAGTCGTTGGGCAGTAAGGGGTGGAAGGGCAGTTTGAAGAACGAGTGCAGTGTCTGTCCTCCGGCATTGATGGCAGCAATGCCCGTCGGGGCGAGGATCACATATTTCTTCTTGGTGTGCTGTGCCACATAACGTAGAAACGTCGACTTTCCCGTGCCTGCCTTTCCTGTCAGGAAGAGTGAGCGACGGGTATATTGAATGACCTGCAGTGCCTGCTGCCATTCTTGGTTTTTCGTGTCGAGTGTCTGAATGTCTTGTTTCGCCATTTCACATGCAAAGATACAAATAATTTTTGTTATTTATTCATATCGCATTGATTTTGACGGATGAATACGGGAAACGAGGAATGAGGGAGCTATCAGGACGAAGAGGGTGACGAGGAGTGTCGCCACATTGAGTAGTAGGATGAGAGGGACGCTCAACTCCATCGTGGCTGTCGTGACATAATAGTTGGCGGGGTCTAGCTGGACGAATCCTGTATGTTGCTGTATCAGGATAAAGCCGATACCAATGATATTTCCCCATAGCATCCCTTGTCCGATGATAAAGGTGGCAAACCACAGGAACATGTGGCGTACACTCTTGTTACGGGCACCCAGTGCTTTCAGGATTCCGATCATCTGAGTCCGTTCCAGGATGATGATGAGCAGACCGCTGATCATCGTGAATCCTGCGACGAAGACCATCAAGACCAGGATAATCCATACATTGATGTCGAGCAGTGACAACCAGGAGAAGATCTGCGGGTATGTCTCCTGAACGGTATGGGAGGTCAGTATCTCTCCATGACTGTCTGTATGACGGTTGACTTTCTCTACCACCAGATTGGAAGTAGCCTGTAGCTGGTTGAAGTCCTTCACGAGTAATTCAGCACCACTGCACTGGTCTTTCTCCCAGTTGTTGAGTTTCACTGGGATGGGCAGGTCGGTGAAGCACAGTGCCTCATCAAACTGAGTCATATTGGTCTCATAGATGGCAGCGACTGTAAACTTACGGGCTCTGACATTATTATAATCGATAAAATAGGCAAAGACACGGTCGCCAACCTTCAGTCCGAGTTTATCAGCGATTCTTTTGGAGATAAGCAACTGATACGAACTTTTCGTGGAGGAGAACTGTGGCATCTTTCCCTCTATGAGATTCTGCTGCAGGAAATGGGTGTCATAATCCTCTCCGATACCCTTGAAGACAACACCGAGGAAATCATTGTCCGTTTTGAGAATACCTTGTGTCAGCGCATAACGACCCACATGACGGATCCCCTCAATATGCTGCAGTACGTTTCTTAAAGAGTCGTCAATGCAGACAGGATAGGGCGTCGCGGATTGGGAGGCGATGAAACTCTCTACTTGGATATGGCTACCGAACCCCACTACCTTGTCACGGATGGTATGCTTGAACCCCATCACCACGCTCACCGTGATAATCATCACGGCAAGTCCGATAGCCACACCGATAGTGGCTATTCGAATAGCGGGGCGGCTCACCTTACGATGGTCACCTTGATCGGAATAGATTCTCTTAGCTATGAATAATGGGAAGTTCATGAACTATAGGAACTATAGGGACTATAGGACTATAGGAACTATTCCACTCTTCCTGGGTAAGACTCCAGTGCTTTCTGCAGTACGACGAGCGCACGCTCAAGGTCTTCCTTTTTCAGGACATAGGCGATACGGACCTGGTTGATGCCTGCCCCTGGGGTGGTATAGAAACCAGCGGCAGGAGCCATCATCACGGTCTCACCCTCATACTCAAAATCGGCAAGACACCAGCGACAGAATTTCTCCGCATCGTCAACAGGTAATTTGGCAACTGTATAGAAGGCTCCCATGGGGATGGGTGAGTAGACGCCGGGAATACGGTTCAGTCCGTCAATCAGGCACTTCCTACGCTCCACATACTCGTCGTAGACATCACGATAATATTCCTCTGGAGCATCCAGTGACGCCTCAGCGACGATCTGTCCGATTAAGGGAGGAGACAGACGAGCCTGACAGAACTTCATCACCGCCTTGCGGACTTCGGCGTTCTTCGTGATAAGGGCTCCGACACGGATGCCACACTCACTATAGCGCTTCGACACAGAGTCGATGAGGATGACATTCTGCTCGATGCCTTCCAGATGACAGGCAGAGATATAGGGAGATCCTGTATAGATATACTCACGATAAACCTCGTCGGAGAAGAGATACAGGTCGTATTTCTTTACCAGGTCACGGATCTGCTGCATCTCACGACGGGTATAGAGATAACCTGTCGGGTTATTGGGGTTGCAGATCATAATGGCACGGGTGCGGTCATTGATGAGCTCCTCAAATTTCTCTACCTTTGGCAAGGAGAAGCCCTCTTCAATCGTGGTGGCAATAGTACGTATCTTCGCTCCTGCAGAGATGGCAAATGCCATATAGTTGGCATAGGCAGGTTCTGGTACGATGATCTCATCACCAGGGTTCAGACAGGAGAGGAAGGCAAACAAAACCGCCTCACTACCTCCTGACGTGATGATGATATCGTCGGCAGTAACATTGATATTATATTTTGCATAATAGCTGACCAGTTTCTCCCGATAGCTCAGGTAACCCTGTGAAGGGGAATATTCCAAGATGGTTCGGTCAATTTGCTTCAAGGCATCCAGTCCCACCTTGGGCGTTGGCAGGTCAGGCTGTCCGATGTTCAGGTGGTACACTTTGGTACCCTTTTTCTTCGCAGCAGCGGCAAGTGGTGCGAGTTTCCGAATCGGTGACTCGGGCATCTCCAGTCCGCGAACAGATATTTCCGGCATTGTAATCTAATTTACGTAAATCGTGTGCAAAGGTACGAAAAAAATAAAAATTAAACATGAAAGATGTGATATTATTTTCCTTTTTCAAATAAAATGCTTACTTTTGCGCATCCAAACAAACTGATTTATGAATTACGAAGAACTCTTGGCATCACGTAAGGACGGAAAACTCAATAAGACCCGCCTGCCGATTGGTGATTATTATCGTCAACAGATTGACGGAAAGTATCGTAGTGTCGTGGACATCGCTCCAGAACTGAATAACAATATCAAGTTTTGTGAGGCTCTGAGGAAGGAATGTGAGCAGAATGCGTCGCTCACGAATCAGCATATCCTGCATTTCAGACCTCAGACAGAAGGAAAAGATATTGTTCGCCTGGAGATGGAACAAGGTCAATATCAACCCCTGAAACATGTTCTTAACGAATCTCCAGCCATTGTGGCTGAGCCACATTTCATCGAGGACTTCACTCGCCAGCTGTTGGAGGCAGTGGCTTATTTGCATGAGCAGGGCGTGTATGGTGTGTGCTATTCTCCTGAAACAATCTTCCTGCGGAAAGGTGATAATGCTGTGTTGCTGACGCATGTGGGATCTCATTATCTCTCCATGAGCAATCCCTCGCAGCTGTATCATGGCGGCATGGAGGAGTTTGTGGCACCTGAGGTGATGAATAATGGAACTGTCGACAACCGTTGTGACATTTATTCTGTCGGTCGTTTGTTGCAGAGAATCTTCGACCAGGCGGACATGCCCCTGGAACTTCGTAACGTGGTGAAGAAAGCTGTCAGCGAGGCTCCAGAGGATCGTTTCAACACGCCGAAAGATATGCTTAACAGTATCAACCGCAGACGAAACACCTTCCGTTCGTTGATATCGGGAATCATTGCCATTGCCATTGCAGGACTGGTCATCGCCCTCTATTTTGATATGATGCCGGAGAGTAACCCGGTGGAGTTCGTCAAACCGGCTCCCCGACAGGCGACGGATGATCTGATAGACGATGGTTTTAGTCCAGAGGAACTGGGCGTGATGAGTGATGGAGACTCTCTTGTCTCTGTTGAGCAAAAATCACAAGAGGAATATCAGGCAAAGGCTGAGGCTATCTTCCGTAAGCGTTACTCTGCCGCCGCTGATAAGATCCTCTCTAAAATATATAATAAGGACCACATGAATGTGACAGAGAAGAATTTCATGTCACAGAGTGAGTCAACGGCGGCTGAGTTGATGAAGGCACAAGATGAGATAGCCGCAGAGTCTGCATTGGATCCTTCTCGCAGTCAGGTGATTGCCACAGAGATTATCGAGCGTCTCACAGAACAGAAGAAGAATGCATTGGGAGGCTCCAACAGGCTGGGAATTCAGAAATAACAGAATATCGGAATAAATATATAACAAGATGAGATCAAGAACAGCAATATGGTTTGAGTGCAAAATAGCCTACGAGAAAGTGATGGAGGATGGCTTGCAGAAGAAAGTCAATGAGACATATACTGTGGACGCCCTTAGTTTCACTGAGGCAGAGAAGCGTATCATGGAGGAAATGTCCAGCTATATCAGTGGCGAGTTTACCGTCAAGGATATCAAGATCGCTCCATACAAGGAAATATTCTTTAGTGATGATCCTTCTGCTGACCGATGGTATAAGGCAAAACTGCAGTTTATCACTATCGATGAGAAGACAGAGAAGGAGAAGCGCAGCAGTGTCAACTATCTCGTCCATGCCGCTACGTTGAAAGGTGCTGTCAACAATATTGAGGAAGTGATGGGCGGTACGATGATTGACTATGTCATCGCCAGTGTTACTGAGACGACCCTCATGGATGTCTTTGAATACGCAAAGAACAGTCAGGACGACAAACCAGAGGATAGATGATGGACTACGACGTCAAAGGGAATTTAAGACAGGTTCTAGCTGATTTGCCACAGGGTGTCCGCCTTGTGGCAATTAGTAAATATCACCCCAACGAGTATATAGAGGCAGCCTATCAGGAGGGACAGCGTGTCTTCGGGGAAAGCCATGAACAGGAATTGCGTCAGAAGGTGGAGACATTACCCAGGGATATACACTGGCATTTTATAGGTCATCTGCAGACGAATAAGGTGAAGTATATCGCTCCTTATATTACCATGATAGAAGCTGTTGACTCGTTCAAGCTTTTAAAAGAGATTGATAAGCAAGCCGCTAAAAATGAGCGTGTTATTGACGTCCTGCTGGAACTACATATCGCAGAGGAAGAGACAAAGTACGGACTGACCCCAGATGCTTGTAGGCAATTACTGGCAGATGGCGCATGGAAGGAACTGAGACATGTCCGTATCTGTGGTCTGATGATGATGGCATCGTATGTAGATGATGAGGCACAGATCCGTTCAGAGTTCAGGATTGCCAGAGAACTCTTTGATGAGGTGAAATCGCAGTATTTTGCTGATGAGCCATCGTTCTGTGAGCGTTCCTGGGGGATGAGTCATGACTATAAGATCGCTGTAGAGGAGGGGAGTACGATGGTACGTATTGGTACTACTATCTTTGGTCCCCGTGTCTATTAATATCCATGAAGGCTATGAGGATTATCGTATCTGAGGAGATAGAGTCGGTTTGTCCTGGTTTCGTGGGGGCATGTGTCGATGCGGAGGTCGAGAACACGCCATTCTCGCAGGCCTTATGGGATGAGATTCATGAGATGGAGGAGCGTTTTCGCAGGGAGTTGACGACAGAGTCGCTGAAGGAACTAAGTGGAATCGCTGCCACACGAAGAGTATATAAAGCTTGTGGAAAAGATCCCTCGCGCTATCGTCCTGCCTCGGAAGCCTTGATACGAAGGATGCTGCAGGGTAAGGAACTGTATCAGATAGATACTTTGGTAGACCTTATCAATCTGGCTTCTATTGCTTATGGCTATAGTATTGGCGGCTTTGATGCCGACAAGTTTGTGGGCGACACGCTAACCTTGGGCGTTGGCAAGGAGGGAGAACCTTATGAAGGTATCGGTCGTGGAATGATAAATATTCATGGACTGCCTGTCTATCGCGATGCAGAGGGCGGAGTGGGCACTCCTACCAGTGACCATGAACGTACGAAAATAACAATCAGCACACGCCATCTGGTGGTGCTGATCAATGGTTATGACGGACAGGAAAATCGGGTTGCGGAAAATGCCCGCTTCATTCAGGAACTATTGCGTAAGTATGCGCATAGTGACGGCGGAACTTATTTCATCTATCGTTAGGGCATCAACAGGATGGTGACGCTTCGGGCGGCTTGGGCTCCCATCACTAAAACTTGAGCGATGTCTGCCGTTTTGGAGGGACCGCTGATGAAAGTGCCATAGCCATCATATTCCTTGTCGAACTCTATGCGCTTGTATGCCTCGTGCATGTTATTCACAATCTCGTGTTTCGGCAACAGGATGACGAGGTTCTCGGAGATGAAACAGACGGCTTTCTCCTTCATCTGCTGGGGAATCCAGACACAGCCGTTCTCAGCCACCCCAAACATACCACGGATAACGCCCACATCCGTGCCGTTCAAGTCGCGTGCTCGTCCGACAGTATCTGGGTTGCGAGTGGCAATGGTCACCTCGGGAAGATTGGAGGCAATCTCCTTGGCATCGGGATAAATCTCACGGATGAGGCTGTCGACGGTGCGGTCGCCTTTTACCTCGATGACATGTCCGCCTACACTCTCACTCATCGCAATGAACTGTACCAACGGGTCAGCATAGGTAATAGCCTTGATGTCACTCAGGTCGGGCATGTCAAACTTCTCTCTGACATTCGCCCTGTATCTCTTCAATATATCTTCTTTGCTGCTCATAACGTTCAATATTCAATGTTCAACGTTCAATGTCTTTAATCATTTCGTGGAACGGTTTCTTCGGGAATTTCATCATGTCGTGTCCTTCTGCCCATGGGTTGAGACCGCAGTTCATGAGTGGAGAGGGGATGAGATTCGCCCAGTGGGCGAGTCCTGTTCCAAAGTTATAAAGTCCTGGACTGCCATAGAGCATCGACATTCCCTTGCACATCAGTTTCTTCTGAGGATTAGCAGTGCCGAATGAATCGAGTTGCTGACGCCAGAGATAGATCTGGTCGCCAAGGTTGACCTTCACAGGACAGACTGTCTGACAACTCAGGCAGAGCGTACATGCCGAGACGTTACCACTATGTTTCTGTGTATCCCGAAGCATACCGAGGTTGATGCCGATAGGTCCGGGGATGAAATAACTATAGCTATAACCACCAGAACGACGATAGACAGGACAGGTATTCATACAAGAACCGCAACGGATACATTTCAGTGACTCCCAGTGTTCCGGGTTGCCTATCCACTCCGAGCGTCCATTATCCACCAAGACAATATGCATCTTGTGTGCCGTGGGACGTGCCTTGCGGAAATGACTGGTATAGGTGGTCGTTGGCTGACCCGTGCCTGCACGACAGAGCATCCGTTGGAAGACGGCAAGGCACTCGTAGTTAGGAATGACTTTCTCGAGTCCGATGGCAACGATATGCAGTTTGGGACAAGAGGTCGACATGTCGGCGTTGCCCTCGTTGGTGCATACCACGATATCACCCGTCTCGGCAATACCGAAGTTGGCACCCGTCATTCCTGCGTCTGCCGTCAGGAACTCATTACGCAGACTCAGACGGGCACAGTAGGTCAGATACGTGGGATTATGATTGCCTTTCTCACTACCGAGTTTCTCCTCAAAGAGTTCGCCTACATCGTCGTGGTTCAGATGGATGGCAGGCATCACGATATGCGAGGGTTTCTGTCCTTTCAACTGGATGATACGCTCACCGAGGTCGGTCTCGACGACCTCAATTCCACGTTCTTCCAGATAGGGATTCATCTCACACTCCTCTGTGAGCATCGACTTTGACTTCACCATCTTCTTCACGTCGTGGTTCTTGAGGATGCCATAGACGATCTCATTGAACTCTTTGGCATCCTTTGCCCAGTGTACTTCCACACCGTTTTTCTCGGCATTGGTGGCAAACTGGTCGAGATACTCATCCAGATGGGTGATGGTATGACGCTTGATAGCACTTGCCTTCTCGCGCAACTGTTCCCACTCGTCGAGTCCATAAGCCATATTGTCACGCTTGGTGCGTACTGCCCAGAAAGTGGCATCGTGCCAGTGGGCATATTGTTGGTTCTTCAAGAACTCCTTGGCTGCTTTACTATGTTGTGTTGACATAATTTTCTTTTTTCAGTATAACGGAATTGCGGTATGACGGTATAACGGTATTGCGGTATGACATTTTATAGTCCTGCGGCGAGAATCTCGACGACGTGCTTGAACTGGATGTTAAGACCTTGTTTCTTAGCAACACCAGCCATGTGCATGAGGCATGAGCAGTCGGGCCCCGTCACATATTCGGCTCCCGTCTTGATATGACGCTCTACCTTGTCCTTTCCCATCTGGGCGGAGATGGCGGTCTCCTCCACAGAGAACATACCACCGAAACCACAGCACTCATCTGGGCGCTCAGGCTCTACCACCTGTATGCCATCGACGAGTTGCAAGAGGTCCTTGATCTTATTGAAGGGCGTAATATGTTCCTCGGAAGGGGAGGAGAGTCCTAACTCACGGACACCGTGACAGGAGTTATGAAGACTGACCTTATGGGGGAAGGTGCCGAGGCGACGATCTACCATCACAACATCATGCAGGAACTCCACAACATCCATACATTTCTTTGCCGTCTCACACTCATGGTTAAGAAGGCGGGGGTAGTTGATGCGGATGAAGGCAGTACAACTGACACTGGGCGCCACGACATAGTCAAAATCCCTGAAGAGATCCTCAAACCTCTCGGCTAAGGGAATAGCCTGTTTCTCGAATCCTGCGTTCGCCATCGGCTGTCCGCAACAGGTCTGTTTCTGCGGATAAGTGACATCCAGTCCTAAGTGTTTCAGCAACTTATACGTTGCGACTCCCACCTCCGGATAGACGGCATCCACATAGCATGGAATGAATAATCCTATTTTCATAATTTTATACTCTAAACTTTAACCGCTAACCGCTAAACCCTTAAATCACATGCAGCCCGAGGAACACCATCAAACCATTCATCAGTATCCAGAAGATGGCGAATGGCATCGTCTTACGCATGATGTCACCGTCCTGTCCCTCCATGTCACAGGCAGCAGTAGCGATAGCAATACTTTGTGGTGAGAGGAGTTTACCACCTTCAGAACCGGCACAGTTGGCGGCGGCGAGCCAGTTCGTCTCATTACCGCTAACACCGAAGAATGTACTCTGATTGACGAGTCCTAAGTCACTGGCAGCAGTGGCTTGCAGTTTTCCGAAGAGGATATTGGCGTTAGTGGCACTACCCGTTACGAAGGTACCGATACTACCAATGAGTGGTGCAAAGAATGGGAAGGCAGCGCCTGTGAGTAATACCAGTCCTTTGGCGATATCATTGGTCATACCTGTGTTGTTCATCAGCATCGCCATCGCCACGAGGCAGCAGATGGTAACGACCGTCTTTTGCAGGTTGAGGGTCGTCTTGGCGAGTAACTTCATTAGTTTGCCGAAACTCATACCTTGGATCAATCCGCCGATGACAGCACCGAGGAAGATCATCAGACCCGCATTCGACAGCCAGCCGAATTTAAAGGTGTTGCCAATGACGGGCAGTTCGAACTTGGTGACCAGTGTCTGGTTCAACAGTTCGTTAATGGGGGGCACAATCTTGCTGGAGATAAGGATGAAGAAGATAATCAGACCATAGACGCTCCAAGCCTTGAGCGTTTTGGCAGTACCGAACTTTTTCTTCTCAACGATAACCTCATCGGCAGGGTTCTCATCGTGAATGAAGAGTTTGTTATACAACAACATGGCTGCGATGGCGGCTACCGATCCGAGGATGGCAGGAGTCTCCGGGCCGATGAAGTGGGCACAGCAGAACTGTACGATGATGGAACAGGTTCCCACGAAGAGGGCAATGGTGATATTCTTGATAATCTTCGTCTTGTCAGTCATCATCAGGATGAGGAACGGCGTGATGTAGAACATCAGCGAGAGTTGTAATATGATAAAGGTAGCCACCTCGCAGAGTTCCTCAGGGGTCGCTGTTCCGCTTGCCGCCACTTGGTTGGCAAGTGTCGTGGCAGGCAGACCGACGGCTCCGAAGCCTACGGCAACGGTATTCGCCACCAGACAGATGACGGCAGAGAACATCGGCTTGAACCCCAGTCCGATAAGGATGGCAGCAGGAATTGCCACGGCGGTGCCGAAGCCTGCCATACCTTCCAGTACACCGCCAAGCCCCCATGTCAATAGCAATACCAACAACCCCTTGTCGGAGGTCATCTGGATAAACTGCGTCTTAATGGTCTCTATCTCCTTCGTCTCACAAAGGATGTTGTAACTGAAGATGGCACAGATGATGATGAGGATGATAGGGAAACATGCTTTCAGCAATCCTTCCACCACTGACCATAGGGTGATGCCGAAGATACTGGCTTCAGCAAACTTCTCTGGAATGATACCCATTGCGGGAACGGCAAACAATGCCAGGAGGATGGTCACGATGAGGGTGACAATGGCGCTCCTGTAGCCGGAGACCTTGAATCCCATCATCAGGACAATGAGTAACAGAATAGGGATTACGGATATGAGTGCTGTCATAGGCTTTTTAGTTATTTGTGATTATTTTATAAGTTCTGACGGCAAATATACAAATTTTCCACCACACCGCCATCAATTTCTTTAGTTAATTATTTATAATAGATAAGGTGTTATTTGGAATTTTATTTGTATATTTGCGGAAAACTAAAGCCTATGAATATAACATCTTTTCTGAATGACATCAAGCAGTTCCTGCCTACAGACCGTATCTACACAGATGACCTGAGAAGACTGGGATGGGGTACTGATGCCAGTTTTTATCGTGAGATTCCAGAGGTCGTTATCCGCAGTGACAACGAAGAGGAGATCGCACACATCATGGAGGTATGTCGTAAATACCAGGTGCCTTTCACGTTCCGTGCAGCAGGTACATCCTTGTCGGGACAGAGTTTGAGTAATTCTGTGCTGATTGTGGCAGGGAAGCATTGGGAGAAATATGAGATTGGTGAAGGACAGGAAACTATTAAACTGCAGCCTGGTGTTGTGGGTGCTCGTGTCAATGAGATATTGAAGCCCTATGGCAGAGTATTCCCGCCAGATCCTGCTTCGATAGGTTCTGCGATGGTGGGCGGTATCGTCATCAACAATGCGTCGGGTATGAACTGCGGTGTTCATGCTAACAGCGACCGTATGATGGTCAGTGCGAGGATCGTGTTGACTGACGGGACGGTGCTTGACACAGGTGATGAGAAGAGTAGGGAGGCATTCCGAAAGAGTCATCCCGAGTTCTTGAAGAAGATAGAAACACTTCGTGACAAGGTACGTGCCGACAAGGAACTCGCCGACCGCATCAGCAAGAAATATTCGATCAAGAACGTGACGGGTCTCAACCTGCGTCCATTGGTTGCCTATGACGATCCTTTTGACATCATTGCCCATTCGATGGTAGGCTCGGAGGGTACGCTTGCCTTCCTCTCGGAAGTGACGATGAGGACGCTGAAGGACTACCCGTTCAAGGCGTCAGCGATGGTCTATTTCCTGACGATGAAGGAGAGTTGTGAGGCTGTCGTGGCGATGAAGAAACTGAAGGCTGGCGAGGAAGACTTAACGATGAGTGCCGAGAACCTGATGGTAAAGAGTGCCGAGATGCTCGACTATAAGTCGCTCAGTTCGGTGGACGATCCCGTCTACCTGCAGTATCAGAAAGACGTGGATGCAGGTAAGATAGCGGGTGTGGAGCCTGGTGACTACCATAACCTGACTGCCATCCTCACGGAGACGAAGGGTATTACGCATGAACAACTGTTAGAGAAGATTGCCAAGATTAAGGAATGTCTCGGACACTTCAAACTCTATATCCCTGCCGAGTTTACGGAGGATCCTGCTGTCTATGGCAAATATTGGGCGATCCGCTCAGGTATTTTCCCCAGCGTGGGTGGTACACGTCCTGTGGGTACATCGTGTCTGATTGAGGATGTCGCCTTCCCAATCGAATCGTTGCCGGAGGCTACTGTTAAACTGCAGAAACTGATTGCCGACCACGGCTATGATGATGCCTGTATCTATGGTCACGCTTTTGAGGGCAACTATCACTTTATTTTGAATCAGAGTTTTGCTGATGAGCACGAAGTGGCTCGTTATGCCGAGATGATGCGTGACGTGGCGAAACTGGTGGTCGAGGGATATGACGGTTCGTTGAAGGCTGAGCATGGCACGGGTCGTAACATGGCACCGTTCGTGAAATACGAATGGGGTGACAAGGCATACGAGGTAATGAAGGAGTTGAAGTCCATCTTCGACCCCGACGGACTGCTCAACCAAGGGGTTATCTTCAATGATGATCCAGATTGCTTCATCAAGTGCCTGAAACCATTGCCTGTCCTTGATTACGATTTTGACAAGGTACCTGATGGTGGGAAATATCTCATGGATCCATCTCTCTCTACGGCTAAAGAGACGATAGAGCAGGTGAAGCGCGCCAATAAGTGTATCGAGTGCGGTTTCTGCGAGGTCAACTGTATGTCGTGTGGTCTAACGTTGTCGTCGAGAATGCGTATTGCCGTGCAGCGTGAGATCCGTCATCTCACCAAAACAGGCGAAAATCCTGAGCGTTTGGCAACACTGAAGAAGCAGTATAAATACTATGGTGACCAGACCTGTGCCACCGATGGTCTCTGTTCTACCTCCTGTCCGATGAAGATCAATACGGGTGAGTTGACACACTTGATCCGTCAGATGGACATGAACGAATGTCCTACGGGCTATAAGATCGGTGAGTTTGCCGCTAACCACATGGCAGGCATCAAGTCCGGTCTGCGTGTGGTTCTTGATGTTGCTCATTTGGGACATATCACTCTAGGTCCTGCGATGATGACCAGTATAGCCCGTGGCATGAACAAGATGGGACTGCCTCTGTGGACGACGGCAATGCCTAAGAAGAAGCGTCAACCGAAACCATCAGATTTGACACAGTTCATTATCGAGAAGAGTATTCCACATAAAGAGGAGGAACACTCACCGTTGAAAGTCGTCTACTTCCCCAGTTGCATCAACCAAACGATGGGACAGTCAAAGCATGGCGGCAAGATTCACCACCTGGTCGACGAAGTCATCCAGCTGATGGCGAAGGCTGGCTATGAAGTCATCTTCCCTGAAGGTATGGAGAAGATGTGCTGTGGACAGATATGGGAGAGTAAGGGTATGTTGGATATTGCTGATCGCAAGAGTGCTGAGTTGGAGACGGCATTGTGGAAAGCCTCGGAGGAGGGCAAGTATCCCGTGCTCTGTGCCCAGAGCCCCTGTCTGCATCGCATGAAGAAGGTGATGCATAAGATGAAGCTCTACGAACCTGCCGAGTTTATCATGAAGTATCTCGTAGACCGTTTAGACTTCCATCCAATAGACCGTCCTATAGCCATACACCTCACATGTTCTACCCGTCAGATGGGTGTTGACAAGGATATGGTAGCACTGGCCAGGATGTGTTCTACGAAAGTCTTCCTGCCTGAGGGTGTGGGCTGTTGCGGCTTTGCCGGTGACAGAGGTTTCACTTTCCCGGAGATGAACAAATACGCACTACGTAAATTGCGTCCGCAGATAGAGGAGAATCGTATCGAAGTGGGATATAGCAATAGCCGTACCTGTGAGATTGGTCTGGAGACGAACACAGGTATCCCTTATATGAGTATTGTATATTTGGTGAATGAGTGTACGACGGCAAAGAAGTAATCAGAACGTACAAGGAAGAACACTCAACTGATAATAGAGGGTACGGGCAATGCGCTCGTGCCCTTTGTCATTGGGGTGCAGACGGTCAACGGCTCCGTCCTTGAAATATTGCACATGTTCGTCCATCAGAGGGAGAAGTCCACTAAGGGCATGTAGGTCGATGACGGGTACAGCCCATATGTTACCTGCTTCCTTGACAGCATCGATATAACGCTGGAGGGGTTCTCCACAACGATTATAATAGTCTTCCGTGGGCTGCCAGTTCTTGTCGTTGGCATAGAAACCGGCACGATGGATGGGAGTGAGCAATATGATCTGTTTGGTGGGGTAGGTACGCTTCAACTTATCCAAGGCGATATTGATACGACCTTTATAGGTGTCCGTTGTCATGATGGGATGCATCCTTTTCCTAGTGACAATATGCTTGGGCTCGTGAATACCGGCCATCACTTCCTCTTCCTGGATGTCATACCACTCTCCGATGGGCACTCCATCGTTGAAGTCGTTGGTGCCGATGAAGATCATGATGGCGTCGACCTCATCTCCATGCTGTGCCTTCAACTTGTCGGTCTGGTTGGGAATGTCATTCCACTGTCGACCACTGATGCCATAGACGTATGGGGTAATTCCTAACCAGTCTTGCAGAAAGTTCCAGTACTTCACTTTTGAGCCATTGTTTTTGGGGTCGGTAATGGAGTCTCCAAAATATGCCACGCGCTTGTTCATCCAAGGATGGACAAGCGCATTCTGTGCATGTACGGCTCCACAAAACAGCGCCGTAACCAATAAAGTCAATAATCGTTGTCTCATTTGTGATTCCTAATATTCCATGACAGCAGGCAATTCCTTTGCCTGGTCAATCATCTTCTGAATCTCCACAACAGCAGGAACACGGTTGGTCAGGTTCTTCTGGGCATTCACCTCCTCTAACTTCGCCTGTAGATTCTCTGCAACACGGTGCTTGAGCTCCTTGACAGTGTCAACACCAGCGGATTCCAGTAACTCGGCAAACTGAGGACCAACTCCGTTGATACGATACAGGTCACAGTGGTTTGCCCATTTCAGAATCAGTTTACCACTGATACCAGTCTCTGCCTCTAACGCTTTGCGACCAGCAGGTTTTGCACATTTCTCTAATAGTTCGGCATCTGTCTTGATACCTGCTGCAATCAGTTTCTCGGCATAAATCTCGCCAACACCTTCAATGTCAATTACTTTGTAAGTCATAATGGTAATATTAGTTTTAGTTCTAACAGTTGATGCACTTTGCACACTGCATCGGCAAATATACGAAATAAATCATTTGTCAACAACTTTTTATTCTTTTTTAATATAGATTTTTGCATAATAAGGAAAATAAATAACTATCTTTGTCCCGATTTTAATATTAATAGAGAAAACGATGAATTATAACGATTATGAATTGAAAGAGTATGCAGCAACGGAAAGACAATGGGATGTCTCTGCTGCATTTCCTGTATTGATGCGTAAGGTGTATGTATGGATGACAATGGCTTTGGTGATTACTGGTATCACTGCCTATGGCGTAGCAAACAGCCCGGGTGTCCTGCAAGCAATCTATACCAATCAGATCCTGTTCTGGGGACTGATCATCGCTGAGTTCGCACTGGTCATTGGTGTGAGTGCGGCAATCAACAAACTGTCATTGCCAGTAGCCACCTTGATGTTCGTGGCATATTCGGTCATCAATGGTGCCTTGCTGTCGTATATCTTCCTTGCCTATACCAGCAGCTCTATCGCTACTGTGTTCTTTATCACAGCAGGAACATTCGCTGCAATGGCTATCGTGGGCTATACTACCAAGACGGATCTCTCGTCGATGGGTAAGTACCTGATGATGGCGTTGATTGGTCTTATCATTGCCACACTGGTCAATGTGTTCTTTGTGAAGAGTACTGGTTTTGACCTGATCCTGAGCTATGCAGGTGTCCTGATTTTCGTAGGACTCACTGCCTATGACACTCAGAAGATCAAGCAGATGCTTCTGCAGGCACCTGATGCTGGAGAGCAGGCTCAGAAGTACGCCCTGCTGGGAGCCCTCTCCCTTTATCTTGACTTCATCAACTTGTTTATCTATCTCCTCCGTATCTTCGGAAGGAGGGATTAAAAGTTGAATATAAAACTTATTTAATGGCAAGTTCTTACACTTGCCATTTTTTGTTGTTATTAGGATAAAAAAGTTTTTAGTGTTCGTTATTCATATTTTTGCCGTCCGCTATGGTTTTTCGTAGCGGGTGCTATGAATTAATATATTAATAATGTATAAGAGTTTTGTTTATTTGTTATAAAAGTCGAAAACTTTTTGTTTTTATATAAAAAAGTTTGTGAAAAG
>JBGUNO010000052.1:0-9448 GCA_045117415.1 Prevotella sp. | reverse complement strand
ATGGATATTGTCATCAGTACCCACATAAAGATTAGAAGCATTGTTGCCTGTGAGCATCACAGGATCATAAGTGCCCACAAACTGCACTTTGCCATCGTTGCTGGTTATAGCCATCTCAGCGGCTTCCGTCGTCTTGATGGTGACATTGTCAAACTCAGGATTGACAATCTCACTTGACGACGTAGTCCTCCATTCCAGGAAATAGGGTTTGCCTGGTTCTATGGCATGCACAGACTTGAAGTTGAGCGTCACGACGCCACTTTCCAAATCATAGCCTGTCGGGGCTTTATAATCTTTACTGTCGGTCAGATCCATCTCATGGATTTCCGCCCCTTGCAACGGGCTTGAATCAATGTTCTCACCAATGATGTCGAAGGGCAGGCAAATGGTGTTCCACATATGATTCTTATATAACTTATGTCCGTCAAGAACTACTTTCTTAATCGTTCTACCTCTATACTGTTCTATAAGAGGATTGTTGTCTTCATTCTCATGGAAAACGAGCTCAGGTGTCTGTGGTGGAACAGATTTCTCATTGAGATAATACACTTCTTTCTTTGTCGTGCTATGAAACCTCATATAAATCTCGCCACGGGGCAACGTCACATCAGCAGAGGATGAACGGAACACATACTCGTCACCTTCCTTACTGAAGCGATAGATATCCTTACCACCTTTGACGGTTCCATCGGAAACCCATAACCTATTATTGCCACGCACATAAGCATCATCGGCTCTTGTCAACGGGATATGATGCACAGCACCCGCCACATCTGAATGAATAACAAGAACATCACCCATCGGAATTTCCTCTATGGGATTCAAGATAACATAGTCATGTTCGTCATCAACACCTACCAACTCGTAGGCATCGACACTCAACAGTGCCGCACCGTCATTGTCTATCTCGCTCTTCGCCTTGTAAGTAGCATAGTTGTAACCCTCCGGGAACCGCATGACCTCACAGATCTCTACGGAACACGTGATAGGCATGTACAGACGGTAATAGTCTGCCGCACCATAGACATATATCTTCAGCGTGATCTTACCCTCCATGTGCAGTTCCTTGGTCTTCCCCAGGTTCTCCAACGTATCAGTGAACACGACATCTGTCTGAAGATGCTCATAGACTTTTGACTTCAACTCAGTACCGAACTCGTCGGAGAGGACGATCTCCACATTAGCCGACTTGTCGGCTCCCTCTAGTACCATCTGTGTGAGCAGTCTCTTAAGGGCGAAGGAGAACCCGTCATCCATCTGGAAGGTCGCCGACAGGTATTTGTTCTCATCCTTCTCATTGGGGACTTCTATCTGTACGGAGCAACTATCACGATGCGTTCCAGTCACTACCTTCAATCCGCCGTTGATAGTCAGGTCGGACAGGTCATAGAGCAGTCCTCCTGCCTCGCCAGTCTTCTCCACCGTAACAAGTTCATCCTTGGCGGTCGCCGTCGTATCCGGCAACCACGTCAGCACATTATCACCACCCGGATAGGAGGCAGAAATGGATACCAGCTGAATATCCTCGCCCACCACAATCTGGATGGAGTCTTTGTCTGACCCGCGATAGAATAAGGTAGCCACCTGGTTGCCTGCGGCATCTGTCGATTTCCTGAAGCTGGCACTGGTACTGTCGGCTATCGTGGTGGCAGAGAGTTCCTCCTTCGTTGTCATACGATAGATGGTACCGTAGCGGGCCGGCAGTGTGAATTTCGTTCCTGCTCCTACATCGGCATAACCCTTTTGTTTGCCTCGCACATTGTCTATCCATCCATTGGTGGCATCGCACGACATGTTCAGATCTATATAGTTAGAATCAAACCATGTCGGTTTCGTGAAACAGCATTTTTCCTGATAGTTATCAAAGCGGGCTACACTGTCTGGCTTGTCAAAGTCCCATAGCGGCATCACGGTGACATCACCGAGGTCACACTGGTTCAACTCATAGTTGGGTGTCATCACCACATCGGAAGTCAGCGTGTCCTTGACGATGAGGATGGCGTCAGGGGCGTTGTCCACCAGATAGTTCTTACCATTACTGCCCGTATAGCTTGCCACGCTATAGCCGAAGGCACGCAGTTTGTCGAATTTATGGTTATAGAAGTTCGGTCCCATATAGACGACACCATTCGCATCGGCATACTTCACAAACGGTGTCCCCTCGAAAATGAACTTGAAGTTCTCCACATAGCGGGCCTCAATCTGATAGTCGTTCAGTACCGTTTGTGAGATGACATTGCCGACGGCATCTAATTTCTTGCCGTTGAGATACCATTCTATATGATAGTTAGGTGCCTCAGCTGCCGTAATCGTCAGCATCGACTTAAGTTCAACAGCAGCTCCAGATTCTATCGGTTCAGTTCCTATTGTTGCCTTTAAGTCTTCCACCGAAGCAGGCTTATTGGTAGCTATGAAAAAGACAACAGGATTGCTGAATTCCGCGATATCAAATGTCGCAGAGCCTATAACATTGGAACCAGCCTCATCAGTGGCAACCCAAACATTCCACTTCCCTGCCACGTCAGGATTGAAAGGCAGCACTACCTGCTGGCTGCCTTTCTCCACCACTGTTACGGCACAATGTGAGCGTACTTTTCCTTTTTCTTCCGTTGTACTGGCAAACAGATATACATTACTGAGGAATTCTGAGCCTTTGTTCCTAAGCACAAAACTGATGTCCTGGTCTAACGTTGCCTTCTTCGAACCGATAGCCTGGAAGTCGACGGCTTCCAACTGTGGGGCAGACACCGTCAGTTTTACGTTAGTACCATCAAACGTTGCCAAGACATAATGTTGCTTCTCGACAGTCCACTGGCTCTTTCCTTTGATCCTGCTGATAGGCACTATCTTATACGTCCCCTGTGCTTTGTCTGTAGGTTGCACGGTACAGGAGATTTCCTTAAACACAAAACCTACGGGTATTTCCTCTTCCCTCGTGACAATGGTCTCAAGGGTACCATTCTCGTCCATATATGCCAACCCAATCTCGAACGTGTTCAGCATACCCATTAAATTTGTGTAATTGGCAGTAACAGTATTATCAGTTACCATTACGCCCCATGTTAAGGTGCTAAACAACATTTCCGCCGGAGTGCTGACACCTGTCTGTGCGCCAAAAACTGCTGCCTGACCGGTGGTAAAGCTGGAGGGTGAGACGGGAGCGTCCTTGTTATCCTTATTATGATAGTCCATGACGGATAGTTTGTAATAGCCATCATTTTTTCCACCCCATCCGAAATTGATATGAAACATCTCATCACCATCATAACCGTCGATAATAAAGGCATGTCCCGCTGTCGATATTCCAGTCGTTGACGCGCCATAGATGACAGGTCGCTGATTCTTCAGTTCGTTGTAGATCATTGCCGTCCAGTCATCATGTGAATACAATTCATGGAGCTGAAGATTCGCCGTCTTATCGAACCCAAAATACTCGATCAGTGTCTCGGGAATCGTGAGACTCCTTCCGCCAGTCACAAGGGGTGTGAAGTCCGATTGGTTGGCATAGGCACAATACTTGATGAGTTTTGCCACTTCAGCCTTATCGGCTTCAACAGATGTCTCATCATACGCATTCCGCATCTTCGTCCAGTCGAACTCGGTGACAGGCAATTCCTCTATAGCAATCTTTAATGTCTCAGTAGTATAGGCAGGAACAGGTTTCAATGTCTTAGCAGGTTTTCCTGTCTTTTGTGCCCAGTAGTTCACCAACTGTGCTGTAGCTATCGTCATACAGCCTGCAAGATAGTGTCCGATGACCTCATCCGTAGGCAGCAAATCATTATATGGAGCCCCCTGGAACCACTTCGTCGTAGTCATTGGCTTGATGACTGGCCATGACGTTGCCGCACGGCGGGAGGTCATCATAGGAGCATAGCCTCTGGCATCCAGCTCCTTCATCTCCTCAATATAGCCTTGCAACCATGCCTTCATATTGTCAGGCAACAGGTTCTCATCAAACGAGCCACTGTCACTATAACCTAATACCTCAGCAAAGCGGTCATCACCGCTGACGATCACGAAGCCCTTATCTTCTGACGCATGAACGACATAAAGATAAGGCATACCCATACCATTCTTTTCGTTAAATACTGCCTCTGCCTGCATCTCCGAAGCAGATGGCACCCTGTGTGAGATTGATATTTTACTCAAGAACTGAGCCGCAATCTGCTGAGCCTGTTGTTTTCCGACAGGCTCAGCGCCAATTGTCATACTATACAGGCACGCTATTATCAATATAGGCACAAGTAACAATTTCTTCATAAGACCTCCTATTTTCGTATAATTTTAGTTTAGATATTAGTATTGCAAAGATACATATATTTTTTTCCCCACTACCTTCCATATTGTTAAAAAAAACTAACCGCCAAACTCTTTCAACTACTATGGATACCTTTTTTTCGGTAAATATAAATAATTATTTGTCGTATTCAATAAAAAAGATTACATTTGCACCATGTTTCTAATAAAAAAGATTTGTCATTACATATCGGAATATATGGGGGTGCTGGTATTAATAACTGCCTTGCTGGCACTATCTTTTCCAGACGCACTACAACAAGTACGTCCAACGGTCATCAACTACCTGTTGGGAATGGTCATGTTCGGTATGGGACTGACACTGAACCTACAGGACTTCCGCATCGTGTTCAGCCGTCCCAAAGACGTCATCACCGGTTGTCTGGCACAATTTACCATCATGCCATTATTGGCATGGGGATTGGCAAGACTTTTCTCGCTTGAAGAGGCACTAGCACTTGGTGTTGTTCTCGTTGGATGTTGCCCTGGCGGTACCGCCTCTAACGTCATCACCTATCTGGCGAAAGGCGACCTTGCCCTTTCTGTGGGGATGACAGGCGTCTCTACTCTACTCGCTCCCCTACTCACTCCCTTGCTGACATGGGCATTGGCAGGAAAGAGTATTCATGTCGATGTGGCAAGCATGTTCCTGAGTATCCTCTGGGTGGTCATCCTACCCATCATTATCGGTCTTGTCGTGAAGACGGTATTGCCAAGATTTACGGAGAAAGCGACAGACTATCTACCTGCATTCTCCTCCGTAGTCATCGCTTTCATCGTTGCCATCGTCATTTCCGCAAACGCCGATAAACTTCTCGCAGGAGGAATGTTGATTGTCGTGGTGGTGGCGCTTCATAACCTCTGTGGACTGACTTTCGGTTATCTGCTCGGACGGTTGCTCGGTCTGTCGGAAACCAAGAAGAGAGCTATCTCCATTGAGGTAGGCATGCAAAATTCAGGACTGGCAAGCAGTCTGGCTGTCATCCATTTTGCTGCTTATCCACTCGCCACCATCCCTGGAGCCATTTTCAGCGTATGGCATAACATCTCAGGTGCGGCAGTAGCTTACTTATACAAAAAGAAGAGATGACCATTATCATCCCTTCTTCGATTATCTCTTTCTGTTGACATACTCCATGATGACGGCTACGGCATCATCCTCCGTCATACCATCCATTGAGAGCATGATATCATAGTTACGCGTATCGTACCGAGAGCGGTCACTATATTTTTTCAGGTATGTCTCACGTCCCTCATCCACTATGTCGAGAGTATCGAGAGCGGCAGCATAGGTCATCCCCTGTTTCTTCATCAGACGCTCAATACGATATTCGGTGGATGCCTGGATAAACACATTCAAACTATTGGGATAGTCACGGAAAATCAGGAAACCGCTTCTACCAGCCACCACACAGGATTCCTCATGAGCTAGTCTTTCCAATATCTTCCGTTCTGTCTCAAACATCGCACTGGTAGAGGGTTTCTCCTGACGGTTGGAACTCAGCAAGGATTTACAATGTTCCTGCAACTCGCCCCACCATGACGGTTTCTCCTGAGCCTTCAACTGTTCTATCTCTTCAGCTGTCAGCCCATATTTCTCGGTCAGCCCCTGGATGATAGCTTTGTCGTAATACTTTACGCCCAACTGCTCGGCAAGTTTGCGTCCAACAGTCCTGCCGCCACTACCCAACTCACGGTTGATGGTGATAATAAACTTTTCGTCCTTGTTCATATCATACAAAGATTACCCAATATACCTGACGATAAGATCAGCAATCTCCTCCTCTGTCTTTCCATCTGAAGTGATGACCATATCATAGTTACGAGCATCATAGCGCGAGGTATTTGTATATTTATTGACATAGTTCTCACGCATCTTGTCTACCTGTTTGATGATTTTCTCTGCATCCTCATGAGACAGTCCTTTCTTTCTCATCATATGCTGGATACGATGCTCTAAGGAAGCCTGAATAAGAACACTCAGATGGTTGGGATGATTACGAAACACGAAGAAGCCACAACGACCCGCAATGACACATGACTCATTGTCCGCTATACCCTCTAGGATTTCTGTCTCGGCATTGAACAATTCCGCTGTTGTCACCAGTTCAGCTTTACTACCTACAGGCACCTGATAATAGACAGATTGGTTCAAGGCACCTCCAATAGAGACCACCCGCTTAAAATCCGACCACCAGTTATTCTTTTGCCCTTTTAATTTCTCTATCTCCTCCACTGTGAGATGGTATTTCTCTTCCAAAGCCTTGATAACTGCTTTGTCATAGAATGAAACACCCAGACGTTCGGCTAGTTTTTCACCCACTGTGCGACCACCACTGCCTAGTTCGCGATTGATGGTAATTACAAATTTCTCGTTTTTGTTCATATAATCTATTGTTTTCTGATACATCAGTCTATCTTCTCCATGAACTGCCCTTTCGGATTAAAGCGTACGTCCATATCGTTCGAGAGTTCTATTTTGAAGCCATATGGTTTCTTGCTGAGTTTCGTAACGACATCCTCAGGATAATGAGTCTTCACATACTGGCTGATAGCAGGAGGAATAAGGGAAGAGGGAACGCCTGTCTTTTTGCGTCCTATCCTTTTCCAATTCCCCTGTAGGTCGAATTCGACCTTCGTACCGTCATTAAGCAACACGCTGTATTCCAATCCGTCATCATCGTCATCATCCATCTCTACAAGAACGATGGACGAGTGAGGGAAGTACTGATTGATAAAAGCTTTCGCATGTGGAGGAATCTTACCATCCACACAAGCCGTCACCAGCAACATCGCCAGGCACCAGAGTGCCGCTGTCCATATTATCTTTCTCATCTTTTTACATCACTGGTCCAACACATCTGCTATTCTGTCAGCATTCATACTACGAGCACTAGCATCGAATATCTCCTTGTAACGTCCTCCTTGTTTGTAAACCTCATCCGGTCTTCCACTCTCTACCACTCGTCCCTGCTCCAGCATATACAATTGGTCAGCGTCGACAATTTGCCCGATATTATGCGAAATGATAATCACCGTACGACCTTCCTTGATTGCATCAATACTTGCCTTGATCTGCTCAGTGGCAATAGCATCCAGACTCGCCGTCGGCTCGTCGAGAATGATTATCGACGGATTCTTAATAAACATACGGGCAATGGCGACACGTTGCTGCTGACCACCGCTAAGACGCATGGCACTACTCTCAAAACCATGAGGCATTGCCATCACCTGATCGTAGAGGAATGCCTTACGAGCTGCTGCAACCACATCGTCATGGGAAGCTTGCGGATTACCATATTTGATATTATCCTCGATAGTACCATCAAAGATATGGTTCTTTTGCATCACCAATCCGACATGCTCACGCAGCCAATAAGTATCCCACTGGTCAAGGGGTACACCGTCAAGGCAGATCGTCCCACTGTCTGCACGATAGAATTTGTCCAGCAAGTTGACTATCGTGCTCTTACCAGCACCACTCACACCTACCAAGGCGGTAATCTTTCCGGGTTCTATGCGCATCGACACATCGTGTAACGCCTTCACCCCATTCGGATAGGTGAAGTCTACATGCTGTAGCTCAAAGCATCCAGTGACTTCAGCAGGACGATAGTCACCTGACTCTTCCACATCCTCCTCACCTTCCAACAGATCAAAGAGACCTTCGGAATAGACCAGCGCATCATTCAGGTCATCGTAGATTCGGTGTAATTGACGAATCGGTGCACTGACATTGGCAAAGAGCATTACATGATACATAATCTTACCGATTGTCATCCCCGGATAGTCTGCAAGGACAAAAAAAGCCGTCAGGATAATGACTAGCACAGTACCTATCTGTTCCAAGAATCCCTTTAGTCCTGTATAGAAATAGCTCTGCTTACGCGTACTCAACTGCAGGTTAGTCACTTTATCCTGCACACCAGCCTGTCGTTGACCCTCTATCTCTTCACGGTTAAACGACTTAATGACCGTGATACTTTCAATGATATTCAGAATATTCTGACTGACAGCTTGTTGTCCGTCAAAGATACCACGTCGTCCTGCCCTCATACGCTCTGCCTGGACATAGGTGACATAGAAGTAGATAGGGACGATACACAATGCCACCAATCCAACATAGACATTGGCGACAAACATCAGGATCAGGGCAATGATAGCACTGGTGAAGAGTGGCAGGATATCGATAAAGAAGAGGTTCACCGCACGACTCAGGCTCGTCACACCCTTGTCGATACGTGACTGTAACCTACCTGCCTCATTACCTGACGTTGTATAGAATGCCATCCGATAGGTGAGGATATGTCTGACCACCTGAAGAGACAGGTCTCTACTGACAAGGATACGCATACGCTCTCCGTAATAGCGTCGGAAGAAATTGACGATAGTAGCAAGAATCTCCTTACCCAATAACACAGCACTAATGATAATCAGAATTGTCCTTGCAGCGGTCCATGAGAGTGTAGGCTGCTGATCCAAGATATTGATGGCATCCACGGAACGGTCAAGCACAATAGCATTCACCTGCGCCAACAAAGAGCCTATCAGAGTCAACAACAAAGTGACAATGACCAGCCAGCGATACGGTCTCACATACCGTAAGATATGTTTCAAAAGCGCCCCTATGCTCATCTGATTCTTCATAATGCCCGGACCTTCTGCATGCAAAGATAAGAATAAATCCTTTAAGTCCTTTTGCCTTCTCCTTAAAGAATGTTAACAATACGGTGAACTACCCCACCCTAAACAAAAGTTGTGCAGCCATTAACGACTGCACAACTTTTGTTCTATGGTTTAATCTATAAAATATTACACCTTGATCTCTACCTCAACACCGCTGGGAAGCTCGAGTTTCATCAGAGCGTCAACGGTCTTGGCTGTTGAGCTGTAGATATCAATCAGACGCTTATAGTCTGAGAGCTGGAACTGCTCACGTGCCTTCTTGTTGACGAAGGTTGAGCGGTTCACAGTGTAGATACGCTTGTGTGTGGGAAGGGGGATAGGACCGCTGATAATAGCACCGGTAGCCTTCACTGCCTTCACGATCTTCTCTGCTGACTTGTCTACGAGTTTGTGGTCGTAGCTCTTCAGCTTGATACGAATTTTCTGACTCATTGTCTTTTCTTTTGTTTAAATTGTTAATATT
>JBGUNO010000051.1:0-78708 GCA_045117415.1 Prevotella sp. | reverse complement strand
AATTTTAGCTTTTCATCAGGTGGGTTAGGTCTGGGTTAGGTCTTCAAAAAGACCTAACCCATCGCAAACGCCCTGAGCATCGTGGTTTGAACCCTGTTGGGTTAACATGTTAGGTGTTTTTGCAGATGTTCCCAAAGCTTTCGAAGTTTGAACGCTCCAAACGTATAGTTAGGCGGCACCTATCCATGCGTTTGGTGCCGCCTGTCGCATCAATAGGTGCCGCCTATCGGGTCGATAGGTGCCGCCTATCTCCACTCATATTTGTCCCCCAAAACAAAGGGATGCCTTCTATGCTTCATTCCGATACCTGTTATGGGGGTATTCCGATATCTCCCATAGGGGTATAGGAAGCATTGGAACAAAGTGTGGGAGATATCCGAACAAAAAGTATCTTTGAGACATGTCTCGAAAGGCTACGGGTAGGCGAACGAAGTTCGGGAATGGATTCTTCCGCTCGAAAGTGAAAAGATTTAGAGTCCCTTGATAAGGGACGGCTATAATGCAGGGATAATAAAATCTCAGATTCCTTTTGCACTTTGCTCACTTATTCGTATCTTTGAGACATGTCTCGAAGATTCTTCCGCTCGAAAGTGAAAAGAAAAACACTTTTCTTTTGCACTTTGCTCACTTATTCGTATCTTTGCAGGCATGATAGGAGATTAGATATAGAATAAGACAATGAAAAAGATATCTTTATATTACGTAGTGATACTGCTATGCGCAGTCGTACAGGGAGCATGGGCACAAGCACCGGTGCCTTCCACTGAGTTGGAACCATACATAACGACGCTGGGAAACAGAATGGTCTATAAGTTCAACTACCCAACGACCAGCGTGACGGGGGAACCCGTTGTGCTTTCGTCACTGTTGGCATGCTGGGCGCCAAAAGAGCCTGAGGAGGGCGCAGCCATCGAGTCCGTACACATATACAGCCACTATACTGTCACCTCCAATTCGCAGTGTCCCACCAGCTATACGACCTCGTCTGCCGACTTTGTTGTTCTCGCCCCCTTATTTGAGGGCTACACCTACGATGAGAAAAATCCCTACAAATCCATCGTCAAGCGCAGCATCGTCATTATGCCAGACTACGAGGGCTATGGTGTGTCGAGTGACAGGACACATCCCTACCTTGCTGAGGAGATAACGGCAAAGCAGGTCATTGATGCTGTAACCTACGGACTGGAGCTTTATGGTAAACTTAACGGAGCAGACAACACGCTACCGCTGAAAAACGACTGGCGCTGCTTCAGCATTGGCTATTCGCAAGGCGGTGCAGCTGCCCTTGCCGTGCAACGCTATATCGAGAAGAACGACCTCAGCGACCAGTTGCACTTCCGTGGCACCATATGCGGTGACGGTCCCTACGATCTCATTGCTACCATGCGTTACTACATGGATGACGACGGTACCAGCTATGGCACTACCACTAGCCACCGCCAAGAACAGGCTACCATGCCTGTCGTCCTTCCAATGATCATGAATGGCATGATTGTCTGTGACCCCAACATGTCCAGTCACACAATTAACGACTACTTGGCACAATCGTTCCTCGATACCGGCGTCTTGGACTGGTTGAATAACAAGAACATGAGCACCAGTGACATCAACAAGGCGTGGCTCACGCAAATGGACGAAGGAGCAGTCACCATTGGAGAAAAGACCTACACCGCACCTGCTAACATGAGCGAGATGTTCTTCAAGCAAGAGGTACCGGGTATGATTTGGGGCACAGAGACAGTAGCGTGGGCCCATCTAGATAAGATCTTCTCCCCTGGATTATACAACTATCTGAAAAATTCCAACAACTTCAACAGCACACCAACCTTGACAGGCGATCCCTATGAGGACTTGCGCTATGCCTTGGAGGCTAACAATGTCTGCACTGGCTGGCAGCCTCAGCACCGCATACAGTTTGCACACTCGAAGGGTGATATGGTGGTGCCCTACGGCAATTATCTTGCCTTCCGCGGTGCCCATCCCAGTGGTGAGAACGACATATACCGCATAGACGACACCTATAGTGATAGCGACCATCTTAACTCAGGCAGCAAGTTCTTGATAAAGTTGTCAAGTGAGTTTTTCAGTTATTTCGAATGGGTTGACGGCTCAACGCCCACAGGTATCAAGACGATAACTGATGAAAGAGATCTGATGGATGACGCGTGGTACGACCTGAGTGGTCGGAAACTTGCTGGCAGACCCACTGAGAAAGGCCTATATATCCATCGTGGCAAAAAGGTCGTTATGTCTTGGTAATAAAACATAATGGACAAACGAAAGAAGAAAACTACTAATACGACTAAAACAACTAACAGATGAAGAAGATCATCCTTTACCTGCTATCTTTATTGCCATTAGCGGTAAGTGCCCAGCCCATCACACAAAAGGAGATGAGCCGCATCTACCAGGAGGTACGCACACCCTATAAATATGGTATGGTGGTGGCACCAACCGACAACTATCACAAAATAGACTGCCCTACCGTCTTTCGTGAGGGAGACAGCTGGTATATGACCTACGTGGTCTATAATGGCAAGGAAGGACTGGACGGACGTGGTTACGAGACATGGCTCGCCAAGAGTGACGACCTGTTGCACTGGACGACGTTGGGACGCATCCTGTCATACAAGGACGATGGATGGGACATGAACCAGCGTGGCGGTTTTCCTGCCCTCATCGACTGGACATGGGACGGTTCCTATGCTATCGGACAATACAAGAAGAACTACTGGATGACCTATATCGGTGGGCATGGGACTGGTTACGAAGCAGTGCGTGAGCCCTTGAACATTGGCTTGGCATGGACTGGTGCGGACATCACGACACCCCACGAATGGCAATCGAGCGACAGTCCTCTTGTCAGTATCAACGACCAAGATGCCCAATGGTGGGAAAAGTTGACAGAGTATAAGAGTACTGTTTATGAGCTGAAGAGTGATAAGCAGAAAGGCAAGGGAAAAGGGAAGACGAAGAGCGCACTGCCCAAGGAACTCTCGAAATACCGTTTTATCATGTTCTATAATGCCGGTGGTGTGAATCCTGCCAATGAGCTGAAGGCAGAGCGTATTGGTATCGCCCTGTCGAACGACCTGAAAAAATGGAAGCGCTATCACGGCAACCCCGTGTACTTCCACGAGGCTCCTGGCATCATCACTGGTGACGCTCAGATTGTGAAAATGGGAGACCTGTATGTCATGTTCTATTTCTCCGCCTATCATCCCACTCGCCAGTATGCCGCCTATAACACCTTCGCGGTCAGTCGGGATTTGTTGAGATGGCAAGACTGGACGGGACAGGACCTCATCACACCCTCTAAGTCATACGACGAGCTGTTTGCCCACAAGAGTTATGTAGTGAAGCACAATGGTGTGGTGTACCATTTCTATTGTGCTGTCAATAACGACCAGCAGCGTGGTATAGCCGTTGCCACCAGTGTTCCGATGGGACGAAGCGATGTACGATTCCCCGAGCCCGAGACCAAAGGGCGTCGTACCATCACCAACCTCAACGAAGGATGGACAGCCTCCTGTTCCGCAGGACGTGACAAGACTACGATAAACGTCACCCTCCCCCATAACTTCGATGACTACTATGGTTACCGACAGCTTCGCCATGGGAACTTACATGGGAGTGCCACTTATCATAAGGTGTTCACCACCACGAAACAGGAAGGGAAGCGCTATTTCCTCCAGTTCGAGGGGGTTGGCACCTACGCCACCGTCATCCTCAACGGGCATAAATATCCGGAGGAGCTGGTAGGTCGTACGGTATGGACACTTGACGTGACAGACCGTTTGAAGAATGGTGAGAACCAGTTGCGGGTGGACGTTGACCATCCAGCCATGCAGACAGCCTCCCCATGGGTCTGCGGGGGATGCAGTAGTGAGTGGGGATTCTCAGAAGGCAGTCAGCCTTTCGGTATCTTCCGCCCAGTCAGTCTTATTGAGACGGATGAGGTACGCATCGAGCCCTTCGGTGTCCATATCTGGAACAATGCCGCCTGCGACTCGGTATTCATTGAGACCGAGATACGTAACTATAGCAAGGAGACACAGACTGTTGAACTCGTTCAAAAATTCTCCCTTGCCAGTGGCAAGCAAGTATTCCGCCACGCAGAGCCAGTGACCATCAAAGCCGGAGACAGTAAGACATTCCAGTATGCCGAGCGGGTGGAGAATGTTCACCGATGGAGTCTCGACGACCCCTATCTTTATACACTCACCACGATGATCAAGCGAGCCATCATAGCCGAGGGAGCGGAAAAGTCCAAGACAGATAGTAAGATTGTGACGGCTGATGAGGTACGCACCCCATTTGGCATCCGGAGTATCTCATGGCCCGTACTTCGGAAGGATGGCGACCATCGTTTCCTGTTGAATGAGCAACCAGTATTCATCAATGGCACCTGTGAGTATGAACATCTTTTAGGCAGTAGTCATGCTTTTTCACAAGAACAGATCCGTTCGAGGGTCAAACAGATCATCAATGGTGGTTTCAATGCCATTCGTGAGGCGCATCAGCCCCATCATCTGCTTTACCAACAGTTATGCGACGAACAGGGTCTTCTCTTCTGGAGCCAGTTCTCTGCCCATATATGGTATGACACACACCGGTTCCGTAATAACTTCAAACGGTTGCTTGTCAGATGGATCAAAGAACGTCGCAACTCACCGTCTGTCATCCTGTGGGGATTACAAAACGAGAGCGTGTTACCTAAGAAATTCGCGGAGGAATGCAGTAACATCATCAGACAACTCGACCCCACCTGTCGTGACCAGCGAGCCATCACGACCTGCAATGGTGGTGAGGGAACTGACTGGAATGTCATCCAGAACTGGAGTGGAACCTATGGAGGCACTGCAGAGAACTATGACAAGGAACTGAAACAGCCTGAGCAACTGTTGAACGGAGAATACGGCGCCTGGCGTACCATCGACCTGCATGGTGATGCCAAATATAGTGAGGAGTCATTCAACTCCCTCCTGGAGACAAAGGCACGTCTTGCCTATAGTGCAAAAGACAGTGTCTGTGGTCACTTTCAGTGGATATTCAACTCACACGACAACCCTGGACGCGTACAACCTGACGGAGCATTACGGCGTATCGACAAGATAGGTCCTATCAACTACAAAGGACTCATCACCACATGGGAGGAGCCGACTTCCGCCTACTATATGTACAGACATCTCCACAAGGACACACCCGTCTCCGAGAACACGGAGCTCCCCACTGCCGCCGACCGTAACAAAGAGCTCCTGAAAGGTGCTGAGGGGTATCATTACCTATACCGCATCAACTGTGGCGGTGACGCTTTCACAGACGAGTTCGGACAACAATGGCAGGCTGACGACACCCTCTTCAGTCATTCATGGGGACAGGACTTTGAGGGTATCCATGCTTTACAGGCCTCGCAACGCCATATCACCACCGACATCCGAGGAACGAAAAGCGACGAGCTGTTCCAGTTCTTCCGCTTTGGTCGCCACCGACTATGGTACGACCTGCCTGTTCCTGATGGAGACTATCGTATTGAATTGTACTTTGTAGAGCCCTGGCACGGACGCTATGCGTCAGAGACTGCCGATTATGAGGGACTGCGTATCTTCGATGTCGCCGTGAATGACGAGAAAGTCGTCGACGACCTCGATCCGTGGGCAGAAGCAGGATACTGCGGTGCGCTGAGACGTGTCGTCTATACTAAAGTCCAAAAAGGGAGAATACATATCTCATTCCCTGAGGTGAAAGCAGGACAAGCTATCATCTGTGGTATTGCGATAGCCTCTCAAGAAGCAAGAACTCCTAGTATTCCCGCTAATCCACTCTCATGGCATGCACTTGATACGGATACGATTGCCAAACTGCCCAAAGAACTGTTGCCGGCAGATACGGAGTCACGTCCCGCCTCCATTTATGAGCCTGCCAAGGAAAAAGAGAATAACAAACAAGCCACACCTGCTGGTACCACCTTCATCATCACACCTGGTCTTGGTCAAGAATATGCCCTGCGCTTCCGATATAAGAACACTACTGGTGATGCCATCAGCACCCGTATGACCATCATTGACGCAAAAGGGGCTGTGTTGGTTGACCGTGACGTGACTTTCCCGCCAACACCGAATAAGTGGAAGATGCTCTCGACAACTACAGGTACCCAGATCAACGCTGGTACGTACAGATTAAAGATAGAAACAGAACAAGTAGAATTTAAAGAACTCGAAGTACAATGAGAACCGTCATTATATCACTATGTTCCCTATGCTGTCTTTCCAGTCTCGCCCAACAGGAGCACCACGACTGGGAAGACAACCACGTGCTGCAGATCAACCGTGAGCCGGCACGTGCCTATTTCATTCCCTTTGGCGAGAAAGTTGGTGACCGTATGTTGTCACTGAATGGAGACTGGATGTTCCGATGGACAAAGACCCCCGAGGAGCGCGTCAAGGACTTCTACCGCACCGACTTCGACGCTTCCGGGTGGAAGACGCTTGTCGTTCCCGCCAACTGGGAAGTCAACGGCTACGGTACTCCTATTTATATCTCCGCCGGTTACCCTTTCAAGATAGATCCTCCCTATGTCATGAAAGAGCCCAAGAAGGAATGGACAACTTATGAGGAGCGTAACCCTACCGGACAATACAAGCGGACATTCACCTTACCTGACGGCTGGCAAGAGGGACAGACGTTCCTACGCTTTGAGGGAGTGATGAGTGCCTTTTATGTATGGATCAACGGTAAGAAGGTCGGTTATAGCCAAGGTTCCATGGAGCCCTCGGAGTTCAATGTCACTCCTTATATCAAGAAAGGAACAAACCAGATTGCCATAGAGGTATATAAATACAGTGACGGCTCCTATCTGGAAGACCAGGATTTCTGGCGTTTTGGCGGTATTCACCGGGACGTGCTGCTCTATCACACCCCTGACATCCGCCTGAGAGATGTCGCCATAAGGACCCTCCCCCTGACTCCTTCCAAAGAGAAGGGGGAATGGATGCTTGCCATCAATCCACAATTCTCCGTCTACGGTGGTGAGACAGGTGATGACTATCGTCTCGTTGCCACTTTGTCAGACGGCAACCGTCCCATAGCTGTTGACACGGTCGCAGCAAATGAAGTCCTGGACCTCGCCCACAAAGCAGCCCGTATGAATGAGTGGTATCCACAACGTGGCTATCGTAAGTTTAACCGTATGGAGATAAAGGTCGACAACCCTCACCTGTGGAGTACTGAAAGTCCCTACCTCTATACCCTCTGTCTGCAATTGCAAAAAGGTGACGGCACCATCGTTGAGCAAGTAAACCAGAAAGTTGGTTTCCGCACCATCCGTATCGAAGACGGACAGTTACTCATCAACGGACAACCCATCAAGATACGGGGTGTCAATCGTCATGAGCACGACCCCTACAAAGCTCGTGTGATGACAGAGGAGTTGATGCTCAAGGACCTGAGGCTGATGAAGGCTGCCCATATCAATGCCGTACGACTGTCACACTATCCCAACTGTCCCCGTTGGTATGAGCTCTGCGACTCCATGGGGATGTATGTGATGGACGAGGCAGACTGTGAGACCCATGGTCTGCGCGGTACACTAGCTTCGACACCTGATTGGGGAGATGCCTTCCTCGACAGAGCCATCCGTATGGCAGAACGTGACAAGAATCATCCGTGTGTAATCTTCTGGAGTCTTGGTAACGAGAGTGGATACGGTCCTAATCACGCTGCCATGTCTGCATGGCTTCATGAGTTCGACCCTACCCGTCCTGTCCATTACGAAGGTGCACAAGGAGACCCTGACCCCTTAACGGTTGACGTTATCTCCCGTTTCTATCCCCGTGTGATGCAAGAGTATCTCAATCCAGGTATTCCTGAGGGCAGCGACAAGGAACGTGCAGAGAATGCGCGTTGGGAACGTTTGTTGGAGATAGCCCAACGAGAGGGGGACCATTGTACATGGCTGGGCTCTGACGGTGGACCACGTCCTGTACTGACCAGTGAGTATGCCCATTGCATGGGTAATGCCTTAGGTAACTTCAAGGAATACTGGGACGAGATCAACTCCAACAAACGGATGCTTGGTGGTTTTATCTGGGACTGGGTAGACCAAGGCATCATGAAGATGAAAGATGAAAAATTAAAGATGAAAAATGACTCCGTCTTCTATGGCGGAGACTTTGGTGACAAGCCTAACCTACATGCCTTCTGTATGAACGGTGTCGTGATGAGCGACCGTACCCTGACTCCCAAATATTATGAGGTACAGGCTGTGTATGGCAATGGCCCAGAGGTAAAGGCAAACACCCAGAAGCCCAAGTCGTTGAAAGCAAAGTCCCAGACACCAGCCATCAGTCATTTCATCTCAACGATCAAACCACAAATATTCCGAGCCCCCACAGATAATGACAAGAGTTTCGGCAATTGGTTGGCGAAAGACTGGAAACGTTGTGGACTCGACACGCTCCGTATTCCGATGAGCATGGAGCAACAAGGTGACGAATGGACCTTCACCTTCACGATTCCAGACAGTCTGCCACCACTCCCCCGACTGGGTATTGTCATCGAGCTGCCCCGTGATTACGAGCAACTGACGTGGTACGGACGAGGACCATGGGACAACTATCCCGACAGGAAACAATCTTGTCCTATTGGATGGTGGAAGTCAACAGTCAGTGAACAATATGTCCATTACCCACGTCCACAGGACTCAGGAAACCATGAGGAATGTACCCTTGTGGAGTTGAGGACAAAGAAAGGAAAAGGAATACGGATAGAGGCGACAGACACTCCCTTCTCATTCTCCGCACTCCCCTATTCCGCTCCCTATCTGGCTAGCAAGACACATGATTACGAGCTGCAAGACCAAGGGAAAGTCTATCTGTCTATTGACTGTGCGGTGATGGGGTTAGGAAACAGTAGTTGTGGACCTGGTGTTCTCAAGAAGTACACCGTGCCCACAACACCTCAAACTTTACGGATTCGTATATTACCTATCGAATAATCCTTATTCCTTCCTGCCAGTCTGGTAAAGCCACGTGGCAAGGAAACCCACAACGAAGATCACCGTCGTACCCAGTACGATAGCGAGATAAGGATGCAGATGCGGTCCCGGCAACGACCACATCGAGGCAAGAGATATCCATGCGATGACCATGATACCAGCCACACACCCTAAGAAAGCTCCTATGCGGTTGATCTGCTGAGGGATGCATCCTAACAGGAATAGTCCTAACATACCACCAGAGAAGATACTTGACAACGTCCACCATGCATCAATGATACTTTCCACGCTTAGCATGGCGATAGCCACACAGGCACCTAACAGTCCCACACCAAAGCTGCTCAGTCTCACGATGGCAAGCTCCAGTTTCTGGTGCTTATGATGGTCGTTCGGATCATGGTGGCGAAGACGGTCAGTCACATTACGTGCCTTCAGGAAGAAGGGACGGACATAGTCGGTCAGGATGATGGTGGCAGCTGACGTGACACTGGTAGATACCGTACTCATTCCTGCCGCGAAGATGGAGGCGATCAAGAGACCACGCAAACCGACGGGCAAGCCGTTGACAATGAAATACGGAAACACATAGTCAGGCTTACTGGCAATCTCCTCCGGCAAGGCAGCGACACCTGCCGTATAATAGGAATACAACGCGGAGCCTATCAAGAAGAACAAGGCTGACACGGGAATGAAAAGATAGCCGCCAAAGAGTGCCGAGAACTTCGCATCCTTATCGGTCTTTGCCGCATGATAGCGTTGTACGTAGTTCTGGTCGATACCATAGTTCTGCAAGTTAATGAAGATACCATAGATCAGACATACCCAGAATGTAGAGGTCGTCAGGTCTGACGTAAAGGCTCCCAACGAGAACTTATTCCCTTCTGGTGAGTTGACGGCGAGTTCGAAAGTCTGCATCGGTCCCTCCGGCATGGAGAACATCAGGATGCCAAGACATAAGACGGCACCGCCAATCAGGATAAGACCCTGAATGGCATCCGCCCAGATGACCGCCTTCAGTCCTCCTAACATCGAGTAGATGATGATACCGATGGAGGTGGTGATGATCACCACATGCAAGTTCCACCCCATCAAAATATACATAGGAACGGCAAGGAGGTAGAGGATACTACCCATACGGGCTATCTGGGTGAGCAGGTAACATGCCGAGGCATAGAGACGGGCCCATGCCCCGAACTTCTCTTCCAGGAAAGTATAGGCGGATACCGAACCGCTATGACGATAGAAAGGTACAAAGTACTTGGCGGCAAAATAACTGGCTATCGGGATGGACAAGGAGAAGACAAAGGCATTCCAGTTGGAGGCGAATGCCTTACCCGGATAACCGATATAACTGATACTCGACACATAGGTGGCGAAGATAGACATACCCACGACCCACCCTGGGATGGAATGTCCTGCGGAGGTGAACTCATCGGCAGAACTGCCCTTCTTGAAGAAAGAACAGCCGAAGACCACCACGCCCAGTGTGAAGACGATAAAGATGACAAAATCTATCAGATGCATAGTTTTCCGTCTTTGATTGGTAAGGCGGCCAATGCCTGACGGATCTTATCACGCTCAGGCTCCTCAAACTTATAGAACGGTGAGGCGACAAAGTCATCCTTGATAATACCCAACAGGGAGAGTGCACATTTCAGTCCCTTCAGGTAACTGGAGCCGTGTTTGCCAACGGTATAGATAGAGGTGGATATCTGCATGATATACTGCTGCAACTCCAAGACTCGTTCGATGTCACGACGGACGGCGGCATCATACATCGCCACATAGAGCTCCGGGAACATATTGGCACCACCGTTGATACCGCCATGACCACCCAGCAGCACACACTCTCCTGTAATCTCCTCGGGACCTACTAACATAGCAAAGTCAGGACGCTCCTTCATCTTATACATCACAGACTGGAAATAGACCGCATTGGCAGAAGAATCCTTGAAACCGATGACCTGTGGATTCTGGGCAATACGACGAACGGTATCGGGGGCGAAACTGACCTTCACATGACTCGGCATGTTATACAGGAAAACGGGTAAGGGCAACTGGGGAACCAACTCCTCATAGAACTGGGCGAGTTCGGGCTGTCCCGTGGCAAAATAATACGGGGGAGCGGAAACTACGCCATCCGCTCCACAGTCGGCAGCCACACCGGCAAGACGGATACTCTCCACGATACTGGTGTCTGTCACACATACCAACAAGGGCAAACGACCGTTGTTGATACGTGCCGACTCACGGATCATCTGTTGACGGACACCATAACTGAGACTCTGTTCCTCACCTGTCGTACCGAGGATAAACAGTCCATGGACACCACCTGCTATCAGGTGCTCTATCAGTTTCTCAAGACTTTCCACATCCAGTGTCTCATTGTCCTTCAGTGGAGTTACTAAGGGCGGAATAATACCGCATAAGGGTTTACTTTTTATCATATTCTTTGGTGTTAACTTTCTATTAAGACGAAGAATATGGTCTTTTGTAATGATTATCGGGTACAAAAGCCGTCTTGGAGAGTCATTATTTATAAATAATGATTCTTATGAAAAGACATATCATATCAATGCTCATGCTGACTGCCTGTCAGATGGGTATCATGGCACAGTCGGCTGATGTGAACACACGACTGCAGTATTTAAGTGGAACGGGATGTGACGACACCGTACAGTGGGACTTCAAATGCTCGGACGGACGGAAGGCTGGTGAATGGACGAAGATTGCCGTCCCCTCCTGCTGGGAGTTACAAGGTTTTGGCACCTACCAATACGGGATGCGCTTCTATGGCAAGGCAACACCCGAGGGTATTGCCGACGAGAAAGGATACTACAAGACGGAGTTCTCCCTGCCTCAGGAATGGGCTGGACGACAGATTCAACTGGTATTCGAGGCTGCCTTCACGGAGATCCGTGTACAGATCAACGGTCGAAAGGCTGGTAACGGTACCTATCAGGGAGGCTATACCCGTCATACGATAGATGTCTCTGACCGTGTGTTCTTCGGTTCCAAGAAGAATCGTCTGGAAGTGGAGGTCCTGAAAGAGAGCACCAACCCGCAGGTCAACCTTGCCGAGCGTCGTGCCGACTACTGGAACTTCGGTGGTATCTGGCGTCCTGTCTTCGTCATATCAAAGCCTGCCCAGAACATTAGTCGTGTAGCCATTAATGCCAAGGCTGACGGTCATTTCATGGCGGATGTCTTCCTGAACCGTTCCCTTCCCGGCTGTTCCGTAAACGTCGATATCATTGATGCCAATAGCAAAAAAATAGCCAACAGCCAATCGCCTGTTGCCAGCGATGTTGCCAAGATTGACTTCAACGTCAAGAATCCCAAGTTATGGAATGCCGAGCAGCCCAACCTGTATACGGCGGTATTCACCCTCAAGGATGCACAAGACAAGACCATCCATGTGGAACGGCAGAAGTTCGGATTCCGTACTATCGAATACCGTCATCAATATGCCGGTGATAAGGAGGATGGACTCTTTATCAATGGACAGAAGGTCATCATCAAGGGTGCCAACCGCCATTCCTTCCGACCTGAGACGGGACGCACACTCTCCAAGACAAAGAATATCGAGGACGTGCTGCTCATCAAGAGCATGAATATGAATGCCGTCCGTCTGAGTCACTACCCTGCCGATCCTGAGTTCCTGGATGCCTGTGACTCGCTGGGTCTTTATGTGGAGTGTGAACAGCCTGGTTGGCATTGGGCACATGAGACCATCACTGGTTCACAGATCGTAGAGGAGATGGTGACCCGTGATGTCAACCACCCCAGTATTATCTTCTGGAGCAACGGTAATGAAGGAGGCTTCAACTATGAACTGGAACCTGTCTTCACGAAGTTCGACCCCCAGCGGCGTGTCGTCCTCTATCCCTGGGCAAACCGCAACGGTTTTGAGACAAAACACTATCGCTCATGGGGCGAGACGGCAGAGTATATGCGGCAGAAGGAAATCTTCATGCCTACCGAGTTCCTGCATGGTCTCTATGACGGCGGACATGGTGCAGGACTGAAAGACTACTGGGAACTGATGATGTCGAATCCCCGTTGTGCCGGTGGTTTCCTCTGGGACTTGATGGACCAGGGAGTCGTCCGCACGGATATGAACAATATCGTAGACTGCATGGGTAACTTCGGCTCTGACGGTATCGTGGGTCCCCATATGGAGAAGGAAGGCTCGTTCTATACCATCCGTGAGGTGTGGAGTCCGATACAGATAGAAATACTACCATCCACCAAACTAGCAATAACAAATCACTATAATTTCACCCGACTTAGCGAGTGCCGCTTCAGCTACAAATATCTGTTGATGCCGACCTATGGTAACAGCCAGACAAAAGTTGCTTCACAGGGAACTTTAGAAGTACCAGATGCAGAACCAGGAAAGACGGTTCAGGTGAATAAGCCCAAACCCATTGGTCAAACGATAGATGATATTGGAGAAGTATTGCAAATTACTGCTACTGATCCATATGGCAAAGAGATCTTTACGTGGAATTTCTTCCAACTGGGTTCCCTTATGAAAGGCGAGCCACAAGACGGGCAAAAAGCTAAAATGGAGGAGACTGCCAATGAGATGACCATCACTGTTGCAAACAAACAATATGTCTTCTCGAAAAAAGACGGATACCTACAACATGTTGTGACGAATGGGCGTACCCTCTCCTTGGGGAACGGACCCCGTTTCATTGCCGCCAAACGTAGTGACCGCTCACAAGATGGTTTCTATAACCATGATGACAAAGAGGCTTTCCAGAAAAAGACCGACTATACGGAATATGCCGATCAAGGTACCTTTGTCGGATTTACCTTTGACAATAACGTGTTGCATGCACAATACCGTCATGGATCGCTAGAGTATGTGAACTGGATTTTCCATCATGACGGCAGCGTCAGCCTATCAGCATCCTACTACTTTAACGGTGTTGTCGATTTGTTAGGTGTCTGCTTTGACTATCCAGAGACGAAGGTTAAGAGTAAGCAATGGGTAGGAAAAGGACCCTATCGTGTCTGGAAGAACCGTTTGGAAGGTCCGCAATACGGTTTCTGGCAGACGAGCTACAACGACCCCATTCCTGGTGAGTCATTCGAGTATCCTGAGTTCAAAGGCTACTTCGCCAATATCGACTGGATGCAGATAGAGACCACGGAGGGTAAGTTTGGGTTCATCGACCCAAGCGGCTGCTACGTAGGAGTATACACCCCACGTGACGGTCGTGACCATCTGCTATACACCCTCCCCGAGACAGGTATTGCCTTGCTCAAGGTCATCCCTGCCGTCCGTAACAAAGTGAACACGACCGACCTCAACGGTCCTTCGGCACAGCCTTACTGGTCGAAGGGTAAAGGATCCATCAGTGCCATCCTGAAATTTGAATGATATGAAACGATTATTTTTTTCATTTTTCATTTTTCATCTTTCATTTAGTGTCAGCCACGCTGACACGGTAAAGCCTTGGACGTTCTGGTACTGGATGTACGGTGCTGTATCCGAACAAGGTATCAAGGCAGACCTACAGGCAATGAAGGACGTAGGACTGGGCGGTTGTTACCTGATGCCTATCCGTGGGGCAGCAGAACGTCCGGAATACCAAGGTACGGCAGATGCGCTGAGTGAGAACTTCTGGCGTATGGTAGACTATGCCCTTGCACAAGCCGACTCGCTCGGGTTGGGAATGGGTATTCACGTCTGTGACGGTTTTGCCTTGGCTGGCGGTCCTTGGATCAAAGCCGAGGAATCCATGCAGAAGATTGTATTCTGTGATACCATCATGAGTGAAGGCTTCCGTCATTTCCGTATGTCCAAGCCTCAACATTATGAGAACTATTACGAAGATATTGCTGTATATGCTATTCCTATTAGTCAACAGCCAACAGCCAACAGCCAAAGACTCACCTATTCCCCTGAGGTAACAGTGAATGCAAAGGGCGTCTATTGTGCGGATGCCCCCTGCTGGATACAATATGAGTTTGATTCGCCTACATTGGTTCGTCATATCGAGATAGAGCCTTCTGGTACGAACATCCAGTGTCAGCGGTTGAAGGTAAGAGCCTCTGATGACGGCATTGTCTTCTATGATGTCAAACAACTCACCCCTCCTCGTCAGGGTTGGCAGAATACGGGTTTCAATACGACATTCAGTATTCCTCCTACCCGTGCCAAGTATTTCCGTTTCGAATGGACACCGGAGGGTACGGAGCCAGGTGCTGAGGATTTGGATGCTGCCAAGTGGAAACCCGTTCTCAGACTGAAGAATATCAAGTTAGGCAGTTGGCCGCTCATCGACAATTGGGAGGGGAAGGCTGGTTATGTGTGGCGCATCGCCCCTGATACACCTCAGGAAGATTTGTCTGTCAATGACTTCCTACGTCCTTCTGACCTGATTCGTGGAGAGTTGGTTGGCGACCTCGTTGAAATAGACTTACCCAAAGGTATGTGGCGCATCCTGCGAATAGGACACACCTCTACCGGTCATACCAATGCCACAGCAGGTGGCGCCAAGGGATTGGAATGTGACAAGTTCTCGCGGAAAGCAGTAGAGAAACAGGTGGACAACTGGTTCGGTCTCTTTATGAACCGTCCCAACCACAATGCTATCCAATACCTGCACGTCGACTCGTGGGAGTGTGGTTCCCAGAACTGGAGCAAGAACTTTGCCCAGGAGTTTGAGCGTCGTCGCGGCTATGACATCATCCCCTACTTACCTGTCTATGCCGGAATACCCATGAAGGATGGTGAGAAGATACTGCGAGATATCCGCACGACCATCAATGAACTGGTGAACGAGGTGTTCTTCACTACGGTGGCACAGAAAGCCAAGGAGTATGGGGTACAGTTATCGTCGGAGAGTGTTGCCCCCACGATGGTCTCTGATGGTATGGAACACTATAAATATGTGGATGTGCCGATGGGAGAATACTGGTTGAACTCGCCTACCCACGACAAACCTAACGACATGCTCGATGCCATTCATGGCGGACATGTCTACGGAAAGAATATCATCCAGGCAGAGGGATTCACAGAGGTACGCGGTGTGTGGGACGAGACACCTGCCATGATCAAACCCCTCCTCGACCGAAACTTCGCCTTTGGCATGAACCGTCTCTTCTTCCATGTGAACACCCATAACCCCTGGCTTGACAAGAAACCGGGTATGACGCTCGACGGTATCGGACTCTTCTTCCAACGCGACCAGACATGGTTTGGCGAGGCAAAACCCTTCGTCGACTATATCACCCGTTGTCAGACACTCCTGCAAAAGGGTCGTCCTGTGGTGGATATTGCCGTATTTATCGGTGAAGAGATGCCCTGTCGTGCCTTGACACCAGACCGTCTCGTACCTATGCTGCCCGGTTTGTTTGGTGCGGAGCGTGTGGCATCCGAAAAGCAACGCCTGGCGAATGTCGGTCAGCCGATGGAGGAATCTCCTGTCGGTGTACGTCATTCCGCTGGTATCCTCGATCTAAAAGACTGGATCAATCCACTACATGGCTATCAGTATGACTCGATGAACAAGGATGCCCTACTCCATCAGCCATTTAATTATAAAGCATTAGTTATCCCTACATGGACCCGTGTTTCCCCTGAAACAAAAACTCGCATCGAGGAACTGCGCCAACAAGGAGTTCTGATCATCGACAAGCCCTATGAGGATGCCCAGTTGAAGAACATGAATCCGGATGTCGTCCTGCCCGAGGGTATCGCCTATACGCACCGTATTAGCGAAGGACAAAATATCTACTTCCTCTCGAACCAGACGGACAAGGAGCAAGCCTTCAAGCCTGTCTTCCGACAGAATCACGGAGAAGCAGTGGTTTACAATCCACAAACGGATGAGTCGTACAACTATCAAGGCTCTCTCACATTGTCCCCCTATGAGTCACTGTTTGTATCATTTGGAGAAACCAATAGTTTCCTACCGAGAAACCAACGGTTTCCTACCGAGAAACCATTGCTTCCCCCTATCATATCACTTTCAAAGAGTCAGGGATCACCCTCGACAACCAGCAACTCTTCGACTGGAGCCAGCATGCCGACGACCGTATCCGTTATTTCAGCGGTCATGCTCGCTATACCACAACCTGGAAACTGAAAAAGGATCAGGTGCCGCAAAAGCGTGCCTGGTTGTCGTTCCCCAACGTGAAGGATATCGCCCATGTATGGATCAACGGCAAGGATTGCGGTATTGCCTGGACGGCTCCCTATGAGGTGGAGATCACGGGTGCTCTGCAAAAAGGTAAGAACACGATAGAGATAGAGGTGGTCAATACATGGCATAATGCCCTGCGAGGATTAGACCAAGGCAAGGCTCCCTATGAGGGAATATGGACCAATGCCAAATATCGCACCAAGGGTGACGGACTTTTGCCTGCAGGACTCCTCGAACAACCAGAACTTAAAATAGAACAATGATATGAGAAAGATGATTTGCGCCCTCGTCGCGCTGATAGGAATAACCGTTCAAGCCAAGGTCACACTGCCTAGGTTCTTCAGTGACAACATGGTGTTGCAACAACAGTCGGAGTGTAACATCTGGGGCAAGGCGGATGCGAACAAGATTGTGAGCATCATGACTTCCTGGGACAACAAGACTTATAAGGTAAAGGCTGACAGCAAGGGCAATTTTGAGGTAAAGGTAAAGACCCCGAAGGCTGGTGGTCCATATGAAATCATCTTTATCGATGACAAAGAAACCAGACTCAATAACGTGATGATCGGTGAGGTATGGATATGCGCCGGACAGTCGAACATGGAGATGCAGATGAAGGGTTTTAAGCAACAACCTGTGGAGGGAACGACCGAGGAACTCCTGCGTTGCAAAGATGCCAACCTGCGATTGTTTACTGTCAAGCGTCATGTGTCGTTGACCCCGGAATGGGATGTGACAGGACAATGGAGCGAGGCAAACAGTGCCAGTGTCCGTGACTTCTCTGCCACCGCCTATTATTTCGGAAAGGCGTTGCGTGCTACCCTCGATGTGCCAGTGGGCCTTATCGTTACCTCCTGGGGCGGCTCTGCCTGTGAGGCATGGATGGCTCCAGAGTGGTTGAAGGCATTCCCCAAGGTCAACCAGCATGTGACGGAGGAGGATATGAAGAAACTCCAGCAACGCTGTCCTACTGCCTTATACTACGGACAACTCAAGCCCCTCATCGGCTATACCATGCGTGGTGCCATCTGGTATCAGGGAGAGGATAACGTACCCCGTTACGACTACTATGCTTCCCTCCTGAAAGCGATGGTGGAGGGATGGCGCAGTGACTGGAAACAGGGTGTCTTTCCTTTCTATTATTGTCAGATAGCCCCCTACGACTACTCCCTCATCGAGTGGAAAGACAGCCAGTACTTGCGTGAGCAACAGGCAAAGGCGGAGACGATGATTTCCAATGCCCGCATGGCAGTACTGATGGACGCTGGTTTGGAGTATGGTATTCATCCCCGTAAGAAGCGTCAGGCTGGTGAGCGACTTGCCATCCTCGCCCTTGCCAACACCTACGATGTCAAAGGTTTACCAGACTTCGCCACCTATAAAGAGGTGACTTTCCAAAACGATACGGCTGTCGTCGCTTTCGACCGTTCCAAGGAATGGGTATACTTCGAGCATGGTACGACCTCCAAGAACTTTGAGGTGGCTGGCTCCGACAAGGTGTTCCACCCTGCCACCAAGGTATGGGTATCACGCAATCGGGTGTATGTGGTCTGTGACGATGTCAAACAACCCATTGCTGTCCGCTATGCCTTCAAGGACTGGGTGGACGGCGACCTGATGCATGACGGTCTTCCTGTATCCTCTTTCCGAACAGATAACTGGTAATGATGATGAAAAAAGGGTTCCTTCTCTTCCTCTTATTAGCGTTCTCGACACTCATCCAGGGTGCCGACTATATCCCCAAGGACTATGTTTGGACGACACCTAGTAGGAATGCCAGTGAGTCGATGCCGTGTGGAGGCCATGACATCGGCATGAACGTATGGGTGGAGCATGGTGACCTGCTCTTCTATATCGCCCAAAGCGGTTGGTTTGACGAGAACAACACACTCCTGAAGGCAGGACGGTGGAGACTACACTTCGACGAGACACCCTTTGATGGCAAGGACTTCGAACAACGGCTGTGCCTTGATGAGGGTGCCGTCTATGTCAAAGGCGGCGGTGTCGAGGTAAGGATATGGGCAGATGTCTTTTCCCCTGTCGTCTTTGCTGCGATCGTATCACAGCAAGCAAGAAGTGCGACCCTGAGTTATGAAAGTTGGCGCTACAAGGACCGTCCTGTGACGAAGGCTGAGTGCCAGCAATGTTCTTATAAGTGGATAATACCTCAAGACTGTATGACGTTTGCTGACAGTATCCATGCCTCCAAAAACCATCTCTCTTTCTATCACCAGAACAGACAAGAGACGGTGTTCGACTTCACCGTCAGTCGTGAACGTCTGGACGCTATCAAGGACCGTCTTTATAACCCCATCGGCAACTTAAGGATGGGTGGGGTCATGCAGGCAGATGGTTTCTCATTCATAGGAACCTCTGATGGGAAATATGCATCAACAGACTATCGCAGTTGGAATTTCCAACAAAGAAAGATGAGAAGAAGTCTGATTTCCATCCAGTTATATACAGGCAAAGAACCCACCACGTCTGTCAATGCAACCGTTTCAAAGGAAAGAAGCCGGACATGGTGGCATGAGTATTGGCAACGAAGTTTTATAGAGACAGACTGTCAACTACCAGAGGTTACACAGATGGTCCGCAACTATGAACTGATGCGCTATATGCTCGGTTGCAATGCCTATGGAGAGTGGCCCACAAAATTCAATGGCGGACTCTTCACCTTTGACCCTGTCTATGTGGACTCTACCATGACCTTCACCCCTGATTATCGCAAATGGGGAGGCGGTACGATGACGGCACAAAACCAACGTCTCGTTTATTGGCCCATGCTCAAAAGCGGTGATTATGAGGTATTAAAACCTCAACTCAACACCTATCTACGGATGTTACCTAATGCCATTGCATGGTCACGACACCATTGGGGACATAAAGGTGCCTGTTTCAGTGAGCAGATAGAGAACTTCGGACTACCCAATCCTGCCGAGTATGGCAAGCATAAGGACGGCGACGATTGGGGAGTTGAGAAGAATAAATGGTTGGAATATGAATGGGACACAGCCTTGGAGTTTGGGAAGATGTACCTTGATATGCTGCCATGGCATCCGGACTCCACATTGGACAAATACCGTGAGTTGGTAGAGGAACCCCTTCGTTTCTTCAGTGAGCACTACCCCAACCTCGTCATCTATCCCGGTTCAGGCTGCGAGACCTATAAGATGGCACGTAACCCAGCCAGTACCGTTGCCGCACTACAGGCATTGAAGCATAGTCTCGACAACATCGGTGTGGACACGAGTCTCATCCCCGATATCCCTCTGCATGTCATTGGCGGTGACACCTGTATCGCCCCTGCCGAGAGTTGGGAACGCATACAGAACACGGAGACACCGCAACTCTATCCCGTATTCCCTTGGCGCATCTACGGTATGGGAAGACCCCACCTTGATATTGCCCGTAATACCTATCTCAAGGATCCACACGCTTTGGAGATGCGCAGTACCAAGGGATGGAAACAAGATAATATCTGGGCAGCATGTTTAGGATTGACTGATGAGGCAATACGTCTGAATACAGAGAAATTGAGCAATGGTCCCTACCGTTTTCCAGCATTCTGGGATCCTGGTTTCGACTGGGCTCCTGACCACAACAGAGGGGGTGCTGGTATGATTGGACTGCAAGAGATGCTACTACAAGAAGACCTCGATCACAACCCTATTCTCTTTCCTGCATGGCCCCGTGAATGGAACTGTCGCTTCCGCCTCTATATCTCCGGGCAACGTTGTGTTGATGGGGAAACCAAAGATGGTAAGATTACCTTTTCCATAGACGGTGTTGATTACTCTGACGAGATGGACGACGAGATAAAGGCTCAATGGATTGGTGCCATTACCAGTCAGGACGCCCACTTGCCAAAAGGACGCAACTACACTGGTGCTAAGTTGAAAGAGCCACTGGTGAAAGAGGCATGGAAGAAAGTAGACACATTGAGCCGACGCAGTATCTTGCTGCGGAAAGATTTCCACCTCAAGGAGAAAGTATTGAAAGCCACCGTCTCTATCGTTGGACTGGGTTTCTATGAGTTGACCATCAACGGCAGGAAAGTGGGAGACGCTTCCTTCGCACCGTTATGGAGCGATTACGATAAAAGTATCTTTTACAACACCTACGATGTCACCTCCTTACTCAAGCCTCAGACCTCAGACCTCCAATCACAGACCGTTCAGGTATTGTTGGGTAACGGTTTCTACAACGAGCATGGACTTCGCTATGCCAAAATGAAGATATCGTTTGGTCCTCCCACTTTATTGTTCCGTATGCATATCGAATATCTCAATGGGAAGACCGAGGATATTGTCAGTGACGACCAATGGCAATGGGCACTGTCACCCATCACCTTTAACAGTATCTATGGTGGTGAGGACTATGATGCCCGTTTAGAGCATCCTAAAGATTGGTACCCTGTGGTTATTCAGGAAGCACCCAAGGGTGTACTCCGTCAGCAGATAGCCAAGCCCGTGAAGATCATGGAGCGCTATGCTGTGAAGGATACCATCAGGAATGATTCCGTATTAGTGCTCGACATGGGACAGAACCTTGCGGGATTCCCTGAGATAACTGTCCAAGGGAAACGAGGGCAACAATTGAAACTGACTCCTGGAGAAACATTGACCAAAGAAGGACTGGTCAATCAGAGACAAACTGGTCGCCCACATTATTATACATATATATTAAAAGGTGGAAACCAACAATTAGAAACATGGCATCCTCGCTTCTCATACTATGGTTATCGCTACTTACAAATAGAGGGTGATAGGGAGGTACTGAAAAACATTGAATCATGCTTCGTTTATAATTCAGCAGAGAAGACGAGTGATTTTGAATGCTCTAATTCGCTCTTTAATGATGCATACCGCCTGATAGACCGTGCCATTCGCTCCAACTGGCAGTCAGTATGGACAGACTGTCCTCATCGTGAGAAACTGGGTTGGCTGGAACAAGACTGGTTGAACGGAGAAGGACTATTAGCTAATTACGAGTGTCGGGCGATGATAGAACAGACCATGCAGAATATCGCTGATGCCCAATACCCCAATGGTGCTTTGCCAGAGATAGCACCTAACTATGTGATTTTCGAGGGTTCCTGGGCACCTCCGTTCTTAGAGTCGCCAGAATGGGGAGGAGCCTTCATCGCCCTGCCTTTCCTCTATCAGGCATTCTATGGTGACGATAAACTCGTCACTCGCTATCGTCCACAGATGAAACGTTATGTGGATTACCTTGCTACACAGGACTCCTGTTATATCCTCCGTCAAGGGCTGGGCGACTGGTACGACTACGGACCCGGACGTGCGGGGTTTGCACAAAACACACCTATGGCACTGGTCTCAACAGCTCATTATTATTGGTGGAACCGTCTGATGGGTGAAGCGCGGGCTGACAGCATCAAGGCCGCATTCATCAAGGAGTTCTACCATCCCACTACTCACCAATATGCGACAGGTAGTCAGTGTGCTCAGGCGATAGCCCTTGAGATGGATCTTGTGCCAAAAGGAGACCGAGAGGCGGTGTTACAACAATTAATTAATGACATCCATGCCCATGGAGACCGTCTGACGACAGGGGATGTCGGCAACCGTTATCTGTTCAACGCCCTTATCCATAACGGACAGCAGGAATTGCTATACAAGATGCTGAACCACTATGATGTTCCTGGTTACGGTTATCAGATCAAACTGGGATATACCACATTGACAGAACAATGGAACCCGGAGTTTGGGGCTTCTATGAACCATTTCATGATGGGACATCTGAACAACCTCCTCATTCCCTATTTCCTAGGAATCTGGCGCGAGGGGGAACAAATCACGATAGCACCTCATCCCGTCGGTGACCTGACGTGGTGCCGAGGACAGATGGATAACATCAAGGTCGACTGGCACCTTGAAGGGAACACCTTTGTACTGAACATAGATATTCCTGCTCATCGGTCAGCAAGTATCCGACTCCCTTATAGTGGAGAGACGAGAGTCGTCGGTGAGGGGAAACATACACTCAAAGAACAAATCAAATAACAAATCAATATGAACACCTGGAAACCAAATCTAGAAGAGACAAAGCAACGATACATCAACTGGTGGAACCATAAAGGCATCATCCTGAATATGTGGGAACACTTCCAAGAAGGAGTGAGACCTCATGCCGATATTCCGATGCCACCAGCACCACGTGACTTGAATCAGAAATGGTTTGATCCTGAGTGGCGTGCCAACTATCTGGACTGGTATGTGGCACACTCATCATTGATGGCAGACATGTTACCTGTGGCAAATACACAATTAGGTCCTGGTTCACTGGCAGCTATCCTCGGTGGTGTATTTGAAGGTGGTGAGGATACTATCTGGATTCATCCTAACCCCAACTATTCGGATGACATTGTTTTCAATCCAAACCATCCCAACTATCTGCTTCATAAAGATTTGTTGAAGGCGTGTAAGCGGAAGGCACAAGGTCATTACTATGTAGGTATGCCCGACCTGATGGAAGGTCTTGACGTACTTGCAGCCATCAAAGGTACTGACCGGGTACTTCTTGACACCGTCATGCAACCCGAAGTACTGGAACACCAGATGCAACAAATCAACGATATCTATTTCCAGGTATTCGATGAGCTCTATGACATTATCCGTGAGGGCGACGAGATGGCATTCTGTTATTTCTCCTCATGGGCACCAGGTAAGATGTCTAAACTACAGAGTGACATCTCTACCATGATCAGCGTTGATGACTATCGACGCTTTGTTCAACCTTTCATCCGTGAACAGTGTCAGAAGATTGACTATACCCTCTATCACTTAGACGGTGTGGGAGCCATGCACCATCTGGATGCCTTGTTAGAGATCAAAGAACTGAATGCCATCCAATGGACACCCGGTGTGGGTGAGCCACAGGGAGGAAGTCCCAAATGGTATGACCTCTACAAGAAGATACTCGCACATGGAAAAAGTATCATGGCATGCTGGGTGACACTTGATGAACTGCGTCCTCTCCTTGACAACATCGGTGGAGATGGTGTCCATCTGGAAATGGACTTCCATAACGAACGTGAAGTGGAACAGGCGATGCGTATCATTGAGGAGTACCAAAGTCATGATGAGGTGGATGACGAGATAAGAGAGATCATCCGACTTATTGAGAGTCCCGAGGAAAAGAATGACAGTTCCCCTGCCTCCTCCCCCTTGCCTCTTAACCCCGAAAAGGTTCTTGTTCTTGACGGTGCCATGGGTACCATGATACAGCAGTATGCATTACGTGAAGAGGACTTCCGTGGGGCACGTTTTGCCAACCATGATTACGACCTAAAGGGATGTAATGACGTATTATCACTGACCTGTCCGTTCATCATTCGTGATATCCATCGCAAATACCTGGAGGCAGGAGCAGATATCATCGAGACCAATACGTTCAATGCCCAACGAATCTCCATGGGTGACTTCGGCATGCAGGACCGTTGCCGTGAGATCAATCTTGCAGCCGTGAAGATAGCACGAGAGATGGCAAACCAATATTCCACACCAGAGAAGCCACGTTATGTTGTGGGTAGCATTGGACCTACCAGTCGTACCACATCGGTAGCAACCTCAGGGATTCCTCTTCCCAAAGAACAACTGAGCGAGGCCTATGAGGAACAAATCAAGGCTTTGAGAGATGGAGGTGTTGACGCCTTACTGATTGAGACTATCTTTGATGTGGAGAATGCTCGCATCGCTATCGAGGCAGCCAAACGTATAGCCCCCGACCTACCCCTCATGCTCAGTTTCTCGGTCACTACTCCTGACGGTCATAATATGATGGGACAGAGTATTCTCGAGTTCATGGAAGGACTCGATGCTAAGCCCTACTCTATCGGTGTCAACTGTCTCTCTGACGTACAGCAGATGACCCCACTGGTATGTCAATTCGCACAGTTTGGTACGAAGGTAAGTCTCTACCCCAACGCTGGTATGCCTGATACCAAAGGACACTATACAAAGACCCCGGAGAGCCTGCTCAAAGATATGTGGCCCCTACTGGAGAACCATTGTCTGAATATCATTGGAGGGTGTTGTGGAACGACGGATGCTCATATCCGTTTGATGGCGCAAGCTGTGGAGCCTGTCCCAGGAATATTTCTCACTCCACTAATCCCAGGGAAAAATCCTATCGCATCCAGTATATCTGGAAAACCAAGAGACGCTAGAGACACTAGCAATTCCCATCAGCCAGTTCAAGCATCATCACCAGCAGAGCGCCTTTTCCAAGCTATCCTCGATGGCAAGAGTGAGGATGCCGCCACTGCAACACATGAAGCTATAGCCCAGGCTATCGCTCCACAAGACCTCATCAACGGTCAGATGATCCGTGCCATGAGTGAAGTGGGAAGACGTTTCCAAGAAGGCAAGGCCTTCGTACCACAGTTGCTGATGGCAGGACGAGCCATGAAAGCAGCTTTGGAAATCTTGAAACCGATGATGGCAGGTACGGCAAATACCACCTTAGGCAAGGTGGTGATAGGAACGGTCAAAGGCGACTTGCACGACATTGGTAAGAACCTGGTTGCCTCCATGCTGGAGGGATGTGGTTTCGAGGTTGTCAATATCGGGATTGATGTCTCTGCCGACACTTTCATCCAAGCAGTAAAGGAAAATCAACCTGACATCCTCTGCATGAGTGCTTTGCTCACTACCACAATGGGATATATGAAGGAAGTTATTGACGCACTGGAGGCAGCAGGCATCCGTGATCAAGTGAAGGTCATGGTAGGTGGAGCCCCCGTAACACAGGGTTTCGCTGATGAGATAGGTGCCGACGGCTATAGCGACAATGCCAACTCTGCCGTTACCGTAGCCAAACAATTATTAGGCAAGCTTTAACTTCCGCTTATAACACTGTTGGAAGTCACAGAGTCCGCAAGTATAATCCAACTTGCGGACTTTTTTGCCAATGCCGATGATACCGCTGACACTCTTGATAGGAACCATCAAAGAGGAGTCGGTGAGTTGTACACCACAGGTATGTCCCTCAAACAAGGGAAAGAGAAGTTGTTGTTGAGAAACATGCCATCCACAATAGCCTGGAGAGAAACGGTTGGTATGATGCCATCCTAATTTATCGATATTCTCCTGCAGGGTAGCCTCCATCTGGTCTGCACACTTCTCGGCTATAACTGAGCCAAGGGCATCAGCGATAAAGACACGTACCATATCACCCTGCTCTTTGAGACGCTGCTGATATGTCTCATACGCTGTACCACTGGTGCAGACAAACAAGGCATATGCCTCAGAACCACGCAGTTGACGGAGGATAATCTTACCCATATCAAAGGATGGCTGTTCCTTGACGACCTGATAGCAGAATTGTGGGCAAAGCCACTGGCGCACCTCCTCGATAATGGCACTCATCTCCTGTTGTGTCACCTTATCGGGTAACAATCCATGATACCCCATTTGCTCAAAGACATCAGCAGGGGTAATCATCAACTGGTCGTAAGTCAATGTCTTCTGTGTCATTATTTATTATAGTCATCCAATGCCTCAAAGAAGGCATCAACATTAGCTGATGGTGTATGAGGAGGGGTGTCACAACCACTGGAAAGTACAAAATTAGGATAATCCTTCATCTTGTCCAACAAGTCGAAGACCGTCTGACGCATCAGTTCGGGTGTTCCATCCTTGAATACAGAGACAGGATCGATATTACCCATAGCCAACGCTGTTGACGGTACATCCCGAATGACTTCTTCCATCTTACACTTATTACCGAAATGATAAGCTGCAGCACCTGTACTCACCATTGCCTTTGTACAATGTCCTGTATTACCACAGTTATGGAGAATCACCAGGAAGTCGTCAGACTGTACCTCATCAACGATATAACGCACATAATCGGAGGAGAACGTCTTGCAGTCACCATCCGACAATAGTCCGGCGGCAGGCTCTGCCATCATCACGCCCCCGACCCCTGTCTGTCTCAGAGCCTGACAGTATTTCTTAATGAACATCGTGCACTTACTCAAAAGCTGGTGCGCTGCATCAGGATTTTCATAGATGAGTACCATCAATTCCGACATGTCATAAAGACGACCGGCAAGAGAGTATGGTCCTATACATCCGGCAAAGACGGGACGGTCGGTAATCGAGCGTGCTGCCAACAGGTTTGCCTTCAGATAAGCAGGGATGCGTCCCTGAGAGAGAGAAGGAACCACTAACTTGTCTATATCATCTGCATTTGACAGACAGTGACCTACCACTGCTGGTACAGCCTCGTCACTAAAGGCAATCTCTGCTCCAAAAGCTTCCGCCTCAGTAGTCAGGTCCATAATGGTAGCAGCGCCAACTGTAGGATAACGTTTGGTCAGAGTCAGAACTGCTTCATAATGAACACGGCCATTACTGACAGCCTGTCGCACGGTGTTTCCGTTCATCTCAATGCCTGGATGCGTCATAACAGGAAGAGCCTTCACCTTCCTGTCACAGATGATACTTGCCATCCATTCCCTCATGTCACGTTTCATCATCTTTCCGCTTTTTTATCATTAAGACGATAAAACTTTCAATTTGTCACCATCCGCAGTGGTGACATTTCCATGATATTCACGTCTTAAATATATGAAACATTTACTAACCTCTTTATTACTACTATTAGCCGCACATCTTTCCTATGCAGGTGAGATCGTTGTTAATCCTGGTGAAAGTCTGCATGAGGCTTTACGAAAGGCACGGGAATGGCGACGTACCAATGACCCACGGTGCGAAGGAGGCATTACGATCCGCATGGAGGGGCGACATTACATGCAGGAACCCTTGTTCTTACGTCCCGAAGACAGCGGGACAAAAGACTCGCCTACCATCATCAAGGGCGAGGAAGGTGCTGTCATCTGTGGCGACCAACGTCAACGACATACACAGATATGGCCCAAGCAAGGCATGGAGCGCATGATCGCCTTTGACACAGAGACACGGACCATCACCATCCCTACTCCTCCTGAACATATTCGCTCAACGCTCAACACTCAACGCTCAACACTTGAGATGGTCGTCCACCAGCGTTGGGCAATAGCTATTCTGCGTGTCAAGGATATGACGGTTCAAGGTGATAAGACTATTGTCTCCTTTATGGAACCAGAGAGCCGCTTAGAATTTGAGCATCCATGGCCACAGCCCGTCATTGGAGGCGAACGAGGCAATAGCAGTTTTCTTTTACGGACGACAGAGCAACATGACGGTATTGAGCAGTTAATCATAGTAGATGGTGCGAACTACGTCCACTTCAAAGATTTCACCATCGAGAACACCTGTTGGAACCGTCCATTGCACAAAGGTCACGTCACCCTACAAGGTGGTTTCCCTCTCATCGATGCCTATAAACTGAAAGAGAATCCAGGACTACCATGGGACAATGGATTAGAGAATCAGGCATGGGTGGAGCGACCCGTCAGTGCTGTCACAATCATGAATGCCCATCATGTTGATTTCGAGGGTATTCTTTTTCATCATCTCGCAGCCACCGCTCTTGACCTGGTTGATCATATTAGTGACTGTACCATTACAGGGTGTGGATTCGAGCATATTGGTGGTACTGCCATCATGGCTGGCTCCTTTGCCGAATGTCCGATGGAGGTACACCGCCCCTACACTCATCTTGCGGAGCGTTGCAAGAATATTAAGGTACATCGCAACAACTTTTTCTGGTGCGGTGAAGAAGACTGGGGTGCCGTAGCAATAGGTTTTGGATATGTAAAAGACTGTACGATCAGTGAAAATTGGATTACTCACACCAACTACAGCGGCATCTGTATTGGCTGGGGATGGACACCACTAGATACAGGCATGAAAAATAACCGAATCATTGGGAATAAAGTTTCTGACTACGCACGCCAACTTTATGATGCAGGTGGTATCTATACCCTGTCGAACCAACCGAACTCAATGATACGTGATAATGAAATCAGTCAGCCTGCAAAAGCTCCCTATGCCACTAACGACCGTGGGTTCTGCATCTACCTTGACGCACGGACAGACGGTTTTACGATAGAAAATAATAAGACCGAAGGCCGACTCATCCGTCGTGATGAGATAGGCGATAATCATCCTGGTCCTAACCTGATATTCAAACAATGAAACAAACCAACTACTATCTCTTCGACTTCATGGACTTTGACCCAGCAATGGAGAAAGACGAAGCCCTGTGGAAAGCATACGCACCCTCAAAGATAGAAGAACGGGACGGGGATATCATCATCACCATCCCCTATCAGAAACAGAAGCATCAGGAGGATATGGCTCCTGATACCGATAGTCCCCAACAATCCTACGACCTCGTCATCCGTGCCTATGAGCCTAACATCATCCGTCTGTTTACCACGATGACAGATGATGAGATGACGGATAAGGATGAGATGTTGCAGTTTGCCCCGGAGGTCAAGCGTCTCCCCCTCCGCCTCAACGGTTCTCTATGCTGCGACCTTGTCGCAGCCAACGGCAAAAAGGTGGGGACCATCAACCTCAGCGAGCCACACCTCGATCCGTGGAGCAACCTCCTTCCTGCTCCACAGCCAGCTCCTTTTATCACCTTCTATCCCGATGGTGACGAGTCAAAGCCTGTCGCCCTCAGCGACGACCATTTCTCTCCCCCACGCTACGATGCTCTGCCCTTAGGTTTCGTAAGTCGAAGCTCAGTCTCGACCAATAAAGAACGCGCCACCATCTCTTTCCGCTGTGATGCCGATGAGCATTTCGTAGGAACAGGTGAGCGCTTCCGTAAGATGGATCTCAGCGGACAGACCTTCCAATTGAAGAATCAGGACGGACAGGGTGTCAACAACCGCCGCTGCTATAAGAACATCCCCTTCTACCTCTCCAGTCGGATGTATGGAGCTTTCTTCCATACCTCTGACTACTGTAAGTTGTCGTTGGCAGACCATAGTACACGTTCCGTACAGTTCATGAACGACCATGCCACCCTGGACGTTTTCCTCATCGGAGGCAAGACTCCTGAGGAGATATTAAAGGGGTACCGTATGCTGACGGGATTCCCGGCTATGCCCCCCCTCTGGAGTTTCGGTATTTGGATGAGTCGTATGACCTATTTCTCTGCTGATGAGGTAGAGGATATCTGCAATCGTCTGAGGCGTGAGCACTATCCCTGTGATGTCATTCACCTCGATACAGGCTGGTTCCGTACTGACTGGCTCTGCGAATGGAAGTTCAACCCCGAGCGTTTCCCTGACCCCAAGAGTTTCATACAACGTCTGAAACAGAATGGCTTCAAGGTATCACTCTGGCAACTGCCTTATATCGCCCAGGGTGCCGAACAACTGGAAGAGGCAAAAAAGAACCATTATATCAGCCAGCCTACGAAGGAAGAGGAAACATCAACAGGCGGTGCCTCCAACTTCTCCGCCCTCGACTATGCCGGTACCATCGACTTCACCTATCCTAAAGCCACCGACTGGTATAAGTATTCCTTGCTGAAGCCCCTGCTGGAGATGGGTGTGAAGTGTATCAAGACCGACTTCGGTGAGAACATCCACATGGACCACCAGTATCATGCCTCCACACCGGAGCGGCTGAATAATATTTATGCTCTGCTCTACCAGAAAGCCGCCTATGAGGTAACTCGTGAGGTCGCCGGTGACGGTATCATCTGGGCACGTGCCGGATGGGCGGGCTGTCAGCGTTATCCCTTACACTGGGGGGGCGACAGTGAGAGTTCGTGGGCTGGTCTTGCAGGTTCGCTGAAGGGCGGACTCCATTTAGGACTCTCTGGTTTTGCCTTCTGGAGTCATGACGTACCAGGTTTCCATTCCACGCCCGACTTCATGAACTCTCCCCTCGACGAACAGGTTTATGTGCGCTGGACCCAGTTTGGTGTCTTCACCTCGCATATGCGCTACCACGGTACCTGCAAGCGGGAGCCTTGGCATTATCCGAATATCGCCCCCATTGTCAAACGCTGGTGGAAACTCCGCTACCGTCTGATTCCCTATATCGTCGAACAGTCTGAACAGGCATGCCGAAGCGGTCTTCCCCTCGTGCAGGCATTGCTCATCCATCATCCTGACGACCGACAGGTATGGAACATCGACGACGAGTATTACTTTGGTAATGAGTTCCTAGTATGTCCCGTGATGAACAGCCAGGACAAGCGCGACATTTATTTACCAGAAGGACCATGGGTGAATTTCTTGACTGGTGAGCGTCTGGAGGGTGGTCGCTGGCATTATCATGTGAAGGTTCCCCTCGACCAGATGCCCGTCTTTGTACGTCCGGGTGCCTCCATCAAGGTCTATCCTGATGATGTCGACTCTACCGACGACATGGATCTCAAAAAAACGACCACAATAGAAATCAATAAAAATTTTAAAGGAATCATCCCCGGCATCCCGGCATAACGACATCCCGGCATAACGAAATAAAGAACTATGGAAAGTCACTACATGCAAGGCCTCGACTGGCTGATATTAGCCATCTATTTTGCTGTGCTCATTGCCATCGGTATTTGGGCAAGTACCAAACGTAAGAAGGATAGTTCCCTCTTCCTTGCCGAGCACTCCCTGCGCTGGCATCATATCGGTTTCTCCATGTGGGGAACGAATGTCGGACCGTCCATGCTGATAGCCTCCGCCTCAGCAGGTTTTACGACAGGTATCGTCTCGGGCAACTATGCATGGTATGCCTTTGTGTTCATCGCCTTGCTCGCCTTCGTCTTCGCGCCCCGTTATCTGGGTGCCAACATCAGCACGTTGCCTGAGTTCATGGGACTGCGTTTCGGACAGTCGACCAGGAATATCCTGGCGTGGTATACCATCGTCACCATCATCATCTCATGGCTTGCCCTGACCCTCTTCGCCGGCGGCATCCTGATCCGTCAGGTCTTCGATATCCCCATGTGGATGTCAGCACTGGTACTCCTGATCATCTCCGCCTTCTTCACCATGTTGGGCGGCTTGAAAGCTGTCGCCTATACCAATGTCTATCAGATGATCCTGCTCATTGTTGTTTCATTGGTATTGGTGATTGTGGGTCTTGACCGTGTAGGGGGTATCTCTGCCTTGGTGGATAAGGTACCCGGTGACTACTGGGTGATGTTCAAGCCCAACACGGACGAGGCATTCCCTTGGTTGCCCATCATCCTCGGCTATCCAGTGATGGGAGTGTGGTTCTGGTGTACGGACCAGAGTATGGTACAGCCTGTCCTTGCCGCCAAGGACCTGCGCGAAGGACAATTGGGTACGAACTTCACGGGCTGGTTGAAGATTCTCGATGTGGCACTGTATATCCTGCCGGGTATTCTCTGTTTTGCCCTCTTCCCTACCCTGGAGAATCCTGACGAGGCGTACCTGACGATGGTCGAGAACCTCTTCCCCGTAGGTATGGTAGGTTTGGTATTCGCTGTGTTGACAGCCTGTCTGGTATCTACCATCGGTTCTGCCCTCAATGCCCTGAGTACTGTCTTCACCATGGATATCTATGTGAAGAAGTTCAATCCCCATGCCTCCCAGCGGCGCATCAACATCGTGGGGCGTTCAGTAACCGTGATAGGCTCCGTCCTCGCCATCGTCCTCACCGTTGCCATTGATGCCATCAAGGGACTCAATCTCTTCAACGTGTTCCAGAGTGTTCTTGGCTTTATCGCTCCTCCGATGGCTGCCGTCTTCCTCCTCGGCATCTTCTGGAAGCGTACCACCACGCATGCCGCCAACTTCGCCCTGACCATCGGTACAGCCTTCTGTCTCATCGTCGGCGTCCTCTACCTATGGCCGCCCCAATGGTTCCAGTTCCCCTGGCCGCATTTCATGCTCCTCTCCTTTGAGTTGTTCGTCATCCTTGTCGTCTCCATGGTGACAATCTCCCTGGTCGACAAGGACAAGACACGCTATGAGATTCCCGCTCCCATTCATGAGAACTGGTCGAAACTTGCCATCGCATTATGGACTGCCTTGGCTGTCGTGATGATTAGTCTGTACGTCTACTTCAACTAATCTTTACGAATACTGTCAAATTAACAAGGAAAAAGGGACTTGCTCTGGCAAGTATATAAAAATTCCGCACCATCAGTGAAGACGGTGCGGAATTCATTATTGAGGGTATGTCTTATTCTGCAAAGACCTGAGTTGCTTGATCGAAATTGTTCTGCATTTCCGCAGTCATACGATAAAATGAAAGTGTTTGAGTCTCAGAAGAGAGTGTAAGTGTATTACCATTAATAGAATAGGTACCAGTTTCACCATCAATAGTAATTTGATTCCCATTAACAGTATAATTTACTAATCCAAGATAAACTTTATACCAGACATCATTATCTTTCCATAAATTAGCACCAATCAATGTTGTATTTGAGAAGTTATAAATTAGATAAGTATTACTTTCAATTTGTCTATACCATAATCCGTTCAAACTACCAGAGTCCTTTGAATCGTCATCACCACAAGAAACCATGCCAAAAACCGCTATCGCCAGCATCAGCATCATAGACAATTGTTTAAAAGTTTTCATAAATCTTTTCTTTTTGTTCATTCAGTTAATTCTAGACAGTGCAAAATTACATTATTATTATAATATAACAAAACATTGAAAGATGTTTTTGTTTGAGAGCCATCTACAGAGAGAAAGGAATGCCTTTTAATGTTCTATTCCAAAGTCCTGCTGCTGTTTCTCCACTTCCTCCAACTCCTTGCGGCGCTGCTCGTCGGACATACCGCTTTGGGGAGTGTCCGCACGACTTGAGGACGGTTTACCAACCTGTTGTTGGGAAGGTTGATAGATACCATTACAGAGAGGTCTGTCGTAGGGGATGCTCTCAATCTCCAACGTGTCGGCAGCGGGAGCATGGACACCCTCGAAGGTCGGACGGGCAATGATACGGATCTTGCCGGGACGATGGGTGCTGCGCACCAGACAGGGAGCACTGCCCCACTCCACCAGACGGGGATTGGCAGCGATAGAGGCATCACCGATGATACTGCCCTCGCCCTCTACGGAGAACGTGACATGTTCACGAGCCAGTCGACGCACGTTTCCGTTATCATCGGTAATCTCAGCAACCACAACCATGAAGTCGGAGCCGTCAGCCACCAATTGTCTACCCATCTCATCGGCATACAGGCGTATCTTGGTACTCCGACGGGACGGCATCTTCGTCTCTTGGCAGACCACCTTACCGTTCCTGATACCCTCTGCCACCAGTTTCACGTTCTGCCACTTACGGTTAGTATAACTCTCCTCACGTGCCTTCCAGAAGTTCCAGAGGCCCTTGAACACAACAGGTGTATTGGGAGTACCCTCCGACTGATGGACTACAGGGAGTGTCACCGACTTCCAACCGTCAAGGGCGGTCAGGCGGACGCTGTCGCAATTGCTGAAGACCACCACATCACTGTCGGAGAACTGCGTCATCTCATGGGCGATATAGACCATCGGTTCCTGCTGACTCTGCGAACGGAACATCTCAAAGGCATATTTCTTCTGGCGGAAGGCATCATAGATACCACCCAGATAGGCATCGGGATGATAGCCGCGCTGGTGGTCGAAGGGATGCCACTGACAACCTCCGATAAACTGACGCTGACCGCGATACATCATGCCATAGGTGTCAGCCAAGGAGAGTGCTGCCGTCACCTGAGCCTGTTCCCCCCAACTACGGGCGGCACGGTTGATGGCATTATGGGCATACCAGTCATCGACATACTCTCCCCACTCACGGGTAAATATACACTTGTCCGTATCGAGGGTACCCTTGCCGATATTGTCCGCCCAGTCGTAGAGCACGTCATAATGTTCCTTCACACCTGCCGAGTTCAAATCTGCGGCAGCCACGGGACGACCCTCGTAGGGATATTCCTCACGGGTAATCTGCAACGCCTTCAGGGCGAAGTCCTCCGGATAGCGCGTCTCGTTCAGGATAGGTTCCCACATCAACACACAGGGATGGTTACGGTCGCGACGGATGATATCACGCGTATTCTGGTGTACCATCTCTCCCCACTGCGGGTCTTTGTTCCAATACTGCCACCCGGGTGTAGGAACGATGATAAAGAGTCCCAGTTCATCACAAGCATCCATGAAGGAAGGGTCCTGCGGATAATGGGCGGCACGGATAATCGTCATGCCTGCATCCTTCAACCGTTTCGCATCACGCCATTGCTGGGAGTTAGGCAACGCATTCCCCACATAGGCAAAGTCCTGGTGACGGTTTCCACCAATCAATTGGTGATAGGGTTTGCCATTCAACCAGAAGCCGCCGTTGGCGGCCTGACCGTTTCCTCTGCCACGGAACTCCGCCTTACGGATTCCTGCACGTACCATACCGCCGTCCACACATGTCTTACCTTGCATCAGTCGTATCTCCACTTGATAGAGATAAGGATCCTCAGGACTCCACAAATGAGGAGTGGAGAGTGTAGCGTGGAGAGTGTAGAGTGTAGAGTTTGCTACCGCCTTTCGTTGAGTGATGGTTTTTACGATGTTGCCTTCGGCATCTTTGATTAGCACAACGACTTCCGCTGTACCTTTTCCTGCGACATCGACATTCACCGTGATACCAGCAGACTTCTCCGAGATATTGTCATAATGGAGGAAGATACCGCCGCCAGCCACCTGTCCACGTTCGATGGGATCAGTGATGTGAATCGGTGACTTACCAATCAGCCACACATCCCGATACATACCACCATGATAGGCAAAGTCGAGTTGTGTCTGTTTCTTACCCGGGGGATAGTTCTTGTCGTCACTATTATCTGCCTTGACGGCAATGAGACATTTGTCACCAGCCTTCACACCCTCCTTCGACAAGTCAATGGTAATCGGCAGATAACCACCAAGGTGCTGTTTGACCAACCGTCCGTTGACATAGACCTCTTGTTTGCCCATGACAGCTTCGAAATGCACGATAATCTCCTTGCCCTGCAGGTCGCTAGGTACCACAAACTGCTTACGGTACCAGCAGATGCCCTGATAGTTACGGCAACCGCTGACCTCAGAAGGTTCCAACCGTACCGTATGGGGCGCACATACCACCTCCCAGGAAGTGTCGTCGAAGTCGACAGCCTCAGCCCTCTCGGCATCACCCAACAGGAAACGCCAACCCTCGTTGAAATTATAGATGACACGTCCACTGTTGGCTATCGGGAAAAGACCTGCCACGGATGTTTCGGAAGCAAAGAGTGAGAGAGGACATATGAATAATGCCAACACCACCACTGCTTTCTTGTAGAAAGTGCTATACATGATTATTTGAGTTTATTCAAGTCTATTTCTTTATATGCGACACGCAGACGCCGCCAAGTATAGACGGCATGCAGCTTTCCATCCTTGCCCTGGATAATGGAAGGATAGGAGTACTGACTGATTGGCGAGTCTTCGAGGGTCAGGGCATGATGCCAATGGGTACCATCACTACTGATGGCAATGGAAAGTGGTGTGCGTACACCCTTTTTCGTACCAGGCAGTGACGCGAAGTTATTATAGATAAGTACATGACGACCATCCTGTAGTGTGACGGCATCAGTACCACTCTGGTTATTAGGAACATCGAGCAGCGTTACGTTGCTCCACGTATCACCCTTGTCGCTGGAGAACGATGTCCCTATCTTACCATTACGGGTACGCATCAGGACCTGCAGGCGACCATCCTTTAACTTTAAGATAGAGGGTTGGATACAGTCAATGGGATGACGACCGTCCTCTGTTGCCTTACCACCAGCGTCCGGGGCTTCGATATCCTCTTTCTCACTCTTCGTGACGGGAGCCTTCATATCTTCTGTACGCATGGCCAGTTCCGCTTTGACAGGTCCCACATACTTCCACTCTTTTCTAGCGATATCATAGATCTCCATATGGAACTTCCACCCATTGTCCTCCGTACTCGACGGACATAACAGACGACCGTCAATGATCTCGGGTTTGTTCTTAATAGGTCCCAGGAACCCTTTGGGTAGCGGTTCCTTGTCACTCCAGGTACGTCCTCCGTCCTTCGACTTACAAAGCCATCCCGTCCAGTCCGACACCTTGAGACCCACCTTGAAGAACAGCCACAACTCACCATTGGGCATCTCTGTGATGACAGGGTTCCAGCATGCCTTTCTTCTTTGCTGAGCCGATGTGCGACCTTGGCGTGAAGGACCTTCAGAAGCTGGTGTACTCTCAGCGGTGATACCAGCGATCTCCGCATAGGCTGTACCTAATGTAAAGACCCCATCAGCCGCAAGGATAGGCTTGCTCCATTCCTGTTGTCCCTTCTTTTTTATACTCACCCAGATACATACATCAGGATGACGCTCATGTTTTCCCCCAAAGTAAGTAGCTACGAGGTCACCTTTCTTCGTTTCCACGATGGTAGCAGCATGGCATTGTGGGAATGAGGTCTGTTCATATAGGAACTCATCCTTCGTGATGGCGGGTGAGGCGGTAGGTATGTCGCAAGAGAAATGATATTTACCAGAACCTACCTGTCTAACAGTACCATCGGGCAAACAGACATCAGCAGTGGTGTTACAAGGGATGGTGACATCCCACTCCACATGCTGCAACGTCTTTGTCCAATGACTGGTCACCGTGCCATAAGGAGAATCATAACTTACATTTGCCCACGAGCAGTCTTGTATAGAGAACGCTGGTTTAAGCACAATGTGTTTATATGCGTTATCTTTTTGTCGGATGCCGCCTACATATTGATAACACCAGGTGAGCAGGTCACCGAGGAGCATGACGTGGTTACCGCTGTTCATCTTCGGTGATGCCGTATTACCGTTCCATAGTTCCCAGATGGTCGTGGCACCGTTCTCTGCCATGTAGCCCCATGAGGGATAGCTCTTCTGAGTGGCTATCATATAGGCGATGTCACTGAACCCATTGTCACTGAGTCCACGCAACAGCCAGGATATTCCAATAACCCCACAGGGTACGTGGGCGTTGTTCTTGATGATGATGTTCTCTACCACATTCTTCATCACCTCCACACGATATTCCTCTGGTACGATACCGAACGAAAGTGCCAGCAGATTAGCTGTAGCGGTATTGTTGGCGTAGAAGATAGAGTCAGGATAGAGCACATGACCAGGAGCCGGCGACGTGCCTTTCTTAACTGTCAGGAATTGTTTGTTGAATGCCGTTATCATCTGTTCCCGGATAGGTCGCCAATAGTCGGCTTCACACCCCCACTGTTCCATCAGTTGCATGGTGCGGATGATATATGCCGTTGAGATGAGTGTCACATCCGTCTTACGACTGGGATCCGCAGAATGGATGAGTTCCAGGCTCTCTGGCGGTACACACCAATCGGCATACTTGCCACAATGGATAATACCATTCTTGCTATATTCCTCGATGATATGCTGTATCCATTTCTTGATATAAGGATAGCTGTCAATGATGGGCTGTTTGTTACCATACTGGCGCCACAGCATGTCGCAGGTGAAAGGTAGTGCAGCAGCCCATGCCACATCGTCTGAGTAATAATTCCAGAAGGCAGGTGCCACATCAGGAATACACCCGTCCGTACGCTGTGCCTCACAGATGTCACGCATCCACTTGGTATAGAGTCGCTCGTTGTTGAAAAGGAAACTCTCACCCAACGATCCTACTGTACGATCACCCAGCCATGGCTGTCGCTCATCCCGTTGCGGACAGTCTACAGGCATCCCCTTGTAATTGTCCAAGACACCCCACCAGGCATTACGCACCAACTGCGTCAAAACAGGATCAGAACACTCAAACTGTCCTGTCGATGACATCTCGTCAGCGACAACCTCTGCGACGAAGTCGTCTTTCTGATAGTCTTTCAGTCCAATGACCTCAGCATACTTAAAGCCATGATAGACGAAGGTGGGTGTCCACCAACGTCCGTCTTTTCCTTCCTCACCATTGCAGACATAGATATCCGTCGAGCGGGCATTGCGGAAATTCTCGCGATACAGCGAGCCGTCATCATTCAGTCTTTCAGCATAGACAATACGAATGGTGTCACCTTTCTGACCACGAACACGTACCTTGAGCCAACCTGCAATATTCTGACCTATATCCACGATGCGACCATTCAGCGATGAAGGGTTGATTTGCCGTAACACCTTCATACCTGGTGTCATCTGACTACGTAGATAAGCTTGAGGGATATCCGTGCGTTCAACCTTCATCCATTTCGAATCATCGTAGCCTACCTCACTCCACCTTTTCATCTCCATACAGGCATCATATTCCTCACCATCGTACTCGTTGTTAGCGCGGATGGGACCATCGGCTGTCACCTTCCATCCCTTATCGTCAGTCTGCAGGCGCTGGGTCGTGCCATCCTCATATTCTATGATAACATTGATGCGGCACTTGGGATAGCCAAAGGTATGAATCTTATAGGGCTTGTGTTGCTGCATCGGGAAAAGACGCCCGTTGCCCAGGACGATGCCGAGACAGGTTTTCTTCGCCATGACTTCCGTCACATCATAGGTATTGTAATAGATGGTTTTACGATAGTCAGAAGGTACTGGTTGTAACACCCCGTCGCCCATACGTTGTCCGTTGACATAAAACTCATGCAGTCCGATACCTGCCACATAAGCTGTGGCACGTTTGATTGGTGTGTCCTTCAGTGAGAATTCCTTTCGCAGATAGCGAGCAGCCATACGTGTATGGAAGCCACGTTCCTCACCCGGCATCATACGCTCCAGACCGATCCAGTAGCCACTCCATTTACCTTCATGCAACAGACCGATACTGAAATGCTCATCACTGCTCCATTCCGATTCTCCAGCAGTTGTCCATACCTTCACCTTCCAAGTACAGGCGGTATTGCTTTGCAATTGCTTGCCGGCGTATGGGAGCCATAACTGTTGGTCACTATCTACCTTGCCCGTGTTCCACACCTCTCCTTGATCGTCACATACGATAATCTGATAGGCTGTCTGACGGACATCCTGCCGGTCACTCGTTATCTGCCAAGAGAAACGTGGCTCTGCAGTATCTATACCCAGTGGTTGTTTCAGATTCTCCACGGTGAGGTTCGTGACACTCACACCAGGCATCGCCACCTTCTTCTTGGCTGCACATACTGGCAATGCCAGAAGCATCAAGGCTATCCAGTAAACACCTCTTCTCATCTTCTTACTCATTTAAGTCTCGTGCTTTGCCGGAAAGTGACATATCAGAGATCTGCACTTGGTCTTTCTGCAGGTAGTCTTTTGAGGCATCGATGGCAATCAATACACCGTCCTCGATGCCCATTCCTTTCTTATGCATACGGAATGTCAACACCTTGGAGTCGTATTCTCCCAGATAGCGTAGCCTGCCCGTAGCAGCATCCATCCACCACACCTTCTTCTTGTCGCCCGATATCTTCGTCAGGTCGAGTTTCATGATACGACTCGTATAGTTATATACCAACAGATAGTCCGACCCACGGGTAGCGATCAGACGGTCATACTGCGTACCGTTCTCCTGGATGATGCTCTGGTCTGGAACACGCTCGAAATACGGCAGTGACAAGATCAGTTGCTTGAGGTATTTCATCTGGTTGAAGCCAGGATCGTGAAGTCCCTGATACCATGTCTTCACATCACCGGCATCCCCATAACTTGTCGGATAGCCAGGTTTCAACATCTGCATGATGGCATTATGTCCGTAGGTATGTCCGCAACTGCCTGCAAACACACTCCAGTAGGCATAGCGGCGCACATCCCATGCCTGCCAGCGTGCCTCGTTCTTGTCGTGCAGTCCCATGGGGATATCCTCATAACTGGGTTCTGCATCCAACACGGGTTTGATGGGCTTATATGCCCATGTGGAGTCTACGTACATCCAGTTGTCCTCCTCCGTATTGTCAGGAATAGGATAGTCGGCATTTCCCATCCGTTGTCCGTACTTACGATGACCACTCTGGAAGGTATGGAAATCCATCCAAGGAGCCTGTGACCACCATTTTGCCGACGTATAGCGTCCACGTGGATGATAAGTCATCAAGTGGTTTTTGTCTATCGACTTGATGGTCGTCGCCAGGGCATTCCATACCTCTGGTTTGATATCCCCTTGAATGTCACCACCCATAAACCAGATGATGTTCGGCTTGTTCTTATAGCGGTTGGCAAGGAAGGTACCGTATTTCTTGGCATCCTCCACACTCAGTTTGCCGTCCTTGACCAGTCCGCCCCAGATACATACCATACCGATATAGATACCGTTCTGTCCGGCAAGGTCGATGATATAGTCCAGATGGTCCCAATAGCCATAGACACCCTTCTGGTTGATCTTCGAGAAGTCCCAGCCATCGATATTCGACATCTGTCCATAGATATTATAGGCAGGTACTCCGTCAATGACCTGTATCTGTACCACGTTATAGCCAGCCTCCCGACAGCGTTGCAGATACCACTCCGCCTCGGCACGGTCGAGTCGTTCCGGCAACAGCCATCCTGTCTCTCCCTGCCAGAAGAAGGGCTGTCCATTCTCAAACTGCAGATAACGCTGGTTATCCGACACCTTCAACTTTCCGTTTTCCCACGGTTTGCCTGCCATTGCCGATAACGTCAGTACGACGAGGCTACATATCATCAATAGTTTCTTCATAGTTCAATATATCGTATATTCTTGATTCGCCGTTGTCTTTAACTCATAGATGTTGGCATCCTTTGTCTTTCTCAGTCCCTTACCCTTCAGAGGAGTGTTTGAACGCAGACGACAGGTTCCGCCATGTCGTGAACGGATGACAGCTTTCGTCAGTCTACCGTCCTTCCAGTCTATATCTATCTCATAACCGCCACGTGCCACTAAGCCTTTCACACTACCGTCTTTCCATACTGTAGGGAGAGCAGGCAACAGATAGATGAAACCGTCATAGCTCTGCATCAACATCTCAGCGATACCTGCCGTACAACCGAAGTTACCATCTATCTGGAAGGGAGGATGAGCATCCAGCATATTCGGATACGTGCCACCCGTCTGTTTGACACTACCAAAGATCAGGAAGGTGTCCGCCGTCAGTGTAAGTTGGTCCTTGATGAGTTTGTAGGCATGTTCCCCATCCAACAGACGAGCCCATGAGCAGACCTTCCAACCCATGCTCCAACCCGTAGACACATCACCACGTGCCTCAAGGGACTTACGTGCCGCCTTCCATAACTCAGGAGTCCGCATAGGAGAAATCTGATAGGAAGGATAGAGCCCATAGAGATGGGAGAAATGACGATGGTCGTCTTTCGTGTCGTCGAGGTCGTCGAGCCATTCCTGTAACTGTCCCCAGCGACCGATCTGCATGGGGGGCAACTGCGGCAGTTGGGCTTTGATGGTGTCTAGAATATCTAGATTTTCTAGATGGTCTAGAATCTTAGCTGCCGCCAAGACATTGGTATAGAGTTCCGTCACGATTTGGTTGTCCATCGTCACACCGGCATCCAACGGTGTGGGGCGACCCTTGCCACCATGCTCCGGTGACTCACCGGGACAAACAACGAGATAGCCCTTGGTAGAATGCTTGACGAGTGTCTGGGTGAAAAAACGGGCGGCATCGAGCATGATGGGAAAATACTGACGGAGGAAGTCCTTATCCTGCGTATACAAATAATGTTCCCACAGGTGGCGGCAGAGCCAGGCGGCTCCCATCGGCCATAACCCCGTCTGGGCACGGTCCACTGGACCAGTGATGCGCCACTGGTCGGTATTATGATGCAATACCCACCCGTCAGCACCGTACATCTCACGTGCCGTCTTCTTACCTTGCTCATATATCTCACGGATGAGCTTGAATAACGGTTCGTTCATCTCCGTCAGGTTACAGACCTCCGACGGCCAGTAGTTCATCTCCAAATTGATATTCGTCGTGTATTTCGAATCCCAGGAAGGAAACATCTTGTCATTCCATATACCCTGCAGGTTGGCAGGATTCATGTTGTCGGGCTGTGAAGACGATATAAGTAGATAACGTCCGAACTGGAAATAGGTGGCAACGAGGTGATTGTCAGCGGTGGAACCGCTTCCCACAGAGAAACGTTCAATACGCTTGTCCATCGGGACGTTGGCATAGCGGTCGGGACCCAGGTCGAGTTTCACACGGTCATAATACTGATGGTACACTTACTCATGCTGAGCCTTCAGTGCCTCATAACCCAGAGTCATTGCCTGTTGCAGACGCTCCTTCGACTGTGCCTCCTCATCACCGGTGATATCCTTATAGTTTTTCACGTTGGTACCGATGGCGACATAGACGGTCGCCTCATCGGCTCCCACTACACTGATCGTACCATTCGAACCGCTTGTCCGTCCACCCTTCGCCTGAACGGTGAGTCGACCCATAAAACGTACCTTGCCCTTCAAGCCCTCATGCTTGGCAGAAACACCGAGTAGTGTAGCCTCCTGCCCATCCATATTGACCAGTACATTCTCATGCGGTGAAGTTAAACTGGCAGTAAAAGTAATCTTACCTTTCTCACTTGCTGTCAGATGGATAACGATGACATGGTTGCCACCCAACGGGGTCATCACCTCACGCTCATACTGTACACCATCCACGGTATAACGTACTATGCTTTGCGCATTGTCAAGGTCCAGCCAGCGCTCATAACCGGTATAGTCTGCATGACCTGGCATTGCGATATACAGGTCACCAAAAGGCTGATAGGGCATTCCCATATTCTGTCCCACGGCATTAGGCATCACCTTCGTATTCGCCAAGTCCTGTGCCTCCTTGTATTTCCCCTCGAAGATCAGGCGGCGTACCTCCGGCAATGCCTCCTTGGCATGAGGATTAATGACATTGTTAGGCTGTCCTCCCCAGATGGTCTCCTCATTCAATTGGATATGCTCCACGGCAGGTGTGCCAAATACCATTCCACCTATTACACCATTACCCACAGGCAATGCCTGTGTCCAGGTCTGTGCAGGACGGTCGTACCACAGTCTGTATTGTGCTGCAACAAAGACACAACATACGGTCAAGAGAAAGGTAAAGACAAAACGTTTCATTTGTAGAGAGATTTGAGTTGTTCGTCAGGTTCTATCTCTATCTTACTCTCGTCAAGCATCGTACGGTCGAGGTGGAAGACATCGATGAAGAAGTCATAGACCGCATTTCGCTTGTTCTTCCCGAAGTCATGACGCTCATTGGGCAGGTGAATATTACGCACCTGGTCTTGGGCACCATAGAAACCGTAGATACGTTGCAGGTAAGGGAACTCCAACGTTGGGACCGAAGAGGTCCAGTCGCCACCGTCACTGACGATCAGCATGGGTTTGGGAGCCATGACGGCAGCCAGTTCCGGTTCACAGGTACCACCTGCAGCAAGCTGTACGGGTTTTCCACTCTCACAAGGACAGCCGCCGTCGAAGTGGGAGGCAAGATGGACAACAGGAGCCGATGCCTTCACCCGTTCATCCAACAGGGACAGCAGGACAGTATGGGTACCTCCTCCTGAGCCTCCCATCACCCCCACCCGTTCCGGGTCGATATCCTTGCGGTTCCTGAGCATCCAGTCAAGGAGGACATAGCCGCAGGCAGCCTGATAGACATGCGCCCTGCTGGTATGATGAGCCTCAGCACCCACCTCTTTCTCTGACTCCCCCCAGCCATACAGGTCGAAGTCGACACAGACGGCACCCATCCGTGCCAACGTCCCTAACCGTTGTTGCTCATCTTTACGGTAGCGCATGGGCCAATGACCGTCGGGACAGATGATAAGGGCATGCTTCAAAGAACTCCGAGAACTCGGAGTATAAATCGTCCCAAACAGATGCTGTCCGGGAGTCAGTTCGATACAGATATTCTGCGTGGTGTAACCGTCATGCTTACGAATCTTCGAGAGAATGACAGGACGTTCCATCTGTCCATTCTTATTCTTCACCAACACACAAGAGTCGAGGAAGGCATCCAGTTCCAGACGCTGGCGTACCTCACGACGAAGACTGTCTCGCCGGGATTCCCACTCCACCTTATTATTATATAAGGAAGACAAGTAGTCGAGCATCTGTCGTCCCTCGTCCTCATGACGACGGGGATACTCATAGCGTTTAATCTTATAAAGGTTATCCGACTGCTTCCACCAGTTCCAGTCGAAATGCTTACAGATATTGTCGAGTGTCTGCTCCAGCGAATACGGACGGATACGGAAGTCGGCATACGTCAGTATCACACCTGCCGTATCGACATTCGCATCGAATTTGAACCTCACGTCAAAGCGTTTTGCCACATCCCGCATCACGTCACTCACTGGACGGCGGTACTGATTCTCGTAAGTTTGTGCCGTAGCTCCCAACGTCAGGAGCATCACGGTCGTCATGAATATCTTTCTCATTGATAGCATAGTTTTCCAATATCTTTACGATGAGCCACCTTCTTACCGTCTACCATCAGCGTAAGACCTGAACCTTGGTGATAGCGCTGTCCGTCCTTGTCCCAGAGGATGGTGAGGATATGACCACGATAGCGAATACCGTCCAGACAGAAGTAGTCCCACTTGTCTTGCGGCACGAGCGGGTTCACCACGACACTACCATCCTGTTGCGGACGGAGTCCACAGATACCCGTAATCATCAAATCGTTAAAGGTCGAGTGGTTATAATAACGACTCCGCTCACGGTCACCCATCAACCATGCACCGTTCGTCTCATCGAGATATTCTCCGATATAAGGTCGTCCGCGGTGATGCTGTGACTCCACATACAGCTCCATCTGATGGAAGAAGGTATTGATATATGTAGCGTTTCCATTTTCAATATAGTTCGCCAATGCCGTCAGCGTCTGTGAAGTGGCGAAAGGCCAGATGGCACCGTCCCACTCACACTTGCCGAAGCCATGACTGCGGAAGAGAGGATGACGGCGCTCTGCCGTCGTCAGACCGTAGGGTGCGGAGAATCCCTTCTCGTCAAGCAGCTGTTGCCAAGCCATATCATATTTCGAGCCTACAGCCGGCAGGTTGAAATACCAGGGGATATAGCCTATTGCCTCACGGACGTTCGCCGACGAGTCACCACGGTGAGTCTCAAAAAACTGCTGTTGCTCATTCCACAACTTTGTCTCGATGAGGTTCTTCAAGGTATCCGCTTTCTGCTGATAAGTCTTTACCTTCTCCGTCTCTCCTGTCAGACTGTTCATGAACGACAGTGCTTTGGCGTTGCCGAACATATAGCTGTTAATAGTAGGACGTGCATATTGTTTCTTACGACCGCCACTGATACTTTCCTCCATACCGTCCTGTACGTCACCCTGCCAATAGAGTCCATTGGCAAGACGGTTGGTACGTTCCCAACGTGCATACTCCTCTTCCAGTCTGGGTTTCAGTCCCAACATAAAGGTAGTATCCCCTTGTACTTTCCACATCTCCAGCACGGCAGCAGGGTTCCATGATGAGAACTTATTCATTTTCGTCATCGGTTGTCCGTCATTACCATCATACCAGGTATGGAGTATCTGATGCAGATAAGTGGTGTCACGCAGCCAACGACTCTCCATGATATGATGTCCAATGGCACAGGCGATGAGGTTATAACGGTCGGCATACGAACGCTGTACGAGGAACTCAGTCATCCCATAACCAACGGGGGTCCGCTTGATGTGCTTGCGGAGTGTCCACCAACGGTAGTAGAACATCTCACGGAAATTCTCTTGCGGACAGTCAAACAAAGGAATATTCTCACGCATCCATTCCGATGACTTGGCATTGGGGATGGTGGTGACGATATTCTCATCCTCCATCGTATTGAAATAGTCGGCATAGTGGGCATAGTCGTCATAGTCGAGGACAGCGGTGACACTGCCGTCAACAGGACAGGAGGTGACATTGGCAATATGGTAGCCAACTTTGGTATCAAACTCATCAGCACGGGGCATGTCGAAGTCCTGATCGGCTGGTGTATTGTAATCGGGCTTATCGAAAGGCATTCCCGTACGGAAGACGATGCGGCTGATACTCTCCACTGGCGTGTCATACTGTCGCTCGCACTTCCCAATCACACCTTCTTGACCTACCACACTTATCTCATAAGTGGCTCGATGCAAAGCTGCCGACAGTACCGCCTTGATATGATAAGCGGTACCTGTCTCGTATTTCTTCAAGAGAGTACCATAACGGGCACCACCCTTCACACGGATCACTCCTGTAGAGTCCACCACGATACGGGAACACACATTACCCCCGTCATCTACAAACTCAATGTCCAGTTCCCCGAGATCCGTCTGGTCCATCATCAGGTCGAACTCTACTTTAAGTTCTTTCGTATTAGGAATCACACGTTCTGCTTTCGCATAGTCATAAGGATCACTATCGTAGAGATTCAACCAACCGTTCTTCAGCGTGACAGGACATTGCTGCGGTATATACAGGTTCCAGTCTGTCAGGTCGCTGACCTCACAGGGGGACTGTCCCCTTGTGAGGTTGTCAAACGGTTTGGCATGGGTGGTGGCGTTCAGGCGAACGGGTACCGGGATGCGACTCACCCACATATCCTCTTTATTCGTGCTGTAGGTCACCCAAAGATTACCGTCCTTCGGTAAGCCATTACCCTCCTGAATGCCCCGGACATACTGGGGACCATAACTCTTATATTGACCGCCATGACGGAGAGGGGTCACCTCACCATGAATCAGTGAGAGGGTTGTATATTCCAAGCCGTCTTTACTGAGTGAGATGGCAAGAGGCCAACGGTATTCTGAGGGGTTATAAACAGTAGCATAGGTACCGTCTGTCAACCGCTGTCCCCATATCTTCGCATTCGAATTGACAAAACCAGGGGCACGGTCACAACCTAACTTCCCGTTGATATCAACCTGTCGCCAGGTATGACCACCATCGGCAGAAAGACTGGTAACGGCATGTTTCCACAATGCCACCTTCCGACCGTCTGGAAGTGTATAGCCGCTGAAAGCCTTATAGGGTTTGTTCAAGGGTATCAATGGATCGTTGCGGTCAGCCTCCTCCACCCACTGCATCCTTTGCATAGGGTCGGCAAGCATGGCATCAACAGCTGCGACAAAACCTTTGTCCTTTGATTTCTTATAATAAGGGAAGTCTGTGTTCTTTTCACTAAAACCATGGTTATAATAGACGAAGTAGATTGGTCCGAAACTACCATCCTTCTTGATTTCACGAACCACACGTCCAATGCCGTTTCCATCATTAGGGTCGTCCTTGATGGTCAGGCAGATGCCATAGTTACCAATGGCAACCAACCTAGAACTTTCACTTTTGAACTTTGAACTTTGAACTTTATACTCGTACCACCCTACCCTTTGGTGCATCACCGCCTTCAGGTTGTGGGCTGGTGGAAAATCCTTACCTGCCTTCGTCCATCCCTCTGGCACGTCATATTCTGGAAACAGCTCCACTGGTATACTCCAATTATAACCGTCCGTGGAGGTCTGCAGCATTGTTTTACCCGGTGCCTCATGCTCATGACGGGGATCAGTCAGATAGTGCATATAGAACTTCCCGTTCCAATACGCCATCATTGGTTGGTGGTTGTAGGTCCAAGGTTTAGCCCCTCGCATCGTCTGGATGGTATGAACGCCGACAACAGGTTTCAGTCCGCCGTCGTGACGTTCCGGACGTGCAATGGTCTTTCCTGTATAATGCACTACGTCACGGTTATATTTGATGAGTCCCTGCACCAGTTGCTCGTCTGCCATAAATACCGTTCCGTGCTTATGACCTACGGGAAAACTGACACTACCCGTCTGGTCCTGGAATGTCTTGAAGTCCTTGGTACGATGGGCACCGTATATCTTATGGCGATAACTGTCGTAGTAGATATACCACCAGTCGCCTACCTTTGCCGTCGACGGTCCTTCCGTAAATGACTCCGTGAAAGGCTCCGAGGCTTGGCTCCACGGACCGTAAGGCGACTTGCCGAAGGCGACTTTGATATTCCGCATAGGACGAGAGTTGTCCTTCACCACCATCACGTAGTCATTCGCTCCCCGCTTTACCAGTGTCGCATCGATAGCACTGAAACCAGGGTCATAGAAAAGCTGTGCCTTTGAGAACGACTTGAAATCCTTCGTCGTCATATAATACAGGCGGTGGTTGTTCTTATGATCCTCCTGATAGTCCGGGAACTTGCCTGGCACACAGGATGCCCATACAATCAGAAACTGTTTCTTCACATCATCATAAAACAACTCAGGTGCCCATGTGTTCACCGTCGATTCCTCCATCCCTGTATGGATAAAACGCTGAGGGGTCCAGTGAATCAAATCCTTTGACGAGGCATATCCGAAGCCACGGTCACCACGCCATGAACTGGTCCATACCAGATGGAACGTGCCGTCAGGACCTTTTACGACAGAAGGGTCACGCATCACCTTCTGCATTCCCACTTCCGGCCGCAGGAATACCCCTTCGATGGAGTCCCATCTCACACCATCATAGCTGTATATGAAACGTAAGCCTTCCGTGGCAGGCTCATGAAACGATGTGGACACATAAATATCCTTCGCCTCCATGGAAAGCGACAGGCACCATGTCCAGACAAATAGTAACAGTTTTCGTGCGTACATAGTTTTTGAGTAGTTATCTGTTTTGGCAGATATCACTTGCAAAGATAATCAAAAAATCATAACTGGCAAACAAAACAAGTAGAAAAAGAAATGGCAACCCTTTTCAGAGTTGCCACTTCTTATTAGATATGGTTTATATGAATTACTTCACAACCATCACTGAGCTTTCAGCTCGAACTCGTTCACGCTCGATAAAGCATGAGCGAGCTCTTGCTTTATTCTCACTTAATCACGACTTTCTTACCATTCTTGACGGCAATACCCTTGTAGCCCTTGAAGATGCGCTCGCCCTTCAGGTTGTATACAGGAGCACCATCGCTGAAGATGTCGTTAACACCGTCAACATTGATAATGCCGATACCTGTAGCAACTGTGGCAACGCCAGTAATCACACTGCCCTCTGGATTGAAAGTGAAGGTGATGTCGTAAGTACCAGCAGCAGGGATAGAAACGGTCTGGTTATTACCCATACCATCTGGAATCCAAATGCTACTATTCTTCACAATCTTGTACTCAATAGTAGTAGCTGCTGTGAATGCAACACCAGTGAACTTCAACTCATAGAGACCAGTCTCTGTGTTCTTGGTCATCTTGTTAGCTTCTGCAGTACCACTCCACTCTGTTCCGAAGAGAGATGCTGGAGCTCCTGCTACTACATAAGTATCCTCTGTAGGAGGTGGAGCTACTTCACCAGTAATGGTTACAGCATTGAAGTCCTTCTCAACGCTAATCTTATAAGTACCTGGCTGAAGGACGATAGTACCATCTACGCCCTTGGTCAATGATTTGATTTCACCAATGGTAGCATCTACGTTACCAGCTCCAAGACTATAGCGATAGGTAGAGTTGAAGGTTGTCCAAGAGCCATCTGCTGCAGCCTCTTCTGCTGTCTGCTGATAATCAGCAAATGCGAAGTAAGCAGTCGTTGTTGGAGCATAGTCATACTCATACCTACCTGACTCATCATTGTAGGTCATCTTAGTCATTGCTGTGCGATCCCATCCGTTCATTTCGCCAATGATATAGAACTTAGGCATTGCAGTGACCTTAGCCTTGATGGTTACGTTCTTAGCAGGCATGATGATCCACATCTTCTCAACGCCACCAACTTCTTCGAGACCACATGTTGTTCCATCAACGAACTCAATCGGGTTGTTGTCATCATCAACGAAGTCTGGTCTCTCAAGCTTATAGTCTTCTGCCAAAACATAGGTGCAATAAGCCTTTTCACCTTCAGCAGCATAAGTTACCTCAGGAGTGATGGTGAGACCTTCAACATTAATAACAGTGATTAGATAACCAGCATCATAAGTTCCCCAACGTGGGTCACCTGTGCCATTCTTAGCTTGATGTGAGTTGGTAGGAATAGCAAAGTCACCATTTTCAGCATCCTTGAACTTAGGATCGGTGGTAAGAGATGTATTTGTCTGGTCAGAACCTGCCTTAGTAGCATCCGTCCAACCAGATACTACAGCACCTGCTGCCCAATATGTATTGTTTGCATATGTGATAGTTGGAGTTGTGGAGTTCTGTCCGAACAACCAACCATTAACCTCGCTACCAGTACTTGTTCCTGTATTAACAAGAATTGAATTTGTCAGGCTCATTACAAGATAATTCTTGCCCTTGAATGTGTTAGTATTGTTCAACTTCTTGCCAACACCAATCTGATACAATGTGCTCTTGTCAATAGACCAAGAAGTCTTGTAATCTGCATTGATGTCTGGAGCCTTACCATGTGCCTGGAAGAGGAAGCCCTTATGACCCTCACCCTTTGCCCACAACGTGGAATTCATAATCTTCAAATCTGCAGGATAACCATTACCAAGAGCGAAGATGGCGTTGCTGCCACTAACTTCTACGTTCACATTGTCTACGGTAACCTTCGAGAAGAGTACTTTGCCTGCTGAGTTGTTGATGAATGACTTGGCAAGACCAGTAATCTTAACATTCTTAACCTCTACATTACCAACCTGGGTGTAGTCACTTGGGGTTACGCCATCTGCTTTCTTAACCTTCTCACCAATTACACTTGCATAGTTAATGAAAGCACCTGTCGTCAAACCACTTGCGTCAATAGTGGCACCATCAGCACCATTAATGGCAACGTTACCACCTGCGATGATGGATTTACTGATAGTGTAAGCACCATTCTCAGCAAGGTTGATAGTCACATTTCTGGCATTGTAATCGCCAAGTGCTTCAGTAAGTGCATCTGTAATGCTACCAGAAGCAGGAGAAATCGTAACGTCTTTATATGGGAAAGTCGTTACAGAAACAATATCCAATATTGATGGAACATCTTTTTTTGTTTCTTGAATCGAAACCTGCTTAACTGGTTTCGTCAAATCAACAGAAGCTGTCTTTACACCTGCGGTCAAAACAGGCCAATCTTCTGTATCATCTGAATATAAAACTTTCAATTGGATTCCCTCTGGGATAATCTCATTGGTTTTAACTGTGATAACTTGTTGATCATATTTCTCCACACCATTTACCATGATCTCTGCCCATTGCTGAGTAGAGGTATAGTAACCAGCAAAGAACAATGTGCCCCAATTTACTGAATATTCAGTTTGCACATCATTAATCGTAAAAGATACAACTTGCAAGTCAAGATTTGCTTCTGTTGCTTGCAATTCGATTGCAGTAATACCAGCGGGGATTGTACCTGTTATCTCAGTAGCATTAACTGGCTGACTGATTGGATCTCCTCCTGTATTAAATCTTAAATTAATTTTCTCATTAGCCTCTGCCACCGTTAATTTATAGGTTGCACCTTCTGTTAGACCAGTAGTAGCAAGATTAAACTCACCCCATTGCTGAGAAAAATGCAAATCGGCAGTAGCCACCATTGTTTGGGTCCATCCATAGGACCATTGTCCATGAGCGGATTGTCCGCCAAGTGGACACTTAATTTGCGCAAACCCAATGGTTGTCAATAGGAGCGCAAATAAGAACGTAGATAATCTTTTCATACGCAATTTTTGTTTTAGTTTGTTAATAGTGTTAATTATAAAAAAGGTTTAATGTTATCTGTTTTTGTATAGAACATGTTTCAACCCTGCATAACAAAGCATATATAATTCGCTGCAAAGATAATCAAAAAATCATAACTGGCAAACTAAAAGGGAAAAAATCACCCTCCCGTCGCGGAGGCGGGAGGGTGTATCGAGAAGATAGTAAAGTCTGATTACTGGAGGAACAGAGTGTTATCTAAGCCGCCAAGACCTAGTACGTCTTCCAAAAGGCGGCTATCGTCTGTACCTGGTGTAATCGTTTCCGATCCTATCTCAACAATAGGCGATCCCGCCATCAGGGGCTGATGGTTGGTCAGCTTAACCACTTCCATCTCTGGTGCAAAATATCTTTTCTTAGTCATAGTCGTAATCTTTTAATTGTTAATACTCATGCGTTATTCCTTATTTCATCACGACTTTCTTGCCGTTTATGATATAGATACCCTTACCGGCCTTCTTCACCTCCTGACCCTGCAGGTTGTAAATCTTGGCGTTCTCCAGAGCGTCGCGTGTCACCACCTTGTCGATACCAGTAACCTCTCCGTCGATAACGATTATCAGCTCATTAGAGGCAGAACCAGCAGGTACAGGCAGATATGCCTTGCCAGCGGGCAGGTCACCTGCTGCGCAGAGTCCGAACTTACCATCTTTCAGCAGATAAGCCTCACCAGCGGTCAGCGATGTAGCAGCCGTAGCACTACCCTTCAGCAAGTTACCCGTTACGGCAGCAGCGTCAGCCTTGGCAGTAATGGTGTACTCTGTACTTGCAGTACCCAACAGTATAACTGGAGTATTGGCGGCAGCCTCAGTAACCTGAGTCAGCTTCACCTTACTATTTGTGATGTCAATATCCTCGTCAGCAGCTACGACGTAAGCGGTCAAGTCTCCGGCAGTAGTGAAGTCAAGCGGATAAAAACTTACCAAGGTGGTATAGCCGCTGGCTGCGGTAGTAACAGTAACCTTAGCAGCCTCAACAGTCAGTTTCCAACGTGGGTCACCAGCAGTAACAGATGCAACAACTGTAGCAATTGTTCCGTCGAAGTCGCCATTGGCTGCATCATTGAAGGTTACGAGACCTACAATGCTGTTCTGAACTGGCTCTGCAGCATCACCAGTATCCTCGTTTGCACTTGTGTCCGCACCGTTGAAGTTGAAGATATTACCGTCGATGTTCCATGTTGGATTAGTACCACTCTGACCACCATTTATACCCTTGATAGCCTGACCGCTCTTTCCGCAGTTTACAAAGACGTTTTTCCTAACATTATAGGCAAGCCATTTCTGGTTGCTCTGACGATGAGAGCAGAAGTTCTTACCATAAGCAATGTTATACATCGTATTTTTTTCGATGTTGAAGGTCTGAACAGCCAAACCTGCTTCTGTAGCCTTCTGACCACTCTGAGAGCTATAGAGAGCACCTGTATTTTCAGGATTAGCCCAGATGGTATTCTTCGACATATCAAGTTCAGCGAGAACACCACCACCGTTGGTATCGATAATAGTCTTGCTGCCACCAGCAACGTGGATGTTACAGAAGTTAACGTGGAAGCAGTTAATCAGATACTTCGTCTTATTCGCATAGAACAACTGCTGTGCCAGACCAGTAACCTTCACATTCAAGAAGCCTACATCTCCCAATGGATAGAATCCGTCAGCGTTTGGATCAACAGCCGGAGTCGTGCTCATCTGTACCAGCGGACCAGTCAGTGCAGATGCATCGATTTCAGCCATTGTAGCAGTTTCGTCAATAGTGCTAGGATCAGTTCCTTCAGGAGCACCCATAATTGCGAATGCAGCAGGAGCTTCGATAGACTGGCTAATAGTGAACTTCTTACCAGGAGCAAGGTAAATGTAGATGTTCTTAGCCTTCTTGTTCAAGGCAGTTGTAGCGTTGAACAGTGCAGAGTAGATATCAGCACCCTCTTCTGGAGCAATGATAATATCCTCAGCTGCAGGCTCTACTGTAGCATCCAGCCAGCGTGGGTCACCAATGTGACCTGTATTCTGAGCACAGTTAGCCAACTTGAAGTTACCTGTAGTAGCATAATCAGCATTAGCAAATGCCACAACACCAAGAACACTGTTCTTGACAATATCAGCACCACCCTTCTGACCTGCCTTTTCCACCTCAGCAGCAGCCTTGTCTTCACCGACAGCATTAAATGCATTGCCAGTAACATTCCATACAGGAGTTGCACTCGTCTGTCCCTTGTTGAAACCAACGACAACCTGTCCACCCTTACCGCAATCAATGAAGATATTGTTCTTCAGCGTATAAACGTTCTGGGCTGTACCATTCTGCTTCAGGTCACAGACATTCTTACCATTGGCAATATTCACAATCGTAGAATTCTGAACATCGAACTCCTGCAGCCAATCACCATTCACGTTCTTAGGACGACTGCCATATTGAGCGAAGAAGCCAGTGTTCATGCCATTAGCCCAGATAGTTGAATTCTTCACAACCACCTTACCGACATAGCCCTTGCCGTTAAAGTTGATCACGTTCTTGCCAGCTGCAGGCATCTCGACAACAGCATTAGAGATCGTTAAGTTCTCCAGCAGCGTCTTCTGGGCATCTGTGATGAGTGCTCCCTGCAGACCGCTAATCTGGACATCAGATACAGAAACTGCAGCAATCAGATAGTGGTCAGAATTGGTATCGTCAGCCTTCTTTGCAAATACTGTTGAGCCAGTCAAGGTAATGAAGTCGCCAGTATTACCGCTTGCATCGATCGTAGCACCTTCAGCACCCTTAATAGTCAGGTTGTAAGCAGCCTCGATAGGAGCACTTACAGTGTAGGCACCATTGGCAGCCAAGTTAATAGTGATGTTCTTAGCAACCTTGCCAGCATCAGTGGTTGCTTCCTTCAAAGCAGCATAGATATCACCACCTGTAGGATTAATCGTGATATCCTCAGGCTGTGCGAACGTAGCATTAACAGTCACTGCGTCAGCAGGCATCGTGAACTTATTATTTGTTACAGTAACAGCCAGATCAGTTGTCACACCTCTTACAGACACAGATGCTAATTTGTAGCCCTCATCTGGTGTAGCAGTAATCGTCACCTCTTCACCTGCTGCTGCGGTAGCTTTATCAACGGAAATAGTACCATTCTCAATACCGGCGGCAACGTTAACAGCATACTCAACAGTGGAAGGCTCTTCATAGACATAGGTAAAACCATAGAAACCAAGTTTCGAGCCAGCGCAATATACTTTGTAGCTTTTTCCTGCTTTTACATCAAATTTGTATGTACCATAATATTTTGCGGCTACTGTTATACCATTATAATCAGCAAGTGCGGTACCATCCTCTTCGATGTAAAATGCCTTGTCGGCATTCAAAATCACTGCAACATTGATTGTTCCATTATAAACGGGATTAATGGTATAGAATGTACCTCCAGTTTTGTTACCATTTGTTTCATTACCTAAAGTGTAAGCTGTATATCCATCAAGACTTGAATCTCCCTCAGCAGCAACAGCAGCTTTGAAATCTTTACCACCCGTTTCACCATAAGTGATGGTGGCTACAACATCTGTTCCATCTTTGACTTCAACAGTCTGACCAGAAGTGAAAGAATCACCCACATTGAGTGCATACTTCACCTCGTCGCCTGCTGCTCTTCTCGATTGTATGGCAAATGCCGTCAAAGCGAGCAAAGCAACAAACATAAGTGTAAGTTTCTTTTTCATACGCAATTTTTGTTTTAGTTTGTTAATAGTGTTTATTATAAATTTAAATGTTATCAGTAGTTGTGTAGAATATGTTTCAACCCTGCATAGCAAGACTGATATAAATCGATGACAAAGGTAATATATTTTATATAACTATCATTATTTCTTCACAATCTTTAACAGAAAGATGGACTTAAGGAGTATTCTTAAGAACAAAGGAAGACACTGTTGCCTATTACCTGAATACTTATTCATGACAAATAATTGACAAAGTGCTTCTGAGGTTTCGCATAAAATCCACCAAGTCCTAACTCACTCTCAAATATGCGAAAATAGAGCGTTTTTCGTATTCCGTTGATACTGAGCCGGTTGTCTCGTTTTCTCACTTTTTTACGTCCGAAAAATACCTGAAAAAGCACTGAAAACACCCTTAAAAAGTGCTATTTTTCATGTTGAAAGGTGGCACCTAACGGGTAGAAAGTCGGTACCTAACGGGTAGAAAGGTACCGACAAACCCCTCCGAAGGTGCCGCCTTTCTCCATTTTAGTCCGAAAATGCCTTCTATGATGCTTCCCTCAATCCTAGAAGCACCAAAAATCCATACACGTTTTTTGACCATAATTCTTGACATTATCGTTAGTTTCCAGGGCAGGAACAAAGATTTATAAACCATTAACGACTCGTTATTGAGTACAATCAAGGGGATGAAGGGTCTTATTAATATAAATATTAAACGCGTTTAAAAACTAATTATGAAAAGACTTATCATTTTTGTCGTATCGTTACTTGGTGTAGTAACGACATTCGCACAGTATCCTGACCTCACTGACGAGGCTAAGAAGTTGATTGGAGAACAAAAAGCACAATGGAAGGCACACAGTGACTCCGCATGGGAGGTAGCCTTCCCTATCGTGATTGAAGAGGCGAAGGCTGGTCGTCCCTACGTACCCTGGGCAGCCCGTCCCTATGACCTTCGACAGGCAAAGATACCTGCCTTCCCAGGTGCCGAGGGCGGCGGTATGTTCACCTTCGGCGGTCGTGGCGGTAAGGTGCTGACCGTCACCAACCTGAACGACGACGGTCCCGGCTCTTTCCGCTGGGCTTGTGAACAAGGTGGTGCCCGTATCGTGGTGTTTAATGTCAGCGGTATCATCCGCCTGAAGTCACCCATCTACGTCCGTGCTCCCTATATCACCATTGCCGGACAGACAGCTCCTGGCGACGGTATCATCATTGCCGGAGAGTCATTCCAGGTAGACACCCATGATGTCATCGTCCGCCACATGCGTTTCCGTCGTGGTGAGACTCTGGTGACCAACCGTGAGGACTCCTTCGGAGGTAACCCCGTGGGTAATATCATGATCGACCACTGCTCTTGTGAGTGGGGACTCGACGAGAACATCTCCTTCTACCGGCATATGTTCGATATGCACGACGGCAAGCCCAACCGCAAAGAGCCTACCGTCAATGTGACCATCCAGAACACCATCAGTGCGAAGGCACTCGACACTTGGAACCACGCTTTCGGTTCGACGATCGGAGGCGAGAACACCACGTTCATGCGTAACCTCTGGGCAGACAATACCGGTCGTAACCCAAGTATCGGTTGGGGCGGTGTGTTCAACTATATTAATAATGTGGTGTATAACTGGGTACACCGTACGGCAGACGGTGGCGAGTTCACCACCATGTCGAACTTCATCAACAACTACTATAAGCCCGGTCCACTGACACCGAAAGACACACCTGTGGGACACCGTATCGTCAAGAGCGAGAGCCGTTCACAGGGACTCTTCCCCTTCAAGCAGTTCGGACGTGTCTATGCCGAGGGTAATATCATGGAGGGCTATCCCGAGATTACCAAGGACAACTGGAACGGGGGTATCCAGACTGCCGACAAGGACGGTGAGATGGATGCCACGGAGAAGGCACTGATGCGCTCCAATGAGCCCTTCGTCATGCCACATCTCACCATGATGAGTGCCCAGGAGGCTTTCGACTGGGTACTGTCGAATGCGGGTGCCACCATCCCCTGCCGTGACATCGTCGACCAGCGTATCTGCGAGGAAGTAAGAACTGGCGTCGCCTACTATGTGAAAGACTATGAGAAGAAGGTGAAGGACAATCCCTATGGCGATATGTGGGGACTCCACGACAAGTCGAAGAACGCCGAGGGCTCCTTCAAATACCGCCGTCTTCCCAATGACTCCTACAAACAGGGTATCATCACCGACCCACGACAGATGGGCGGTTATCCTGAGTTCAAGAAATGGAGCCCTCGCAAAGACAGCGACGGCGACGGTATGCCTGACGAGTGGGAGAAGAAGAACGGTCTGAACCCCAACGACGCCAGCGATGCCGTAAAGGACTGTAACGGTGATGGTTACACCAATATCGAGAAGTACATTAACGCCATTCCTACTGACAAGAAAGTAGACTGGACGGACATGAAGAACAACCATGACACACTAGTAAAAGCACTATGAATACCAAAGAACTGACAATACTCGCGGAGAAGAACCGCAAACGACTCGTAGAGGTCGTCTACCGTGCCAAGGCAGGACATATCGGAGGTGACCTGTCATGCCTCAATGTGATGACGGCACTCTATTTCCATGTGATGCAAGGTCTTGACCCCCAAGAGCCCAAGGCTCCCGGTCGTGACCGTTTCGTGTTGAGCAAGGGGCACTGTGTCGAGGCACTCTATGTGACCCTGGAGGCAAAGGGATTCCTGAAACCGGAGGTTCTCGACACTTTAGGACAGTATGGCTCCATCCTCAGCGGACACCCCACCATCGAGGTCCCGGGCATCGAGGTCAACAGCGGTGCCTTAGGACATGGTCTCAGCATCGGTATCGGTATGGCGATTGCTGCCAAGATGGATCAGAAGACATGGAAGACCTACGTCTTGATGGGCGATGGTGAACAGGGCGAGGGCTCCATCTACGAGGCTGCGATGGCTGGTGGAAAGTATCAGCTCGACAACCTTGTTGCCATCATCGACCGTAACCACCTGCAGATCAGCGGTGACACGGAGGACGTGATGCCTATCGACTCTATCAAGGAACGCTGGAGTGCCTTCGGATGGGACGTGATAGAGATGAACGGGGACTCGATGGAGGATATCGTCAAGACCTTCGATGCCATCGACTATACCAACAAAAAGCCTCACTTGCTGGTATCCAAGACCACCAAGGGCAAGGGCGTAAGCTTCATGGAAGGCATCGCCAAATGGCACCATGGCGTGCTCAATGCCGAGCAGTGCGAGGCTGCCGTCAAGGAGATTGAAGAGAGGATAGAGAAGATAATAGGATAGTGCCTATAGGGACTATAGGGACTATAGGAACTATAGGAACTATAATAAAAAAAAGAAAACTATGATAGCTTGTAGAAAACAGTTTACTGACACGTTGCTGGAACTGGCACGTGAAGATAAAGATATTATCGCTGTGACCACGGATGCCCGTGGCTCCGTGACACTGGGTGACTATGCCGCCGCACTGCCCAAGCAGTTTGTGGAGTGCGGTATCGCAGAGCAGGATGCGGTAGGTATCTCCGCAGGTCTCGCCCACTCTGGCAAGAAAGTGTTCTGCTGCGGTCCCGCCTGCTTCTATGTGGCACGTTCCTTGGAACAGGTGAAGGTCGACCTCGCCTATAGTGAGAATCCCGTCACCATCCTGGGTGTGTCAGGTGGTGTGGCATATGGTGCATTAGGTGCTACCCATCACTCCTTGCATGACATCGCCGTGCTGCGTACCTTCCCGGGCATGACGGTCTGTCTGCCCTCCGACTGGCGTTTCACCAAGAAACTTGTGAAACTGCTCGTCGACTACGATAAACCGTGTTATGTTCGTGTAGGACGTGCCGCCGTACCTGATGTCTATGCGGATGACAACTTCGAGGTGACTCCCGGCAAGGCAATCACCATACTGGATGGTAATGATGTTACCATCGTAGCAGCCGGTGAGACGGTTTACCACGCTTGGCAGGCTGGTCTGAAGTTGAAGGAACAGGGTATCAGTGCCAGAGTCCTCGACTGCTCATGGATCAAGCCCTTCGACACAGAGGCAATCTTAAAAGCCGCCAAAGAGACAGGTCGTTTCATCACAGTTGAGGAGCATAGCCAGTTTGGTGGCTTGGGTGCCATGGTCTGCGAGACCATCAGTGAGCATCCCGTCCCCGTCCGCATCCTGGGTATTCCTGATGAGAATGTCGTACATGGCACGAACGCTGAGATTTTCCACCACTACGGACTCGATGCCGAGGGCATCGTGAAGGCTGTTATGAATCTATAATCACTATAGGAACTATAGTCACTATAGGTACTATAGGAACTATAAATTTAAAAAAACTATGACACGCTTAGTTGTCCTTGACGATGACCCGACAGGGATACAGACCGTCCATGACTGTCTGCTGATCACCCAATGGGATGAGGAAAGTGTCAGACTCGCCTTTGAGGATGACGTACCCTTCTTCTATATCCTCACCAATACCCGTGCGATGACACGGGAAGAGGCTGCAAAGGTGACTCGTGAGGCAATGGAGATGGTCATCCACGTCAACAAAGACTATGGCTACCGCCTCATCGTAGTGAGCCGCAGCGACAGTTGCCTGCGTGGTCATTTCCCCTTGGAGACGGATGTCATCCGCGACTGTCTGGTACGCCACGGTTATACAGTGGCGCCCCAAACTCCTTTCTGCCCTGCCTTCATCGAAGCGGGACGCGTCACCATTGACGGTATTCATTACATGAAAGACGGGGATATGCTGATTCCTGTCAGTGAGACGGAGTTTGCCCATGACAATGTCTTCGCCTACCACACCAGTGTGCTGCATGACTATATCCGTGAGAAGGGGGCTAACCCCGACGACTACGACATCGTCAATGCGCAGAGTTATGAAGAGCTGCATGTCTATGCCAACTATTTGACGTCTGTCATCTTACCTCAGACCTCTGCTATCGTCATCCGCTCGTCATCATCACTGCCCAAGGCGATTGCCGGCATCCCTGACATTCCCCTACTCGACCACAGCATCTTACGTCTAACATCCAACATCAGCCATCATACAATACCCCTCTTCATCGTCGGCTCACATGTCCGGAAAACGACCAGGCAGTTGGAGTGTCTATTGGCGGCAGAGGGTACCTGTGGTATCGAACTCGACGTACAACGTATCCTCGATGACACGGAGGCACTGATGCGGGAGACGCAACAGGTGATCCGCCAAGTGGTGGATGAGCACTTGACACCTGTGGTGTATACCTCCCGTGAGGAGATCCGACTGGAGGATGCCAACCAGCGGCAACACCTCGGACAACAGGTCAGCGACTTCCTCGTGGATATCGTTCGCCAACTGTCCTTTACTCCTTCCTATCTCGTAGCCAAGGGAGGTATCACGTCACACGATATCCTGACGCACGGACTGAATATCAAGTCGGCAAGGGTCTTGGGACAAATCGTGAACAGTGTACCATGTATCATGACCAAGGACTTCCCCTACATCATCTTCCCTGGTAATGTAGGCAATGAGGAATCACTCAAAGAAGTATATCTCAAGTTAAAGGGTTAGGCGATCGCCTAACCCTTTAACTTTCAACTCTCAACAATCGGCTTCTCAGGATTGATGAAAGCAAAGAGTACCGCACTGATGATCAGCATCACGGCAATCATATACAACGGCAGGTTGTAATTGCCCGACTTCTGTACCAGTTCTCCGAAAAGGATACCACAACAGAAGCCTCCGATATTCCCTGCGGTGTTCATCGCACCACTGACCGTCCCCGCATGACGCTTACCCAGGTCGATACATAATGCCCATGCAGAGGGTAGCATGAGGTCGAAGATACCGAAGCACAGCGAGAGGAATACGAAGACTGCCATCTTACCAGGGATGAAAGCTGCCAGGAACATACATACGGCGGAGATGGCAAGGGACGTGGAACCTAATGCCTTACGTCCTATCTTGATACCATAACGCCGGGTCAGTCGGTCGGTCAGATGACCACCTGCTATATTTCCCATCATACTCATGATAAACGGTACGGCAACGGCATAGGTCAGTTCTGTCTTGTCGAAACCACGCCCCAGTTCCATGAAAGTGGGAAACCAGGAGAAGAAAAACCAGGAGCCGAAGGCATAGAAGAAATACATGCCGCAGATCAACCAGAACTGACGGTTGCACAGGATGGAGGACCAGGGGAGACGGGGCTTTTCTGTATCTATAGTATCTATAGTGACTATAGTTCCTATAGTACCTATAGTGTCTTTATAGTAGAGCCACCATACAATAGCCCAGATGATGCCTAAGGCACCTAATAGATAAAAGGCAGCACGCCAGCCAACCGTCATCATCACGGGAATCACCACAAATGGGGTCAGGGCACCGCCCATACGACTGGCTGCCCAGACATAGCCCTGTGCCTTACCTACCTCGTCTTTCTCAAACCAGCGGCTGATGACACCTGTGCTACATGGTGAGGAGCCTGCCTCACCGATGCCAAACATAAAACGAATGACCAACAGGGACGCCAGTCCACCTGCCATTCCCGTAAAGGCAGTGAAGGCAGACCACCACAGGACGATAGCCGCAAGGATATTACGATGTCCGAAACGGTCGCCCAAGGCTCCCATGGGAATCTGCATCAGACCGTAGGACAGGATGAAAGCACTTTGTACCCATCCCCACTGTGCCGGTGACAGGTTGAGGTCTTGCATGATGCTCGACCCCGCCACACTGATATTGATACGGTCGAGGAAAGTGACCATGCCCAGGATGACAAGCATGGTCAGGATGACGTTCTTTCTTTTCATAAATACTATAGGAACTATAGGTACTATAGGAACTATAGGAATTATAGTCCCAGGAACTTACGCAAACCCTTCACACCAAGGACAGGACTGGAGAGCACCGGTTTACCGGTCAGTTCACTGAGCCGTTGCTCCATCCGTGCCATCGAGCCTTGGGCAAGTACAAACATATCTACCTGTGAGGCGATACGTTGTGCTGCCTCGGCGATCAGACGGTCGTGCGTCTCCCCGTCACCACTCTGTCCTGCGGCAAAGGCACCGTCAGCAAGTCCTTCTACCAAGGTCACCTCACGCCCCGCCTTCTTTGCCTCGTTATGTAACAGGCGGCAAGTGGGGTCAAGGGTGGTCGGCAAGGTAGAGATGACACCGATGCGGTCGTAGTGAGTCACTGCCTCTGCAGCCATCGGCTGGTCGATGCGGAACACAGGGATGCGGGCATACTGGTTGCCATAGTCGGCGATATCACCCACACTGGAACAGGTATTGAACACCACGTCGGCTCCAGCGTCGGCTGCCCCGTTATAATAAGATAACAGACGGCGACGCACGGCATTCGTCACCTGGTTGTTGGCAATGACCTCCTTGATCAGTGACGAGTCGGCAATATGGTTTACATTCACTTCAGGAAGATACTCCTGGAAAATCTTCGTCAACGGCTCCACCAGAGCCATGGCGGTGTGTACACATACTACATGTATCATATCTTTAGTTTTTGGAAATCAATTGGTTAACGGCTTGACGCCATCCTTTGTAGAGCTGGGCGTTGAGCGTTGAGCGTTGAGAATCTGGGCGGTAGATGTCAGTCACCTTACGGAGTCCGATGACCTCATCGAACGACTTCCAGAGTCCACGGGCAAAACCGTTCATGATGACGGCACCGAGTGCTGAGGCGTCATCGACCTCCGTACAGACGACAGGTGTCTCCAACATGTCTGCCTGGAACTGCATGAGGAACTTATTCTTCGTCGGTCCACCATCGGCACATATCTCACTGAGCCTGCCTCCCGTGGCACGTGCCATCACATCCACCAGGTCCTTGATCTGATAAGCGATACTCTCTAAGGCAGCACGGAGGAAATGTGCCTTCGTCGTGGCAAAGGTAAGTCCGAAGACGGCTCCCTTCACATCACTCTGCCACCATGGTGCTCCCAGTCCTGAGAAGGCGGGAACGATATACACACCTCCATTGTCCTTGACACTGGTGGCAAGTGCCTCCATCTCCGAGGGATGACCTACCAGCTGCAACTGGTCGGCAATCCATTTCAGGGTGGCACCTGTGCTGTAGATATTACCCTCAAAGCCATAATATACCTTACCGAAGGCGGAGAAGCCCACACTGGTCACCAGTCCCTCGGGGGCTGCCTGTGGTTCCTCGCCGATGTTCACCATCACACTGGAACCTGTACCGTAGGTTACCTTACCCGAGCCCTTGGTGAAACACATCTGTCCGACGAGGGCACCATGACTGTCACCCAGCACACCGGCAATAGGAATCGGTTGCGGGAAGATACCTTCCACCGTCGTCTCACCATAGACGGCATCACAGGGAAGGATATCCGCCATCATGCTCCGCGGAATACCGAACAGTTTCAACAAGTCGTCATCCCAGTCCATGGTATGGATGTTAAATAACATGGTACGGGAGGCATTGGTATGGTCGGTGGCAAACGTCCTGCCACCCGTGAGTTTCCAGATGAGCCATGTCTCGATGGTTCCCATCAGCAACTCCCCACGGTTGGCGGCATCCTTTGCTCCTTCGATATTGTCCAGCAGCCATTTCACTCCTGAGGCGGAGAAGTTTGGGTCGATCAGCAGACCGCTCTTCGCCGTCACCTGACGGGTATAGCCCAGTTCCTTCAGTTCACGACAGAGTTCAGCACCACGGGTGTCCTGCCATACGACAGCATGGGCAATGGGTTTACCCGTCTGTTTGTTCCACACGACTGCCGTCTCACGCTGATTGGTGATGGCGAGGGAGAAAGACGCTCCATCCTCTCTGTTGAGAGGGGCTACCAACTGGCGGATTGCCTCCACCATATTCTGGTATATCTCCTCTGCGTCATGCTCTACCCATCCCGTCCGGGGATAGTACTGATGATGGTCAACATTGGTACGTCCTATCATGTGACACTGCTCGTCAAACAACAATGCCTTGGTGGACGAGGTACTCTGGTCTATTGCGATGATATATTGTTTCATTTTTTTACTTTTTAATAATATGTTGCATGGCTCTTGCCTCATCAGGGGTAGCGGGTTCACAGCCCATCATACGGATGAGTGCCACCAGTCGCTCTACCAGCTCGGCATTCGTATGGGCACGTTTGCCTTCGGCATAATAGAAACTATCCTCGAAACCGACACGGACAGCAGAGGCTCCCATGCCGATGGCACAGGCAAGGATGGAGAAGTCGTGCATCGAGTCGTGGGTAATACCCCAACTGGTATTCGGCTCCATCAGAGAACAGAGCATGGCGAGGTTCCGACCTGTCGCCGACAGGTTGGAAGAGTTACCGGGTCCTACACAGAAATTATAATGCATCGGACGATGGATGACACCCTCGTCGGCAAGACGGGTGGCACACTCCACATGACTTAGGTCGAAGAGCTCCATCTCTGGAACGGTATTCGTCTCGTCCAATCGCTTCGCCCAGTAACGCAGGTCCGGCATCGTATTGACATACACGGTCTCACCGAAATTGACACTGCCCATGTTCAGGGATGCCACCTCCACCTCAGGGACATCCAAAGAGACGCAACGCTCGGCAAGGGTCAGCGTGGAGAGTCCACCCGTAGACCCCTGCACAATCATGTCCGTCTCCTGGCGGATCAGTCCGATGGTCTTCCGGAACACATCCAACTCAAAGGTAGGATTTCCCTGCAGGTCACGGGTATGCAGATGTACCTCACAGGCTCCTGCCTTATAACAGTTAATGGTATCCTCGGCAATCTCCTCTGGTGTCAACGGGTTCTTCACATCAGCAGGTATCACCTTTCCCACATGGCAGACGGGTGCCACGGTCACAATAATCTTTCTCATCTTATTTTTTTGTTTTAGTATTCTAATGGGCAAAGGTACAAAAAAACGTGAACTTTTCCATCAGTGACAGTAAATTATTCACAACTTACACTTCACTTTTCACGTTTTTTGTATCTTTGCCCACAAAATTTACCAAACAAACCTCCCGACGCCTCCCAAAGGGAGGGAGGCACTCCTACCACTCATTTATATTCCACACTGATATCTATTCTGTAATACGTAGGTTTTGTACGGACATATAATTCATGAGTGGTCTTGGTGCCATAGGCAGATAATACGTAATAGTCAGAATAGTTATAACGCTCAAAGCTGGTGACACCCATCTGACGGAAATCATTGATGATTGCCGATACATACGCATTAATATCAGCAACATCTGATTTATCTATAAAGAAGCAATACATGTATTGCGGCTTACCTGACCAAATGGCTTTTCCCGCATCGAAACTGTAAAGCGGAAGTCCACAATAGGATATGCCCGTCAGTGAGGCATTCTTGTACACATCAACTTCGTAAGAACTACTATACTCCGTCAAATCAAACATACTCGCCAGGGTAGTATATACGTTGTTGTAGGAATCGTTCACCAAACTGACATTGACATATCCGAAGGGTTTTGCCAACATATCAGAGAGGGACATCTGGGCAGCATTCTGTGTGATGGGAATGGTCTGGGTATATGTTCCTGAGGTTATCGTCAACGTACTGCTTCTTGAGAACCAACTGGGCGCTTTGTCTGCATAAATGAGTATATCCTCGTTGCCCATTCCATCATAAGACTGTGAAGTGTCATAACTGGCGTATAAATGCACCCAGTCGTCGCTAACGGGCCGTTCCACTTTCCAGACACGACGGTCAGAGGCTGTTATCCTTAAAACCATGTAGCCACCCTCGTTTGAACAGTACGCAATAGGCACCTCCGCGGAGATGGTACCTTCACCTTCCTCCTGAGTGACTTCGATGGTTTCCGTCAAGCCGGCATAAGTCAACGTGACTTTGGCTTCACGCTTATCCATCGTGGGATTCTTTTCTGCTGTTAATGTCAGATAGCCATTGCCGACGCCTTTTTCAGGAGTTACTTTCAGCCAGTCTTGATTGCTCGAGGAATACCAGTCTCTATTACTGGTGACAGTAATGGTCTGACTTGCACTGGGGGTTGCAGTGAAATCTACCTTCCCATTTGACAATCTAAGGTAAGGAATTCCTTCCTGGGTGATCGTTACATAAGTACTCTTGTCACCATGGGTGATGATAATTGTTGATGTACGGCTATTTTCAGACTTGTTCGCTTCTGCTGTAATGGATAAGTTGCCACTGTTTTTGCCTTCTGCGTCTTGAAGAATAATCCAGTTATCAGCGCAAGTGGCTTTCCATTGCTTATTGATGGTGATAGAGAGATTTTTACTCTCTCCCTGATAAGAAAACTCCAATGACTTGTCGGACAGTATGATATCGACCCAATTATAGCCTAAACCGTTGCATGAAGTACACTTACCGTCACTATTCTTACAGGCAAAACAATGACCGTCTCCTCCGCAGTTATAACACCGAGGGTTTCCGAAGCAATATTTGCAATTACCCGTCCCGTTACAAACCGAACAATCTAACGTGCCGTTACATGAATTACATTTTCCATTTCCACCACACTTTGAGCAAGCCCCGGTAAAGCCTGCTCCATTGCATTTGGTGCATATCTTAGCACCATTACACGCTGTACATCTGCCACCTAAATACGATCCATAACCACCACACATCCAGCAATCACCGGTACCGCTACATGAGTTACAAGTATTATGACCGCTCCCCTCGCATCTGGTGCACTCGCCATAGTTGCAATATGGGCACCTTCCAGTCCCATTGCAGTATTTGTCAGCACCTGTACCACCACAACTGCTACAATACTTGCCCGTTCCGTTACAGACACTACAGCCTTTACCGGTACCATGACACGTAGTACAATGAGTATCGCCACCACATACAGAGCACGTCTGTTTCACATATCCGTTATTCTCACAGCTTATCAATGCTTTTACAATGTCGTTGACAGTGTACGTATAACCGCCAACGAACATTTGCATACCACTATTAGAGAATGTTATTGGCGAGCTGCTTGTAATGTCTGAAGCCTGAAAATGTTGACTACCGCTACCTGTCGTGATGGTCAACGTCTGCGCTGTTGTCGCTATTGTCGCCATCAAGACAGAGATGGCGAAGAGTATATATCGCCTTTTCATTTCACAACCACTTTTTTGTTTCCTTTACTTGTTTTCATAATGTATACGCCTTTTTCTGGCTGCTCCACAGGTCGGCCTTGCAAATCGTAGTAGCCGTAAATCTTGAAGTCTTCAGTATTCACAACAGTATGGATACCAGTAGTCAGGTTTGTTGTGCTGAAATACATCTTTTTCAGATCCTTGAGAGGTAATGTAATTTGGTCGCCAACTTTCAGTGTCGTCGACGAAAAGACCAACGTCAAGTCTGATGCAAACTCCACAGAGACGATTTCTCCGCTATTCGTCTCAAAGGTCAGGTAAGGATAATCGTCTGCCTGTGCAGTGATTGTGCCTACCAATAGAAATAAGGTTAAAATGCTCTTTTTCATTGTATAAAAATAGTTTGTTGCATAATAGACATCAGCTTTGTCATAATTAGTAATATTTTGTTGACAAAAATAGTAAAAAAAACAAGATGTTCAAAGTTGTCGCAAAGCAACAATTAACACAAGAGGGATACAACGTTGACAACATGCAGTTTTTTACAGACAAGAGGGACAAAAAACTTACCCGTTATACCACAAAAAATCAATTTTGTTTGTAAATTATTGGTATAGCAAGGTTTTTTATGTATATTTGCAATTGAAATGAGTATCTTACGATTGGTGAGGCGTTGGCTTGACATGATGGCTCTGGTATCTGTCATCATGATGGCAGCATCATGCACGGGTAGAGGGCAGGGTAATGGGTTACGTGGCACTGTGTCGGAAGAAGACAGCGATGCCTACTATATGGCTCTGATGCAAAAGCACTATCAGTGGTATGCGGAAATGAATGTCGACTCAATGGTGGTTAGTAGCGAGCGCATCAAACAATACCTGACACATCACCAAAAAGCGGAAAATGCGGCACATCGCAGGTTGAAGGCTGAATGGCTCAAGGCCCGCGGCGTGTTTTTTACGGCTATCAAGGGAATGCCTGATTCTGGTGTGGTATATACAGAACGGGCCCTGCAGGCTATGCAGGGGCTGGAAGGTGTTGACGAGTTGCGCATCATTGCCATGGCCAATAGAGCAGATTTTTATCGTCAAATGGGTCAATTGGATCGTAGTGCTGATGGCTATCTAAGTGCACTGCAGGTAGCCGACTCTGCCGGACTGGGAGAAGCGATGAAAATCCCACTACTCCTTGGCATCAGCACAGCTTATACTTTTATGGGCGACTATCAGACCAGCCGGTTGTGGTGGCAACGAACCAGCGAGCTCGTAGGAAAGATGGAGAAACCGGATCAGTTCATCTACTACAATAACTTGGGCAATGACTACTACTTCCAACAAAAATACCGTGAGGCGCTAGAGTGTTTTCAAAAGGCTGCCTCATTGGTGCGTGACAACGAGAAGAAGAAGTGGGACTACTATACGGCATTGACTAATTTGGGTGAAATCTATGTTTGCTTAGGAAATGCTGACTCTGCGCGCATCTACATCCAACAGGCTGACTCCTTCTTTACAAAAGTGGATTTCCCTCCGTTACTCTATTATATTGAGACGGAGAAAATCGAGCTTGCCATGCTGGAAGGCAGGTTGGCAGATGCAATGGGACTGGTGAATAACGGGAAGTACAAAGAGGTGACAATTCCATCAGCTCGCCAACTCCGTCTCAAGGCTGTTGAGCAGGTGATGCAGAAGACTGGCAACTACAGAGCGGCCTACGAGGCAAACAAACAGCTGCAATTACTGAACGACTCCATACAGAACGCGAATACACGAATGCTGATGAGTTCACGCATGATGCAGTATGAGCACGACAAGCGATTAATAGAGCAACAACGCACTATCGACCATGAACGAATGACAAGCCGGTTAGCATGGGCCCTCTTTACTGTGGCCTTGTTGGCAGTAGGACTGCTGATCATGTTCGGCTGGCTCTGGCGCAGACGACAACGGGTACATGACCTAACAGTCCGACAGCAGATAATGAGTATGCGTATGGAGAACACCCGTAACCGCATCACGCCCCATTTCATCTACAATGCCTTAAGCCATGAAATGCTGGCTCAGATGAAAGGGCGCAAGGTAGATCTCAACGTATTGACACAATTGTTGCGTAGAGGGGTGGAGCAGGCAGATCTATTGGAAACCACACTGGCTGAAGAACTGACGTTCATTGACTATTATATAGACATTGAGCGTCAACAGATGCCCCAAGAACTGCATTATCATAAGGAAATCGCCAATGACGTGGACATTCAAGCCATCCATCTGCCTGCCATGACCATCCAGATATTCGTAGAAAACGCCATCAAACACGGACTGCGCCGCCAAGGTGGAAAACTGACTATTCGTGCCAGCAGGCAAGACCATGCAACCTTGGTTGAAGTGATAGACAATGGTCCAGGAATCGGTCTTTCATATCAAGAGCATATGGGTTTGCGGATTGTCCGTCAGACAATACAGATGCTGAACGAGCATAACCAACAGCGTATTTCCTTTGGTATAGGAAATATCCCTGAAGGTTGTCGTTCATGGCTATTGATTCCCGATGATTATAACTACAATATTGCAAAGACATGAACAGACAGAAATTGACCAAAGCTTTCATCATAGATGACAACATCAATGCCATAGAGGTACTACGGCGCATGCTGGAAAGCAGCTATTCCGTAGAGGTGGTTGGTGTTGCCTACGATGCGGAAACTGCTGCTGACCTGATTATCAAAACAGAACCAGACCTGTTGTTTCTCGATGTCGAACTGCCAACTATGTCGGGGTTGGACTTCTGTTCTATGATGCATAATGAGCTGAAACCTGAGGCGAAGGTAGTCTTCTATACAGGTCATGACAAATATATGTTGGATGCCATCCGACGCTCGGCTTTCGACTTTTTGATGAAACCACCTACAGAACAGGATCTGGCTCAGATTATGACACGCTATTACGAAAACAAGCTGACAGACATACCACAGGCTATCTACTCCAGGGAACAGCTACCCATCATTCTGGTGGTAAACACTTTCAACGAGCACCTGACGCTCAGACTGGACGATTGTGCATTCTTCCGTTACAATCAGGAACGCAAGGTCTGGGAGGTTGTCTGCATGGACAAAACAGTCTATACATTGCGACATCGTACAACAGCAGAAACCATTTTAAATTACGCTATAGACTTGTTGCAGATTCATAAGCGTTATATTGTCAATATCAACCATATAAAAATGATACAAGATGCCGTATGTATCTTGGAGGAGCCGATGGATGACAATCGCGAGTTAAAAGTTAGCAAGAACTATCGACAAGACTTATTGGCGGCCTTCTACTCTTTATAATCCAGCAAAACAATTAATGAATTCTGATGATTTTTATTAGATGAACAATAAAAATCGTGTTCTGCACTCGACTTTTCGTAACTTTGTAGGATTTCTCAGCTTTTCTTTGTATAAAGGCAGTCTGGGGAATTGGAAGAAAACAGGGTTACGATTTGGTAACCGTACTCAATTCCACATTCTGCTATGAATTGCTTTCAATGAACACCCGACGGTGAGCCACCAGCCGTTTTATGGCTCATCATCGAGTGCAAAGGTAATCATTCTTTTTGAAAGAACCAAATCCAGACTCAACTTTTTGTTCTGAGCTTGCTCATCGCTCTTGAACTGATTGCGGCATCTTTTGTGGCACCTGCCATAAAGATGCGTATTAGGCTACGTTCTATTGCCGAAAGGCATTGTCGTTTTGAACTATCTCTTCGTCATAACAATCAATGATTATTTGGAAGAACGAGTTCGATACTAACTATTATCACAGTAACTTCACAAAAAATTATTTTCTTCAAACACTTATAGAACTTGTATCTATAGAATTTGCAGAACCATTTAGGATGTTTGCCACTTCACGGCAACCGCAATCACATGTTTTAATAGATTCACATGATTTACACATGGTTGGATGATATCGGCTTTGTGCATACAGATTCCAATAGACAGTGTCCTTTATCATTTCATCATTAAATACATTGCCGACAATTATAGGAGAATGATTGCATGTACGGATCTGACCAGCAGGATCCACAACGAAGAACTCTTTAGCTGCAGCACATTTAGTCCCATAGTTTAACCATTTGTATTTTGTAGGATTTTTAATTGCACATAATGGAATCTCCGTACCAGTATGTCCATATCGTTGAGCAAGAGACAGTACCTTCTCTGTAATATCGAGCATTCCATTTAATTCTTCTCTGCTTAGCATCAACTCATTCATGTATTTCAAACCTCTACCACCAGGAAGAAAGCGATTTACCAACACTGACGTTGCTCCGTTCAGTAAACCAAGTGACAATGTTTCGAATAGTTCATGATAGTTCTTTTTGGTAACAGTTACGTTCACCGTCGTATTCATGCCTAGTTTCTGCGCCTCTTGAAACCAATGAAGCACACCCTCAGCATTATTTAACCCAGTATGTTCCTCGAAAGTTTCAATACCAGGTAAGCTCATGCTAAGATGTACATTGCAATACTTGAATAATTGCAGATAATCCCTGTTCATTAGCAAACCATTCGAGATGAGAACGATGTCTGTGGCCTTACCTTTTTTTCGACATTCATCCCTAATGTATAAGAGAATATCTACAAGGCATTCCTTCAACAGACATTCGCCACCAGTAATTGATATTGTATTGACTCCATTAGCATACAGCTTATCTATTAACCGCTTCCATTGTTCCAAATTCAGTTCTTTCTCAATAGGATACAAACTATTTGAGGCAAACCATGGGCATGAGCAGAACTTACATTTATGGTTACACTTGTATGTCAGTTCCAATACGGCAGCATTAGGAAGTCTCATAGCTCATCAAAATTAATCCCGAGAATCCTTGACAATATATCGCAATAACGCTTTATCCACACCCAATCACCATAAAGTTTCATTGCATTATTCCCTTTAAGGAACTGTAATAGGGCTTCACAATCCTCTGCAGTTACTACGTTAATCGTATAATCACCATCTCCCTTGTACTTGAAATATAACACGTTGACAGAAATAGAATCTTCTATCTTTTTGTATTTCTTCTGATAGCAAGACTTACACATATGCTCTACTTTTACATCGTAGCCCATATCCTTTATCTGATGAACGTAGTCGTCAATTGTGCTTTCTTCTTGCCGATATCTGTCATACTTTCTTTCACCGTCATAAACCGTCAGTTCATACTCATATTTACATCGACAAGTTGGGCATTTATGTGTAATAGTAACTGTTTTGTCTGGGACAGCAGGACAATAGCACATGGCATTAGGAAACCTATCGTCTCTTATAGGTATAGAAGGCATTTTAAAGATTCCAAGTAATCGGTCTGTAAGTGTTTCTTTTGATTCTGCCTTGCGGTTATACATACCTATAACCATCTGTTTCTTGAGTTCTTCTTGCAAGGCATTTATTCTTTCGATTTCCTTCAGGCGTAGCCTCTCTTCTTCTTTGTAAGCACACTCTTTGCATAACACACGACCATTAAGAGAAGGATATACATAGGCTAGCATGCTATCACTTGAAGTCATACAATCTGAGCAAAAGACATGACCGCATTTTCCACATTCATATTTAGGTCCCAAATGGTCAAAGTGTTTGCCACAGTTGTGACATTCTGTATTGGGAACAAAATAGTCTTTATATCTTCCCAACTCCCTTACCAAAATTCGATATTGAGTACGCGTAATAAGTTCCCCTTCTCTGAATACAGGATAACCAACCCTTTTTAGAAACTCAACCGCATCATCATGAGTGATATCGAGTTCGCCAATAACATCTTTCAGCGGGACTAAATCGCCCTCTTTCATCACTAATGCCTCAAACATTCCCATATAATCTTCTGTTTATAATTTTTTACATAAATGTATTTGGGGTAACGACCCAATACAAAGAGGGTGACAGGGCAAATCCACAACGTATCTCGCTTGAAGCGATTGACAAAAGGCTCATACACCACTTGATAAGTGCTGCCGCCAAGAAGAGAATGCTCCGTCTGTCTCAGTTCGATATATCCTTCATGCTGATGTTGCTTGTTTGCAGGAATCACGCTTACTTTGACAAACAAATTTTCATCGGATAGTAATTCCAACATTTTATCTGCCCCAGATACCATTGCAAGGTTCTCGTGAGAGAACGGCCAATGAGGGAAGTCCACATACCAACAGCCGTTTTTCTCCTTGTTGAACTGAAGCTGATACTCCCGCTTCCTGCTCAACACGCTCCGCACCAATTTCGATGCCCCACTACAAATTTCCGCTATTGTGTACATATTGACTGCAAAGGTACGAAATAAATCTCAAACGAAAGAGTCTTTTGGTGCCACAAGACTTGCGGATTAAGTATTTCTTGCTAAAACTGTATTTCTTTTGATTTACTGCAAATCTACCAAATCACTATAATAGATTTTGAACTCTGTAGTCTCGCCGGATTCTCTGCATATATACCTGTAGTAAATTCCGCGGTGTGTTTCTATCAGCAAATCAATCATCGGTTTCATTTCTTTATAAACCGTTCTCAAATTGCCAAGTTGAATCTCACGTGATTGCGCATGGGTTTTGAACTCTGCGAAGAAATCATCATCTACTTTATAAACATATACAAGTGCATCACTTTCAATCAAAACTTCTTGGGTCGTAATATTCTCATCCATATCTTGTGGAAGCATAGCATTCTTTTCCGCAGCAAAACGCATCAGTTTAGAGTCGGCACTTTCAGTTGAAACATAGGTGCTTTGGTTTTCATAAGAATCTCTCACTCGGTCTCTCGAACATTTCTTAACGTAAACAAACGTCATCAAACAAAGATAGATAAGGAATCCCTTACCAAGGCACCCTAGGACTTTCATACTCCAGCTTTTCTCCTTTGTACTGTTTGTTTTCGGCATCTTGAAATTAGGATTTAATAGTCGGTTAACTACAAAATCCCTCTCGTGTTCAATATCAGAAAGAAGGCTTTCATGTTTGACCTCATAATCATCAAAACCTTCTGCCATCGCCTTTTCATATTCTCCATCATAAGCAGTCTTTAGGATATACGAGGCTCCCAATATGCGATAAGCTAATTCAACCTCTACACGAGATTGATAGTTTGAATCGTTACTGTTGGAAGATTCTTTGCCTAAGGATTCCTTTTGGGCATTATAGGCCGTTCGAATCTCCTCTGAGGTTGAGGGATATGAAATCCCTAACACGGAATAGTAGTCTTTTAACATAGCACCGTTATAAATTGAATAATTAATGAATGTCAGATCACTGGGTGGTCTTTTAACTTCCACAACAAATCATTGAAGTATTTCTCAATCCGTGGGTCATAGCCATCAGGATGTCCATTGTTGGGATATTTATATTGTTCTTCTATCTTTTCCTGCGTGTTTTCTATTACGAAAACGATGTATGGGTAAGCATATCGGTACATGACCCATATAAGCCCTATGTAAACGGGATAACACAGTGCATCAAAAAGCCAGCCAGTATCTCGCATGAGATCATTGAAATGTGCCACGATGAAAAAGAAGATAAAAATAAGAAACAATACTGCCAATACCTTGAAGAAATTACTTCTATGTTCATATATAGTATGCCTCTCTTTAGCCTCCTCCCGCCGTTGTTTAATCAGTTGTTCATATTGATATACTTCTTGGTTTGTTATACCATAGTCAGAGAGTTTGAGAAATTCTTCATTGCTGTTTCTCCATAAAAAACTACTTTCAGACCATGAAAATCCCATTCCTGTACGATAGAAGTCGAATGGTTCAAAATTATCTTTTTTTTCAGCCATAATCGTGGATTATAGAAATCGTGGGTCAAATATAGAAGGAATAACGCCAGACAAAACCAATGAGAGAAATAATATCATCAACGGTGCAATGATAATTGATAGAATCGTTATTACTAAATAACTCTTTTGCAGGCCGAAGTATTTGATGGTCTCAGTAACCAAGACACACGACAACAGCCAAGCGAAACCGCAAATCACTAAAGCTATTATAGCAAGGACGATAAAGGCAAACCAGTCCCATCCAGAAACATGGGATACTGCCACAATAACATTCTTACCCCACAAGTACAAGTAGAACAGACCTGTTAGAACTAACATATAAATGTCCTTCTTATCCCTATTTTCTTTCTTTTCCATAAAAACGGATTCTAACTAACCTTTCCAACTATCGTATCAGAATATTTGTCAACCAAAGAACACTGTTTAGTAAAAACTGTATAGTCTAAGATTGCAAAGAATATGATGGTCGTAATATATCCATTAATATTCATTGTCATTTGTAACGCTACCGCCAATAGTAGGAGTGCACCAAGAATACCTGTGCGAGTGAACACATCCTTTTTATCTATTTCATTCCCGTCTGTTTTTCGGACTTTACATTTTAGGATTCTCTTTCCCATTGAAGCCTTGAAGATAAGTTCACACAACAGATAGTAAATCAAGTTAACGACAACCAAAATCCATACGTATTTATCATAGACATCTTTCATTGTTTTGTAATGCTCATATTCTTGGTCGTCAGACATCATTTGCGAATACCCATTCTCTTTGAGCCACTCATTCACTTCTGCATTCCTTTCATGAATTGTCTTTTCTGATTCAATCTCTTTGTATTCGATTCCAAGCTGTGACACAAAATGGCCTAATTCAGCGCCTGGAACACCAGCACAGAACAAAAATGCAATAATCACGAAAAGGATTGTAATCAGTATCTTGTCAATGATGGTACTGATTAGCCGCTGACCCAAAGAAACAATTTTCATATACTCGTTGTTTTTAAGTTGCTAATTAACTCTCTGCCATTTGCAGACGCTACACCATATCTGCTAATAGAAATAGCGCAGCCCCGCCATATCTCTCTCAGGCTCACCACAAGCCCCAAATACGCTATGGAGAAGTCTGCGCTATAGTGCGCGACCTCTGCGTATTTGGATTTTTGCTCGTTTTTCTTTTCCGAGGTGGTGATTCGAGAGAGAAAGTTGAGCAATAAGATTGTGTCCTTTACAAAACACATGTGCAAAGATAGCGATTATTTTTCAATTATAAAGGTAAAGGAACGGAAAAATATACATTTTTCGTGAATTATTTGGAAGTCTAAAGGAAAAATCGTAATTTTGCAGCGGATTTAATAGAAAAGGAGTTAGGAGTATGGCAACACCAATCAGACCAATACCTGTAGTAACAGGTGACGATGCAGTTCGCTTTGTGGAGGCTGCCGAGGCAGCGGAACGCAATGCGCACACTGTGGAATTGGAAATGTCGCGCGAGGACTTCGATAAGATTATGTCAACGGCACAGCTCTATTAAACAATGGGATTCCTTGCCGACAAATGTACATTCAGACTGCTTACACGTGAACTGATAGCAACGTGTAAGCCGTTTTCTTGTGGATATGACGATCTCGACGAATATTTCTTGAAAGACTCGCCACTATGGGCAGACCAGATGTACGGCAAGACATATTGCTTTGTGCTGAAAGATGACCCGCAGACCATTGTCTGTGCCTTTTCCTTGTCGAACGATACAATCCGTGTTGACCTATTGCCTAACTCACAGAGGAAAAGATTCCTGAAGGAGATCCCCAAGGAAAAGCGGATGCGCAGATACCCTGCCGTGCTGATTGGCAGACTTGGTGTTGACATTCAGTTCGCAAACAATGGCATAGGCACAGAACTGATGCAGATTCTGAAGTTTTGGTTTGTGGAGCCAGACAACAAGGCTGCAGTTCGTTACTTGGCAGTGGATGCCCTTAATAATTCTCGCACACTGAACTACTACGAAAAGAACGGATTCGCCTATCTGTTCAAGGACGAGGAACAGGAGGCGGTCAGTTCGAGAATGAAACAGCCATTAAAAACACGATACATGTATTTCGACTTGATTGAAGTGATAAGGAAATAATCACCTTGTTGCTTGCAATACCGCAAACAGGTTCTTTAGAAGGGTGTAGCCTAATACGCACTTTTCTGGCAAGTGCCACACAAAGCTGCATAGGTTCTATAGTCAATGCCTTTATAGGGCATAGCCTAATATGTACTTTCTGTGGCAATGCCCCAAAAGTACACACAGCCATGATATGAGCAAGCTCAGCATAAAGCAAAAGAAAGGCTCGTCGCTAATGTTAAAAAACAAAATAAAATTTTCTGAGGCAGCCTGTCTTCAGATATTAATGTACCTTTGCCCGCAAATTTCAAAAACTAAACAGACATGGAAGTTGTATCAATTGAGCGCAGTACCTACGAGGAACTGCTGACGAGCTTCAATAGCTTCGTCACAAAGATGAAGGAGATGGCCAGTAGAGGCAATGACAAA
>JBGUNO010000050.1:0-10058 GCA_045117415.1 Prevotella sp. | reverse complement strand
TCTGCACCTTGCCCAAGGTCACAGAGTAGGATGCCGTGGGGAACCACTCGTCCATTGAGCGATGCATCTTTTCGTCTTTATTGATGGCATCATCATAATCCATGAGCGTATGCTCATATCGTAGACCTACGGAGGCGCTGCCGTACTTCTTGAAATCGCAGCTGTATTCGGCAAAGACGGCCACGTTGTTCTCTGTGATTTCGGCATCGGAATTGGCAATGATGGCCTTGTCAATCCAATAGGTGTTGTTGCGATTCACGAATGTCATCTCAGTACCAACTTCCAACTCACCCTTCCATGCGGGATACGACAACACCAACTTACCAGCAAAGAGACGGCTCCTGCTGCCCGACTTGCTGACGACGAGATCATCCTGTACCTTGCTCTGCTCAACGTTCTCGCGGTCGGTATCCGTTCCATTCCTCATGAAGTCGAAGTTGAAGTCGATGTCCAGCTTACCCAACTTACCATTATAATAGGTGTTGGTGAGCCATCCCAATGGCTTCGTCTCCTTGCTGGTCTGGTGAGAGTAGAGGTGGTCGATAAGGGCATTATTCTCAAACACATCCTCATCGTAAATCACCTGATTCTTGCCGTTCATCTGGTGCGTCAGATCGGCACGAACACCCAGCGAGTGATTGTCCGACAACTGCCAGTTCACACCAGCCGTATAGGTCAGGTTATCGTGCTTCCACGTCATCGTATAAGGGCCATATTGACGGAATACCTTATCCGTTGTGGTGATATCCTCGATGGTGCTGTACTGACGATAGTCCTGATGATAGTAATGCACAGAGCCAAACACATCAACGCCGTTCTTACGATAGTTAGCGCCTACTTTCACCTGCGGACGATCGAAATCGTAACGCAAGTCGTGCTCATCAGACAGCGTGAGGTCGAGACTGAGGCCGTCACCCTGCTGACGGACAGTGCGGATGCGCACCACGGCCCGCACTGTCGCGTCATACTGCGCACCAGGATTGTTGATCACCTCTACATCGCGGATTTCCTCGCTGCGCAGACGCTTCAGTTCGCTATTGTCGCGCATCAGTCGGCCATTGATATAGATAAGCGGAGAACCCTTCCCCAATACCTCGGGTGCCTCGTCCGTGCCTGTCATGCCAGGCACTTTCACCAACATCTCGCCCAGTGTGCCTGCATCTGATAGCGGAGTTCCCTGAATGCGGGTTACCATGGCATTGCCCTTCAGACGGGTATTGGGGAGGTTGCCCTTTACGACAACCTCCTGCAACTCCTGCATCATGCTTACAGATTTTAAGCTATCTTGCTGCTCCTGTCCACTCGCCGATAAGCAGGTAAGGGCGATAGTCGTAGCCAAAACTATTCTTTTCATCACTATGATTTATATATAATACTCTCCTTCTATCTTTTTAGTGGCTTTGCCCCCAAAAAGTACTTTTCCATCCTGGCATTTGAGCTTTACGGAGTTGAAGATACGATCATTGCCACCTTGTTCTATCGTGATAGGATGACCGTCCCAAAGTCCTTCACTCAGCATGTAGTTGGCAAAGGCACTATTCCCAGAACCCGTTGCAGGGTCTTCCAGATAGCCAAACTTGGGAGCGAACACTCGGGTGTGGGCATAAGCTGATACGTCAGCCGTCTGCTTGGAGAAGACGAGAATGATATCGATATCATTGCTCTCGCAGAACGTCTTCAGGCTCTGCTCATGGGGATATACAGAAATCTCAGTATCGAGGTCTGCAATGGGAACGAGAAGTGTCCGCAAACCAGCATCAATGATTCGGATGGGGAGATCCTTGCGGATGGCACCATGAGGCAGGCTAAGCGCATCCTCGATTTGTGCGACAGAAAGAATCATTGGATGCTCTATGGGGTCAGGGGCTGTAATATATACGGCATCCTCTTCGTTGATTGCATTGAATACTTCGATAATTCCCTTGCAGTTGGTCTCGGCTGTAATAACGGGCTTGGCCATCAGTTCTGGTGCTTCCTTCACCATCGTGTACAAGGTGGCAATGGTTCCATGTCCGCAGAACTCTACTTCGCACTCTGATGAATAGTAGGTCAGCTTGCAATCTGCCACATCCGACTGACCGCAAAACACTACTTCCATTACAAATCCCTTATGTTCGGCAGCTATTGCCTGCATCTGCTCAGGAGTCAAATCCTCTAGTCCTGTAAAAATGCATGCCGCAGGATTACCTAATGAGTTGCCTGATGTAAAGGCATTGCTCTTAACGTATCTGTATTGTTTCATTATAGCTATATCATTCAGGCTTTGCCCAGAAGAAATCGGGATCGTTAGTGGTGTTGCACTTCCAGTTGTTATTTACGAAACCAACAGGTATCAGGCGGATATCTTCCTCTGCAGGATTGGGGCGATAGTCGCTCTCTGGGTTGAACCGACTGTATTTCTTGCAGACAAAGTAGTAGAGATTCTTGGCCATGTAATATCCCAGATAATACTCCTTGGTCTGCTGGCTCTCATGGTTCCAGTTGGCAGTCTCGCAGAGCACCAGAGGCTGGTCCTTAATGAGTCGTTCGCGCACCTCGGCAATGCTGAGCATCGTGCCGTTCTCGTCCGTCACCCAGGCATCCATCGTAGGGTCGATATATAGCCACTTCTGCAGTTGGCTCGACCAGACGGTATTGATGACGTGGCACTCATAGTCGAGTGGATCGGCAGGCATACAGGTGACGTAACGGGCTGGGATGCCCATCGAGAGATACATCTCGCAAAGCGATATGGCCAGCTGGCGACAGTTGATGCCTTTGCCCGTAGTCTTACAATAGTTGTACAGGTCGATGGCATCCATCTCAGCAAAGGCGCGATTGCCGCCGTCGTGGCGCATATTGTCGTGGGCAAAGTGCAGCAGGTTGATAATCTTCGACAGTTCGTCACCTTGACCAGCCACCGAGTCAAGCTTAAAGTATTCGCGAACAACGCTAAGACACTTCGAATCTTTCGACTCATAACGGAAAGGGTTATCCATTTTCGCAGCATCCTGGGCATATGGAGCCGATTTCTTGAGCACGCTCAGCGGCTGGCGGTCCTTCACCTCGGCCAGCAGGGCCTGATATTTCTTGTCCTTGCGTAGCGAAGCAAGGTCGTTGTCGTTGAGCATGTTGTCGTAGCGCTTATAGCCGCTATCCACCGATTTCCCGAGTGTGGACAAAGCCAGTTTCTTTTGTTTCGTCAGAGCAAAGCAGCAGGCCTGGTCATAAAGATAATCGGCCTTTGCGGCTTTAATCATTTCAGGCGAAATCTCCGTGTCCTGACAGATTGTTGTGGTGTCGAGGATGTTGATGAGCTTGGTCAGCGGAGCGATGGCCTCTTTGTATTTCCCATCCTTGATCAGATTCTTGTAGGTGGTGTCGTGCATGGCCATCACCGTCTGAAATGCCATCACTCGCTGGTCTTGGGTCGACTTCTGCGCTTTGGCGTTCATTGCAAGAGCCAACATCAAGGTAAGTGCCACCAGTAATTTCTTTGAAAATTCTTTTGTCTTCATATCTATTTTTTATTATTTGACGTTACAACTCTGAATTTTGTTGCATCTGACATTAATTCTTGATATCTACACCACCAATAAAGTTGTCGGCAATGATGTGGAGGCAGTGGGCATCCTTTTCTGCTGTTCTTGAAGCATGGTTGCCGACACCGCCAATGAAGCTGCGGCTCTTGACAAGGACGTTCACCGTCTGAGGTACAAAGAGTTCTATGCCGCCGAAGAAAGTGTGGATCTCTATCTCTTCATCCTCTGTAATGGCTGCATTCCGCAAATCCATTCGGATGCCTCCGAAAAAAGCATCGAGCCGGGCACCGTGGAATGGCTCGCCACGATAGATATACTCATCACCGCCATAGCGCACACTGCAGCAGATGCGCTTGCCGTCTTCACCAATAGGCAGAGGACGCTGCAGCCACTGGTCGGGGTCACGGCGATAGCTGTCGATAACAAGGCTCACGCCTACATATATCAGTAGACCAATGCAGAAATAGGTAACCCAAGGCTCCTCTGATACCCTTGCGAACCAGCTCCATTCGATGATTCCCCAGATGGTTGCCAATTTTGTTAAGCTGGCTACAATGAATACTAGTCCAATAATCGTTCTTGGTTTCATAACTTTGCTTTTTTATTGTTCAACATTTCTGATTGCAAAGGTATAAGGTAAAAACGACCCATCCAAATATCTGGGATATTCTGCTTAGGTTTGTGATAAACGGGCATAAAAGTGGGATGAAATGAGCATAAAGTGACGATTGGAAGCAATTTTTTCACTATTCACTAATCACTATTCACTTAAAATATGTACCTTTGCTGGCCGTATGAACAATAGTCATAAAGAAACTATCAGCATCCGCATCATCAGTTGCGCTTTCATGGTGCTGGCGATAGCCATCTTCAAGCCCTTTGGCCTCGAAGTGTGGCAGTGGCAGACTTGTGTTCATCTGCTGGCGATATTTGCATTAGGCTTGCTGAGTTGTTTCCTGACGGAAGTCATTCTGCGATACATTGTGCGCATGCCGCGCTCCTACGATCGTGGCGTCAGTTATATCATCAGCCGCAATCTCCGTTTCCAATGTATCAACACACCATTGGTGTCGTTGTTCATCTGTCTCTATCGCCACTTGGAGATGAGCAGTCTGGTAGAGGGTAACAAACTATCGTTAGGCAATTATCTGGAGACGTTGATGATAATCGCTTTTCTTTCCTTTGCCATTGGACTTTATTGGCGATTTAAGTTCCGTAGCCGTTATCTGGCTGTAGAACTCGAGGAAACCAGGCAATTGAACGAACAGTTGAAGAAATTGCAGACTTCAAACGCAGGTGTCTCCCGACAAACTGAGGATAACGCTCCAGTAGGTAGTACTGATCAGGATTCACAGATAACACTCGAGGGTACCACCAACGAACATGTAACCCTTGAGATTTCAGACCTATTATATATAGAAGCTGTTGGTAACTATGTAAAGGTTTGCCAGTTACAAGGAAATGAAGTGCATACCAATATGCTCCGTGCCACGATGAAACAGATGGAGGATTCGCTACAGGCTTATCCCATGATAGTTCGTTGTCATCGTGCCTTCATGGTCAATCTCGGTCAAGTGGAACAAATCTCCTCTAATTCTCGTGCCATGCAACTCGTGATGCGCCATAGCCATGATGCCATCCCCGTTTCACGCAGCAATGTCAATAAACTGAAGGAACTTCTGGGATAGGTTTCATATTGATATGCCTAATTGATATGCATCCTCTAAAAAACTTGTTCCCTTGATGTCACCCTTGTCTTTGACTCCTCTGACAAGTACCTTGCCAGCATCCTCCATATTGAAGAATTTCAAGCCAAGGTTATATTCCGTTAGAATAGCATCAAACAATTCTGGCAGCGTGGCGGCACCAACAAGTAACAATGCCATCTTCTTGATGTGGAACGAGTCGCGGATTGGATTGTGGAACCTGTCGATAACGGTTTTTAGCTGTGCGCTGATACCATAGAAATAGACTGGCGAGGCAATGACGAGCATATCTGCATGGTTCATCTTTTCATAGATGAGGGCCATGTCATCCTTCTGGGCACAAGAGTTGCCTTCGCTCACAAAGCAAGCGTTACAACCCAAACACGGATTCACCTTGACGTCGCGCACAGATACTATCTCCACATGATGGTGCGCTGATGCTCCTTTGGCGAAAGCTTCAGCCAACAGTTCTGTATTGCCACCCTTACGAGGGCTTCCGGATATAATCAGTATGTTCATCGTTATTCAGACAACGGTAATACCTATCATTTTCGTTACTCCTTCGATGTTGTTCCAGCAAGAGTGCGGAATGCGGCCTTCAACAAGGAAGGCTTCATTCACACCTTATTGTTCTTTCAAATACTCCATGATACCTTTGCGATACAACGCAGCAGGGTCTGTGATGCCTGTCTCAGAGAGACGATCAAAGATCTGGTAGAACGTCTTCACGTCGGCATTGCCAAAGTTGCGGTAATCCTCAGTTTCCATCCCAGCTATCTTGCAATTATACCAGCAGGCTAGACTCTCGAAGGCACTCCAAGGCACGTAGGTTAGATCCTTCTTAGAGCCAAGTGAACGAGTGTACTCCTTCATTTCCTCCACGATTGGGTCGATTCTATCCTGCATCAGATAGATACCGAACTCATGGCTGAACATGGCCAGTTGATAGTCCAAATACTGATTGTAATAGACGGTATTGGTATTCTCATTCAGATTGTTGTACGATGGGCCTTTTGCGCCTGCACGATACAATAGCCAATGATAATCGCCTCTGTTCCAAGTATAACCTGTTACGCGCTCCCAATCCTTAACGAAAGAATGGGTCTTCATGTGTTGGCTCAGCTGATTCATCCGTTCCTCCATATCCTTCTTCGCCTGAGGATAGACATTCTTGAGATAGTTGTCGTAGTTATCGACATACACTTTGGCAATGGTACTGGCTATATTCATGATCTCATCAGGCGAGTTATGGTTTTTGGCCATCTCCTGATATTTGTCCATCACTTTCTGAAGACTATCCGCATTGGCGAATGTCTCTGCTGAGACCATAAAGAAGAACGTACCTGACAACATACCGCCCTCACCTTGTCCGAACGTAAGATAGTCCTTGTATTTCTGCAAGGTATCGACAGCTGCTTTGGGGAGCGTATGACCATATTTCGCAGTGTATTCTTCGTCAGAGAATCCTAGTCCAGCTAGTGTATAGAGATGGGTTACGTAGTTTACCTCAGGGCGGATCTCAAATAGAATCTTAACTTCGCCAGCCTGTTTGTTGTTCATCTGCGTAGCAATGAAGGCCTTCAGCTTGTCGTTGAACATCTCAGGCTGCTCCATGTGGATGAAGTGTCCGCAAGTGGTCAGTTCCGTATAGTCGAGGTTGGGATAGAGGCGCCCCATCTTCTGCTTATTGTCAGGATCAAGACCGCTGTTCTGCGTACAGATGACCATTACTGGCTGAGTAATCTGGTGATTCGGCCACCATTTCTTTTCAATAAGGTGTTGCATTGTGCTCGAAGCCACATATTGGGGTGTTTCGGGCATTACTGATATGGCATAGTCGTTGATCTCCTGAGGTGTTTCCTTACCAGCCAATGACGACACAAAACCAGTAATCACCTCACGACAGTTATTGCCATCAAAGGCGTGACCAAACTGATTAACAGCCTCTACATATTCTGGAGTCTCAGTACCATCGTAGAAACAATATACACCGTCAACGTCTACTAAAGCGCCTTTGTGGCCTGTCGTCATTAGCGTCTGACGGCATACGGGCGTTCCAAGACTGTGACCTACAAAGACAGCATCTTTGATGCTGTTGACATTCAGCACTTCATCGATGGCATGGGCAAAGAAATCAAGTGTGTATTCCACATGTGGCTTATCACTCAGCCCATAACCAGGCAGGTCGATGAATACGAGTTGCAAGTCTTTGCCGTCTCGGAAAGCCTCGAACTGCTTCTCCCACGTATTCATGTCGCAGCCGAAGCCGTGAACGAAACAGATAGTCTTTGCATCAGAGCCAACCGACTCATTCCAAATTTTATAATGTACGCGGATACTATCGTCGATAGTAACGTATTCAGACTTCAATTCGCTAAGCGTCTGAGACTGTTTTCCACAGCCTACCAGCAACAATGCGAACAACAAATATAATACTATTCTTTTCATACTACTTCTTTATTAATTTGACATTCTGTCTTATTAGGTCGCGACTCGACAAAGCTGATGTGCTCATCGCTCTGTACTCGCTGCTTTCTAATTTCATTACTCTTACTGGGCAGTCTGAGCCCATTTCCAGATCGGGACATAAAGTTTCCACGCCAGTATCCACGAATCCGCACTTCTCCATCACGCGACCAGAAGCCGGGTTTGAAGGAAAGTAGTCACCCCAGAGTGTAATGAATCCCTTTTCATAAAAACAATAGTCGATGACCATCAGAAGTGCTTCAGTACAGATGCCTTTGCCCCAATACGGACGGGCTATCCAATACCCCACCTCCGCATGATCTTCTGCAATCTTCAGGTTTGATGCGGATGCCGGAAGGTAGCCTACACATCCAATGGCCTCTCCTGACTCTTTCCATATCACTGCCCACATCTCTTCTGCGGTGAAGACAGTTCGAATAATCACCAGACTATCCTCAACCGACTTATGTGGTGGCCATCCGGCGCGAGGCCCAACATCAGGGTCACTGGCGTATTTAAACAGGGTCTCGGCATCACTATCCTGCCAAGGGCGTAATAGAATCCTTTCTGTTTCCATCTTCTTTTTTATATTTGACGATGCAAAGGTACGGATAGTTGCGAGACTTACAAAAAATCTGGGATAAACTGCACAAATATGTGATGAGTGGTAATGTTCATTAGTGATGGGACTCATTTCTACTACTGTCTAATGCCTTCACAATATGAACCCCAAAAGTTCTTGTCTAACATCTGGGGTTCATTTCATTTTAACAACTCTCTCCAAGAAAGAGTTGTTACATACTATAATCTATGAATAGCCTTTCGCAATTGCTCATCTGATAGTTTGGCATAAACCTGAGTACTAGTAACAGATCTATGTCCCATCAGTTTGGCAATGGTATAGATGTCCGTACCTTTGTTTAGCAAAGCCATTGCAAAGCTATGCCTGAAGCAGTGAAAGGTTATGTGCTTGTCAATCTTTGCCTTCTCCATCAGCAATGGAACCTCCTTGTTCAGCATGAATTCTGTAAGACCAGGAAATACGCGAGGACCATCCCTGCTTATTGTACGGAGCAGTCTTGTTGCAGATGCTGACAATGGCAGACTGACAACCGTTTTCGTCTTACGTATAGTCAGACATATATTTGACTTGTTCTTGTATCGGAGGTTTATGTCCTTCCATTCAAGATTGATAATATCTGCCCTCCTAAGACCCGTGTAAACAGACAGGAGTGCAGCCTGTTTTACCATCGGATTTGCTGAATAGTCAACCTTCTCCAACCGCTGTATCTCGCTTTCTTCAAGATACTCCTTCTTGGTGTCATGGTTCCAGTGGATTCTCTTAACGTCAGCTGTAATGTCATTTTGGAGAATTCCGTCTTTATATGCAAGCGCAACGACTGACAGGAAGGCATTCTGATATGCCACCGCTGTATTATGTTTAAGTTTACCCTTTCTTTTCCAACATCTTTCCTTGAAGAGGAACTTGGAGAACTTCTCGCAAAGGCTTACGGACAGATCCTTGAAAGAGCATTCGTTGTTACAGAATCTTTTGAAGTGTTTGTAACTACAGATGTATTTGATACCATAGTATTGGCAGCAGTCGTGGAAATAATCCAAAAAGCTACCGTTGAGCTGGTCTTTCAGTATGAAGGAATACTCCTTCTTCACCATTCTCATATACCTGTCGCAACGGATCGCTTCTGCAATCTCGCCGATCATTTCATTGTGCCGTTTCTCAATGTCGCTAATAGGATTCACGTATTTCTCCAGATTCAGGAATTCATACCTGACCTCCTCGCCCTTGGGATTAACAAAGGCAGGATTATACTCTAAGAACACGGACAACATGGTCCCTTTGCTCTTTTTCTTTGTTCTTATAGTGACCCTATTCATAGCAATCCTCCTTCCATCTTTTTAAATCATGAGCATTGAATAAGAGAACCCCTTTGTCGTGCCTGATATGCACAATGTTCTGCGCAACAGCCCGAAACAGTGCTTTCCTGTCTGTCTCGATAATCATCATTGCTTCATCGATACTAAGCCATGGCTTGACATAACATGATGCTTCCGTCCAGGCTGACATAACGTCTTCCTTTTTATAGCGTTTGAGCCAGCCGACATTGTATGACCTGACACCGTATCTCGTCACTAACTTTAACAGCCAGCATCTTCCCATGCCTGTTAGCTTTATCAAGCCAGCGATGGAGAACGATGCCTCGCCGATGGGGGAGGCGGGTGTCTCCGGTAGATGTGAATACCAATGGATGAAGTCAATCCATCTGACCTGTTTACCACTCTTTCCATTCATACATGGAATAATGCCGTCTTTTACCAGACGGTAAACGTAGCTTTTTGTGTAGCC
>JBGUNO010000049.1:0-17231 GCA_045117415.1 Prevotella sp. | reverse complement strand
ACGTGGCTTCCTTCTAGGTCGCCGGTGATGTTAATGACCGTGCCGCTCTTCAGGTAGAGGTTCGACCTCATGCCGTTAGCTCTCCAGTTGTCGTTTACAATATTCGTTCCCTTCATGTTCAGCGTGCCTGCGTTCCAGATACCACCGCCGTTGCTGTCAGACTGGTGGTCGTTGCAGGTGTTGCCCGTGACGGTACAGCCCGTCATCGTGAGTGTGCCACCAGCTTTATTGAAGATGCCGCCGCCATGGTCATCGCCCACACAGCCGGTGATGGTGACGTTTGTCAGGTTGACGGTACCCGCCTCATTGGAGAGACCGCCGCTATTGCCACCCCAGCCGCCTTTCAGCGTACCATTGCTAAGGTTCAGTGTTGCACCGCTGCGCACGGTGATGACCTGACCGCCGTGGTCGTAGTCACGTGCCGTCAGCCCGCGGTCCAGCGTGTGGCCGCCAAGGTCGATGGTAATCGTCTTGTCTGCTTGGATTTCAAGCGTACTATTGCTGAGGTCGATGTTAGCCGTCACGGTGATGTTCGCATCGTTGTTCTGTATCGCTGCGCGCAGTTCACTGTCATTTTTGACGTTATAGTCCGTCGCCCATACTGACGTAGTACATATCAGCGTCGTCAGCAAGGTGAGTATTATTTGTTTCTTCATGAACATCATTTTAAGTTTTTTCGTTATTATGGAGACAAAGATACAAAAAATCTCGTCTTGTCTACAACCTCAAAACCTTAGGGCAGGATGTTGAGGTCGAAATCGTCGAAATCGTCGATGAACATCCGAGACGTGGGCTCGACGTGGCCTCCACCGCCATAACCGATTCCAGTATCACCACCGTTGATGTCAATGATACTTCCTGTCAGGATGTATCCCTGCTGCTGTATTTCCACGACCTCCAAAGAGGGTGTTACATATAATTTCTTCATCATCTGTTATGTTGTTTTTGTTCTGTCTGGATTATTTAATCACTACCTTACGACCATTATTGATATATACGCCCTTAGCTGTCGGCTTCTTATCGAGTTTAAAGCCGTCAAGGGTGTACCAATGGTTATTGGATATTGTTTCACGTATATTGTCAACAATTCCCGTCGCCTCGTCACCGAAGAACAGACGTGTGTTACTGATGTCTCCTGCAGTGATGCCCTTCAGTTGGAAGTAGGCGCGGAAGGCGTTGATGGTCATCTCTGCGTCGGGATAGTACAGTTTGTTGTCTGCACCGAGATAGAGCATCGTCTTGTCCTCGCCGGCAATGGCCTTGGGGCTGTAGATACCGGTGAAGTCCGCATAGTCTGTCTCTACGTTAATCGTCACATTGCTGATGGTAACATCCTTGAATACGGGACTGGTGACATCGTCGCCACTGTCCCACTTCACGATATAGGGTTTGCCAGCCTCGATGCTGGTAAGACTGCTGTTGCTGAAGTTCATGGTCAGCGTACCGTTGTCGAAGGCGGTGGACTGGAGCGTCTTCACCGTAGCACCTTCGAGGGGCGTGCCCGTCAACGAAGCGATGCTGAACGGCAGGCACAGCGTGTTCCACGAGCCGTTCTTCTTGAGTGTGCGACCGTTGAGGGTGACATATTTATCCGTGGCGCCGTCCCAGTGTGCAATGACGCCGCTGTTGTCGGCATCGTTGGCCAAGCCGACGAGATGGCAAACGGGACATTCACCGTAGTCGCCGAAGGTGTGGAGTATTTCACCTGTCAGGTAGCACCATTTACAGTTGCTCATGTTATGCCTGTCACCATTAGAGATGGTGGCTGTGGCTTCTCCGTGGGCGCAGTGGGAGATTCTGACATACGCGAAGTTGCGGCAGTCAATGACGCGATTGGCCTTTTGGGAGCGATTCAAATCGGTGGTGACGAAAACACCCAGGTCGTCAGCCAATGTCAAGTCGCCGTGGCTGTCGTTGTCCTCGCCCGCACCGATGGCGCGTTGGTCTCCACCCGCCTTGGCAACAACGGTACCTCCGTCGATGGTCACGTCGCCGCCTTTACCGTCCTGACCGCCGCCGATACCGGCACCGTCGCCATTGCCTTCGGCATAGACATAACCGCCGTGGATGGTAACGGTGCCACAGTCTGCATCTTCACCACCACCGATACCGGCAGCATCTACTCCTCCGTAGGCATACACTTCGCCATCGTAAACCGTCACCCTGCCGCCGTCGCGATTGGGGGTGGTCATTTCCATATTCGAACCAGTGCCGATACCTGCTGCGTTGCCGCCGCCATAGGCCTTCACGAGACCACCAGACACGATAAGCGTACCGCCACCATCGTCCCATCCGCCGCCGATGCCAGCGCCATCATTGCCGCCATAGGCATACACTTCGCCGCCGTACACTTCCACAAATTCACCTGGCGAGTTCTCTCCTCCACCGATGCCAGCACTGTTGTCGCCACCATAGGCATTGATCGTACCGCCGTAGATGGTAACATACACGTTTTTGTCAGAGCCGCCGGGAGAGGACCCGATGCCGGCACCTCCGTCGCCGCCTCTCGCCTCTACTGTCACGTCATAGAAATCGATGCTACTGAGATCTCCGTTGTCCTTTGAACCGCCTCCGATGCCTGCACCAGAAGATTCTCCCTGGGCCTTGATGATGCCACCGTGAAAGTGCATGTCAACTCTTACATCTTTGCCGGAGCCGATGCCGGGCATATTTTCACCCCAATGAGAAATGTCTCCATCCGTTTGCAGCACGCCGTTTCTTTTCGCTTGGCTGTATATATCCAGTGTGATGTCATTCTTCGTTAGCTGAACCGTACCCGACACTTCCAATTTGGAGTCATCGCAGAGAATGATTTTGGTGTCACCGTTGACATACGCTATACCGTCATAATGGCATTTTCTACCATCTACGTTTTTCACGACATACGTACCATCCAGAAACAGGTCCGTATCCTCATAATAACCTGATTCTAATAAGGTATATTCCCCTTCGTTCAGGATTCTGACCTCGGATACAATTTTTTCATAGCCATAGCGCTCGTCATAATAGTTATCTATATAGTAAATCGCGCCTTCAGGAAGATTGTTGCCTAACTTCGCCTCATTGCCATCCAACGTGACCGCCATCACGGGGTCCATGTCCGCATGGAAAATTGTAGCAGGGTCAATTCCGCTGTTGTGCGTGGTATAATTGCTGGTGAACACCGCGGGTTCCTTCATGTCGAGGCCGATATTACTACCGGCGAGAGAGCCTGTGACATTGATGAGCCTGTTCGTGTATAGATAGAGGTCATGATGGAAAGCATCGGATTTGTCGGCTGCATTATTGCCGGTGATGGTGTTGGCACCACTCATATTTAGCGTTCCCTCCTCCCAGATGCCGCCACCATAGGTTCGGGCTTTGTTGTCTTGGATGGTACAGCCGTTAAGGTTCAGCGTACCGAAATTACAGATACCGCCACCGCCACACACCATATCCTCATTGCCCGTGATGGTGACACCCGTGAGCGTAGCTGTAGCACCCTCGGCGTTAAACAGACCTCCGCCACCGGCAGGGTCACCATGGTCGTTACAGGTGTTGTTGGTAATGGCACCGCCATTCATCGTCAGCGTACCGCCCAAATTGCAGATGCCACCGCCGTTGTCGTCGCCCGTACAACCTGTGATAGTGACGTTGGTTAGGTTCACGGTACCGCTCTCGTTGGAGAGACCACCGGCGTGACCGCCCCAACCGCCTTTCAGCGTGCCGTTGCTCAGGTTCAGCGTGGCGCCGCTACGCACGGTGATGACCTGACCGCCGCCTTCGCCACGCTGCGTCAGTCTGCGGTCCAGCTTGTGGCTATTGAGATTGATGGTCACCGTCCTGTTGCCGGTGATCTCAAGTGTACTGTTGCTGAGATTGATGTCATTTGTCAGACTGATGTTCGCACCGTCGGTCTGTACTGCCGTACGCAACTCGCTATCCGTCGAGACACTGGTCTGCGCCCATGCTGACGTGGCGCATAGCAGCACTGCAAATGTTAATAGTTTTATTTTCATATTCTGTTTTATGTTCTTAGTCATTTTTATTGCACAAAAATATAAAAAAAAGTCTGTACTACAATAGTACAGACAGATTTTAACGGTTTTTCAGACAATTACACTTTATTCGCTTTTGACCTTCGGCCGAACCAGCTTACGCTCGATATATTGAACAAGTTCATCTATCCTCGCTGATTCGCTGCTTTCTTTCTCTGATCATGGTCAAGGATGATCTTGCGCATACGCATCGACTGGGGAGTTACCTCCACAAGTTCATCTTCCTTGATATACTCCAGACACTCTTCGAGTGACATAACGGTCTTGGGGATGATACGTGCCTTGTCATCCGTACCAGAGGCACGGACATTAGTGAGTTGCTTGGCCTTCGCCACATTGACGACGAGGTCGTTGTCATGGACATGCTCACCGACGACCTGCCCCATATAAACCTCTTCGCCCGGGTCGATAAAGAATTTACCACGGTCTTGCAGCTTATCAATGGAATAAGCAAAGGCAGTACCTGTCTCCAGGGCAATCATCGAGCCGTTGATACGACGCTCAATATCACCCTTATACGGCTGGTACTCCTTGAAGCGGTGCGCCATGATGGCTTCGCCTTGTGAGGCTGTCAGCACATTGGTACGCAAGCCGATGATACCACGGGATGGAATGTCGAATTCAATATTCGTACGCTCCCCCTGAGACTCCATAGAGGTCAGTTCACCCTTACGGCGTGTCACCATGTCAATCATCTTCGAGGCAAACTCCTCGGGGACGTTGATGGTGAGTTCCTCGATAGGCTCACACTTCTTACCATCTATCTCCTTATAGATAACCTGTGGCTGTCCTACCTGTAACTCATAGCCCTCACGACGCATCGTCTCAATGAGGACAGAGAGGTGCAGCACGCCACGGCCACTGACAATCCATTTATCTGTAGCATCCTCGAAAGGCTCGACACGCAGGGCGAGGTTCTTCTCCAACTCCTTCTCCAAACGGTCGTTGATATGACGGCTGGTCACAAACTTACCCTCCTTGCCGAAGAAAGGAGAATCGTTGATCGTAAAGAGCATCGACATCGTCGGCTCGTCAATAGCGATAGGCGGCAGCGGCTCGGGATTCTCGACGTCGCAGATGGTATCACCAATCTCGAACTTCTCCAGTCCGATGACGGCACAGATGTCACCACAGTCCACATGGTCGGTACGGACATGTCCCATACCGTCAAAGGTGTGCAACTCCTTAATCTTCGTCTTCTCCATGGTACCGTCACGATGACATATCGTCACCTGCTGTCCGTCCTTCAGACAGCCACGGTGTACACGACCTACGGCGATACGTCCCGTATAACTCGAATAGTCGAGAGAAGTGATCAGCATCTGAGGCGTGCCCTCCAACTGTGCAGGAGCAGGAATCACCTCCACAATCTTATCCAACAGATAGGTGATATCGTTGGTAGGCGTGTTATAGTCCTCACCCATCCAACCATTCTTCGCAGAACCATAGACGACGGGGAAGTCCAACTGGTCCTCTGTCGCATCGAGGGCGAACATCAGGTCGAAGACCATCTCATAGACCTCCTCCGGGCGACAGTTCGGCTTGTCGACCTTATTGACCACCACGATGGGTTTCAGTCCTATCTGCAACGCTTTCTGCAACACGAATCGTGTCTGTGGCATCGGTCCCTCAAAAGCATCTACCAACAACAGACAACCGTCTGCCATATTCAGTACACGCTCCACCTCACCACCGAAGTCCGAGTGTCCCGGGGTGTCAATGATATTGATCTTTGTTCCTTTCCAGTTAATACTTACATTCTTCGAAAGAATCGTAATGCCTCGCTCACGCTCCAGGTCGTTAGCATCCAACACCTGACTACTCAGGTTCTGTCCCTCACGGAACAGATTACCTGCCAGCATCATCTTGTCCACGAGCGTCGTCTTGCCGTGGTCTACATGTGCGATAATCGCAATGTTACGGATATCCTGCATATTCCTTTTCCTTTTAATTCGGGTGCAAAGGTACAACTTTTCCAATAAATATTTGTCCGTTTTGCAAAAAAGTTGTACCTTTGCACCCGCATTTGACGATGTACCCCACTTCCGATGAGGGTGGCAGGCATCCGAAAGATGTATTATATTAACAATTAAATCATCAAAATTATGTATTTAGATTCAGCAAAGAAGAAAGAGATCTTTGAGAAGCATGGCAAGGCAGTAACAGACACTGGTTCCGCAGAGAGCCAGATCGCCCTGTTCACCTATCGTATCAGTCACCTGACAGAGCACCTGAAGAAGAACCACAAGGACTTCGGTACCGCTCGCTCCCTGACAAAGATGGTAGGTCAGCGTCGTAAGCTCCTGAAGTATCTCTACAACAAGGACATCAACCGCTACCGTGCTATCGTGAAGGCACTTGGTCTGCGTAAATAAGATGTAAGAGCAAAAAGAAATCCCGTTCCAATTGGAGCGGGATTTTTTTGTTATTTCTGTATCGTGATATTCACGTTCTTCTTCTTGATATTCTCACAGTTCGTGAACACGGCATCCTTCTTGGCAAGGATGTTCACATCATGAAGGGTGATGCCGTTGATGGGCATCTCAGGTAAGCCATTGAACTCCATAGCACGTCCTGCCCCATTGCAGACGACATTCTTGATGTCGATATTACGGAAAATGGGAGTCTCCTCCGTCACAGGCATCTTGGTGGTGTTGTCAGGGTTGTCACCATCGGCAAGCATCTCGGCGACAGACTTTCCACCATAATACATATTAAAGGTGATAGCATCCGTCTTGATATCCGTCATAGAGACCTTGTTGATATATATATTCTCCACGATACCGCCTCGACCACGGGTAGACTTGAAACGCAAGCCGACATCCGTTCCGAGGAACTGACAGTCCTTCACGAGGATGTTCCTCACGCCACCACTCATCTCCGAGCCGACCACGAAACCGCCATGACCAGCGAAGACGGTACATCCGTCGACCACCACGTTCTCACAAGGTCTGCCACGACGACGACCGTCAGCATCCTTGCCGCTCTTAATACATATACCATCATCGCCAGCATCGAAACGAGAGTTGACGATGAGGGCATTCTTACATGACTCCAAATCGAGGGCATCCCCATTCTGTGCGTAACTGGGGTTACGTACCAGCACCTGGTCGATGATGACGTTCTCACACATCAGCGGATGAAGGTTCCAAGCGGGAGAATTCTGGAAGATCACCCCTTTCAGCATCACATTCTTACACTGTACTAATGAGATCATCACAGGACGCAGGAAACGCTTGATGGCATTCCACTCCTCCTCGGTCTGTGCATTGGGGACATTCATGTTCGCACCCTGTTCTCCCCTGGCATAGCCGGCAGAAGGGACCCAGTAGCCCGGTTTCATCTCCTGACTGCCTGGAATAGCGAGCAACTCCTTCCAGTGTGCCGCCGTCACCTTTCCTTTCTTGACAGGACGCCAGTACTGACCATTGCCGTCAATCACCCCTTTACCCGTGATGGCGATATTCGTAGCCCCCTTGGCATAGATCGGTGACTGCAGACGACGGGTGTCCAATCCCTCGAAAGAGGTCTCGATGATGGGATAGAGGGTCTCGTCAGCAGCAAAGAGAATCACAGCACCAGCCTTGAGGTTCAGTTCGATATTACTCTTCAGCACGATAGGACCTGTATGCCATACGCCCTGTGGCACCACCAGTTTACCACCGCCTTTCTTACTCAATGCATCGATCGCCTTGGCAAAAGCCTCCGTATTCAGGGTGACGCCATCACCCACGGCACCAAAATCAGTTAGTTTTACCTCGTAATCAGGAATCTCGGGAGCACTCACTTCTGGCATTGCAAACGGTAATTTCTCCGTATACTTCTTGTACGGGTTATCCGCCTGTACACCCAGACTGACAGCCAGCGCTGCCACAATTGTCAGAAATAGTTTTTTCATACGCAGTTTGTTTTAGTGTTTATAATATTTCTTTCAAAGGAATCATGACGAAGTCACGTTCTTGCATCAATGGATGCGGTATCTTCAGGTCCGGCTCATCCACCTTCCAGTCGTCGTAGAGCAGGATATCAATGTCGATGGGACGGTCTTTAAAAGTTGAGAGTTGAGAGTTGAAAGTTGAAAGTTGACGCTTGGTAGCGTGTTCTTTCGTTTTTCCCAGCTCCCGCTCTATCTTCTGCGTGGCTCTCAACACCTCACGGGGAGAGAGGGTCGTCTCACAAAGGATGACACCATTCAGGAAACGGTTTGAGGACTCAAAGCCCCAGGGTTCTGTCTCTATCAACGACGACTGTCGGATGACCTCCCCTACCCGCTCATCTATCAGTGATATCGCCTTACGGATATATTCTTCCCTGTCACCCAGGTTCGAGCCGAGACCTAGATATACCTGATGGTTAGTCATCGAGGATCAGCATCGCATCACCATAGCATCCGAACATATAGCCGTTCTTCACAGCCTGCTCATAAGCCTCATAGACCAGCTCGTAACCACCAAATGCCGCTGTCGCCATCATCATGGTAGACTCCGGATGGTAGAAATTAGAGATCAACGAGTTAGCGAGTCCGAAGTCATAAGGAGGGAAGATAAACTTATTCGTCCATCCGTCGAACTCCTTCAGCAGTCCATCAGTTCCTACTGCTGACTCTGTGGCACGCAAGGTGCTGACACCAACGGCACAGATGCGATGACCGCCAGCCTTCGCATCGTTCACCACCCTACAAGCCTCCGCACTGACCATCATCTGCTCCGAGCTCATCTTATGCTTGGTGAGGTCCTCCACCTCTATCGGGTCAAAGCAACCCAAACCACAATGAACGGTGATATAAGAGAAATTGACCCCATAGATCTCCAGGCGCTTCATCAGTTCACGACTGAAATGCAGTCCCGAGGCAGGAGCCGTCACAGCACCCTCGTTCTTGGCATAGATGGTCTGGAAATTCTCCATGTCATCCGCTGTCACCTCACGACTGTCAATAATATAACGAGGGACAGGTGCGGAACCCAGGGCGAACAACTCACGCTTGAACTCATCATGAGGACAGTCGTAAAGGAAACGCAATGTCCTGCCACGACTGGTGGTATTATCTATCACCTCAGCCACCATCGGACCGTCATCTTCGAAGAACAGCTTGTTACCGATACGGATCTTACGAGCTGGTTCCACCAAGACATCCCAGAGACGTAGCTCCTCGTTAAGCTCACGCAACAGGAACACCTCGATCTTGGCATCCGTCTTCTCCTTCGTACCATAGAGACGTGCCGGGAAAACCTTCGTATCGTTGAGCACCATGGTATCACCCTCGCCGAAATACTTCACGATATCACGGAACAACAACGGCTGGTCGGTATCCTTGCCATCGTCATCCTTCTGGAACATATCGATGGTCTGACTCTTACGGTGTACCACCATCAGACGGCATTCGTCACGACGGTAGACCTTTTCCACCGTACCATCCTCGTTCTCAAAAATTTTGTGAGGTGGTTCCAATGCCACCTGTGCCTCAGGCAACTTGAATTTGAATTGTGATAGTTTCATTCTATTTCGTTATTACGTTATTCATTATTCGGTATGCCGGGATTCCGGAATTCCGGGATGCCGGGATTACGACTATTCAATCTCTTGACTATCGAGCCACTGAGAGAAATCGTCGATGGTGACGCAGTCCTCGATGCGCACACTACCCAGACGGGTGCGGCAGAGCGCCGTCAGATGGGCACCGCTATGGAGTGCCCTGCCGATGTCACGTGCCAGGGAGCGGATATAAGTACCTTTTCCGCAACAGACACGGATACTCATCTGCATGGTCTCTGGCTGGAAGTCGGTGAGCTCCAGTTCACTGATATGGATCGTCTTGGCAGCCAGCTGCACCTCCTTGCCCTTGCGCTTCAGCTCATAGGCACGGTCACCCCCTATCTTACAGGCAGAATACTGGGGAGGCACCTGCTGGATGTCACCGACGAAACCCGTCAGCACCTCCTCTATCAGCTCACGGGTGATATGTTCCGTAGGATAGGTCTGGTCCACCTCATGCTCAAGGTCATAGCTGGGAGTGGTACTACCCAGTTGCAGCGTGGCGGTATATTCCTTGTCATGAAGCTGCAGGCGTTCTATCTCCTTGGTCTTCTTCCCCGTACAGAGTATCAGCACCCCTGTTGCCAAGGGGTCAAGGGTACCGGCATGACCTGTCTTGACCCGTTTGACTCCCACTTTCCGTGAGATACGAGTCCGGACATACGCCAAAGCACCAAACGACGTCATGCCGTAGGGCTTGTTGATATAGATATATTCGCCTGTCAGGAAGTTCATTAGTCAACCATTGCAAGAGAATGACCCGTCAGCAGCAGCACGATGATGATGCTACCGACGATGATACGATAAATGCCAAACGCCTTAAAGCCATATTTTGTCAGGAATGACACAAACCATTTCATGGCAAACAGGGCAACCACAAAGGCGACAACGCATCCTAACAGTAGCATGGTGATGTTATGTGGGGTAGCCCATGCGGCATCCTCTTTCAGCAGGTCCAGCAAGTCCAGAAGCGTAGCTCCTGCCATGGTCGGTACGGCAAGGAAGAAGGAGAACTCCGCCGCACGCTTACGGGTCAGTCCTTGTGTCATACCACCCACGATGGTAGCCATCGAGCGTGACACACCAGGTATCACCGAGATACACTGATAAAGACCAATGTTAAACGCACGTCTCTCGTTGACCTTGTTATGAACAGAGCCCTTATTGAACAACTTGTCACAGAACAGCATGAAGACACCACCTAATACCAGCATGATGGCAACCACCAATACACTGTCGAGCAACCAGTCCAGCAGTCCTGACTTCTTTGCTACCAGTCCTATCACGACAGCAGGGATGACACCGACAATCAGCAACCAGTAAAAATGATACTTATGCTTGAGTCGCTGCCACAGGCTGCTGCCTGGCAGTGCCGGGCTATGGTCAAACTGGAAGAAACGCTTCCAGTAGAGACAGACTACCGACAGGATGGCTCCAAACTGGATGATGAATGTGAAAGCATGGACGAACGGGTCGCCCTGAGGAATCCCCAACAAGTTCTGCGTGATAATCATATGTCCCGTTGAGGACACGGGCAAGAACTCCGTCAAGCCCTCCACAATAGCAATAATAACCGTTTCCAGCCAGTTCATCTCTTTACCTCCTTATCTTTAGGTTTACGCATCACGGCATAAATCATCGACACGAAGCCGAAGAGACATACCAGCGGGGCAACTTTAATGCGGCGGGCACTGAAGATGTCCGGGTTATAGGCACTTTCCGTAGAGCCTGCCCCACTCATCAAGATAAAACCGATGACGACAATCACCATGCCGACAACCAACAAAATATAATTGATGCGGTCAAATGCTAAATTTCTCCTATCCATTAACTATTATCTATAAACTATAAACTTTCAACTTTCAACTAAATCTTATACAGCTCCCCTGCCGTCATCTTCAGGAACTTATTGACGGCAAGCCATGCACACAATGCCGTGATCAACAGTCCAAAAAGGAATACCGCACCAGCAGTGATGACAAGTTCCTCCCACTGAATGATAGTCAGTATCCCTGGCTGTGTCAGATACAGTCCATAGAAGCAGGCACCCAGCACGATATTCGCCAGGATGGCTGCGATGAACCCTACCGTTACAGCACTACGCAGGAACGGGCGACGGATAAAGCCCCATGAGGCACCCACCAGTTTCATGGTGTGGATGGTGAAACGACGGGCATAGACACTCAGGCGTACAGTATTACTGATCAGGGAGAATGATACGAAGGTCAGCAGTAACGCCAATACCAACAGGATGATACTGATACGACTCAGGTTGAAGTTCACCTGATCCACCAGGTCCTCCATATAGGCGATATCACTGACACGGGTATCCTTCCGTATCTCCTTGACAATCCATTTCAGCGAGTCACGGTTGGCATAGTCGGACTTCAACTGGATCTCCAAGGTAGCGGAGAACGGATTGAAGCCCAGGAACTCCGACGGGTCACTGCCCAGCTCTTTCGTCTGCTCCTTCTGTGCCTGTTCTTTGCTGATATAATCGATATTGCGAGCATAGGGACGGTGATACAGGTCACGGCACAGGCGATGTGCCTGGTTCACGGATACATAATCTTTCAGCATCACTGTGACGGTCAGGTTCTCCTTCATGTGGTTCGACAAGTTACGAGCCAACAAGACAGAGAAAACCACCATTCCTAATAATATCAATACCATGGTAGTACTGATACATAGTGTAACAACCTGCATGCCACGACGGCTGCGGGTCCTTTTTCTTTTGTTTCCCATTTCTTTTTTAGACGTAATACACCTAATTTGCTGCAAAATTACACTTTTCAATCGAAATAGCCAAATAAATCTTTAAAAATATGTCTAAGGTCGAAGTTACTCCATCTCGGCATAAAAAAAGAAAAACTTTTTGTTCTGCTCTCGATTTTTCGTAATTTTGTCATGAATGACGAAGTTACTCCATCTCGGCATAAAAAAAGAAAAACTTTTTGTTCTGCTCTCGATTTTTCGTAACTTTGTACGCTGAAAGCGTGCTAAACGATATGCAAGAAAACGGACAACTGCTGAATCGGACTTTCTTCAGCTATTCTGGCAAGCAGGTAGCAAACCTGATGATGGCCTTCTTGGGGTCCATCGTCGATGGCATCGTCATCAGCCGCTTTCTGGGTGTTGACGCCATCGCGGCTTTCCAGCTCGTGCTGCCCTTTACGATGATGAATATGGTGCTAAGCCTGGTGTTCGGCACAGGCATACAAGCCGTCTGCTCGCGCTGTCTGGGCGCTGGCCGCATCGACGAGGCCCGAAGCTTCTTTACAGTGACTGTCCTGACCATTATCCCTTTTGCCCTGCTAATGCTATTGGCAGTGTGGGGATTTGCCGATACCATCGTTGCACTTTTAGGCGCCAAGGATGAGATGGTCTGTCTGGCCGAGGGAGCTGTGGACTACCTGCATGGCGCTGCACTATCCCTCGTCGTACTGATGTTCATGCCTACGCTGACGAACATCATGTTCCTTGAGGGGAAATCGAAATATTGCATGGTCTCTATCGGTTGTCAGTTGGTCATCAATATCGCGGGCGACCTCTACAACGCCCTCTTCCTGCATTGGGGACTTTTCGGTATGGGCTTGGCAACGTCGCTCTGTTACCTCGTGGGATTGCTCGTCATGCTTTATGGCAAACTGACTACCAGTAGCAGCATCGGCTTCACGCGAACAGGGTTGAATCTGCACAAGGTGTTCAACGTGATTGGCATCGGTGTGCCGGCAGCCCTTTCGAAAATGTATGTCAGCATACAGATATTCGTGGTGAACTACATACTACTCATCGTCGGCACGGCGACGAGTATCGCTGCCTATGGAGTGCTCAATTCGCTATTCAACATCTTCAATCCGTTCATCACCGGCATTGCCCTCACCTGCATGTCCATGGCAGGCATCTTCTACGGAGAGCACAACAAGGCGGGACTGCAAAGCCTGTTCTCAATATCGCTGAAGAGCGTCATTATCGTCGGTCTGATCATCGGTACCGTGGGCTCTCTGGCCTCACCAGTCTTTGTGTCGCTCTATTTTGACAGCAGCGATGCAGCCTTCGATACTACTGTCCGAGCCTTTGCCATCTACGTCTGGCTCTTCCCCTTCTACGGCATTAACATGATGCTGCAGAACTACTATATGGGCTGCAACTCCATTCGCATGACCTATATCATCAATACACTCGAAAACCTCGTCTTTGTCATCCTTGCAGCGGTGGTATTGGGCTACCTCTTCGGTGAAGTCGGTGTATGGTGGGGCTTGGTCTCGGGTGAGGTGATGGCCATTCTGGCCACGCTCGTCATCATTGCCGTCAGAAAACGCCACTTGCCCCGCACCTTCGACGACCTACAGTTCTTCTCGTCGCTCTTTGACATGATGGGGGGATAGGAGGCACCTAACTCGGAGACACCCCCATCATTATTAACCCTAAAAAATGCGCATGGTCTGTGAAGATCATGCGTTTTCTGTAACTTTTCAATCAAAACAGCCAAATTTTTAGGATTAAAGTGCGAAATTCAAAAATTTTTCTTAAATTTGCACCCACATAATATAACACGCGTGATATGACTACAAAAAAACGTTTTTTCATTTGCCTCGTGGCGTTGCTGGGAACGGCGACGGGCGTAATGGCTGAGGATACCAATACTATCGATTATGTGTCATGTAGTTGGGATGCCAATAACAAAAAGGTAGTGAAGAGCAACAATGCCGCGACCAACGTCGAAGTGCTCACCTCCAATACGTCCAGCAAACACACCATACTGAAAGACGGCTGGTATGTGGTCAATAGCGATATCGAGTATAAGGAATACATCGACATCGACGGCGACGTGAAGATTATCCTGGTGGACGGCAAGACGATGAACGCCAAGAACGGCATCCGCATCAAGGGCGAAAAGAAGCTCACCATCTATGGACAGACAGGGAACACCGGAACGATCAAGGCTGACGGCAGCATCGGCGCTAAGGGTGACATCAATGCCGGCGAGCTCATCATCCACGGCGGCATCATCGATTGCAAGGGAAAATCCGTCAATAATGCTGCCATCGGCTCCGGCAACGGCGACAACAACAGCAAGACAAACTTCAAGGCGATCACCATCTATGGTGGCAATATCACTGCCAATGGTAGAGGTGGTGGCGCTGGCATCGGTTCGGGACAGGAGTGTGATCCTCATGGTCCCATCACCATCTATGGCGGCACCATCAATGCGAAAGGTGGTGATGGCGCTGCTGGCATCGGTGGCGGTGAGGAAAGTGGCAACGGACTTATAACCATCTGGGGTGGCAATATCACGGCTGAGGGTGCTGGTTACGCTGCGTCTATCGGCACTGGCGAGGATTCCCATCTCACCAATGACATCTACATCTATGGTGGCACCATCAATGCCATTGGAAGTAAGGGTGGAGTTGCTCTAGGCATGGGGCATGACACTGGCATGTCATTCGAACCAGAAGCAACGCATGATCTTTACATCCAAGATGCAACGGTGACCGCCAGTGGAAGATCAAGCAAGACACAATCAGGAGATGTCATCCATGTTAGGAATGTCTACATTGAAAACTCCACGGTGAATTTAACAGGAGAAGCTGGATTATTCGATATTGAAAAGGCTTTCTTGGGAGATAACTTATCTGTTAAACGTGATGGGGAAATGGTGGCTAATTATGATCGTGAGGGTTCACTAAGATATGGTATCAATTCTGCCACTATCAAGCTGTGCGACCATTCGGGAGCCACCTACACAGACAATGGCGATGACACACATTCCATTGTATGCACATACTGCAATGGCGTGACTGAGCCACACAAATTTGTCAATCAGAATGGTGCCATCCGTTGTTACGAATGCGGGGCTCAGAAGTCCTGTGTCGCACAGGCTCTCTGGTGCGAAGGCAACCAGACGCTCTACTTTGTCAACCCTCAGGATGAATATAAGGCTGGTGGAACATACGACGGTCAGACCATCACCAGCGTGACGAGCGACAGCGATGTGACTAATGTGGGCGATGATGAGCCAAAGTGGGGACTCATCAACAAGAATAACATCATGAGGGTGGTGTTCGACAAATCGTTTGCCCTTGCCAGACCCACGAGCCTCTGCCGCTGGTTTGCCGACTGTCGGGACCTGACCGTCGAGGGCATTGAGCATCTGAACACCAGTGAGTGTACCACGATGAGAGGTATGTTCACCAACTGTAATGGCATGACCAGTATCGATGTCAGCGGCTTTGACATGAGCAAGGTGACCAATACCGAGTCGATGTTCAAGAACTGCGAGGCGCTGAAGACCATTTTCTGCGACAATACGTGGAGCGGCATCGCCAACAGCGAATACATGTTCAACAACTGCACGAGCCTCAGAGGTTCCATGGGTACCGTCGGTTTTGACACAAGCAACGCCAACGACATCACCTTCGCCAACCCCACCACGGGCTACTTCACCAATAACGGTGCCGTCTTTGCACAGGCGCTGTGGTGCAATGGTGACAAGACACTCTATTTCGTGCATCCTGAGACACCGCTGAAGGCGGGCGAGACCTATAACGGACAGACCATCACCAGCGTGTGGAGCGGAGGACATGTGCTCTCGACGGGCAACACTGCCCCGGGCTGGAGCACCCTCAAGGACAAGGCTACCAACGTGGTGTTCGACGCGTCGTTTGCCAAAGCGGAGCCCACGAGCCTCCAGTCGTGGTTCAGCGGCTTTGAGAAACTGACCACCGCCAAGCTCAACGGTCTCAACGTGAGCGGAGCAGAGAGTGCAGCGTCGATGTTCAGCGGCTGCACAAGCCTGACCACCCTCTACTGCGACAGCACCTGGACGATAGCCAATACCGAAGGTATGTTTACGGGCTGTACCAGCCTGGTGGGTGCCGTCAGCAGCGATGCTCAGTATGATAACGGTATTATGGCAAACCCCACGACAGGCTATTTCACGAAGAACTGGACGGTGGAAATCCTCAACGACGGCATCAATGTCAGCAACCCGACGCCCTTCACCAACGAGACGGTCACCGTCTCCGGCACGGGTGACAGCGGTACAGGTATCGTAACCATCATCGTGACGGGGCAGCGCACAGGTACTGACATCGATGTCACCGACAATGGCGACGGTACGCGGTCGTTCACCATGCCCGCCGAGAACGTCACCATCAGGGAGAAGATTGACATTGCCATTTATGACGGCAAAGACAATAGCGAGCTGTTGAAAAAGTATAAGGGCAAGACGGTGAACATCACCTACGACCGCATCCTGAAGGCTACCGACAATGGCGACGGCACGTGGACCAGCAAGGCCTATACCGTCTGTCTGCCTTACGAGAAGGACCTGCAGGATGAGTTCTGGGCCGAAAAGGTGCGCCTCTACGAGCTCGCCATCGTCAACGAGAACTATGAGTTTGTCTTCAACGGTGTCCCCTCTTCCATCATCAAGGCAGGTCTTCCCTATCTGGTGGTGGTCGATAAGGAAACCATCGACCTCAGCGCTGAAGGCGTGATGACACAGGCACTCCCTGAGCAGGATGAGGACGATGGCGTCGTTTATCCAAGCGTGGAGGCATGGCAAAACCAGGATAACGTCTGTGGCTGGTGGCGAGGCACGTACCGACTTATCGACAATGAGGAGTGTACGCAGTTGAAAGCCTTCATACTCAACAG
>JBGUNO010000048.1:0-44487 GCA_045117415.1 Prevotella sp. | reverse complement strand
GGAGTGTACGCAGTTGAAAGCCTTCATACTCAACAGCGATGGTAAGTGGAGGGGCATCAACAACGACACGGAGGGGCATCGTAAAGCATATATCCCAACGTTCCGTGCCTATTACCTGCCGAAGCTGTTTACGGACTACTGGGACTATACCACCAAGTTTACCGTCTTAGGGGCTGGAGGTGATCCGGATGAAATGTGGTATGAGTTGCCTGGCGACTATGAGGGCGACAGTGAAAATGGCGTAACGGGTATCCAGCCCGTCATCCACACCATCGACCTTGACGGCACCGACACCTATTACGACTTGCAGGGTCACAAGCTCGCTGGCAAGCCGACGCAGAAGGGCGTGTATATCCACAACGGGAGCAAGATCATAAACAAATAAAGACAATGAAAAGAATCTTAATCTGCCTTTTGATGCTGCTAGGTGCAGTGCAGGCAACGTGGGCGACGGACTACATCACCGACGTGATGATAGCCGTAGGCAAAGGCAATAGAGACAAAAAGGTAAAGGAAGGCTGGACGCTCATCGACAAAGACCTGAATGCCGGTGCCGGCGGTTCCTACGTCTATCTGCTCTATAAGACAAAGAGCAGCACAGGCAGCAGTGGCACACCCATCACCGACTTCTACCTCAAGACGGATAAATCGCCTTCCTCGTTGGTGTACAACAACCGTACGTACTATCCCGCTCCTGGAGCAGGGGGTACCAACCTCGATTACGGCACTCGGGGGGATGAAAAACTCTACCTCTTCTACACCAAGGATCCCTTCCCCGACGGGCGTGGCGTCACGGGCATCTACTTTACCACCACGAGTGAAGGAGCCGTGCCGGCAGATGGTGGTGCCGTCGGATATGACCTAAACAAAAATGTCAACGGCGAATTCATCTACATGCATGTCAATTACCCCGTGCTCGGCAAGATACACTATGTGGAGCGCAGTTATGACATGGAGCAGCACAAGAAGATAAGCACGACAAAGTATTGCTCCAATTTCACCCGCCTCACATCGAACAACACCAACGACCACACCGTGCTGAAAGACGGCTGGTATGTGGTGGATGAAAACGTGGAGTTTAAGAAGTACCTTGAAATCAAAGGTAAGGTGCATATCATTCTGGTGGACGGCAGGACGCTTAACGCCAAAGAAGGCATCTTTGTCAGTCGAGACGATGAACTCCACATCTATGGACAAGAGGGAGATGTTGGTCGCGTCTATGCGCATTCCAGTTCCGGACCGGGCATCGGCGGACATGGCGATACCTGGGTTGGCACGATCAATATCTATGGCGGCATCATCGACGCTCAAGGCAGCAAGGAAAATCCGGGTATCGGAGGTAGTAAGGGTACTTCTTGTGCCTTCCAAACGGTCCGCATCTATGGCGGCACCATTACCGCCCAAGGCGGACGTGGAGGTGCCGGCATCGGTAGTGGCAAGAGGTGCTATAATCCTAGATCTAAAATGGCACTCATCTATGGTGGCACCGTTACGGCTACGGGTGGCAGTTATGCTGCGGGCATCGGTGGCGGAAGCGAATGCGACAGTGGCGGTTGCGAAATCTACAGTGCTACTGTCACAGCCCAGGGCGGCATGGATGGTCCCGGCATCGGCAGCGGAAATAAGGCATCTTTTACCGCAGATGTCGTTATCTATGATTCCCATGTCGAAGCATATGCTGGAGGTGGTGGAGGAGAAGGTATAGGAATTGGATCGATAAATAAAAAGGATGAACCTTATTCTAATCCGGAATGGATTGGAGATGTTTACATCACAAACTCCCACTTGACAGCTGTTAGTAATAATTTCTGGACAGATGGCTATAGTGCTATCCGTGCGGAAAAGGTTCACATAGATAATTCTACTGTCTTTGCACAATCAGCATATAAAGCGTTCTATTCCTATGATGAAATGAGCATAGGCGACGGCTTGATGATGTTGTACAGTGATAAAGGGGATTTTTCGATTGAGAATTATAAAAAAACGGACAAAGAGACATGGAGAGATATTGTTAATAAAAAAAAGAACATACTCATCCAGCCATGCGACCACGTGGGAGCCATCTACCGTGCCAGAGAAGACGGCACGCACATTCTGAACTGCGAATGGTGTGGAAACATGTTAGGATCCCACACGTATGCCTTCCAGAACGATGGTTATTACTGCACCTTCTGCAAGGCAGAAAAACCAGTCAATGCCGGCTTTGCGCAAGCCCTTTGGTGCGATGCTGCCAAGACGCTCTACTTCCTTGCCCCCAAGAAGGTGTATAAGGTTGGCGAGACCTACGACGGACAGACCATCACCAATGTGTGGAGCGGTGACCAGGTTTCTAATACAGGAACCACTGCCCCGGGATGGAACACCATTAAAGGCGATGCTACCGAGGTGGTCATTGACGCGTCGTTTGTCGAGGCAACGCCACAGAGTCTCTACCAGTGGTTCGACGGCTTTACAAACCTGACGACCATCGATGTCAACAATATTGACGTGAGCGAGGTGTCCAACACTTCGGGCATGTTCCAAAACTGCGGAAATGTGAAGACCATCTTCTGCGACAACACGTGGAGCGGCATTGCAAATAGCACGGATATGTTTACAGGTTGCACGAGCCTCAAGGGTTCGATGGGCACCGTCAGTTACAGCCCGGACAATGCCAACGACATCACCTTCGCGAATTCCGAGACAGGCTATTTCACCAAGACCGATGCCGTCTATACACAGGCGCTGTGGTGTGACGGCAATAAGACACTCTATTTCGCCTGCCCTGCGGAGCCGCTGAAGGTGGGTGAGACATATAACGGACAGACCGTAAACTACGTGTGGAGCGGTGCTAAGGTATTTGCGACAGGCGATATTGCTCCAGGATGGAGTACCGTCAAGGGCGAGGCCACCAAGGTGGTGTTTGACGCCTCTTTTGCCAAAGCTCAACCCACCAGCCTCGTGTCGTGGTTCAGTGACTTCACTAACCTGACCACTATCAATCTCAACGGACTTGATGTGAGCAAGGTGGAAAATGCAGCGTCGATGTTCAGCGGCTGTACGGGCTTGATGACCATCTACTGCGACAATCCCTGGACGATAGCTGCCGCCGATGGCATGTTCACGGGCTGTAGCAGCCTGATGGGTGCAGTGGCATACAGCACAGGCCAGGATAACATCTCCATGGCCAACCCCACGACAGGCTACTTTACCAAGAAGTGGAAGGCAGAAGTCCTTAACGACGGCATCACCGTCGACAATCTGACGCCCAACACCAACGAGGACGTCACCATCTCCGGCGAAGGTGACAGCGGCAAGGGCATAGCAGCCATCATCGTAACAGGTAAACAATCGGGCACCAATATCCCCGTCACCGACAATGGCGACGGCACCTGGTCGTTCACCATGCCTGCCGAGGACGTCAGCGTCAGGGAGAAGATAGATATTGCCATTTACGACGGCAAAGACAATAGCGAGGTACTGAAACAGAACAAGGGCAAGACGGTGAACATCACCTACGACCGCATCCTGAAGGCTACCGACAATGGCGACGGCACGTGGACCAGCAAGGCATACACCGTCTGCCTGCCATACGAGAAAGACTTGCAGGATGAGTTCTGGGCTGACAAGGTGCGCCTCTACGAGCTCGCCATCGTCAACGATGCCAAAGAGTTTGTCTTCAACGGCGTTCCGTCTGTCACCATCGAGGCCGGAAAGCCCTATCTGGTGGTGGTCGATAAGGAAACCGTCAAGCTTAACGCCGAGGGTGTGAAGATACAGGCACTCCCTGAGCAGGATGAAAATACCGGTGTCATCTATCCAAGTGTGGAGGCATGGCAGAACCAGGATAATATCTGTGGATGGTGGAGAGGCACATACCAACTTATCGACAACGAGGAGAGCACGCAGTTGAAGGCATTCATACTCAACAGCGATGGTAAGTGGAGGGGCATCAACAACGACACGGAGGGGCATCGTAAAGCCTACGTTCCGACATTCCGTGCCTATTACCAGCCGAAGGAGTTTACGGACTACTGGGACTATACCACCAAGTTCGATGTCTTAGAAGGTGGCGGTGATCCGTATGAAATCTGGTACAAGTTGCCTGGCGACTATGAGGGCGACAGTGAAAATGGCGTAACGGGTATCCAGCCCGTCATCCACACCATCGACCTTGACGGCACCAACACCTATTACGACCTGCAGGGCCGCAAGCTCGCTGGCAAGCCGACGCAGAAGGGTATCTATATCAACAACGGAAACAAGATCATTAACAAATAAAAACATTATAGCAATGGACAAGAAAAATTATCAGAAACCGAACTTGACAGTAATCAACCTACACAGTACTCCTCTTTTGAACTCAGCTAGCGAACCCGCCAGTGCCCGCGAGTTCTTTGACGACGAAGAATAATCTGTAGCAACTACACCAATTAATTGGTGATGAAAGAACAAGCCCTGCCAGGCATGATGCCAGCAGGGCTTGTTTCGTGGTTCAGCATGCTCCGACACAGGAAGCTGTTCCCAGTGCCGTCAGCTCATGTTTCGTTTTATTTTCATTATCGAGATGCAGTAAATAAAAATTATTTCGTAATTTTGCAGGCACTATGAGTACGATTATATATCCATCACCCATCTTCGGTCCGGTACACAGCCGCCGACTGGGTATCTCCTTAGGCATCAACCTCCTGCCTGCCGACGGCAAGGTATGTTCCTTTGACTGTATCTATTGTGAGTGTGGCTTCAATGAGGACCACCGCCCTACCCTGCCCTTGCCTACTCGTGAGGAAGTAGCACAGGCTTTGGAGAAGAAACTCCAGGAGATGACTACCGAAGGACAACAGCCCGACGTTCTCACGTTTGCCGGTAATGGGGAGCCGACGTGCCATCCCCATTTCGCGGAGATCATCGACGACACCATCCGTCTGCGTGATAAATACTGTCCACAGGCGAAGGTCAGCGTACTCTCCAATTCGACGATGATTCATCGTCCACAGGTGCATGACGCACTTATGCGTGTCGACAACAACATCTTGAAACTCGACACCGTTGACCCTGCCTATATCCAAAAGGTTGACCACCCCAACGGTACTTATGATGTCAACCTCATCATTGAGCGGATGAAGGCGTTCAACGGACATATCATCATCCAGACGATGTTCATGAGGGGGGGAGTCAGGAGTCAGGAGACAGGAGTCAGGAGTCAGGAGACAGGAGTCAAGAGTCAGGAGTCAGTAGTCAGGAGTCAGGAGTCAGTAGATAACACCGGGGAGGAGTACGTGGGACCGTGGTTGGAGGCTGTCAAGGAGATCAAGCCTCAACAGGTGATGATCTATACCATCGACCGTGAGACTCCAGCCCAGGGATTAGAAAAAGCCAGTCGCGAACAGCTGGATGCCATTCGCGACCGTGTGATTGCCGCCGGTATTCCCTGTACGGCGAGTTATTAAGCTCCTTGATTACAACTAACGAGTACTGACACTTACAGTCTGCAGATCACTCCTAGCTTGGTCTCAAAGGTGTTGGCATGCACATTGTCGTGATACTTGTAGTAGGTGCGACGATGAAAGTAGGAACCCTGAACGATGATGCCCCATTGCTTCGTCAGATGGAGCTCCAGCACGGGATTGATGATCAGCAGTCCGGCATTACCCTTGTCGCCCTGAGCATTCAGATAGCGCAGGTCATAGCCCGTCACTTCCTCGAACTTGTCTTTGTCGTCGGCGATGGAGCGCAGATATTCTGCCGTGAACTCGCCATTGTCAATACGTTCCTGCAGTGGTGCCAGTTTATCCTCGTATCCCTTGAATGTAAAGATGCGGAAATACTTGGCGTTCAGCGTGAAACGTGCCGTGTTGCCAAAGTCGAGCACCGTCTTCGTCTTGATGCTGAAACCGCTGCCCATATTGTAGTCGCGCTCGATAATGTTGAAGTAGTCGCTCTTGGTGCCACCCAGCAGAATACCGCTCAGGAAGATGCGCTGCTCAGCACGGGTAAGCGCTGCCTTGGGATGCTCCATCACAAACATAAAACCAGGACCGAACGATGCGGGCTCACTGATGCGGTAGGGTGTCAGGTCGGAGCCGTTCTTGATGGGTTTGGAGTCATAATAGTTGTAGTGCTGATAGAAACCGAACTCACCATACAGACTCTTGCCGTGTTCGTGCTTTGCCGTACGGTCGATGACGGGCGTGCTCCACAGACGACCCATGATGTTGATGTTGTTGATGATGGGCTGGCTGCCGCCGAAGGAGAATGTAGCATCGAAGTCGAAGAAGTCGAAAGGCTTGGTGTGCTTTTCACCGTCGGCACCCGTACCATAGACAATGCCGATGTTTACATACGGGCAGTAGTCGCCACGGAACAAGGCGCCATCGTCTGCCACATAGCGAAGACCCGTCGAGAACGATGCCTGGATGGGTATCTCATGGAAGTCGTGATAATGGTAGTGGTCGCTCTTCACACGCCAGGCATCGCCGCTGATGATACGATGCAGTCCCTGAATGGGGTTTAACAAAGTAGCCACTGCCTCACGCCAAAAGCGGTTCCAGCCACGTGTGCGGTCATCGAGTGGCGTAAGACTCAGGCGGTGCAGCGTCTCACCAATCGCCATACCGCCGCAGGTGGTAGCGAAGAGGTCGTTGATGGCAGGAGGATCGGTCTCGCCGAAGAACTCCCATTCTGCCGAGCCCAACAGGGCGAAGGGCGCCGACTCCCAGTAGCTCAATCCACTGGCACGAGCGGCATTGAAGTAGAGGTTGCCATGATAGGGGTGGGCGAACATGTTCATCGTGAACAGGTCGTTATCCCACACCATACCCTTGCTGAAGTTGTCGCCGATGCTATGCAACGTCGTCTTCACGAAGGGCTCCTTCAGCAGATAACGGTCCATCAGATGCACACCGACATTGATGCCGGTAACCTTGGCAGCCGCAGCCCAGAAATTCTTCCTGGGCTCAAGAGCCATCGTGCTATCGCCCGTCTCCTGATGGTTCTCAGCCACCTTCTTCCTTAGACTGGTGTTCTGCCAGAGGTCGTCGCGACTGCTCCTCGAACGACGATAGGTCAGACCCATTTCGAACAACGGACGGTTTCGGTAGGTCTCGTTACGGTTATAGTAGCGGGTGAGTCCCCATCCCACAGAGGCAAAGGCACCGAAACGCTTGCTGAACTGGTAGTCGGCATTAAGACGTGCCTGCAGGGAGTACAGACGCTCGGGACCTTCGTCCGAGTTCTTCTTAAAGGTCTCCACATGGTAGTAGCCGATATCACCACTCAGGCTCCATTTCGGTGACAACTGGAAATACTGTCCCAACCGATAGAACACTGCACCCGAGAACCTGCTGTCGAGTCCCATGAAATGGGTACCGATACCTAAGACATTATAGGTACTCTTGTTTCGATAGCGTATGGCGAAATTTATCTTGGTAGAAGTACCTCCATACAGCATCCAGTCGATGGTGGTCAGCGGGTTGATGTTCACCAGACCGATCTTATGACCGATGGTGTCACCCGACACGTTGATCAGTCCTACCTGCCAACCCTTCGGGCGCTTACGGGCAACGTTGAGCACACCGACCTGTGCACCGTTCAGCGAGTCGGCATAGTTGACGGCTCCTAACTGCAAACCACGCATCATGGAAGACGAGACATTCATGATGGCAGACAACTGTGCACCACGGTTCATGCCGTCCGTAATGTTACTGATACCACTTAACTGCAGACCGTTAAAGGTGCCTCCTGACGTGTTGGTGAAGCCCGACAACTGGAGTCCTTTACCTCCGTCGGGACTCACTGACGAAATGACACCCAACTGGAAACCCTTCACCGTGTCCTGTACGCTGAAAATGCCCACCGGGAATCTCTGTGCCATCACACTGACAGCCATGCACCACAATAGGGCAACAACACTTATCTTTTTCATCTTGTCTATTGTTATATCTTGGTGATGATACCTGTCTTGGAGGCACGGATGAACTCGATGATATGACGGATATGAGGACCGTCAGGCACCTGTTCCTCTATCTGATTCACGGCATCAAAGACGGATGTCTTACCATGGAACAGCAGACGATAGGCATTGCCTATATGGCTGAGGGTCTTCTCGTCCACACCATTCTGACGACCGACAGCCAAGTTCACGCCACCGAACTCCGCATGCTTGGTGGTGATGATATAGGGAGGGATATCCTTTGAGAACGTTGTTCCCGCCTGTATCATAGAACCAATCCCCACACGGGTATTGGCATTCTCTATCACACTCGATGAGAAGATGACGCCATCCTCTATCTCACAGTCACCGGCAATCTTCGTACCATAGCCGAACACACAACGGTTACCTATCTTGGTATCGTGAGAGATATGAGCACCCTCCATCAGGAAGTTATCATTACCAATGACGGTCTGTCCGCCCGTATGGGTGGCACGGTTGATCACCACATTCTCACGGATGATATTATGATTACCAATGATACACTCCGATTTCTCACCACGGAACTCGAAATCCTGTGGCAAGGCACCTATGACAGCACCCTGATGCACCTTGTTCCCTTGTCCCATGCGTGTTCCGTTCAAAATGCTGACAAAGGGGAAGATGATACAATCGTCACCAATCACCACATCACCCTCGATATACACAAAGGGGAATATCTTACAATTATTACCGATCTTCGCTCTGGAATCTATCTCGGCCTTTGGACTAATTTCGTTCATTACATTCGTTTTTTTAGGAGTCAGGAGACAGGAGTCAGTAGAAATGCTTATAATACAATTCTCTCCTTGATTCCTTTATAGTAGGCTGTTAACAGTCTACTTGTCTCTTCTATACTCAGGTTTAACGTATTATATTGCTCTGTAGTTATATATTCAAGGTCTTGACTCCTGAATACTTTATTTCCCTCCACCTCCAAGAGCCGTGTACAGTGATACCACTGCCTGCATCTTACTGAAGTCGTCACTCGCCTTGTTCAGTTGTGCACTGAGCAGTTGTGTCTCTGCAGTAAGTACCTCCAGATAACTGGAACCGCTACTCTTATAGAGCGCCTTGGTATCTTCCACATTCTTCTTCAAGACCTCAATACGCTGAGCCTCCAGTTTCGAGTTGGCATCATAACTGTTGTAGTTAACAAGGGCATTCGAGACCTCATTACCTGCTGAGAGGATAGCGTTCTGCCAAGTGTTAAAGGCTTGCTCGTATTTAAACTGACTCACCTTCAAGTTGGCAGTCAAGGCACCACGCTGGAAGATAGGCTGTGTCAGACCGGCAAAGAGATTTGTGAGCCACTTACCAGGATTCAACGTACCACTGGCATTGCCAAAGGCACCAGTAAAGCCGACCGTGATGTTTGGATAGAACTGCGAGCGAGCAGTCTGCACATCGTGGAAGCAAGCCGCCAACTGCATCTCCGCATTGTGTACGTCAGGACGGTTCTTCAAGAGCGCCACCCCTACTCCTGCAGAGAACTCAGAAGCCAGTAACTGTTCAGCTAATGTCGTTCGTACTATCTGCTGAGCAGGCTGACCGATAAGCAGGCAAAGGGCATTCTCTGTGGCGCGGATCTGGCGCTTGAATTCATTCGACTGTGTCAGCATCGACAGGTAGGAAGCCTCGGCACTCTGTACACTGGTAGAGCGTACGCGTCCTAAGTTATACTGTAGCTTCATCATCTCCCACGTCTCCTTCGCCATCTTGGACATCTCTGTGGTTATACGGAGCTGTTCGTCCAGCATCAACAACGTGTAGTAAGAATTGGCGATGCCACCGATAACCTGAGCACGGACAGCCATCTGATAGTCTTTATAGCCCAGCAGTTTCATCTGCGTGGAACGTTTCTGCGACAAGATATTACCGAAGAGATCAAGTGTCCACGAAGCGGTCATCGGGAACGAATAGGACTTTATGGTTTGTGAAGGGTCGGTATACAGTGTCTGGATATTCCCTACTGAATTCCCTCCGAAATTAATCGCAGGCAGGAATGCCAGTTTTGCAGCCTTCAGCATTGTCTCATACATCTCCACAGTGAGTGCAGCATTCAGCAGGTTGGTGTTTTTCTCCAGTCCCTGCTCTATCAGTATACGTAGCTGAGGATCAGTAAACACCGTGCGCCAAGGCAGGTTGCCGAACGAGGCAGTGTCCTGTACGACGAGTGTATCCACGTCTGATATGACATCACGAATCAATCCCGTGGTATTCACATCGGGACGCTCGTACTTGTTATATACGCCGCAACTGCTCATCAGCAGTAACACGGTTGCAAATATTATTAATTTCTTCATAAACATATCTACTTTACTACTTACTCCTGACTCCTTACTCCTCCACTTTATAATCTACAGGACGATGTGCATACTGGGCAATCTCAGCAGCCACGTCAGGATTCTCCTCTTCACCCTCAAAGGTCATCGGCTTGAACTTCTCCTGCAAGGACTGGAAGATAACAAACAGTCCGGGCACGACGAGAACCTGTAACAACGTACCTATCAACATACCGCCGACAGCGGCAGCACCCAGTGTCTGGTTACCATTCTTACCTACACCCGAGGCGAACATCATCGGCAACAGACCAATCACCATCGCCAACGAGGTCATCAGGATAGGACGCAGACGGGCTGCGGCTCCTAAGATGGCAGACCAAGTGATAGCCATACCTGTCTGGCGACGCTCCAGGGCGAACTGCACAATCGGGATGGCGTTCTTAGCCAACAGACCGATCAGCATGATCAATGAGATCTGCATGTAGATATCGTTGGCATGTCCGAACATCATCGTGAACAGGAAGCAGCCTGCCAGTCCGAAAGGTACGGAGAGTACTACGGCAAGCGGCAGGATATACGACTCATACTGTGCTGACAGGATCAGGTATATGAAGATGAAACACAACAGGAAGATGATGGCTGTCGTATTCGACGCCTTTGCCTCCTCACGGGTCAGACCAGAGAAGTCGTAAGAGTAACCTGCGGGCAACACGTCTTCCGCTACTTCCTGCACAGCCTTCAAAGCCTCACCAGTAGAGTACCCGCTAGCCACCGTAGCCGTCACGTTGATACTGGTAAACAGATTGAAACGACTGATGTTCATAGGACCATACACACGCTCCAGACGGCAGAACTCCTGGACAGGAGACATACCTCCCGGGGTACGTACATAAATGGCGTTTAACGACTCAGGTGTCACACGCGACTCGGGCGTACCCTGAATCATCACACGATAGAGTTTACCGTAACTGTTGAAGTTCGATGCGTACAGACCACCATAGTATCCCTGCAGCGTACTTAATACGACTGTCGGCGAGATACCTGCCTGCTTACACTTTGCCACATCCACATGCACCATATACTGTGGGTAGTTAGGGTTATAGGATGTCTGTGCCGTCTGGAACTCAGGACGTTTGTTCAGTTCGGCAAGATAGTCCTTCACGATACCGAAGAATTTATCCAACGAGCCACCCGTTCGGTCCTGCATGATCAACGAGATACCATTGTTCAGTGAGAAGCCAGGAACCATCGGCGGTGCGAAGGCAAGAATCTGGGCATCCTTGATATGGGCGGTCTTGATGAATATCTGGGCGATAACACCCGTCGACTCTAATGGATTCAAGAAGAAACGGTAGATACCGTCACCCTCCCACAGTCCGCTGAGTTTCCAGAAGAATCCCTTCTGACGCTCACCAAACGGTTTCAACTTAAGAATAAAGGTAGCCTGGTCAGAACCGGCACCAGCGATGAAGTTATAACCCTGAATCTGCTCACGGCTTTGGATAGCAGGGTCGGAAGCCAAGATAGAGTCTACCTGTGCTACCACTTCCTTGGTACGTGCCTCTGAAGTGGCAGGGGGCATGGTGATGGTACAGAACAGCGTACCTGTATCCTCGTCAGGTACCAGACCCGTCTTCGTGAACGAGAAAGTAAGTACTAACGCCACTATACCCAGAATCACCGTGGTGATGACAGGAAGGGGTTTACGCACCAGTTTCTCCACACGGGTCTTGTACTTACCCAATATCTTGTCGTAAGCCGTATTGAACGAGGCATGGAAACGGTCTACCATTGACATCTTCTTCTCATGTCCCTCTTTGTCGTGCGGTTTCAGGAAGATGGCACAAAGGGCAGGAGACAATGTCAAGGCGTTCAAGGCGGAGATAAAGATACTAATCGCCATGGTCACACCGAACTCACGGTAGAATGTTCCTGAAGTTCCTCCGATAAACGATACTGGAACGAATACGGATGCCATCACCAGTGTGATGGAGATAATAGCTCCCGATATCTCGTTCATGGCATCGATACTGGCAGTCAGCGGCGACTTATAGCCTTGGTCGAGCTTGGCATGTACCGCCTCCACCACCACAATGGCGTCGTCCACCACAATAGCAATCGCCAACAACAAAGCGGACAGCGTCAACAGGTTGATGGAGAAGCCCATCACGTTCAGGAAGAAGAACGTACCAATCAGTGAGACCGGCACGGCAATCAACGGGATCAGCGTAGAGCGCCAGTCCTGCAGGAAGATATAGATAACGATGAACACCAATATCAAGGTGAACACCAGCGTGAAGACCACTTCCTCGATAGACGCATACAGGAATTCTGTCACATCATAGTTTATCCTATAGAACATGCCTGGAGGGAACAGTTTCGACTGCTCATCCAGTTCCGCCTTCACCTGCTTGGCTATCTCGTTGGCGTTCGAACCCGCCACCTGCTGAACCATGGTCATGATAGAAGGGATACCGTTGTTCTTCATCGATACGGAATAACCCTCACCGCCTAACTCAATCTTCGCCACATCCTTCAGTTTCAGCGTCTGTCCGTCAGCGTCACTCTTGATGATGATGTCACCAAACTCCTCAGCACTGCGGAAACGTCCGGTATAACGCATGGCATACTCATAAGCAATACCACTTGACTGTTGACCGAAATTACCCGGAGCAGCCTCGATATTCTGCTCGGCAAGTACGGCGGAAATATCACTTGGCATCAGATCATGCTGTTTCATTAGCTCTGGCTTCAGCCAGATACGCATCGCATAGGTCTTCGAACTGAAACTCGAGGCATCACCCACACCCTGGATACGCTTCAGGGCAGGAATGATATTAATGGCATTATAGTTTGTCAGGAACTCGTCATCATAACGACCGTCGGAAGTCAGAGAGATCATCAATACCTGTGACGACTGACGCTTGACAACACGTACACCAACCTGATTAACCTCGGCTGGCAACAACGGTGTTGCCTGACTCACACGGTTCTGCACATTCACGGCACACATATCAGGGTCCATACCCTGACGGAACATCACCTGGATCATGGCAGAACCAGGTGAAGCCGTGGATGTAATGTAGTCCATGCCTTCTACACCGTTGATACTCTCTTCCAACGGGGTAATCACGGCATTCTTCACTGTCTCAGCATCGGCACCAGGATAACTGGTCATCACCACGATGTTAGGCGGTGCTATATTCGGATACTGCTCAATAGGCAGTGACACCAGTCCAATAAAACCCAGCAGCACGATGACGATGGAGATCACCGTCGATAATACCGGGCGTTTGATAAATGTTGTAAAAGTCATAACTCTTATCTCTTAACTTTTATCTCTTAACTACTTCTTCATCGCTCCCACGATATCACCGGCAGACATTTCCTTTGCCTGCTCCTCAATCTTCTGCTTGTATCGCTCTGGCGTGATGGGCACAATCTCCATACCGTCATTCAGTTTGGTGATACCATTTGTCACATACTTGTCACCAACCTTCAGTCCGTCAGTTACGATATATGTATTACCGTCGTTCTGCGGATCCACCTTGATCTCGGTATATCTTACCTTGTTATCTTTTCCTACGGTATAGACAAACTTCTTGTTCTGTACCTCAGAGACACACGCCTGAGGAATAATAATGGCAGAAGTAGCCTGACGGGGGATGACAACACTACCCGTACCACCGCTCTTCAACTGCTTCTCGGGGTTGGGGAACGTAGCAACGAGCTGAACAGAACCCGTGGCTTGGTCTATCACACCACTCATACGTGTCACCTGACCCTCATGTGCATAAATGGTGCCGTCAGAGAGTTTAAGTTTCACAGGAGGAAGCGTGGCAAGACCCGCAGCAGAGAGTGTCATAGCTTCAGACTCCGGCAGCGAGAAATAGACGTCCATCGACGAGATGCTGGCGACATTGGTCAGTGTGTTGGAGTTGTTCACGAGTGCACCTTTCTTGAAAGGCAACGTACCAACGACACCTGAGGCAGGACTCTTTACATAACAGAAACTCAACTGCTCACGAGCCGAGGCAAGGACAGCCTGTGCCTGGGCGAGTTGTGCCTTGGCACTCTCGTAGGAATTCTGCGACGTCTGCAGCTCATAGTCACCAATCACCTTGTTGGCATGCAACAGCTTGGAGTTCTCATAAGTCAGTTGGGCTGTATTCACCTGCTGCTGTGCAGTATTCACAGAAGCCTCAGCTTGACGTACCTGAGCCTGATAAGTGGCATTATCGAGAACAAACAAGGTTTGTCCAGTACTTACCGTCTGTCCTTCCTTCACATTAATCTGGGTAATAAAGCCCTGTACCTTTGGACGAATCTCCACATCCTGCACACCCTTGATCGTTGCAGGATATGTCGACTGCATATCGGCATTGGACGTTCCCACTGTCACTACGGGATACTCATTATCACCGAAATTCGGGCGGCCACCTCCGCCGCCACATGATACTAATGTTGCGGCAATTGCCACAGACATCATCAACTTTTTCATTTTCATTACCTATTTGTCAATTGTTATTTATTCGAATAAATGATCTCTCCTTACAAAACCCCAAGCCGCCGCTTCGGTTTTCGAGATGCAAAGTTACTAAAAAACCGTCTTATCTATAAAATAGATACCAGATATTTAACAAAGTTTATGCAAGGAAACTATGACAACCCCTCTATCTCACCGTTCTCGATGGTAATACGCTCTGCCTGAGGACTCTTAGGCAATCCCGGCATACGGAGCATGTCACCAGCGATGGCGACGATCATCTCACTGCCGCAGTTGAGGATGATGTCACGGATACGGATGGTAAAGCCCTCCGGAGAACCGTAACGGGTGGAGTCGGCAGAGAAAGAGAATTGTGTCTTGGCGATACAGACAGGATAATGGGCTATGGCGCCGTCCTCGTCGGTAAAAGTTGCTCGCAGGGCTTCTAGTTTCCTCTTTGCCGTCTTACTGAATTCCACTGCCGAGGCTCCATAGATGCCCTTGCACACCTTTTCCAACTTATCCTCCAGTCGGTCGGCTTCCTTATAGGTGAAGCGGATGGGCAGAGGTTGTTGGCGTTCTATGGTGTCGACCACCAGCTGTGCCAGATCCGTAGCGCCCTCTCCGCCTTTGAGGAAGGCTTCGTTGACAGCAAATCCTACCCCAAGGTCTTCACAATTCTTACGAACAATGTCAATCTCATCATCTATATCAGTATCGTGACGATTCAGTGTTACTACGACAGGCTGTCCAAAGCCCTGCATATTGCGGATGTGACGGTTCAAGTTCCTCAGTCCCTCCGTCAGTCCTTTGGCATTGGGCTCCTTGATATGCTCGAGATCCACACCACCATGCATCTTCAGACCTTGTGTAGTAGCCACAATAACAACCAATCGGGGCTGCAAACCTGTCTTGCGGCATTTGATGTCGAAGAACTTCTCAGCACCCAAGTCGGCACCAAAGCCAGCTTCCGTCACCGCATAGTCGCCATAGGTCATCGCCATCTTGGTTGCCACCACACTCGAACAGCCGTGTGCGATATTGGCAAACGGTCCACCATGGACAAAGGCAGGTGTGCGCTCCGTTGTCTGCACCAGATTGGGCGAAAGGGCATCGCGCAAAAGCACAGTGATGGCTCCAGCCACACCGAGGTCTTTCACTTTGAAGAGCTTGCCATCTGAAGTGATGCCCAGCACGATGTTCTCGATACGCCGTTGCAGATCCTCCTCGCTAGTAGCCAGGCAGAGGATAGCCATCAGTTCCGAAGCGGGTGTGATGTCGAAACCCGTCTCAGCTACCACGCCATCGCCACGCAGACCCGTCACCACGTTACGCAGAGCACGATCGTTCACATCGAGCACGCGTTTCCAGAAAATATCACGCAACGAAAAGCCCTCCTTGCGATGCTGATACAGATAATTATCGAGCAAGGCACTGATGGTGTTATGTGCTGATGTCACCGCATGGAAATCACCAGTGAAGTGCAGGTTTATCTTCTCCATAGGCAGCACCTGGGCATAACCGCCGCCTGCCGCACCTCCTTTCATACCGAAACAGGGACCCAGCGAGGGTTCGCGCAAAGCCACCACAGCCTTCTTGCCGAGTTTCTGGAGTCCCAGTGTCAGTCCGATACTGACGGTGGTCTTACCAATACCTGCCTTTGTCGGACTGATAGCTGTTACCAGTATCAGGCGACTCTGCTTTACCCGCTTCTCGTCAATCAACGAGATAGGCACTTTCGCCATATAGCGTCCATACGGCTCTATCTTTTCCGGGTCAATACCAAGCTGAGATGCTATCTCGCCAATCGGTGCCAACTGGCACTCACGGGCAATCTGGATGTCTGTCTTCATCTTCTTTTCGTTTTTAGTCGGCTACAAAGATAAGGATAATGGATGAAAACACCAAGAAATGCGACATATTGTCATCCGTTTCTGTCAACTTGTCAGCAAAATAGGCGCTGGCACGTAACTTGTACTATAATGGGTGAACGCCGAAGCACAAGCAGAGGCAAAAAGAATTTAATTTTTAATGTTTAATTTTTAATCTATAAATAGGAGGTATGATTATGTTACCAGTATTCAAAAACAGTTGGTTTCCAACAGTGTTCGATGACTTTATGAACAACGATATGATGGCTTGTTCCACCACTACCGCACCCGCAGTCAACGTCAAGGAAGACGAGAGTGCCTACACCATGGAGGTTGCTGCTCCTGGCATCAAAAAGGAGTACTGCCGCGTACACATCAATGAGGACGGCAATCTGAGCATTGCCATCGAGAACAAGATGGAGCACAAGGAGGAGGACAAGAAACAGCACTACCTGCGCCGTGAGTTCAGCTACACCAACTATCAGCAGAACTACTCACTGCCCGAGGATGTCAACAAGGAAGGTATTTCCGCCAAAGTGGAGAACGGCATCCTGACCGTGGTACTGCCGAAGATGAAAAAGGAGGAAACGAAAGTCTCTCGTATGATTGAGATCTCATAACAGAGACCTTTAAGAAGAAAGAGGCGGATGGCTTAAAAGGCTGTCCGCCTTCTTTTTATCCTTAATGACTGGGAGGATTTTCCGTTACGGAGAATTCCGCACTCGTGTGTCAGGTACCAGACCCTTGTCATAATCGTGAACAAAAATTGATCTTTGAGCAACAAAAAGGACGGAGGCGAAATGTCAAGAAATATGGTCGAAAAACATGTCTGAATTTTTGGAGCTTCTAGAAAATATGGGGCTGAAAAAACGCTTGTCTGGAGCGGAAAAAGAGAAAGGCGGCACCTAAGGGAGGGTTTGTCGGTACCTAACTACCCGTTTGTCGGCACCTAACTACCTGAAAGGCGGCACCTTTCTATGCGGAAAACAGGGGTAAAAACGGCATTTTCTCCCTCCGGACTCCTGTCTTCTGACTCCTATCTCCTCCTCTCAAGCCAATAACTCGCTGACTATAAGAGAATTAGCAAAAAGGCTCTATTTTTGCGTATTTGCAGCCAACAGCAAAGAAAAACGAAAAGTGCCCCTTGATTTGAGACACTTTATCAGAATATTTCAAAATCATCCTACGGACTCGTTGCCAGGATCTCCGGGCTGAACTACGTTAAACTTCATCATTCGCTTTGCAGTCTCAACTTTTCGTCGTATCTTTGTCACCACTATGACAAACGAACAGAAAAGACAGCGTGACGAGCTCGTCAGCAAGAACATGGGCTATGTGGTGACACTGGCACGTCAGTACCAGTCGGAACTGTTGAGTACCGACGACCTCATCAGTGAGGGCAGTATCGGCATGATCAAGGCTGCCGAGAAATTCGACCCCGACAAAGGAAAACCATTTGTCACCTTTGCCGCTCCCTATATCCGTCATAGTATTGAGGAAGCGATCCGTAAAGTGACTGGAGAGATGCCCGTCCTCTCTACGGACGAGTCGCTGCCAATAGGGTCGAAGAATAACTATACCCTACTCCATGTCTTAGAGGACAAAGATGCCCCCAAGACAGACCAGTCATTAGAGCAGAACACCCTCTCGGATGACCTGGTTCGCGCCATTGTCTTCCTCAACGAGCGAGAACAAGCTGTCATCAAGGCTTTCTTCGGTGTTGGCACAGAGCGTCAGACGATGGCAGAGATTGGAGAGTCGCTGGGGCTGAAACGGGAGAGGGTACGTCAGATAAGAGACAAAGCCCTGCGTAAATTACGCAAGGCTTCTATCACTCAATAAATTTGTTCAATAGTTTACGGTCAGCGAGGTTAGAAGCTAAACGCGATCACATAGCGCATGCCCCATTTCGGACTTGTGGGTAAATCGTTATAGTTCAGGCGGCGCACATACTCCACATGGAAGAACTTGAAGATATTATGGATACCCAGTACTATCTCCGCATAGGGACGGTCGGGATTCATCACATGTGAGCCTTCCGGGAAATACATCAGTCGCTTATTGCCTGCATTCTCAGGCAAGAACGGGTTGTTCTTGTCAGAGAGTTCACCCCACAACATACGGAATCCGATATACTCACGCCAGTGCAGTTTATTCAACAATGGAATACGATTGAATATCTTTCCGTTCAAGTCCCATGACACCATCAGCGATGCGAAACGGTCATTCAGGAACTCCATTGTATTGATGAGATTGAACGTCTCCGGCAGGATGATATACGACTGGTTGGCGGCAGGATGGATGAGCAACGGATAGGGCACCTGGTTCCACTGCATACCACCTTTCAAGGAGATATCCAGTTTTCCCCAACTACTCAGCCAGAAGCGCTTGTAGATATGCAGCTCGGTATAATTGTAGGAATACTGTCCTCCCAAAACACCGTCAAAGCCCATTGTGTGAGACACACTGAATACAGGAGCATCAAGATTGATGACACGACGGCGCAACTTATTATTGATATACGTCTCACCAGGAGCATAACGCAGTTTCGCTGTCACCTCCGTGGTACGGATATACTCACCATTACCGGTACGGAAGAACTCCTCCCGGGGTGCTACATCCAGTGTTCGGAAGGACATCTTGCCACATGCCTCATTCTCCTCCAGTTTACCTATCAGTGTGGCTTTCAATCCCCAGTCCGTCTCATAGTCGAATGTCACCTGCTGACGATTATAATACATCATCTTATTGGTCTCCGCCCATTTGAAGGCTACCATGAAATTATCTTTGTCAGTATCCATGAAACGGTCGCCTGGCGAGCACACATCACGATTGATCTGAATACTCAAGGTACGTCTTGGGAACTCATGAGGCAAATATTTCTTGGGATTGATGGAATACGTGAACTCCGCATTATAGTAGTTCTGGTGACTCCCCCATCCCCGACCGTAATAGCCAGAGAGGAAAAAATGTTTACTGAGATTCGCCGTTGTCTTCAGACTCAATCGGCTACGCCATCCATCCACGTAGTTATGAGTTAATATCGTGTTGACAGGACAGATATCGATATAGTTCGGCGTACCCGTCTCTATCGAGTTCTCGAAGAGCGCCTTCAGTCCGAAGATTACGTATTTCATACCTTTCATGTTCTCAATCCGATGGATGAACTTATCCATTGAGCCCTCACTCTTGGTAAGCTCCACCTGCCGGAACTGGTTCCAGAACGCATCATCACGCATCTGAGCATCTGCCTCCGTCACTTCAGGAGCTATGCCCCGGAACAGTTTCTTTGGTATCGGATCGAAGGCGTAATCCCTCATACGGGTGGTACGGGTCACGATCAACTCCCGGAGGAAACTCAGCAGACTCAGTTCCGTGGTCATGTCGTCCTTCGTCAGTACCCACTGACCATTGGGCAACTGCTCATATTCCTGCAGGATCTTCACATTTTTCACGAAATTGACGTTGCTCTGCTTAGGAATCGTCATCTCACAACGACGGACATGCAGTGTGGAGTCCTTCAGGATATACAGGTCACCACGGAAGCCCATGTCATTTTGGTTGTTGGGAAGGAAATGCAGATGGATACAACTGTCACGCTCTATCGCCAAGGTGTCCTCAATATAATAACGATAGAAGCCAATGCCCTCTTTTGAGATTGGAGAGATGAAGGGATACTGTAATAGTCGTATATGGTCTTGATAAAGGTCTATATCCGTAAACACATCCTTGATGACGGTATTGACGATGTCACCCGTCTGGAAGATGTTATTGATACCCTTCGATGACTGACCTTGTATAATTGTCTTCTCGGCACGAGGATTCTTTCGGTAGATTTTCTGGGACACCGTTTCGTCAATGCTCACAGGAAGAATCAACTTATTCGTTGCCGGGCTGACCTCTACCTGTTCCACCAGCCACGGGTGTTTCTTAAATACACCCTGTTCCAACTGCTCCGGTTTCAGGTCATTGAGTGAGGTGGTGATTTTCTCATACTTACTATACTGATAATAATCATTCACGCTCAGGTCTGTCTTTTTCTTCGCCTCCACAACCCGCTTCATCAGCTCGACGGCAGGATTGTTCTTACGGCTATAGCGACTACGCTTTGCCTTGACCGTCACTTCTGCCAGCATCTGCTTGTCAGGTTTCAAGGCGATATTCAGTTTCGCCTTCGTCTTCGCATTGACAGGGATGATACGCGTCTTATAGCCAACAGCACTGAACGTGATATTCCAGCCCTCATGGCGCGCAATGGTGTAGCGTCCCTCCCCATTGGAGATAGCGTTCACATGATGACCCTTATAGACGACACTGGCATAAGGAATGCTATCGCCTGTCTCGGCATCTGTAACATATCCGGTAATCTGCTGGGCATAGGACATCATGCCCACCAGACACATCATGCCAATTAAGAAACCTCTCAGTTTGATCATTTACTATTCTTAAAAGTATATTCCATATACCCACCGCTTCTGTCATTCATCCGCAGTGTCTTAAAGGTTGAAGACTTACTGTCTATCACCAATACAAAAGAGGTGAACATCTGACGTTTCTTCCCTGTCGGCGTAATGGTAATCGTCTTCTCATTGCCCTTCGTTGATGTGGTCAGGTCTTCGCCTGAGGGTATCGGCCGACCATTGATAACAGCCTCAAGGACTGACTGGAAGGTGGCGAACATAGGATTACGACGACTATCTGTCACATGCTTCTTCTTACCCATTGTCATGGTAAACTTAGTTCCGTCCATGATAAGCTGGTCGCGGTCATTATCCGTTGAGATACAGACGTATGACGGTTTACGAATCGTCAGTGTACCAGTAGTTACCACATCCGTTTTGACAGCCTTCTTATGAGTAGTCTTCGTAACGGTCTGTGCGTCAATGCTTACAAAGCATGCAAACAGACATAACAACAATAAAACTATTTTTTTCATGTATAAAGTCCTCCATTAATTGAGACAACATTTCCTGTAATATAACCAGCTTGAGGGGATACGAGGAATGCGACCAAGTCAGCTACCTCCTCTGGATTACCAAAACGGTTGGCAGGAATCGTCTTCTTCAAGGCAGCCTCATCCAATCCCTCTGTCATGTCCGTCTTGATGAATCCTGGCGCCACCGCATTCACCGTTACATTCTTACGCGCCACCTCCTGTGCCAAAGCCTTAGTAGCAGCGATGATACCTCCCTTTGCCGCAGAGTAATTCGTCTGACCAGGCAGTCCCTTCAGCCCACTGACACTTGCCATATTGACAATACGTCCGAACTTATGCAGCTGCATGGCTGGCAACAGCGGCTGTGTGACATTGAAGAAACCTGAGAGGGTGATATCCAGTACCCGATGCCAGTCTGTCTCCGGCATCAGAGCCATTACATTGTCACGACGGATACCAGCATTGTTCACCAACACTTCGATATAATCTTCTGGATGACGCTGCTGCCATCCCTGCAAAGCCTCACGTACCTGCTCAGAATTGCTCACATCAAAGGGGAGCAGCTCACCCTGTCCATTGATTAACTCAAGGGTTCTCTCCGCCTCTTCCTGATTGCTGGCATAATTGATGATTACCTGATAGCCATCCTGTGCCAGTCTAACTACTACGGCACGTCCGATACCACGGCTACCGCCTGTTACTAATGCATATTTACTCATATTCTCGTATTCTCAAAATTAATATTCTTAATGATGTCATATGTCTGCTTTGCCGTCATTGCCACTCCCTCCAATCCATGCAGCATCACGTTCTGTCCCGTCAGCAACAGGTTACTAAGAGGAGTGCGTGGTGACAACATGGTAAGCAGAGGCTGTCGACAGTCTTTCCGTATCCCATAGGCAGAACCGTCGGGAGTATGGGTGAACCGCTGCCAGGTGTGAGGTGTACTGATATACTGTTCACAGACCATGTCACACAGTCCTGGTATCACCATCTCTGCCAGCGTCATCGGAGAAATGTCACACGGGGTTAGTAAGTCAAGGAGTGTGGCATACTCCGAGCCATCCTCTGGTACCCTGCAACTCAGCATCACCTTTGCCGTGTTCTCGTCCCATACGCTACCTCCTTCATACACAAACTTATTATGATTGAAATAAGGAAGTGTCTGAGGCTTCAGCACAAGTGAATAGGTATACATCCCATAAGTGTTCTCCAGCATCCTCATCCTGGTGCGGAATATCTTCTTCAGAACCTTGCTTTCTTTGACAAGGGCAAAGGTCTGAGCAGGATGGATATCACTAATGAAAAGATGTCCCTCATAGCGTTCCCCATTGTCACACAAGGCAGCCACGACACGTCCTTCCTGTTCTATCAGCTCCTTCACTTCCGCACGGCAAATCACGTCACCACCCATGTGCTTAATGTCATCAACCAGTGAACGGACGATCATAGCACTGTCACCTTTCAACCGCCAGCTGCTTTGAATATAGCTCTTCTGACTATGGGCGAAGGCAAGGAGTGGCAATGATTCCCGTCGTAACTCTGTTTTCAGACAAGAACCTGACAAGATGTCTATCAGTAGTTTATCACTGAAAGTCTCATTCAACCACTGCCACGCATTGACAGAGAAATCAGGATCAGGTCCCTGCAGCATGTCGACATAGGTTCTCAATGCCTGCCGCTGATGAGGGAAATCTGTTGCTAACACATCCACAAAATGATCAAATCCCTGTGCCAGACAATATGTTTGTCCATTCATGGTTATATGATCGGTGCCATCGACATCCATCCTATGCCAAGGCAACCGTAAGAGTCCTAACAGTCCGAAAACATCATGTAATGTCTCTCCCTCACCCAATCCACCTACATAATGCAGTCCTGTGTCAAAGGAATGACCTTTACGCTGATAACTCTGCAGGCAACCACCTGGTTGCCAATGAGCCTCCAGCACGAGGACATGATAGCCCGCCTTAGAGAGTAGCTGGGCACAAGCCAGTCCTCCGAAACCACTTCCTATGACAACGACATCGTATTTCATGGCTCTTTGCTCTTAATATCGTTCTTTCGATTCATCCAACGATAAATAGCAGGTTGCAGAACATAAGAGAGGACGACTGCCGAGAGTAGTCCGACGAGAGTGGAGAACCCTACGGAGCGGATGGCAGGATGGGAGGCTATCAGCATACTGCTGACCGTCGTTATCAAGGTAACAGCACTCAGGAAGATAGCTGTCTTATGAAAAGTCAACTTCTGTTGATTGTGATGCGTCAGTCCGTCCATCACAAAAATACTATAGTCAACACCAATACCAAAAATAAAGGTAGAGATGATGATACTAATGAGATTAAAGCGAATGTCAAACAGCACCATCGCACCCAAAACGATCATCCAACTGAGTAAGATGGGCAGGAAACCTAAAATAGCATGTTTAATGTTGAAATGGAAGCTCAAAAGCAGAACGGTAAAGACAAAAGCCATTGACAACCACTGTAACACGTTAAAGTCCTCACTCATCCGCAACAAAGTGTCTGTGGTATAGTAATAGGTATCCAACACCAATAGTTCCGGATGTACCGCTATCGCATCACAGATACGGATATAGTCACTCTCACTGCTACGTACGCTGTCATTGGCACAACGGACAGAGGTGAAACAAAGGAAATTACCGTCATACGACTCTTCCATCAAAGTCGACTGATAACCTGCAGGTATCAGTTCTGCCTGATAAAGAGCATCTGGCTCATAATCAGCAGCCACTGCCTCAAAGAACGTATCGAAAGCATCTTGACTAAGTCCTGCCTGTGACGCTGTCTCCGTTATCAGACGACGTACCTTCGATAGACGCTCCTCTGTCCAATACGCCTTCCACGCATCGATGCGCTGCTGTTGTACCTTTAAAGGAACAAAGACCTGATTGGTACGGGTATAACTCTTTACTAATCCTAACTGCTGGAGCGAGTCAAGCTGGTGGTCTAACAAGGCGAAGTGCTCAACAGCCTCCTCCATCGTCTTTCCCTTACTGGCAAAGTACTTCTGCTTGTCACCTGTATAGGTCTTTTCCCGTAACACCTGTTCTGAATGTTCTGTCAGCTCCGCCTCATAACCGAGGTTGTGCATGTCTGCATCAAAACGGGTTCCTCCCACGAAATAAGCTCCGATACAAACCACCATGATCACAAAAAGAGCAATCAACAATGGGGTTTTACGGTCGAAGGGATACGTATTGATACGGTCTATCCATGCGAAAGAGTGATTGACAGTCTGTTTCTTTCTCAAGAACTGGGGCAGGAAGGTTAGACTGAATAAAGTCGTACCCAGGATAGCAAAGGCGGCAAAAAGTCCAAAGTCCCGCAAAAGGTCTGTTTGTATGAAGATTAGTCCTGCGAATGAACCTATCGTCGTTAGACATCCTAGCCATATGGGTTTTACCTGGTCACGCAGCATCTTCTCCGGGTCGGCAACATACTGTTGATGAGTCAGCACATGCAACACATAACTGAGTGCCACGCCTAAGACAACACCACCGATACCTAAGGCAAGCAACGAGAACTGTCCTTTGATAAAATACATCATCGTCAGTCCGAAGAATGTTCCAAAGATGACAGGTAAAAGCAACAGAGGAATAGTATCCCACCGGCGGAAACACACCAGAAGGAATATCAGTACTAATATCAATGCTCCCGTGATGGTGGTCGTCAGGTCATGCTTGATCTGTGACGAATTATAATAACCACTTGCCGGAGTCCCATGATAACTGATACGCACGTCAGGATGACTCTTGGCAAACGCCTCAATCTGCTCGTTCATCATCTCAAAGAGCGCAGAACCCTGTCCTGTGTTCGTAGCAGAGAAATGAGGCGTGATAAAGGCAAGACAAACCGTGGAGTCAGGTACGAAGAAATGTCCATTGATGGTCATGTAACTTCCCGAGCCTCCTTCTAATAATGGTTTAAATTGTTCGAGAAGTATCGTCCTCATTCCCATCGGGTCCATCTGAATCAATTCAGGAAACAGTTCCCCAATCTCACTCTGCAAGTCCTCATAGTTCTGCCGCATCTGTACCTCGAAATGCTCACGGGTCAACAAGGTATCAAAACGGGCATAGGCAGCAGTATCTATATAGGCAGGAAAGTGTGCGGAGAGATAGTCGACACCATCCACCATCAGGTCTTCCGGCAGCTGGTAAAAGACATCCTCTATCGTATGAGTCACAGAGTCACGATGCAAGAGGGTATCTACAAACTGATCACATACTTCCGACAACAGCGCGGGATCTTTACTATCACCTGTCTGCAGACTTTCAAACAACAGGAACGTCTTGTCTTTGATCTTCAAGTCGGCAAAGGCAAGTTTCGTGGTACCGTCCTCATTTTTTGACGACGGCATCAGCTTGTCAATATCCTCCTCCAGATGGATACGGGTAGCGAACCATCCGAAGAAAGCGAAAAGGGCAATCATCGACAGCCAGCAGACAACCTGATGATTGCGGAAATACTGATATAACCTGATGAAAAAGGTCGTCATTGCATAAATATTTTCAAATCTACCTCAGCGATGGTCTCCTCCCCTATCTTGGAGATTCCATGCGCCAACGTCATATTACCAAACGAGAAACCAAACGTTACTGTCGTGCTTAATCGTTCATTCTGCTGTGGGCGACGATAACAACAGAAGTTCTTCACTTCCACTATCATACCGATAGGTGCTTCGTTCGTATTCCCTTTCTTGCTTGCCGCAAGGGCAGAGCACGACTGGGCGATATGCTCTATCAACCCAGTCGGCGACATCATACTGTCGGGAAGCAGGAAGTAATTACCTTTGCTGACGACAAGTGCCGTCATAGCCGTATTCTCATCCTGCTGCTCAAACTCATCCACCATCATGAAAGGATCACGCTGAGGAATGAGTCTTTTGATATCGTCACCCTTAATCATCATGCTGGTAAATGCTGCTCGATATAATCGTACAGGTTATTGAAGGTCTGAATCTGATGCAACTCATTAACAGGGATTGTGATTTTATAAGTTACCTGTACCAATGCTATCAGGTCGACCAGGTTGATGCTGTCCAACTGAAGAGTGTCCTTCAAGTTGGCATCGGGGGTGAACTCACTCTGTTCTACTTCAAACTCTTCTGAGAGCAGTCCATTCACCTGCTCAATAATTTCTTCTCTTGTCATAAATTTTAAATTTTTAAAGTTTCATTATTTCGATATTACGATATTCCTACTAAAGATTCTTCACTATCAATGTCGAATTGGTACCACCAAAGCCGAATGAGTTGCTGAGGAATGTGTCGAAATGCGCCTCGATTGTCTCTGGAACCACATTGACACACGCTGTCTCATCATCAGGATTCTCGAAATTGACATTACCTGCGATAAAGTCATTCTTCATCATCAACATAGTGTAGATAATCTCTGAAGCACCAGCCATCCACATCTCATGACCCGTCTGACTCTTTGTAGAAGTCACTGGTACACGGTAATCTCCAAAGATCTGGGCGATTGCCTGTGCCTCACGGCTGTCACCAATCTTCGTTGAAGTTGCATGGGCATTCACATAGCCAATTTCCTTGACATTAACACCACTTTGCTGCAAACAAAGTTCAAGAGAACGTGCCGGTCCAGCTACATTTGGTGTTGAGATATGGTCACCATTACCAGAGAATCCCCATCCTACAATCTCGGCGAGGATAGGAGCACCACGACGGACAGCACTCTCATAATCCTCAATTATCAGGGTTGCTGCACCACCACCAGGTACCAGACCGTTACGATCACGATCGAATGGACGACTTGCCTTGGAGGCATTATTATCCTCACGCAAGGCAAACGACTGGATGCCGTCGAAAGAGGCAACACCATACATGTTTGCCTCCTGGGCACCACCACATACGACACAGTCCTGAAGTCCGTTCTTAATCAACAGATAACCCAGACCAATAGACTGTGAGCCAGACGCACAGGCTGCCGATGCTGTCAGGTTGATACCTTTCAGATGGAACAGACAAGCAAGGTTCATGGTCACCGTGGAGTTCATCGACTGGAAGATGGCACCACTACCACAGGCTGCAGTAGACCCAAACTGGCGGAACTTGTCAAGGGCACGCATGGTAGCCTCAGCTACGGAGTCATTACCATAGATGATTCCCACCTCATGCTGGTCTATATAGTCTTGTTCCAATCGGGCACTTGCCAAAGCGTCACGTGTTGCCATATAGGCATACTGTGCCTCCTCCGGCATGAACTGTCTGAAATTACGATTCACAAAAGGTTTCAGGTCCGCTTTCGGCACATCAGCACAGAAAGGGGAGCGAAATCCCGCATCCACACGTTCCTGACTAAAAATGATACCACTCTTACCATCGTACAGGGACTGGCGTACTTCCTCAAGGGTCGTACCAAGGCACGACCAGATACCCATTCCCGTGATTACTACTCTTCTTTCCATATTTTTTATATCTTCTTTTTATAACATCTTCTACGTTTTACAAACTGTGGATGCAAGGGCTTCCACTGGGACAGTTCCCGGACATTGTCTTCCAACTGTGGACCCGTCTCTGCCCACTTAAATCCATATTTATTATAAATAGGTATGAGGTCATTGAAAAACATCGCATTCACACCGAGTCCCTGATAGTCGGGACGAACAGCAATAAGTAACATCTCCGCATGATCCTCCCGTTTCCATTTCAATGCCTTCAGCAAATGATACCATCCCATCGGAAGCAGACGACCACCTGCCTTTTGCATAGCTATTGACAGGCTACCCATCGTGATCGCCACGCCCACCACTTCTTGACGGTCATTGAGAATGACAGGAATCAGGTTTAAGTCTATCAACCGGAGATATTTATCTATGAAAGTATTCATTTGCTTTTCTGACAAAGTCGAAAAGCCAAAGATGGGCTGATAACACTCATTCAGAAGGGCGAATACTTTTTTTCCATATCCTAATTGGAAGACTTCTCTCATTGTGAGTTTCACCACCCGTAATCCTATCTGTTCTCTGACATATTGTGCTACACGGGCATATCTTGCCGGTACGTCCTGGGGGATATCTATACGAACTTGTAACCAGTCTACTTCCTTGACCAGCCCATAAGCCTCCATATGACGAGGATAATAATCTGGGTTATAAATGGTATTCATGGAACCTAGCATATCAAAATCCTCCACAAGCATACCCTCTTTATCAAAATCAGTAATACCTAATGGTCCTTGCAAGGTATCCATTCCTTTCGTTTTACCCCATTCCTCAACAGCTTTCAGCAAAGCACTTGAAACCGCCATGTCGTCAATAAACTCAATCATGGAGAAACGGACATTCTGTACATTCCATTTCTGATTTGCCTTCCCATTGACAATTCCCACAACACGTCCTACAGGCTGTTCATTTTGGTATGCGACAAAAGCTTGGATGTCGGAAAACTCCAATCCCGGGTTTTTCCGACTATTGAAGAGTTTCCGCACGTCCGACTCCAAATCAGGCACATATTGTGGGCAAGCCCTATAGATGCTGTCCACAATATGAACGAAATCATTCATCGTCCTGCGATCATGTACCTGTTTGACCATCACCATATTCATCGCACTACTCTTTTATGTTCCACACGGTATTCCATTGGGGTTACGTTTGCCTGTTCCCGGAAATACTGACTAAAAAACGATGAGTTGGGGAATCCCAACTTGTTGGAAATTTCCTTAATACTCATATCCGTCTCCTTCAACAAAGAGTAGCAGTCTTGCATCGTACTCTCCGTAATCCATCGCATAGGGTTCTTGCCACTGACCTTCTTCGATATCAAGGAAAGGTACTTGGGCGTGATATGTAACTGACTAGCATAAAATGCCACACGCTGGCGTTTCTGTTCCTGACTAGACAACAACTGCAGGAACTGGTTGAAAATTTCCTTGTCGTGAATACTTGAGGTGTCGCCACTTAGCGACATATCCTCATGACGTAGTAGCTCCTCGCAAACCATCAACAACATCGTTCGTAAGAATGACACCATAATCTCACGGGACAATAGCGGCATCTTCTCAATATTGAAGACAGAACGGGTATATTCCTGCATACCCCCTAACCAGTCATTGCCATCCACAACATAAATCTCACGCATGTACATCGCCTTGTTCCAGATATTAATCTGGTTACCCAATACCGATTTCAACATTCTGTCTGATACCAGCAAAGCACTTGCCTCTGCATCAGTACTAACAAGCATAGGATTGACAAGTTTACCCGCAGGTATCAACAACAATTGCCCAGGAACGACTTTTACCTGATGGTTGCCACCCATTTCTACGATAATTCGTCCTCTTCGACAATGTACAATGGAATTATACGACATCCTAATAGAAGGCAAATCTTTTGCGTCTCTAATGTCGTCTACAAAGAGAATTTCATCTTCCATCGCATGGATAATATTCGGCTCTTGCATACGTACTTTTTCTTTCCCGCTGCAAAATTAAACATTATTTTTCAACTTTCGACGTTCTTTTTTTCGCATATATTGTTCTGTTTGGATTTCTTTGCCTTCCATATGATCAACATTTATTCCACACCTAATCCCATTTCTTTCGCCTTCTCTAGCAACAGGCGCATCAAGGGTTCTCGCTCGTTCTCTACTTTATTGTCGAGGACAGCGTCCTTTAGGTATTGCTTGAGAACACCTACTTCACGGGAAGGAGAGAGATGAAAGAGTTCCATAATCTCGTTGCCGTCAATCACTGGCTGCAACAGGCGCTTGTAATCTTTCTCTTTCAAATCGGCTATTTTCTCACGCACCATGCGGAAATTCTCCAAAAACAATTGTTTACGAACCTCATTTTTGGAGGTGATATCTGCCTCGCAAAGGATCATGAGGTCGTCGATGTCATCACCTGCGTCATTCAACAGACGACGTACAGCGGAGTCTGTCACTTCCTCGTCGGCGATGGCAATGGGACGCATGTGAAGGTCTACGAGCTTCTGCACATAACGCATTCCCGCTCCCATCGGCAGTTTCAGTCGGCGGAAGATATCTTGCACCATCCTCGCACCAATAAAATTATGATTATGGAATGTCCATCCAACCTTGGGTTCCCAACGTTTTGACTTCGTCTTACCGATGTCGTGCAACAAGGCAGACCAACGGAGCCACAAGCTATTCTCATTCCTGACTCCTGACTTCTGACTCCTGACTACATTCTCCAGCACTTCAAGGGTATGATAGAAATTATTCTTATGGGCTCGTCCCTCTCTTTTCTCTATGATATCCAAGGCTGCGAGCTCAGGGAGAATGATTGGCAATAATCCACTACGTTGAAGATACTCAAAACCTATGCTGGGATGAGGTGCCATGACAATCTTATTTAATTCCACCTCTATACGTTCCCCACTGACAATTTTGATACGGTCTGCCATCCGTTCCAAAGCTTCGAATGTATCCTCCTCTATCTGGAAATTGAGCTGAGTAGCAAAACGAATGCAACGCATCATCCGTAATGGGTCATCGGAGAATGTCACCTCCGGGTCGAGAGGGGTGGCAATGATATGGTCTTGCAGGTCTGCAATACCATTGAAAGGATCAATTAATTCACCAAATCGTTCCTTATTCAGACAGATTGCCATTGCATTAATCGTAAAGTCGCGACGATTCTGGTCGTCCTCCAACGTACCATTTTCCACAATAGGCTTACGTGAGTCGTGGCTATAGCTCTCCTTACGAGCGCCTACAAATTCTATTTCCATGCCACGACATTTCACCTGAGCCGTTCCAAAATTGCGGAAGACAGAGAGATGTGCCTTCTTTCCCAATTCTTTCTTTAGTGCTGATGCCATTTCAATACCGCTGCCCACCACGACGACATCAATATCATCGGAAGGGCGCTCCAAAAAAATATCACGGACATATCCTCCCACCACATAGCACTCAACGCCCAAACAATCAGCAACAGCACTAATCTGATGGAATATCTCCAGGTCTAATCTCTTAGCCAAAGCGGCATCAGAATATAATTTCATGACATTTTTCTCTTTTCGGTTGCAAAAGTACAAAAATATTTGTAACTTTGCACACAAAATAACAAATTAAGTACATAGAAATAAGTATGAAACATTTATTAACCACGATTTTTCTGACTATGACTATAACTGTCCAAGCCAACACGGACAGCTATAAGAACATGGAACCATTGAAACTCACAGTTCCCGAAATGAAGGCTGAACTTGGTACAGTTATTAACGAAAACGATTACCGAAGTGAACTGGCATTGACAGCTCCAGAGCCCAAAATGGACTTCGCGTTTTTCAAGTCACGTACCAACCCCGATACCAAAGCATATAAGTTCATGGATGACATGACTTTTGTTGGCGTACCATTGTTTGTTGCTGGTATTATTGCCAAGAGCGAGAAAAATGCCTTTAAGCAGCAGACAAAGCACTCTTTGTTGACTAAGTTTAAGACCGGCATCGACGATTACACCCAGTTCTTCGGTCCTGTTGCCGTAGTGGGTATGAAGTTAGGCGGTTATGAGGGGCGTAGCGACTGGCCCCGTCTGTTGGCAAGTGCCGGTATGGGCTATGGTATCATGGCACTCCTTGTCAACACCATCAAACACACAGCTAAAGAGATGCGTCCTGACGGAAGCACAGCCAACTCATGGCCCTCAGGACATACCGCCACAGCCTTCGTAGGCGCCACACTGTTGCACAAGGAATATGGTCTCACCCGTTCACCTTGGTGGTCAGTGGCTGGCTATAGTGTGGCTACGGCAACAGGTGTGATGCGTGTGCTAAACAACCGCCACTGGATTAGCGACGTACTTTCAGGTGCCGGTATCGGTATTCTATCCGGAGAGTTAGGCTATGCTCTCTGTGACTTGCTTTTCAAGGGTAAGGGTCTGCTACGTAACGACATCATCGGTGCTCCCAATGTCATCGACCACCCTTCGTTCTTCTCTATCTCGATGGGTATCGGACTAGGAACCCGTGACCTTGACTTTAACATGAAAGAATACGGATGGGCCGATAACCTGAACCTGAAATTCCAGGCTTCCACTGCAGTTAGCGCAGAAGGTGCTTACTTCTTCAATCCCTACATCGGTGTGGGTGGTCGCTTACGTGTGAAGAGCTCGCCTATCAAGGGATGGAACAAGATTACGGATTTCGCATGGGAGGATGTATATTCATTGTATGATGAGATAAGCCAGTTAGACGAAGAAGACCTGACTAACATCGAGGCTTCGATTGACGATATCGACTTTGTTATCGAGAGTGACCACTTGACGGAGTTTGCTGTAGATCTCGGTGCTTATTTCAATTTCCCCCTCTCCAACCGCTTTGCATTAGGCAGTAAACTACTCTTCGGTCGCAGCATCATGCAGGAACTCTCCTTGAATGCCAAGATTTCAGGTAAGGAATATCAAAATGGTGACAAGCCCGATCAGCCAACTGGTAAAGATTACGATTTAGAATGGGACTACTTCACCGTAGACGGCAACAAAACATGGAAGTTCGGTACGGGTCTCTCTCTGACCTATGCCTATAAAAAGAACTTCTCATGGAAGGTGTTCCTCGATTACGATGTTACCCGCAAGACCTACACAATGAATTACAACTACGGAGGCTATCTTTACGCCATGATTCCTTCTGCTTTCGAAAACATGACCGAACAAGAGTATAAAGATTATTTCACAGCCACCAAGAGCATCAAAAAGACCATGCATTCCTTCGTGCTGGGTGCCTCCTTCTCCATTAATTTCTAAAATATATCATGTCAAAGGAAAACGAGAAGACCAACGCACTGTTTGAGCAGGTGATGCAGGAATGCCGCAGCCTGTTCGAGAAGAAACTCCACGACTATGGGGCATCATGGCGCATCCTGCGTCCCCAGTCACTCACCGACCAGTTGTTCATCAAGGCGAAACGCATCCGTTCACTGGAGATCAAGAAGGAGTCGCTGGTGGGCGAAGGCATCCGTCCTGAGTTCATCGCCCTCATCAACTACGGTATCGTAGGACTTATCCAATTGGCACATGGTTTCTCGGATACCGTCGACATGGAGCCCAAAGAGGCGATGGCGCTCTACGACCGCTATGCATTGGAAACACTGGAACTAATGAAACGCAAGAATCATGACTATGACGAGGCGTGGCGTGGGATGCGGGTCAGCAGTTACACGGACTTCATCCTCACCAAGATAGAACGTATCAAAGAGATTGAGAATCTCAAAGGTGACACCCTCGTCAGCGAGGGTATCGACGCCAATTACATGGACATCATCAACTATGCGGTCTTCGGAGCGATTAAGTTGAATGAGAAATGACCAAAAAGATATTAGTGAATATCGCCCGTTTCGTGGTCGCCCTGACCTTTATCCTCTCAGGATTTGTCAAGGCAGTAGACCCAATGGGCACACAATATAAAATTGCCGACTATCTGGCAGCTATACATCTCGGGGCATATGTCCCCGATTTCATCACGCTTATTGCGTCCGTCCTGCTATCGGCAACCGAGTTTTGGCTCGGTGTTTGTCTGCTATTTGCCATACGGCGTCGTGTAGTGACACGCATCATACTGATATGGCTTATCATTATGACACCGCTGACCTTGTGGCTGGCTCTTGCTAATCCCATCAGTGATTGCGGATGTTTTGGTGATGCGGTCGTCCTCACCAATTGGCAGACTTTCTGGAAAAACGTCATCCTGCTTACCTGTACTATACTAATAGCGTGGTTACCACTAGAGATGATGCGCTTCATATCAAGGTCGAACCAATGGATTGTGATGAACTTCACTGCTTTGTTCATCCTGGTGGTGGCAGGGCATGCCCTCTACGATCTTCCGACTTTTGATTTTCGTCCCTACCATATTGGGACGGATCTCCGGAAAGGATGGCAGCAAATGATGGAAGGTGAGGAGTCACCTTATACAGATTTCTTTATTGAGCGTAGGGACGGCACAGACCTGACCGACTCCTTGCTCAACCTGAAGGGATACGTATTCCTGTTGGCTTCACCTCATCTGGAACAGGCTGACGAGAGTCAGTTTGACAAGATAAATCTGGTGTTCGAATATGCTCAGGAAAAAGGATATCCATTCTATGGGCTGACGGCAAGTAGTGAGGAAGCCAGCAACAGATGGAGAAATGGTACCGGAGCGGAATATGAGTTCTGCCAAACGGACGACATCGTCCTCAAGACAATGATTCGGAGTAATCCCGGACTGATGCTCCTCAAAGACGGAAAGATTATCCGGAAATGGAGTAATAACAGTTTGCCAGAGGAAGCAATATTGGCAGACAGGTTAGAGAATCTTGAAATAGGAAAGATGCCTCAAAATTCCATACCAAGAAAGGTGATGACCTTTATTCTCTGGTATGTGTTACCACTCCTATTACTTACCATTGCCGATCGTCTCTGGGCTTGGTCAAACTGGGTGAAGAAAAAAGAAAAGTCAAATAAGTTATATCATATTTTAAAACGTAAAGACATGAGAAAGAAAATTGTAGCAGGAAACTGGAAGATGAACCTGAACCTGCAAGAAGGTATTGCTCTCGCAAAAGAGCTGAATGAGGCACTAGCTGCTGACAAGCCCAACTGTGGTGTAGTTATCTGCACACCATTTATCCACCTTGCCTCTGTGGCTCAGGTGATCAATCAGGACGTGATTGGTCTTGGTGCCGAGAACTGCGCTGACAAGGAGAAGGGTGCTTTCACTGGTGAGGTTTCCGCAGAGATGGTAAAAAGCACTGGTGCCCAGTATGTCATCCTTGGTCACTCTGAGCGTCGTGAGTATTACAAAGAGACTCCTGAGATCCTGAAGGAGAAGGTGTTGCTCGCCCTGAAGAACGGTCTGAAAGTTATCTTCTGTATCGGTGAGACACTCGAGGAGCGTGAGGCTAACAAGCAGAACGAGGTCGTTAAGGCAGAGTTGGAAGGCAGTGTCTTCAACCTCAGCGAGGAGGACTTCCGTAAGATTGTTATCGCTTACGAGCCTATCTGGGCTATTGGTACTGGTAAGACTGCTACCGCTGAGCAGGCTGAGGAGATTCACGCTTACATCCGTTCTATCGTTGCCGACAAGTATGGTAAGGCTGTTGCTGAAGACACCAGCATCCTGTATGGTGGCAGCTGTAAGGCCAGCAACGCACCAGAGCTTTTTGCAAAGCCTGACATCGACGGTGGTCTGATTGGTGGTGCTTCTCTGAAATGTGCTGACTTCAAGGGTATCATCGATGCTTGGAAATAAAAGAAGACATGATACGAATATCATTTCGTCGTAACCGTTGGATAGTCACTCTCATTCTGTGTGTTGGTATGTTGACGCATGCCAATGCACAGACTTTTACCCAACGTGTCCAGAAACACGTGGAAGGAAAAGGAACTGTGACAATTCATCAAAGCGAGGAAATCGACCAACTGGTAAACGACCCCACTGCTACTGGTGTACAAAATCAGAAGCCTTCTGACAACAAGAGACAACCAGAGACTACCAAAGACAACAAGCAGTCAAGTACCACTAACAGCACGTCTATTGACTCAGAGAATACGGAAACAGAACCGGTAGAGTCTGTAAGGAAGACAACCCAGAAGATCATGGGCTACCGTGTACAGGCTTTTGCTGGTGGTAATTCCCGTAAGGACCGTCAGACAGCTGAGCAGATACGTAACAATATCAAGTCACAAATACCCAATGTGGCAGTATATGTTCACTTCTACTCTCCCCGTTGGATCTGCCGTGTAGGTAATTTCCGTACTTATGAGGAAGCACACCAGATGATGGTAAGAATACAGAATATGGGGTATAAACAGGCATCCATTGTAAAAGGAAAAATAACCGTATCATACTGATGAATCCTGAAACAGAATACAGAGAAGGACTCGACGAACTGGCATCCCATTATAAAGAGATTTTGTCACTCCTGGGAGAAGACCCTGAACGTGAAGGGTTGTTAAAGACACCCATGCGTGTGGCAAAAGCCATGCAGGTATTGACACGAGGCTATAATATGGATGCCCATCAGGTACTCCGACAAGCTCTTTTCAAAGAAGACTACAGTCAAATGGTCATCGTCAAGGATATTGACTTCTTCTCGCTTTGTGAGCATCACATGATACCTTTCTATGGGAAGGCACATGTGGCTTATATTCCCAACGGCTACATCACTGGACTCTCGAAGATAGCCCGTGTGGTAGACATCTTCTCACACCGTCTCCAAGTACAAGAACGCATGACACTGCAAATCAGGCAATGTATTGAAGAGACGCTGCACCCCCTTGGGGTCATGGTTGTCATTGAAGCTAGACACATGTGTATGCAGATGCGCGGTGTCGAAAAACAAAACTCCGTTACGACCACTAGCGAGTTCAGTGGCGCATTCAACCAAGCCAAGACCAGACAGGAATTTATGAATCTGATACATAATAATACGACTATTTAATCAATTTCATACATGGAACAAGACAACAAAAACTCATATCGCACCAAGCAATCCCTTCCTCAGGAATTCTATCATAGTTGCTTAGGTAAAATTATTATCCTCTTAGTATTACTTTTCGTTCTCTTCGTGATTGCTGTTATCACAGTACCTTCTGACAAAAAGATGGAGACAGAGATGATGGACAACATCCGTGAGTGTATACAACAAAACGATAGTATCAAGGGAGATGCCATCGATGATGCTGTGGCAAATTTCAGCCGAATCTTCACTGAGGCAGACACCACCTTTAACGACAAAGAGGTCATGGAGGCTTTCCATAAATATAACAAACTAGAGATTTACCGCCACTCCTTCTACTCCACTGCACGTTTACGTAACAATCTGAGTGCGGAGGGTATCCGTGTGGGTGTCGGCATCTTCAATCTCGTTATACCAACCATTAAATACAGTGACATCATCTTGTTTGTAAGCACTATTAAGAATTACAACAAGGAGCGACTCATCGATCCTGCTCCACAAGATGAGTATGTAGGAGAGAATCCAAATATCAAGGAGTATCACTATTTAGGTGACCCTGACAACTAAACGGTTATACATCCTCTGACATGACTGCTGAGAATCCGTATATCAAACAGTTTCCCGATTTGATGGCGGGAAAGACAGTGTTATACTGTCACGGCTTCGCCTCCAGCGGACAGTCGGGAACGGTGACACGTCTGCGTTCCGTAATGCCAAACGCACGTGTCGTCGCTCCCGATTTACCTGTCAATCCTCATGAAGCAATTGCCTTGTTACATCAAATCTGTGAGACAGAGACACCCGACCTCATTATCGGAACCTCTATGGGAGGTATGTACGCAGAACAGTTGCGGGGTTTCGACCGTATCTGTATCAACCCTGCCTTGGAGATAGCAGAGACCATGAAGGCACATGGAATGACAGGAACGCAGCAGTTCCAGAACCCCCGACTGGACGGCATTCAGGAGTTCTATGTCGACAAGGCACTCGTCAAGGCGTATCGTGATGTCTCGGAACAGCGTTTCCAAGGGCTTACCCCAGAGGATGAGCAACGAGTCTATGGATTGTTTGGCGATAAAGATGACCTGGTGGACACCATGGGTATGTTTTGTGAACACTACTCACAGGCTACTCATTTCCATGGGGAGCACCGCATGGACGACAAAAGCTATATGCACTCTGTCGTGCCCGTCATCCGCTGGATTGACGACAAACAGGAGAAGCGGCAGCGTCCTATTATATATATAGGTATAGAGAGTCTGATGGATTATTACCAAAAGCCAGCCTCATCTGCTCAAAAGGCGGTACGAATGCTCATTGAACACTATGAGGTGTTCTTTGTCGCACCATTGTCCACGTATGCCACGACCCTGTCGTGGCTTGAAGAACACATCAATGTCCCTGCCTGGCAACACACCATCTTCACGCCACGTCGCAAACTGCTGTATGGCGACTACCTAATAGAAGTTCCCTCTCTGAAGGAGAAGGCGGAGGGTGAGGCTCTCGCCACCATACTGGAATACGGCTCCGACACATTCAAGACGTGGGAAGACATCATCGAATACTTCTCACGCCTCGGAGGACAATAACATCAGAACTGCCAACGACTGGGCATCTGTCGTTCTGGCCACAGGTGCTTACAATAGCTATATTGGTATCTGTCGTATAACCTTGTCAGGCGTGTCAGGCGCTTGACAAAATCTTTATAGTCTTTATGACTGGGCAGTGTCCACTGCACCTCAGCAAGGGCAGACATACGGGGCAACGCCTGATACTCCACGATACTTTCCGTCGTCATGTATTCCGACCATAGGTTAGCCTGGACACCAAGGATATGCCGTCTTGCTGCCACTGAGAGACTATCGGGGGCAGGATCAAGGCTGTATACTTTCTCTACAGGGATATAGCCACCGCAACGGCTGGGCTCGAAAAGAACATCCTCCACCTGCTGGTAGTCGAAATAACAATGGGTCGTGGGCGACATCACCACGTCATGACCTTTCTCTGCTGCCTGGGCACCTGGCTCCGTACCACGCCACGACATGATCATCGCATCCTGCGGAGCCTTGTTCTCCAACAGTTCATCCCATCCCAAGGCACGACGGTGATGCGCCGTCAGGAAGTCGAAGACCCGTTGGGTGAAATAGCCTTGCAGGGTATTGTCTCCTAACGGCAATGCCTGGCATTTCGCACAATGCTCCCATTTCTCCGTAGGTGTCTCGTCGCCTCCGATATGGATGACCTCCGAGGGGAAGATATCCATAATCTCGGTCAGTACATCTTCTATAAACTGATACACTTTCTCATTACCGACGCAGAGGACATCCTTATAGACTCCCCAGTAATGACCTACCTGATAAGGACCACCCGTACATCCCAGTTCCGGATAACTGGCAAGGGCAGCCAGCATATGTCCTGGCATGTCTATCTCCGGGACGACCGTGATATGACGCTCCTTGGCGTATTCCACTATCTCACGGGCCTCCTCCTGGGTATAATAGCCGCCATAAGGAGTCTCGTCATCGATGTCGGAGTTCGTGCCGATAATCGTACCTGTACGATGAGACCCCACCTCTATGAGTTTAGGCCATTTCTTAATCTCTATACGCCAACCCTGGTCATCGGTCATATGCCAGTGGAACACGTTCATGTTATGCATCGCCAACAGGTCGATGTATTTCTTCACAAAAGACATGGGGAAGAAATGACGGGAGCAGTCAAGGTGCATGCCTCGCCATGTGAAACGCGGAGCATCAACGATGTTGACAGCAGGTAATAGTACACTGCCGCCTTTCGTCTGTTCCTCGTCAGCCAATGCCTTTCGTAGCGTCTGAATACCATAGAAGACACCAGCTGCAGAGCCACCCGTGACATGGATACTTTTCTTATTGACAGAAAGTACATAGCCTTCCTTCTCCTGTACTTTCGATGATACAGCGAGTTCGATATAGCTTACCTGCTTCTCCCGTTTTTGACTGATACTCAGCAATACGCCCGTCTGTTCCTTTAGGTACAATTGCAGGAACTCCGCTTCCCGTTGCAATCCGTCGGCAGCAAGAATCTGTACCTCCCTATTCAGCACAAACGGTTCTCCCTGCAGCAAAGTGACCTGTTGTGGCATAGGCACGACCTCATAGTTCACAGCCTGTATAAGCGTACTCACCATCAAAGCAAAAAACAAAACCACTTTCTTCATGACAACATGATTACACCCTAATTATTTAATTATTACATTGTTGACTTAAAAGTGGTATTCGACAAACGCCTCCATTGCCTCATAACAAGCTAAGCCTAACTCATCATAACGCTTCGCTGTCTCACGATTACGATCCTGCGCCCGTTGCCAAAACAAACGTACATCATCTCCCATGAAGGGAGCGCCCTCCATCTGACTCTGATGCCGGAGAATTGCATTACGTTTCTCCAATAGTTCCTCTGGACTCATCGGCATACACATCTCAATATCCGCGATGTCCCATTCTGCCCATGCTCCACGATACATCCATATCCTACAGTCGTCCAACCATGTCGAACCAGTCTTTTTCTCTTCCTCGACAGCAGCCAGTACAACATCCGTACATTTGCGATGAGTACCATGAGGGTCGGCAAGGTCTGCTGCCACATATATCTGATGGGGTTGTATGTCGGCTATCAAGGTCTGCACGATCTGCACATCCTTTTCGGTGACGGGCAGTTTCTCTATCTTCCCACTCTCATAGAAAGGAAGGTCCAGGAAATGAATATGATCCTTCAGGATATGATTATAAAAACAAGCATTACGAGCCTCCCCTCGACGAATCAGTCCTTTCACGGTGAGAATGCTGTTATTGTCGCCATCACCATCTCTTTTCTGTCTCAGATAGTTCATAATCTCCTGATAGCGGATTTTAATCACCTCATCAGAGCCATTGGCAAACAATTGGTTGAAGCCATTGATGAAATGCATATAGAGACTTACCTCCTCGTCAGCCACAGCGATATTCCCACTCGTCTCATAGGCGATATGCACATCATGCCCCTGTTGGATAAGTCGGCGGATAGTACCACCCATGGAGATGACATCATCGTCAGGATGAGGAGAGAACACGATGACACGCTTAGGGTATGGCTTGGCACGCTCGGGACGATTAGTGTCATCCACATTCGGTTTGCCGCCCGGCCATCCCGTAATCGTATGCTGCAACTCGTTAAACACTTCAATATTCACCAATCCTGCCTGTCCGTCGAACTGTTTCACAAGATGTCCCAGTCCGTTGTCCTCATAGTCCTTCGTAGATAACTTCAACAAAGGCTTCCCTACCTTATTACATAATTCTATGACTTGCCGACGTAACTGATGGTCGGGCATCTGAATTGTATCTGTCAAATGAAGGTTCATAGCATATCGGTTTTAGGATTCTGGCAACAATACGACACCCTGCTGCTTTTTACCGTCCATCATAATCCGTAATGGACGTTCGAAACGGACATGACGTACATAGGGCGTCTCTTCGACGGCTGGCATCGCATCCAGGAATTCTTTCTGGAAGATACCGTCCCCCGTGTAGGTATTAATCGTGAAATAGCCCACACCGAACGAAGTAAGGTTCTGGAAGAAATGCGTACCCTGCGAAGGATCCACATGGTAGTTCTTCAGACCAGTCTCCACGATGACACGAGCAGCGGATATATGCGGCCACTTAACAGGAATACCCAGCCAGTAGTCACTGCTTCCCCAGCGTCCCGGTCCTATCAGGATATAATTCTTGTCCGCATTCAGGAACTGACGGTTGATCCGTTCTATATCATCTGCTATCTGTGGATTATTCGCCGCCGTGAAGTCGTCATCCGTCTTTACATAGACCACGTCCACCACATCCTCTGAGATACCATGGCCTAATGAGTTATGGGAACGCAACAGGCATTGCTCGTCAGGAATGGCGGCAAGGTCCTCTTCCAAGACCTGCTTGGAATCCACGATAGGACGTATCTGCAGCAAGAAGAACTCACCACCCATTTGACTCCTGTCTCCTGTCTCCTGTCTCCTGTATTCTAAGTTACAAGCAAACTCGATCTCCACTGGGCGGCGCATATCCTCCGAGCCGTATTTCTGAGCCATCTGCAGAATCTCAGGCAAAGGGAAGATACCATGCTGTAACACACCACAGAAGGAGATGACCTTACGTCCTCCCTCATAGATACCGTCACGGATAATCTGGTCATAGGGGTCGTAGGTAGAGGCAATACCGTTCAGAGAACCGTCTTTGTCTGCCTCCTTCACACGAAGACTCTTGATATTAAAGCCATCATCCACTTTGAAGTCATCACTCACATGAGTCATATCCAACGCATAGAAACGGGTCTGTGTCTCTTTCAGTGCCGTATCCATTTCCGACATCTGCAACACCTGATTAGGATGATAGGGTGAGACGCGCAAGGTCTGTCCGCCATCCACGATATACTTACCCAATCCCAGGGCAAGCGAGGCAATACCCTCCTCTGCCGTCTCGTCACCGATGGGATAATAGTTCAGGGAACGCAGCACGCCACTGAAGGTGGGATAGTAATGGTCACCATACTGATGTCCCACCACCTCTTGCAGGATGACAGCCATCTTCTCCTGATCGATGACATTAGAGGTCGCTGTCATATACGCCTTTGAGTCCTTGTAATAGACAGAGGCATAGACACCCTTGATGGCACAGGCGAGCATCCGCAGCATTTCATATTTATCTTCTAGATAAGGAATCATATAAGTGCTGTAGATTCCTGCAAATGGCTGGTAGTGGCTATCCTCCAAAAGAGAACTGGAACGCACGGCAATAGGTGACTTCACCGCTTCGAAGAAAGTGAAGAAGTCAGCAATCAGGGCATCCGGTAACTGTGCCTTGAGGAAGTGCTGGAGGATTTCCTCATCAGAAGTGTCACTCAAGGCAATTCCCCATAGGTTGTTCTTGTCCATGAACTCATCAAAGAAATCCGTACAGAGCACGACGGTCTTGGGAATGGATACCGACGCATTCTCATACTGGTTAAGTTCGGGATGCCTCTTGATGATATTATCGAGGAAGGCAAGACCACGTCCTTTTCCTCCCAAGGAGCCTTCACCGATACGGGCGAAGTGGGCATAACGGTCGAATTTCAGTCGGTCGAAGACGGCGACCACACCGATATTCTTCATCCGACGATACTGAACGATGGCATCAAAGATAATCTGTCGGTGAGCATCTACATCCTGTAACTTATGCCACGTCACCGTCTTAAGGAAAGCAGAGACGGGGAAGATGGCACGGGCACAGAGCCAACGGCTCATATGGTTACGGGAGATATGGTAGAGCATCGAGTCGTTGGGAATCTTGAAGATATTATCCTGTAACTCCTTCAATGTCGAGACACGTGCCACCTCCTCATGCGTCACAGGGTCGCGGAAGATGAAGTCACCAAAGCCCATGTGTTCTTCTATGACATGGCGCAGGTCGATATTCATCTTCTTGGAGTTCTTGTCGATGAAATCGAAGCCCTCCGCCTCCGCCTTCTCCTTGTTGACAATCTCACTGCTTTGCAGGATCAGGGGCACATACTCATCGCGTCTGCGAATCTCACGCAACAGTTTCAGACCAGCCTCTGCGTCCCCTTCTTCCACATGGGAAAGTCGACCCGCCGTTGTCTTCATCGGGAAACGGGTATCACTGATGACACCCAGTACATTATCATGATAACGCTCATACCATTCCATCGCCTCCTCATAATTCGTGGCAAGCACTACCTTGGGACGACCTCTCTTTCGCTGGGCAGCGGCATGGGGATTCAATGCCTCCGTGGAGAAATTCTTGCTCTGGGCGAGGATATAGTTATAAAGGTTGGGCAACACGGAAGAATAGAAACGGATATTGTCCTCCACCAGCATAATCATCTGTACACCTGCCTCCTTGATGTCGTGCTCGATATTCATTTTATCCTCTATCAGTTTGATGATAGACAGAATGAGGTTGGTATTACCCAACCAACAGAACACATAGTCGAAGATGGACATATCCTCATTCTCTATACGCTTGGTAATACCGTGTGAGAAAGGAGTCAGTACGATACAGGGAATCTGCGGCGCCGATTGCTTCACATTACGTGCTACGGCAAAAGCATCGTTATCAGCATTACCAGGCATACAGATAACTAGGTCGATATCTGTTGTCTTCAGCACTTCTTCCGCCTCCCCCGTCGTACTCACCTGAGTAAACGTAGGGGGATAACGCAATCCCAGTTCCATATACTCGTCAAACAGTTTCTCGTCAATACGACCGTCGTCCTCCAACATAAAGGCATCATAGGGGTTCGCGACAATCAGTATATTGAAGATACGGCGTGTCATTAGATTGACAAACGACACATCTTTCAAATAGAACTGATTCCACTCATTAGGTATTTTATTGGTCTCGTCCATAAATTCCACATTTCTTTTGCAAAGTTACGAAAAGTCGAGAGCAAAACAAAAGAATTCATTCTTTTTTTGCCGAGACGGAGTAAGTTCGCCATCATAG